>NZ_JBXAHF010000002.1:0-992855 GCF_058794875.1 Afipia sp. GW823-FHT06G09
GTATGAAGCGCAGGCGTCACCGACCACACCACGAAATAACCCACGAAAACCGCGAGAACGAAAATCGACAACCGGAAGACAAACGGGTCGACAGCCTCAATTCCATGCATGTCGGCTCTCCTTATGCTTTCGGCTGGAAATTCGGATGGATGACAGCGCCGTCCCTGGTCAGGGCGGTGGCCTTCACCAGTTCGTCGTCCCACTTCACGGCGAGCGACTTGGCGGCCTTGTCGTAAAGCGTCTCGATGAACGACAGCAGGTTGCGGGCATAAAGGCTCGATGCCGAGGCCGCGACCTTGCCGGCGAGATTGGTGTAGCCGACGATCTTGACGCCGCCGACATCCGCCACCTCATTGGCCTTCGCACCTTCGACGTTGCCGCCGCGTTCGACCGCGAGATCGACCAGCACGGAGCCTGGCTTCATCGACGCCACCATCTCGGCGGTGATGAGCTTCGGCGCGGGGCGGCCCGGGATCAGCGCGGTGGTGATGACGATGTCCTGCTTCTTGATGTGCTCCGCCGTGAGCGCGGCCTGCTTGGCCTGATACTCTTTCGACATTTCCTTGGCATAGCCGCCGGCGGTCTGCGCGTTCTTGAATTCCTCGTCCTCGACGGCAAGGAACTTGGCGCCCAGCGATTCAACCTGCTCCTTCGTCGCAGGCCGCACGTCGGTCGCGGTGACCACAGCGCCGAGACGGCGCGCGGTCGCGATCGCCTGCAATCCGGCGACGCCGACGCCCATCACGAAGACCTTCGCCGCAGGCACGGTGCCCGCCGCGGTCATCATCATCGGGAAGGCGCGGCCGAAGGCTTCAGCCGCTTCGACCACGGCGCGATAGCCCGCGAGGTTCGCCTGCGAGGACAGCACGTCCATCACCTGCGCGCGGGTGATGCGCGGCATCAGCTCCATCGCGAAGGCCGAGACGCCGGCATCGGCCAGCGCCTTCAACGCAGCTTCGTTGCCGTAGGGGTCCATGATCGCGATGACCAGTGCGCCCTTCTTGTACCTGGCAACTTCAGATGCCTCGGGACGCTTTACCTTGATGACGATGTCGGCATCTTTCACCGCATCGGCGCTGACAACAGCGCCCGCAGCCTCATAGTCCGCGTCCAGCACGCCGGACTTGATGCCCGCGCCAGGCTCGATCGCAACGTCGATCCCCAGCGCCTTGAATTTCTTGACTGTGTCGGGCGTCGCCGCAACACGCGGCTCCGCCGCATCGACTTCCTTGGCTATCGCAATTTTCATGACGCCTCCCGCAGCCGTTCGGCCGCGCATGACTTAATCACCGGCCACGCTGCCGGTACAACGAATTTCAATCAGGTGAGAAAGATCGCCATCAGGGCGACGATGGCGACGACGGCGATCGTGCCGTACTTCGTCATCATGAGAAAACCTTCGTAGGTCTGCTCGTGCGCGGGATAGTCCATGCCATCCGCCGTGGTGTACGCAACTTCGTTGTGGTCGGCCATCGATCCCCTCCAGCGCCATCCTCAATTGTGACGCGAATTAGCCCAATTGCGAGACAAGGGCAACTTTCGTCGTAGGTGCATTCAGGATTAAACACGCCTGCATGCAAGCCATGCAATGGCCCCGCGGAAAATTTCCGCAATGCGGAACGGGAGGGCCTCCACACCGGGCCATTGCTTCAAATAGAGGCTACCCCATCGTCTCCAGCTCGGCGATCAGGCTCTCGATCACCGACAGCCCGCCGTCCCAGAACCTGGGATCCTTGGCATCCAGCCCAAACGGTTGGAGCAATTCGGAATAATGTTTCGTGCCGCCCGCCGAAAGCATGTCGAGATAACGCTCCGCGAAGCCTTCCGAGGCATTCTCGTAGACCGCATAAAGCGAATTCACGAGACAGTCGCCGAAGGCATAGGCGTAAACATAGAAAGGCGAATGGATGAAATGCGGGATGTACATCCAGTACGTCTCGTAGCCCGGCTTGATCTCGATCGCGGGGCCAAGGCTTTCGCCCTGCACGCTGAGCCAGATTTCGCCGATACGCTCGGCGGTGAGCTCGCCGTTGCGTCGCTCGGTGTGGACCGCACGCTCGAACGAGTAGAATGCGATCTGGCGCACAACCGTGTTGATCATGTCCTCGACCTTGCCGGCGAGCAGCGCCTGACGCTCCTTCGCGTTTTTGGTCTGGGCCAAGAGCCGCTTGAAGGTCAGCATCTCGCCGAACACGCTGGCGGTCTCGGCCAGCGTCAGCGGCGTCGGCGCCATCAGCGCGCCCTGCTTGGCAGCAAGCACCTGATGCACGCCATGGCCAAGCTCATGCGCGAGCGTCATGACGTCGCGCGGCTTGCCCTGATAATTCATCAGCACATAGGGATGCGCCGACGGCGTGGTCGGATGCGAGAACGCACCCGGCGCCTTGCCCGGACGCACCGGCGCATCGATCCAGCGATCATCGAAGAAGCGTTCCGCGATGCTCGCCATCTGCGGCGAGAAATCTCCGTAGGCTTTCAGAATCGTGCTCTTGGCGTCATTCCATCCGATCTGGCTTTTCGCAGCGAACGGCAGCGGCGCATTGCGGTCCCAGTAGGGCAACGTCTTCTTTTTGAACCAGCGCGCCTTCATCTTGTAATATCTGTGAGAGAGCCGCGGATACGCCGCGCGCACCGAGGCGACCAGCGCATCGACGACCTCGCGCTCCACCCGGTTCGCAAGATGGCGCGAATCCGCGATGTCCTGAAAGCCGCGCCAGCGGTCGGAGATTTCCTTGTCTTTGGCGAGCGTGTTGGTGATCAGCGCAAAGGTGCGCTCGTTGGCCTTGAAGGTTTTCGCCAGCGCCTGTGCCGCAGCCTTGCGCTTGGCCGGCGCGCGGTCCTGCAACAGCGTCAGCGTGGGCTCGATGGCCAGCTCCTTGCCTGCCACCTTGAAACGCAGGCCTGCGATGGTCTGGTCGAACTGCCTGTTCCACGCGCCATAGGCCGTCTGCGATTTTTCATGGAACAGTTGCTCGACGCGATCCTCGAGCTGGTAAGGCTTGTCCTTGCGCAGGTCCTCGATCCACGGCCGGTAATGATTGAGCGACGGCGTTCCCATCGCGCGCTCGATCACCTCGTCATCGACGCGGTTGAGTTCGAGCGCGAAGAACAGGAGATGGGTCGAAGCTGCAGTGATGCGCTCGGAGATGTCGCCATAGAATTTCGAGATCGCCGCATCGACCGTGTTGCCCGCGTGCGCGAGCCCGGCATAGGACGCCAGCCGCCCGGCGAGATCGTCGATCGCCTCATAGCTTCTGATCGCTTCGGCAAGCCACTCACCGCCGTCCGACGCAGCAACCTGTTCCGCGATCTTGCCCTTATAGGCATTCTCGAACGCCACGCAGTCGGCATCAAGCTTGTCGAGATCGCGTGTCACCTCGGGCGCATCGATCGCCGGATAGAGGTCGGTCAAATTCCACTCGGGCAATTTGGCTGCCTTGCCCGGCGCACCGGACGCCTTCCTGGCAGGAGCTTTGGCCTTGGGAGCAGTTTTCGATTTTGCCGGAGATTTGCGGAGAGCCGATGTGCGCAAAGCCATATTTCAATCCGTGATGTTCAAGATCGTGCGGGACGCGTGACGATTGCAGCAGTTGTGGACAAAGCCAACTCTTAAGAGGTCGTTAATCTGCGTCGGCCAGAGTGCCCCGATTCGAGACATGTTGTTGAGATAGTCCAGAGTTGCGGGGAATGCCATGGTTGCGACTGTTCTGATTGCCGACGACGATGCCGTACAGCGTCGCCTCGTCGAGAACATGGTGCAGCGCTGCGGTTACGACGCCGTGACAGTGGACAGCGGCGATGCCGCCCTTGCCCATCTGATCGATCCCGACACGAAACCCGTCGATGCCCTGGTGCTCGATCTCGTCATGCCCGGCCTCGACGGTATGGGCGTGCTGGCCAAGATTCGTGATCTCGGCCTCGATCTGCCCGTGATCGTGCAGACCGCCCATGGCGGCATCGACAATGTGGTGTCCGCAATGCGGGCCGGGGCGCACGATTTCGTGGTGAAACCGGTCGGCATCGAGCGCCTGCAGGTGTCGCTGCGCAACGCGCTTAACGCCAGTGCGCTGAAAGGCGAACTGCAGCGCATCCGCCACCGCCGCGAAGGCAAGCTCACTTTCGCCGACATCGTTACCCGTTCCGAGACGATGAATCATGTCATCGCGATGGGCAAGAAAGCGGCATCGTCCACGATTCCGGTGCTGATCGAAGGCGAATCCGGCGTCGGCAAGGAACTGATCGCGCGCGCCATCCACGGCTCCTCCAACCGCAGCGCCAAGCCTTTCATCACCGTGAACTGCGGCGCGATCCCGGACAATCTCGTGGAGTCGCTGCTGTTCGGTCACGAGAAGGGGGCGTTCACCGGCGCCACCGAGCGCCATGCCGGAAAATTCGTTGAAGCCAACGGCGGCACGCTGTTCCTCGACGAGATCAGCGAACTGCCGCTGGCGGCGCAGGTGAAATTGCTGCGCGCCTTGCAGCAGGGCGAAGTCGAAGCCGTCGGCGGGCGCAAGCCGGTCAAGGTCGATGTCCGGATCGTATCGGCGACCAATCGCAATCTGCTCAATCAGGTGAAGGCCGGAGCCTTCCGCGAAGACCTGTTTTACCGGCTGCATGTGCTGCCGCTGACGATTCCGCCGTTGCGGACGCGCCGCGAGGACATCCCGCATCTGGTCCGTCACTTCATGGCGCGCATCGCCGCCGAAGAGAACCGGCCGGTCACCGGCGTCAGCGGCGAAGCGATGTCGCTGCTCGGACAGATGCCCTGGCCGGGCAATGTCCGTCAGCTCGAAAACGCCGTGTACCGCGCGGTTGTGATGAGCGATGGCGGCCAACTCGGGCCGGATGACTTTCCCCAGACCGGTGGGGTGCCGGCGGCTCCAATGACCGACGCCGAACCGGTGATCTTGGACAGTCCCCCCTCGTCGCCGACTGATGTTGTTTCCGGTGCCGAAATACCTATCGCTCCTGCTTCTGTGCCCCATCGGTCTATGCCGATCTACGGCACCCTGGCCATGCTGGGCGAGGATGGGGAGGTCCGGCCGCTCGACGACATGGAAGCCGAAACCATCCGGTTCGCCATCGCCCATTACCGCGGACAAATGTCCGAAGTCGCGCGGCGGCTGAAAATCGGACGCTCGACGCTGTACCGGAAAATCGACGAGGCTGCGGCCTCCGGCAGGGAACCCATCGCCCCCTCACGCTAACGCGAATCACGCCCTGACATGGAACGAATGCACGGCTTTTTCGCTTCTCTGTTTGAACCGTTGCGAGCCGGTGACAGACAGAGGAAAAGCGCGCGGCAATGCGCGCAAATCGTTGCAAGAAATGCCGAATTGAAGTCATTTCTTTGGAGTTGACTTCGAGTTGATCCGGCAGCGACTGGCCGCTTCAAGCTGGCGCGTGTACCGTTTCGCAGTGTTTTCAATGCGGGATTGCGTAGCAAAGTCCGATCAAGCCGGCGCTTTTGCAACAGGTACTGACGGAAACCATCATGAGCTGTTCCATGCAGGAGCAGTGTCGTCCAAGGGGTGCGAGAATGCATGACTTTTCGACCGGCCACCGCAAGGGCCTTCAAGGCTTCGACCGGGTCCTGATGGCCGTGGCGGCCACCTTCCTCACGGTTGCCGCAAGCACCGCCGTCGCTCAGTCCGGCCCGTCAAAGAGCCCTGCGGATCTCGCCATCGACGCGGCCGTGCCGCTTCCCGAACCCGCCAACGTGCCGCCGCCGACGGTCAGCGATTTCAAGCTGGACACCGTGACGGCTGCACCGGCCACGACAGCTCCGAAGAAGGAAGAGGCAGCTGCCCCCGCCGCGGCTCCGGTCACCACCGCAACCGTTCCTCCCGCTGCGACAGCGCCGACCGCAACGCCGCCAGCCACCACGCCGCCGGCAGCCGCAGCAGCAGCGCCGGCCGTTGAGCCCGCCAAAGCCGCTCCCGCTGTTGCAGCCGCCGATCAGCCCGTCGCCGACAAGCTGCGCGACCTGATTGCAACCAAGGGTGCGCGCTACTTCGACCGCAAGAACGAGCGCACCGCCGTCGAGAACTTCTACAAGGACCGCAGCTACGCGCCGCTGTGGAGCGAATCCGGAGCAGTCACCGCGCGCGCCAAGAGCGTGATTGCGCGTCTCAAGGATGCGAGCAGCGAAGGCCTGAACCCAGCCGATTATCCGACGCCGGATTTCGCCGCGGCCTCCACACCTGACGCACAGGCCGAGGCCGAACTGCGCCTGACCGAAAGCATGCTCGACTATGCGCGCCACGCCCAGAGCGGCCGCATGCACTGGTCGCGCGTCAGTGCGGATATCTCCTATCCCGAACATCCGGTCGATCCGGTCGAGGTCCTGATCAACGTCTCGACGGCGAAGGATGCCTCGGCGGCACTCGAGGGCTACAACCCGCCGCACAAGGGCTACAAGGCCCTGAAAGCGAAGCTCGCCGATCTGCGCGGCATCACGGAAGACACCTCCAAGCATATCGCCGAAGGTGACGTGCTGAAGTTCGTCAAGCCGACGAAGAAGAATGCGAACCCGGTTGTGATGGAAGACGAGCGCGTGCCGGCCCTGCGCGCGAAACTTCACGTGACGGAAAACGCCGACGACAAGCGTTACGATGCAGCGGTTGCGGATGCGGTCCGCAAGTTCCAGTCGAACAACGATCTGAAGGCGACCGGCGTCCTCGACAACGCCACCGTCCGCGCCATGAACGGCCCGAAGAACGACCGCAAGATCGACATCGTGCGCGCGAACATGGAACGCTGGCGCTGGCTGCCGCGTGAGCTCGGCGCGAAGCAGCTCGGCGATGCCTACGTGATCCTCAATATTCCTGATTACACGCTGAAGCTGATGCACAACGGCAAGCAGGTCTGGACCACGCGCGTTGTCGTCGGCAAGCCGGGCAAGCACGCCACGCCTGAACTGACGGAGACGATGAAGTTCATCACCGTCAACCCGACGTGGAACGTGCCGCCGTCGATCATCTACAACGAGTACCTGCCCGCGCTGGCGCAGGACCCGACCGTGCTCGACCGCATGGGACTCAAGCTCGCGCGCGCCGCCGACGGCAGCGTCCGCATCTCGCAGCCGCCGGGCGAAGCCAATGCACTCGGCCGCATCCGCTTCAACTTCCCGAACAAGTTCCTCGTCTATCAGCACGACACGCCGGACAAGCACCTGTTCGCCAAGGAAGAGCGCGCCTTCAGCCACGGCTGCATGCGCGTGCAGAACCCGGATCAGTACGCAGCGAATCTGCTGAGCATCGCGCTGCCGAAGGAGGGCTACACGCCCGAGAAGATCAAGGCGATGTACGGCCGCAGCGAACTCAACATCAACTTCCCGACGCCGATCCCGGTCAACATCACCTATCAGACGGCGTTCGTTGACGACGCGGGCAAGCTCGAATTCCGCAAGGACATCTACGGCCGCGATGCCCGGGTGATCTCGATGCTCAAGGGCAGCGAAGGCAAGGAGATGGAAATGGCCGTCTCACATGCCCAGCCGAACTATGTCCGCCCCACCAACGTTCGGGTTCCCGGAGACAGCTTCGCCAGCAACAGCGGCATGGGCTTCTTTGAACGCCTGTTCGGGGCGCCGACCCCGCCGCCGGCCCCGGTCCGCGGTCAGCGCCGGGTGGTTCGCTAAGGGCCGGATTTCAGCCAAACGGGGCTGATTTTCCCGGTTTTCCCGGTTCCAGGGCTCCGCTTACGGCGGGGCCCTTTTTGTTAACCATTGCCCACAAAGCATTCCGCCCCGGATCGGCCTACCGGCCCTTTTTTGCCATACTCGCAGCGGCATACTTGGCCCTTCACGGGCCTGTGACAGACTTGGGTAAGATTGACTTGGGCAAGACTGACTAAGACTTGGGATCGCTAAAGACTTGGGCAACTGAAGACTGGGCAAACGAAGACTTGGGCAAACGAAGACTTGGGTAGACCTGACTGCAAGGCGTGGGGATTGGTAAATATCGATTAACCCTCCTGCCTTAGGACTATGTTCATCCTCTCCCGTTGCGTGGGGTAGCGGGGGATCACCTAACAGACTGACGGCTGACGGGATTCTGAGTGGCGGGCGGTTTTCCACGCGGCATTGGCTTTGAATGGCTTTCGCGCACTTCGGTGCGCGTCGGCCTTGCCTCGCTGCTGCTGGTCGCCACCAACGCCCGCTCCGTCCACAACGCCACCGCCGACGGCGACACCCGCACCCTCTCCTTCCACCACACCCATTCCGGCGAAGACCTCACGGTCACCTTCAAGCGCAACGGCCGCTACGACGAAGCCTCGCTGAAGAAACTCAATCACTTCCTGCGCGACTGGCGCAGCCAAGACTCCACCACCATGGACCGCCGGCTGTTCGACATCGTCTGGGAAGTCTACCGCGACGTCGACGGCAAGCAGCCGATCCAGATCATCTCCGCCTATCGCTCGCCCGCCACCAACGCCATGCTCCGCCGCCGCTCCTCGGGAGTGGCGCGCCACAGCCAGCATATGCAGGGCCACGCGATGGATTTCTTCATCCCCGGCGTGCCCCTCGAACAGATCCGCTACGCCGGACTTCGCCTGCAACGTGGCGGCGTCGGCTTCTACCCCACCTCCGGATCGCCGTTCGTGCATCTCGATGTCGGCAGCATCCGCCACTGGCCGCGCATGACCCACGACCAACTCGCGCGCGTGTTCCCCGATGGCCGCACCGTGCATGTGCCGTCCGACGGCAAGCCGCTGAAGAACTATGAGCTTGCGCTGGCCGACATTCAGCGCCGCGGCAACGGCGAGGACATCGCCGCGCCGTCGAAGTCGAAGAGTTTCCTGGCCTCGCTGTTCGGCCGCAAGACGGCGGACGACGAGGAAGAGGTCGGCAACGACGATGTCGCACGTGGCGGCAAGGTTACGCAGGTGGCGATGGCCGCAGCCGACAAGGCCAAGGACGCTGCGCAAGCCACCGTCACCGCCGCCGAGAAGGTTCTCGAACGCGTGCCGTTGCCCCGCTCGAAGCCCGCAGGCGCGACGTCCTATCAGGTTGCGTCCGCCGACACGAAGACCGTCACCGCACCCAAGCAACCTCAACCCGCGCTCAAGCCTGTTCCGTCTGACGAATACGCCCCGCAATCCCCCATCGACATCATCAACGCGCGCGGCTTCTGGGACAATGAACCCGCGCCGAAACCCGCCGCAGCACAGGCCCAGATCGCCGCCCTCAAGGCCCGCGGCGCGGTGGTCGCTTCCGATCCGCAGTTCACCGCCAGCCTGCCGCAGAACGTATCGCAGGCGCTGGCCTATGCGCCCGCGGATGCCCCGCTCGACCGGGCCCAGATCGTCGCCGCCAGCGCGCCCGTTCCGCGCAGCAACCCGCGCCTCGCCGCACTCGCACCCAATCCGATGTCCGGCGCAGAGATCAAGGCCACCCGTCAGGGCCCGGTCGCGACCGCGGCCCGTATCAAGCAGGCCTCCCAGACCAACGACATCTGGATGCGCGCGATGATCCTCGCGCCGAGCGCCAGCACGTCACTGTCCGTTTCGTCGCTCGGCGATCAGGACATGACCGTGATGCGTGTCCACTTCGTCAAGCCGAACGCGGCGGTGGCGATGACGTTCTCCGAAGATCCGCAGATGGGCATCGTCTGCGAGAAGTTCACGGGACCTGCGACCGCGACGCTGTCGACCACATCGTTCGCGATGCGCACCGCCGCGCTGCGGTAAACCGTCATTGCCGGGCAATAGCCGGCGTCGCTTCGCTCGCCTATGACCCGGCAATCCATCTTCTCAAGATCTCTGGATGGATGCGCGGGTCAAGCCCGCGCCTGACAAACAGTATGTGAATGCCTCACAGCATTCCGAGCGCCTGCATGTAGGTCTCCAGGATCGTTTCCTGTTCCTGGCGCTCGTCGGCATCCTGCTTGCGCATGCGGATGATGGTCCGCAGTGCCTTCACATCGAAGCCGTTACCCTTGGCCTCGCCGTAAACGTCCTTGATGTCGTCGCTGATGGCCTTCTTTTCTTCCTCGAGCTTCTCGATCCGCTCGATGATGGCCTTGAGCTGACCCTTGGCGAAGCTATGCGCGGTGTCGTCGTTGTCTTTCTCGGCAGGCATAGCCATCGGAGATACTCCTGAACTCGATATGGGGCTTTAGGAAAGCGTGCGCGGCCGCACGTCATTGGCGGGTCACACTCAAGAGTGGGGGCTGTCCCGTCAAGGCAGAGTCACGGTCATCCACAGTGACCCACAGAAGAAAGAAAAGCCGGCGCTGGCGCGCCGATTTCGCTTGCGTGTTTCAGTGACCGGCGTGGCTCTTCTTCAGCGCCGCCTGCTGCTCCGGTGTCGCGTCGGTCTGATAGGTCGCCTTCCAGGTCTCGTAGGGCATGCCATAGACCGCCTCGCGGCTGTCGTCCTTGCTCAGCGCCACGCCCTTCGCGTCGGCGGCCTCCTTCAGCCAGTTCGACAGGCAATTGCGGCAGAAGCCCGCAAGGTTCATCAGGTCGATATTCTGCACGTCGGTCCGTCCGCGCAGATGCGCGACCAGCCGGCGGAAAACCGCCGCTTCCAACTCTGTCCGGGTCTTGTCATCCATGGCCATGGTCATTTTTCCGCCATTTCATCCGTCATATGAGCCGTCCCATAAGGGCTTCTAACATGGGACCGTATCCGGTGATTTTCCATATGGCGGAAAAAACCAAACCGGCCCGCGCCGCAGCGCGGCAAGTGGCCTATTAATGCCTGCGCACGGTTTGGCGAAACCGCCAAGCCCCCTTATAGTGACGGGACCTGACCGGACATGAAATCTCAGCTTTTTGCCGATCATGGTCAATGTGTTACGCGAAATCAACGAACGGTTGATAGTACCTGGTTAGATGACAGCCCCGATTTCCCGCCGCATGACGCTTTCCCGCACGATTACCGCCGCCCTCACCGGGCTTGTCGCGCTGATCGGACTGTGCGCGTGGAGCGCACCGGCGGCTGCGGATTTCCGGCTCTGCAACAACACCTCGAGCCGGGTCGGCATCGCGCTTGGTTACAAGGACAATGAGGGCTGGGTTACGGAGGGCTGGTGGAACGTGTCGTCGCGGGCCTGCGAAACCCTGCTGCGTGGAACGCTTGTCGCACGATACTATTATATCTACGCCATCGACTATGACCGCGGCGGTGAGTGGTCGGGGCAAGCCTTCATGTGTTCACGCGACAAGGAATTCACCATCAAGGGCACGGAAGACTGTCTGGCACGCGGCTTCGACCGCACCGGCTATTTCGAGGTCGATACCGGCGAACAGCGGGCATGGACCGTGCAACTGACCGAATCCAACGAACAGAACCCGCGTACTCCAGGCCTTCCCGGCATGCCGAATGCGCCGGGGGCTGCACAACCCGGCGCACTTCCCGGTGCAGCTCCTGGAAATCCTAAATGAGACGTCTGCGACGCATCAAGATTCTCGCCACGCTTGGACCGGCATCGTCGGACAGCGCCTCCATCCGCAAGCTGTTCGAGGCCGGCGCGGACGTGTTCCGGATCAACATGAGCCACACGCCGCACGACAAGATGCGCGAGCTTGTGGCGACGATCCGCAATGTGGAAGGCAGCTACGGACGGCCGATCGGCATCCTGGTCGATCTTCAGGGACCGAAGCTGCGGCTGGGCAATTTCGAGAACGGTTTTGTCGAACTCAACAACGGCGCGATGTTCACGCTCGATTCGGATACGACGCCGGGCAACAAGAACCGCGTCCATCTTCCCCATCCGGAAATCCTGAAAGCGCTGCGGCCGGGGCATGCGCTGCTGATCGACGATGGCAAGCTTCGCCTGATCGCGGAGGAAACATCCCCCGATCACGCATTGGTCCGCGTCGTGACAGGCGGCAAGATGTCTGACCGCAAGGGCGTCAGCCTGCCCGACACCGATCTGCCGGTGTCGGCGATGACACCGAAGGACCGCGCCGATCTCGAGGCCGCGTTAGAAACCGGCATCGACTGGGTCGCGTTGTCGTTCGTGCAGCGCGCAGACGACGTCATCGAGGCCAAGAAGCTCGTGCGCGGCCGCGCGGCGATCATGTCGAAGATCGAGAAGCCGCAGGCAATCGACCGTCTTGCCGAAATCATGGAAGCCTCCGACGCGCTGATGGTTGCGCGCGGCGATCTCGGCGTCGAACTGCCGGCCGAACGGGTGCCCGGACTTCAGAAGCAGATGACGCGCATGGCGCGGCGCGCCGGCAAACCGGTGGTGATCGCGACGCAGATGCTCGAATCGATGATCACGTCACCGGTGCCGACACGCGCCGAAGTCTCCGACGTCGCCAACGCCGTATTCGAAGGCGCGGACGCCATCATGCTGTCGGCGGAATCCGCCGCGGGCAAGTTCCCGGTCGAAGCGGTACTGACCATGAACCGCATCGGCGAGGAATGCGAACGCGACCCGACCTATCGCGGCGTCATCGCCGCGCAGCGGCCCGAACCCGAAGCGACCGCCGGCGACGCCATTGCCGACGCGGCGCGGCAGATCGCCGAGACGCTCGATCTTTCAGCCATCGTCTGCTGGACCAGCTCCGGCTCGACCGCGCTGCGCGTTGCGCGCGAACGGCCGAAGCCGCCGGTGGTCGCCATCACACCGAGCGTCAATACCGGCCGGAAATTATCGCTGGTCTGGGGCGTGCATTGCGTGATCGCCGAAGACGCCCACGATCAGGACGACATGATCGACCGTGCGGCGCGTATCTCGTTCCGTGACGGCTTCGCAAAGGCCGGCCAGCGCGTCATCATCGTCGCCGGCGTGCCGCTTGGCACGCCGGGGACGACGAACATGGTGCGCATCGCCTATGTCGGCCCCGAGCGCGACGCCGACATCTGAGGACGATAGCTTCGTCCTACTTCGTCGACTGGCCCACCGTTTCCTGGACCCGCGTCACGGGCGGCGGATTCCATTTCCCGGTCAACGCGTCCGATTGAGGACCGTAGAGACGCATCGTCAGGTTGAATGCACCCTTTGGTGCAGGAAGCCAGTTCGCCTCCTTGTCCGCCCCCGGACTCTCGTTCTGGAAATACAGCGTGAGCGAGCCATCCGGATTGGTCTTGAAGGGCATCCAGCTGCTGACAGCAAACCGGTTAAGAGTGTTGGCAACCTGAAAACCGTCAGGATCATACAGCGTGAACGACCAGAAACCGTTCACCGGCGGCATGCTGCCCTTGTCGAAATTGATCGTATACTTGTGGGCGCCGTCGAGCGGTTTGCCGGTGTCGTCCGCGAGATTGAGCGGATAGATCGCGTCCTCAGGCAGGTTCGCGCCGAGACCCATCTGCGCGACGATGGCTCGCTTGAGATAATAGTTTCCATACACGCCCATCGTGTCGGTGTTCATCGACCAGCCGTTCACAACACGGGCGAGCGTCGGCACCTTCCATTCCATCAGCTTTCGCGCAGCTTCCGGGGCGGATTCGATCGCCTTCCTCACCGCCGGATCAACCCTCGCAATATCGAAACTCTTCCCCGGTTCGATGCCGATCCGCTTCATCTGCGCAATGATCGGCTGGTCGGTGTCGTGGGGCGGGTTGATCTTGAGAATCTCGGACGCGTAAGCGAAGTATTTGCCGGCCGCCATGGTATCGACCTGGGTCTTTGGCGGCGTCTTCATGTCGATAGACGGGTCGATCCTGACCTCGACCGGCTTTGCCGGCTTTCCCCATTCCGACAGCGGCGTGATCTTGTAGCCGGCCTGGATCTTGTGAACCGCGGCATAGTCCGGCGGGCCATCCGTCTTGGTCCGTCCGATGACCCAGACCTGCGGCGTCGGCGCGTGAATGACCTGCGTTTCCTTTGGAAGCTTGAACTCCTCGACCAGCCGGTCCCGCAGATCAGGCCGCCAGTTCGGGGGCACGATCAGGAAGTTTCCGGCTTGCGTTCCCGTGGTGCGCGATCCCGGAGAAGCGAAAACATCCGACCACATGTCGAGCATGGGAAGGAGATAAAAGCGGCCGGCTGTGTCCGGCGCGGAAACGACGACGGGTCCCTTCGTCATGTCCAGATAGCCACTGGAATACAGCGTATCGAAATTCGGACGAACGACGGCCCTCATGTCGGCCGCCGGAAACTCCGGAATGTTGGCAAACGTGTTCGCAGGTCCGCCAATTCCCTTACCCGGCTCCGCGTTCGTCAGTTGCTTACGCGTAACATCCATCGTCACCAGCGGATAGAAATAGATGTAGGCGTCGGTCGCGATCGCGAGGGCTTCCTGCTCGGAAAGCGGCGCGGTCTGTGCCGTTGCGGTGATTGGGATTTGCAATGTTCCTGCCGCGGCCAGCGCAGCGAACAGTCTCAAGCTGAAATGAGCTTTCTTCACGGGAGTAAGCATCACACGTCCTCCGTTCGATTTTCAATTTCCCTTGGCAATACTGAGAGAGAGAGAGAGAGAGAGAGAGAGAGAGCACGGGCATTCGTGCGCTGCATCGGAGAGGGCACTGGCGCAGCCACTCTGAAAAATCGCCCGCATTGAAAATTACTCTACGGTTCCCGATCGAGCAACCGAATGCAATTCGAAAGGTCAGGCTGGATGACCATTCGAGACAACGCGCATCAAATTTGATCGATTAGCGTGATACGCGGCGATACAGCCGAGCCTCACCACACAAGAAGTTTTTGGTGCAGGAGCATTGGCGCGCCCGGCATCTCGTCGGGCGCGTCGTAACGGCTGGGGCGCGGGTGCACGCTGATCTCAGGCAGCCTTGTCGGTATGGATGACCGTATCGCGGATTTCGCGCGCCGTGCGGCTCACATCCTCGACAGTCCCTTGAGTGAGCTTCAGCATGCGCTGTGCTTCCTCACCGTACTGGGTGAAAGCTGTCTGCCAGAATTGAGCATAGACCTGCTGGAGATCCTGCAACGAGCGGCAATCGTGGATCGAGCGGAAGAACTGGGCATCCTCACGGAGCCGCATCCCGACAAACTCGGACCATTCCTTGCCGACCGCCTGCATGTTGGTGCTGACCTGCGCGTTGAACTTCGCGATTTCGTTCAGCATGGTTCCGTTCATCTCGCTGACGCGCGCGAGATCGGGAAACGGAATCGTTTCCGCGACTTTCTTGAAAGCATTGTCATTGTTCGATGGGGTTGTCATGTCCGACCTTCATTCTGCTGGAGCGAGAACAGGACGCGTATAACAATGACACTCGATCACCGATCGATGGCAGCAGTATGATGCTCATCGCATCGTGAATGAAAAGATTCGTGCGCTCCGATGCACATGCATGTTGCGCACGCGAGCCAAACCTGACGAAAGACCTATCCAGCGGCCGCGCGGCGCTCGCTCCGAACCACCAGCCAGCCGAACAGCAGCATATCGCCGAGCAGGACAAACGATCCGATGCCTGCATAAGGCTCACCCGCCTTGTTGCCCGCGTGCAGCATCGCAACACCCACGGTCAACGCGATCGTGCCGACGATCCAGATCCATACCTGCGTCAGCGCGATACGCGAAACTTCCAGCGCCGGATGAAGGCGATAGAAAATCCCGAACAGAAACAACGACACCCAGCCGAGCAGGTTGAGGTGAGCGTGCGCGGGCATGGCGGAATGGTCCTGCGACATCGCCATGACGATGCCCCATGACATGCCGACGAGAACGGCGATGACAGCGGCGAAGAAACTCAAGGACGAAGCTTTCACGGAAATCTCCAATCAAAATCAAAATTGAGAAATGCGGCACGCGCCGCTGCGAAAGACGCCGAACTAGCAATGGCGGGAGCAGAAATCAACGCACCGGTTCCGTTACCACCAAAATTGCTTTCAATTACGTGGTAATTTTTCCCGCCGACGTGTCAGCGCGAGCGGTTCGGAGCGGATCAGTCAGGCTTGCGCGCGGTGGCGGAAAAAGCCTGGGCCTTGGCCGCGATCGCTTCGATCTCGGCAACAATCAGATCTGTTGCATAAACTTGCGGCATGTGGCCGCCGTTCGGCAACACCACGAGTTTGGTCTGTGGCACGGCGGCAGCGAATGGTCGCGAATGAATGTCGGTCGAAACGGTCTTGTCGGCGTCGCCGGTCACAATCGTCACCGGTATCCGGATCGACGGATACTTTGGCGACTGCCTGACCATTTCCGCCTTTAGCGTTGTGAGGTCCCGGGCATTGTCGAGAAACACCTGCGGCCGCAACACCATCCGCACCGCGGTCGCATCGATATAGCCGTCCGGCATCGTCTGCGGCGCGAACACATACCGCGTTCCAGGATCAACCATGAAGAGCCCGAGCGGCAGCGTGACCGTATAGGCGAGCAACTGTCCTATCACCGGAATGGACGCGATCCTGTTGTACCGTCCGACCCCGCCCGGCCACGGATACGCCACCGGCGACAGCATCATGATCGCGGCGACACGCCGCGGATGGTCCAGCGCCATAGTCGGCATCATCGCGCCGGCCCACGAGTGGCCGACCATGATCGCCTGATCGATACCGAGTTTGCCGAGCGCCTCGTCGATCATCCGGGCCTGAATCGCGGGCGTCGAATCTTCGGTGCGGTCGCGCGTGCTCCAGCCGTGGCCCGGCCGGTCGATCAGGAGGACGCGATGATCTTTCGCCAGCCGCTCGCCGAGCGGCTGGCGCATGGTTTGCAAGCTCGAACTCGCGCCATGAATGAGGACGATCGGCAGACCAGGCGCGTAAGTCGGGCCTAATTCCACGACATGAAGCCGCGCACCTTTGACGTCCACGAACCTCCCTTGCGGCGGATAGGCACGTTCAAGCGCAAGAACGCCCGCCTGCGTGATCAGCGCCAGCACCGCCAGCGCGACTACAACAGCCCAAACAATCATGGAAAGAATCCGGGGAACTTTCTGCACGGCGGGAAATACGAACGACCGGTGAATAGGTTTCACGTCAAAACAAACCGGCCGGTATGCCGGTCAGAATACAATGAATGACTGGTTAGATATCGCGGCCTTCAACCTTCTCGGACAGGGTCTTCACGAGATCGGGGACACGTTCAAGGTACGGATTGATGGCGAGCGCCTTGCGGAAGGCGTCCAGCGCATGCTTTTCGTCGCCGGTCTCCTGCATGATCATGCCAAGCCCCGCCAGGGCGCCGAAGTGGCGCGGCTCGCGGATCAGCACCTGCCGGATGTCTTCCATCGAGCGGCTGTAGTCGTTCTGAAGATAATAGATCGTCGCACGCCGGTTCCACGCTTCGATGTAATCGGGGCGCAACTTGATGACCGCATCGAGCAGCTTCAGCGCGACATCGGTGTCTTTACTATCCAGCGCGATCTTGGCCCGCGCCATCAAGAGCGCCGCGGTATCGCTCGGCGTCGCCGTCCACACCGCCCAGATCCGGGCTTCGACGGCCTTGGCGCTCTCCTGATCCGGAGCGGCCTTCAGTGCGCCGAACAGGAAATCGAGATTCTTGGCCTTGTCGCCGATCACGCGCGGGAGCTTCGCGGGCGGCTGCGGCAGTTTCTTTTGCTTGCCGGGCGGTGTGAGCTGCGGAGCCTGTGCCGCGGCGGGGGTCGCAGCGAACGCCACGAGCGTCAGAGCGACGATCGCGAGTTTCAGGACAGCCGTGGTCCATTCCGTCTTGGATGCCATGACGGAAAGTCTAAACGCGGAAAGCGCCGCGTGCAAAGCACAAGCGGCGTCAAACGGCTGTGATATGAGGGAAGTTCTGGGCTAGACCTGCCAGCCGCTGGCGGCTGGCGACATCATCGAACAATCGGGCGACGAATCAGCCCTGGCGCGCCTTGAAGCGGCGCTGAACCTTGTTGATGACATAAACCCGGCCCTTGCGGCGGACCAGACGGTTGTTGCGGTTACGGCCGCGCAGGGACTTCAGCGAATTACGGACCTTCATGGGACAATGCTCTCTGGAAGGCCGCGTTGCAGGCCGAGTATGAAACCGTTGGTTGATGGGCATATCCCGCAGGCCAAGCCGCGCGGGACAGGGCGGTTTCTATGCCATCGGGGGCACAAATGTCAATCCGATCAGGCAAATTCAGGGCCCTACAACCGGGTCAAATTGCCCCGAATGGAACCCTTTTTCGGACTTTCCGGGGCCTAAATCTCTCTCTAATCAGACATCTGAGCCGTTCGCAGCCGCCGTTCTTCATCTTTGGCGGTCCATGCGTTAAACACGGCCTTGGCCCCACCCGGAAGGCAGTTTGGACCCCCGTTGACCGCTGAAATGACTAACAATCGTCCGGCGGCCGCGAAAGCGGTCCCCCTGACCGGCACCGCAGAGCCTGGCTTCTCAGGCCGCCTGCCGCTGCCCGCAGGCGTCAGCCTGAACCGCATCGAGTGGGGCTCAGCCCTCCCTATCCTGTTTTACCATCTGGTGGCGCTGCTGGCGTTCCTTCCCTGGACCTTCAGCTGGACGGGCTTGATCGTCGCTGTGATCGTTGCCCGCCTGAGCGGGCTCCTCGGCATCAATATCGGCTATCACCGTCTGCTCACCCATCGCGGTTTTCGCTGCCCGAAGTGGTTCGAGCATGTGCTCGTGGTCATCGCCATTTGCTGTGTGGAGGACACGCCGGCCCGCTGGGTCGCGGTGCACCGCCGGCATCATCAGCACGCAGACGAGCAGCCCGATCCGCACAGCCCGCTGGTGAACTTCCTGTGGGGGCACATCGGCTGGCTGATCATCAAGAATCCCGAGCTGAATCGCCTCGGCATCTACGACCGCTACGCCAAGGACATCCTGCGCGATCCATTCTATGTCGCGCTCGAGCGCAACTGGCTTCAGCTCAAGATCATTCTCATTCAATGGCTGGTGTTTTTCGGCCTCGGCTTCCTCGCTGAACTGGCGATGGGCGGCACGGCGATGCAGGCGTTGCAGTTCGGGCTGAGCATCCTGATCTGGGGCGTATTCGTGCGCACGGTGTTCGTCTGGCACCAGACATGGGCGGTGAACTCCATCACCCATCTGTGGGGCTACCGGAATTATCAGACCGACGAAGACAGCCGGAACAACGTGTTCATCGGTCTGCTTGCGCACGGCGAAGGCTGGCACAACAATCACCACGCCGATCCGCGTTCGGCGCGTCATGGCCACAAATGGTGGGAATTCGACACCACCTGGCTGACCATTCGCCTGTTCGAGAAGCTTGGACTTGCCACCGACATTGTCGGGCCGAGCCCCTATGTGATGAAGGCCGGGGCCACTGCGGGCCAGACCATCACAACGCATGGTCCCGACGGCACTCCCACTCACTAAGGCGACAACGCCGCGCTTTCTTGCAACCAATCAAAAGCCCGCCCCGGACGATCCCGGAGCGGGCTTTCTGCATTCGGGAAAACGGTCTTTACTGTTGCGGCACGTTGGCGGTCTTCACGACGCCCGCCCACTTGTCCATCTCGGCATCCACGAACCTGGTGAAGTCCGGGCCGGAAAGCTTTCCGGGCTCGACGCCCTGCCCGGCGAACTTCTCGCGCGTCGCGGGCGACGCGAGAATCTCCTTCATCGCCGCAACCAGCTTGGTGTAGGCCGCATTGCCATTCGCGGCAGGCATGTAGAGGCCGAACCACGCGGTCGCCTCGAAACCCTTCACGCCGGCTTCATCGAGCGTCGGCACGTCGGGCAGCGATGCGGCGCGCTCCTTGCTGGTCACCGCAAGCACGCGGATGGTCCCGCCGGAGGCAGCAGGCAGAACCGTCGGCAGCGTGTCGAACATGATCGGAATGTGTCCGCCGATCAGATCGTTCATCGCAGGCGCCGCGCCCTTGTAGGGAACGTGCACGATGTCGACACCGGCCATCTGCTTGAATAACTCGCCCGACAGATGGTTGGCGCCGCCGATACCGGCGGACCCGAACGAATACTTGCCCGGTTCCTTCTTGGCCATTGCAATCAGTTCGCCGACGTTCTTGGCGGGGAAGGATGCGGTGACAACGAGGGCGTTCGGCGCGCTGGCCACCAGAGCGACCGGCGAGAACTCCTTGCGCGGATCGAACGGCAGTTGCTTGTAGAGGCTCGGGTTGATGACGTGGTGGGTTGCGGTCAGCAGCAGCACGCTGCCATCGGCGGGCGATTTCGCCACGACCTCGGAGCCGATGATGCCCGACGCGCCGGCACGGTTCTCGACAATGGTCGTGACGCCGAGCCTCTCGCCGAGATACTGCGCGACAAAACGCGCCAGAATGTCGGTGGTGCCGCCGGCCGGGAACGGCACGATGATCTTCACATTGTTGACGGGAAACTGCTCGCTGGCGCTGCCCGGCGTGGTGACCAGCAGGAACACGGAGCAGATCGCGGCAAATAGTGACTTCATGATTTCAACCTGACTTGAGTTTGTATAGCGAGCATGGTCCTCGCCAGCGGGATTGATCCAGCCTCAGGGCTGGCGCAGCAGCTTGGCGCGCTCGACCAGCGAGCGTTCGGAAAGATAGAACTCACCGGCCCACTGCTGATATTCGCCGGGCGGCTTCTGCCACTGCGTCTGACCCAGGGTCACCAGCAGCTTCTTGTATTCATCGCTGTCGGCCGCGGCCTTGAAGGCCTTGTACAGCCTGTCGACGACGGCGAGCGGCATTCCCTTCGGTCCGACGAGGCCATATGGCGCGGGGTAGACCAGATCATAGCCGAGACTCTTGGCTGTCGGCACGCCGGGCAGCGACGCCATCGGCTGCGGATCGAACGAGAGCAGCACGCGCATCTTTCCCGACTCGACGTAAGGCAAAATGGTGCCGATAGCATCGACCGTCGACATGGTGTGACCGCCGAGAACCGCGGTCACGGCTTCGCTGCTGCCCTTGTATCCGACATGGGTGATCTTCACGTCCGCCATTCCGGCCAGCGCTTCCGCGAGCAGATGCATTGTGGTGCCCGCACCCGCGGTCGCGACCGTGAGAACGTCGGGATTCTTCTTGGCATAGGCTACGAAATCAGCAGGCGTCTTGAGTGGCGAGTCAGCGTTGACCGCGAGCACAAAGGTGTAGCCGCCGAGACCCGCGATCCAGGTGAAGTCCTTGATCGGATCCCAGTCCACTTTCTGCATGTAGGGATAGCGCAGCAGTCCGGCCGTTGCCGCCGCGATGGTGTAGCCATCGGGCGCATCGGTTTTTGCCATCGTCGACGGGGCGAGCGTCGCACCGGCACCCGGCCGGTTTTCAACGATGATCGGCTGACCAAGATCCTTGGAGGCCAGCTCGGCGAGCTTGCGGAATGTCGTGTCGGTCGCACCGCCCGCCGCGAAGCCGACCAGCAGCCTGATCGGCCGCGTCGGATAAGCATCCTGAGCCATGGCGATCTGCGATGTCGCGCCCATCAAGCCAACTGCAACCAATGCCGAGCGCATCACATACAAATACCGCATTTACGTCTCCCTCCTGTTCCGGATTGTTTCCGGTTCTTGATCTGTCGGTTATCGCGAAACGTCAGAAACGCTCCACGATTTCCGGGTGTTCAGCGCATCGACATCGAATCCCGCAAGCTGCTTGTAGCGGCGTTCGACATCCTGCAACTCGGCTTTCGCATCGCCATGCGCTCCGCTGCGCGCCAGCGCGCTCACCCGCGCCATCACATCGCCTGCCTGCCGCCGATTTGCGAGCTGTACTTCGCTCGCAACCGGCCGGCGCTGCGCGTCATAAGCGCGCAATGCGTCATCGGTGGTCGCAGCGGTCGCCAGCTCATAAGCCAGCACCCGCGCATCGAGGATCGCCTGCGACGCACCGTTGGAGCCGAACGGATACATTGCATGAGCGGCATCGCCGAGCAGCGCGCATCGTCCAAAAATCCAGCGCGGCAACGGATCGATATCCGCCATCGGATATTCATAAGACTCGGATGACGATGACACGAGGTGATGCACGTCGAGCCAATCGAAGCGGTAATCTTTTACGAACTCGGCGATCACATTGGTCGGCACCGGAAGATTCCAGTTGCCGAGTTCTGTCTCGGCGCGCGTGGCGTCTTTCGGGCGGACCAGCAACCAGTTGATGACGCCATCCGCGATCGGATAGACCACCACGCGCTGGGTCTCATCCCCGATAATCACCATCGAGCGTCCGGAAAGAAATGGCCCGGCCTTGGTGACGCCGCGGTACATGACCCAGCCGTTCGATGCGAGGGGCGTGACCGCGCCATAAAGACTGTCCCGCGACGGCGAGCGAATTCCGTCGGCGCAGATTGCGACATCGGCCGTATAGGACACCGGACGATCCTCCATCAGATCGGTGGCGGCGATGACGGCCTTGTTATTCGTGCTGCTGATACCCGTCACGCGCTGCGCGACACGGATCGCCGATGGGCCCAGGCGTTCGCGCACGGCGTCGACAAGAAGCCGTTGCAGCGTACCGCGATGAATGGAGTATTGCGGCCAGCGATAGCCCGCGTCGAGGCCGCGCGGTTCAGCCCAGATCAACTGACCTTTCGGTTCGTAGTAGGCCAGCTCCTTGGTCGGAACGCCGACCTTCTCAAGCGCATCGCCAAGGCCGAGTTCGCTCAATTCGCGAACGGCGTGCGGCGGCAAGTTGATGCCGACGCCGACGTCGCGGATTTCACGCGCGGCTTCAAGCAGGAGAATGTCGCCCTGGCCGGCGGCGTGCAAAGACAACGCCGCCGTCAGTCCGCCAACTCCTGCGCCTATGATCGCGACCGACATCGCGCCTCGACTCCGGTCAGGCAGCCGCGGCTGCGCGCGGGAATTCCACCATGGCTTCGCCGACAGCGACCTTTTCGCCGCTCTGGTTCTTCACCAGCACGTCGATCAGCACAAAGCGCGAGTTCTTGGTGGTCTGCTTGGCCTTGATGATGCCCACCGGCTGAATGGTATCGCCCGGCTTCACCGGCTTCACCCAGCGCGTTTCGAGGCGGCGATGAATGGCGCCTGCAGGATAGGCCCAGTCGGTCAGCATCCGGGTAATCAGCCCGAAGTTGTTCATGCCGTGCATGATGATGCCGCCGAAATTGGTCTTGCCGAAATCGCCCTTCATGTAGTTGTCGTCGAGATGCAGCGGGTTGTAGTCGAGCGATGCATCGCAGAACAGGCGGATGGATTCGCGCGAGACCGCGAACTTCGGGCCGTCGATGCTGTCGCCGACCGAGAGGGTTTCGAATGTGGTCGTCATGTTTGAACTCCTCGCGTTACATCGGCCGGATGGTCTGGCCGCGGCCGGAACAGATCACGTCGCCGTGCTGATTGAAGAAGACGTTGTCGTGGACCACGAACAGCCGCTCGCGCTTGATGAACTTGTCGAGCGCGCGAGCCTGCAGCGTAATCGTGTCGCCGGGCCGTGCGGGCTTGTTGTAGCTCCAGGACTGGCCGGCATTCACGGTGCCGGGTGAGCGCATCCAGTCATTGGTTTCCGTGCAGGCAAACATCAGCAGGATGTGAATCGACGGCGGCGCGATGATCCCGCCCCAGGGCGTGGTCTTCGCATAAGCCTCATCGAGATAAAGCGGGTTGGTTTCGCCGACAGCCTTGCAGAGGAGCGCGATGGCTTCCTTGGTCAGCAGGTAGGGAATCGTCTTGCGCGGTTCACCCGGGACGATCTCGTCCCAGACCTTTCGCAAATTTTCGTCCTTCCAGAAGTCGGTCTCGAAAGCTTGTGCTTGCGCCATGGCAATCTCTCATCTATGTTCATCAGGCGAACTTTATACTCACCACACGAACACTATGGTCCGGCTTTCCCAGCATGACAAGCCTGATCTTTCCGAGGATTTCAGAATGCCTAAAGAGAGTGACGGCTTCGTCCGCGCCATCGCGAGAGGATTTTCGGTGGTCGAGGCGTTGGGACGGCCGCCCGGCCGGCACACGTTGTCTGAGACAGCGGCGGCCGCGGGACTGACGCGCGCGACGGCGCGGCGCATGCTCGCAACGCTGGTGGCTCTGAATTACTGCGAAGCCGATGGACGTTACTTCAGCCTGCGTCCGCGTGCGCTTGGCCTCGGATTGTCGTATCTCAACGCGCTGCCCTACTGGGGTTATGCCCAGCGCGCGCTCGAAGACCTGCGCAACGAGATCGGAGAATCCTGCGCGCTGGCGGTGCTCGATGAAACCGAGATCGTCTATGCGCTGCGCCTGCCGGCGCGGCGCATTCTGTCCGCCAATCTCGGCATCGGCAGCCGCCTGCCCGCGCATCTGATCTCGCTCGGCCGCGTGCTGCTCGCAGCACTGCCGCCAGAGCAGCGCACCCAGTATCTCGCCGGCATCGAATTCAAGCAGGTGACCCCCCGTACATTGACCTGCCCGATCAAACTCGGCGAGGAACTCGTGCGCGTGGAGCAGCAGGGTTACGCCTGGATCGACGGCGAACTTGATCCCGCGATTTGCGGCATCGCGGTGCCGGTGCGCGATCAGGCCGGGCATGTCGTGGCCGCTGTCAGCATCAACACCATTTCGGGCACGATAACCGAAGCTGAAGCCAAGAAGAAATTTCTGGTGGCGCTCAAACGCACCGCGCAGGACATCCGGACCCAGACCACTGCGAACGGCTAGCTGGTCGTCGGGTCGCGCAGCACTGCGCCGCAGCGGCAACGGCGATTCCAATATGAATTCGGATGCCTATGAGGCAGCCGGATTCGCGCGCGCCTCACAAGTCTGGTTGCAAAGACATGGCCGCCGCCTGCATGATCGGGGTAGGCAAAAGAGATTGCACCATGGCGGTCATCCACCAGAGCGGAAATCCCGGTCCTACAGGCGCGCCACAGGGCGGACTTGTGCTGTCGCCGCATGCCGAGCGCGATGCCGTGCTCAGCGAACTGCATGCGCGGCCGTTCGAGGCGTTGACCTCGCCATGCCGTGCGATCCGCTTCGCGTTCCTTACCGACGCCGCGCAGATGAGCGTCAACGCTGACTCCCTCGCGCAGTTTTGTGCCGCTCATCATCTGACAGATCTCTCCGCGGCCGCGAAACACCGGCGCATTGCCTTGCCTGGCGCCATCCTGCGCTGGGAGCAGCACAGCGAATTCACCACCTACACCTGGCTGCTGGAAGGGACGGAAGGCGCGAGCGGCGACGCACCGCCCGCAACTGTTGCCGCGGCCATGGCCGAGATCGGCCAGCCTGGCCCGCATCTGGTGTCGATCGATCTGCATGTGGAGAGCGGCGACGCGCCCGATCTCGCGCGGCTGTTCGATCCGGCGTCACTTGCAGCCTCGCAGGTGCTCAACGGCCACGCGACCCTCGCCACGGATTTTCAGGTCAATGCCGGCGGCTTTGTCCGCTTCCTGGTGCACAATCACGGCCTGACACCGGTCGAGGCCGGCGGCCTGGTGCTGCGGATCCTCGAAATCGAGACCTATCGCTGCTTCGCCCTGCTCGGCTTGCCGCTGGCACATCGCATCACGCCGGTGATCCGCAACGCCGAGGATCGATTGACCCACATCATGACCGCGATGACAAAGGACGGCGGCGGACTCGAAATCAACCGCGAACTGCTCGACGAGATCACCTCGCTCGCGGCACGCGTCGAGGCCGAAGCGGCGATCGCCGGCTATCGCTTCGCGGCGAGCGCGGCCTATGACGACATCGTGCGCCAGCGCCTCGAGGTGATCGGCGAAAAGTCGTCCGGCGGCTGGCCGACGCTGGCGGATTTTCTCGGGCGGCGGCTCAACCCGGCGATGCGCACCTGCCAGACGCTCAACACGCGCATGCAGGATCTCAACAAGAAATTGACCCGTGCGGCAAACCTGCTGCGCACACGCATCGACGTCGAGATCGAACAACAGAACCGCGATCTGCTCGCGGCCATGAGCGAGCGCGCACGGATGCAGCTTCGCCTGCAACAGACCGTGGAAGGGCTTTCCGTTGCGGCCATCAGCTACTATGTCGCAAGCCTGCTTCACTACGTGTTCGAATCGGCAGAGCATTACCTGCCGGTCAGCCCCACCGCCGCGACCGGCCTCAGCATTCCCTTCGTCGTGATCGCGTTGACCGTGCTGCTCTGGCGGGTCAAGCGCAGCCACGGTCACGCCTGAGCAGATTACGCCGCCCTGCCGAAGGCCTTGCGCAGTTCGCCTTTCGCGGCGTTGAGCTTTTTCTTTTCTGCTGCGGACAGATTCTTGCCGCCCCGGTTGATGTAAAAATTCAGCATCGACATCGCCGACTGGTACGGGCTGGCCTTGCGGCGATGGCTGCGCTCCGCCGAGCGCTTCAACGAACGCGCGATGGCGGCAGGACTCCGCTGCTTGAACAGATGATGCTTGAGATCGAGCGCATCGCTGGTGGCTGTGACACGGCCCGACCATTTACGGACGGAACGTTTGGCCGACGTATGTCTCTTACCTGCCTTCCTTGCAGATGCTTTCCCTGCAGATAAGGTCCTTCGCGTCCGTCTTGCGGACGATTTGCGCGCGGCTGTGGACATGATAGGTCCTTTCCGAAAATCCGGTATTGCATAGGACAAAGCATGAGCGTCGAAACGGTTCGCGCGTTTTTCGCGAAAAATGCGCCCGATATTACCGTCATTGAATCCGGCAAGAGTTCCGCCACTGTGGCGCTGGCCGCCGAAGCCTTTGGCGTAACACCTGCGGAGATCGCCAAGACATTGTCCCTGCGCGTGGGCGACCGCGTGCTGCTGGTGGTCACCTGCGGCACGGCCCGGCTCGACAACAAGAAGGCGCGCGCGGTGTTCGGCGGCAAGCCGCGCATGCTCAGCGCCGAGGAAGCGCTCGAGGCCACCGGCCATCCGGTCGGCGGCATCTGCCCGTTCGGACTGAAGACGCCGCTGCCGGTCTATTGCGACATTTCACTGAAGGCCTTCAGTGAAGTCGTGCCGGCTGCCGGCTCGATCAACAGCGCCGTTCGCATCTCGCCGGCACGCATGGCCGAACTGACCAGCGCCGAATGGATCGACGTCAGCGAAATCCGGGAGCAGAGCGAAGTGGCATGATGGCGTGAGCGGGCGCTACTCCACCTTGCCGATCTTCTTCACTGCTGCGATCAGCCGCGCGCTGTCGGCTTCCACGAATTTCGTAAACTCCGGGGCATCGAGGTAGGCGACGGGGCTGCCCGCGGTCTCGAATGTTTTCACCACTTCCGGGGCGCGCACCGCTTCGCCCATTGCCGCGCGCAGTTTTGTCATGATCGGCGCGGGTAACGCCGTCTGCGCGAACAACCCCGCCCAGATGTAGAACTCAACGTCCTTGTAACCGAGCTCCTGAAACGTCGGCACGTCGGGGAAACTTGCGACGCGCTTTGCGCCCCATCCGGCCAGCACGCGCATCTTGCCGTCATCAACCTGCGCACGCAGCGTGCCCGGCGCCGACGCCACCGCCTGCACCGTGCCGGTCAGCAATCCGGTGAGTGCGGGACCGGCACCACGAAACGGCACATGCAGCAGCTTGATCCCGGCACTCGCCGCGAACATCTCCATGGCGATGTGCAGCGTGCCGTAGGGCCCGGACGAGCCGTAGGGTATCTGGCCCGGCCGCGCCTTCGCGTCCTCGACGAAATCCTTCACCGTTTTCCACGGCGCGGACGCGGGTACCGCCAGCATGGTCGGATCGGCGAGCACCCGTGCCACCGGCGCAAACTGCGACATCTCATAAGCCACCGGGCGGTCGAACAGCCGGTCGGCTTCCGGCAGCACTGCCAGCGACGAGAGTGTCATCAGCAGCGTGTAGCCGTCAGGCTCGGCGCGCGCAGCCGCAGCATTGCCGACCGAACCGCCGCCGCCGCCGGCGCGGTTGTCGACGATCACGGGTTTTCCCAGAATGCGCTCCAGCGCCAGCGCCACCGGCCGCGCCGCGAGATCGGCCTGCCCGCCCGCGGGAAACGGTACGATCATGGTGATGTTGCGCGACGGCCATGCCGCCTGTGCATTGGCGTTGCCGGACAGCGTGTGCAATGCAACCTGTGACAGCGGCACAACTGCAGCCGCTTTCAGAAGCTCGCGCCGATTCATGATGCCTCCCTGAGAATTTGTTTTTATTCTTTGTCGCCATACCCTGAAGGAAGCTCAGATGACGATCAAGGCCGTTGTGTTCGATGCTTACGGCACGCTCTATGACGTGCAGTCGGTCGCCGCGGTCACCGATGAGGCCTTTCCCGGTTACGGTGAACTCATCACCCAGATCTGGCGCATGAAGCAGCTCGAATACACCTGGCTTCGCTCATTGATGGGGCGCTACGAGGATTTCTCGGTCATCACGCGGCAATCGCTGACGTTCACCCTCAATGCGCTCGGCCTGACGTTCGATGAGAAGGCCTTCGAGCGCATCATGGAGAAGTACGTCCATCTCGATCTTTACCCCGATGCGAAGGAAGCTCTTGCGGCGATGAAAGACCGCAAGCTCGCGATCCTGTCGAACGGCAGCACCGATATGCTGAACGCGCTGGTGCGCAACACCGGCCTCGACACCATTCTCGATGCCACCATCAGCATCGACACGACCAAGATCTTCAAACCGTCGCCGCGCACTTATGACCTGATCGAATCAAGTCTCAGTGTGAAGCCGCATGAGGTGCTGTTCGTCTCCTCCAATCCGTTCGATGCCTGCGGCGCCAAGGCGTTCGGCCTGAACGTGGCCTGGATCGAACGCGTCACACCACGGGCGATGGCTACCGAATTTGTGAAAGCCGACCTCGTGCGGCCGCTGTCGATGTTCAAGGCGATCCGCATGCAGATGGATGAGTTCGGCTGGGAACCGGACTATCGCATTGGTGCGCTGGCGGATTTGCCGAAGCTGCTCGCCGCACACCCCTAATTCGCGGGCAAGCCGCAGTGTTGCCGAATTGATTCGCCGGCACTGTCTTCGCAGTTCAGGCATGCCGCTGGAGATCGAAAAGCCTTCCATCTGGCACGATTGATGCTTCGCATTTCCTCAAGGAGGTGATGTGATGCGATCAGTCATTTTCTTGTTTCTGACAGTGGCACTGCTGATAACCCGCGTCTGCTTCGCGCATGACGCGGATGGACGCCCGAACTGGATCGCCGAAGGGTCCTACAGAGGTTCCGACGGCGTTCACTGTTGCGGACCGAGCGATTGCGAACAGTTGAGTTCCGACGAGGTTCAGGTCCGGCCCGACGGAATCTGGCTGACACGATTCAAGGAACTGGTTCCGTTCGAGCAGGCGACACCGAGCGAAGACGGCAAGACATGGCGATGTCACAACCTCTCGGGTGAGAGGCGGTGCTTTTTCATGAAGTACGGCAATACGTGACAATGCCGATCGCGCGCGGCTGATAGCCGCGCCGGTTGATGTGCCGCCGGGCGCACGACGTGCGCCCGGAACGAGTGCTCAAATGCCGAGCGCCACGCCATCCTTGCGATGGTCGGTGGCGCCGAGCAAGACTCCGCGTTCGTGATCGATCCAGATCGCCTGACAGCCGCCGATGGCGACATCGGCCCACTTCACATCGTGTCCGCGCGCGGCGAGTTCCGTGCCGATCTCTTTGCCAAAGGTTGGCTCCAGCGACAGCACGCCTTCGAATGCGAACGAGCGCGGCGCTTCGGATGCGGCTTGAATATCCATGCCGAGGTCGAACACGTTCGAGAGAAAGTTGCCGTGACCCGTCGCCTGATAATGGCCGCCCATCACGCCGAACGGCATCATGCAGCGTCCGTTCTTCATCACCATGCCTGGAATGATGGTGTGCATCGGCCGCTTGTTCGGTCCGAGCGCATTGGGATGACCGGGTTGAAGCCGAAAGCCCCAGCCGCGATTGTGCAGCAGCACGCCCGACTTCGGCGCATAGATTCCGCTGCCGAACGGCTGGAACAGTGAGTTGATGAACGACACCGCGTTGAGATCGCGGTCCACCACGGTGACGTAAACCGTATCCTTGTGCTCGATGTCGTCCCAGTCGACAGCCGCGCTGGCCCGCGTCATGTCGATCTTGCTGCGGATCGCGCCGATATACGCGTCGGAGAGAAAATGCGCGGCATCGACCTTGCCGTGTGCGGGGTCGCAGAAGAACGCATCGCGCGCCCGATACGCCGCCTTGCTCGCCTCCGCCAAGAGGTGAACGCGATCAACTTCCGAAAGCGACTTGATGTCGTAGCCCGCCAGGGTGCACAGGATCATCAGCGCCGCCAGCCCCTGCCCGTTCGGCGGACATTCGAGAATGTCATGGCCGCCATAGCTTGTGGAAATCGGCGTCACGTCTTCGGGCGTGTTCGCGGCGAAATCCACAACGGTGTGCACACCGCCGAGGCTTTGCAGCACGCTCGCGAGCTCTTGCGCGACCTCGCCCTCATAGAATGCCGCGCGGCCTTCGCGCGCGATGCGGCGCAGCGTCTTGCCGAGTGCCGGCTGGCTGCGCCGGTCGCCGATCGACGGCGCGACGCCGCCGGGGAGATAATGCGCTGTCGCCGCCGGATTGCTTTCGAGCTTCGCACGGTTGCGCGACCAGTCCGACGCCACGCGCGGTGTGATGCGGAAGCCGTTCTCGGCGGCATCGATCGCAGGTGCGAAGATTTCCTCGAGCGATTTGCTGCCGTGCTTCTCAGCAAGCCTGCACCATGCATCGATCGCACCCGGAACGGTGACGCCTTCGATCGAGGTCGGTGTGAGCGCCTTCGCGCCCTTGGCCATCGTGGCAGCGAGATCGGTCTTTGCCGGCGTGCGACCCGATCCATTGAGCGCCACCGGCGTGCCCGCCTTCGGTGAATAGATGACAAAGCAATCGCCGCCGATCCCGGTCATCTGCGGCTCGATCACGCCCTGCAGGGCAACCGCCGCAATGGCGGCGTCCATCGCATTGCCGCCGGCTTTCAGAATGTCGAGTGCGGCGAGAGTCGCCTGCGGGTGCGAGGTCGCGGCCATGCCGCGTTCCCCCACTGCGATGGAGCGGGACGGCGAGATGAAATTGCGCATTCAGGGAAACCTTCGAGGACGGAAATACATTTTAGGCCGACTTATGCCGCCGATCCACCCCTCGGCGGGAATGTGATGCATGCTCTATCGCGCCGCGCGTTTGGCGCGGCCGAGCTTTTCGGCGAGAAAATCCGCCAGCACTTCGACACGCGCGGGGCGCGGGCCGCCTGGCGGCATCACCAGATGCACCGCGCCCTCGGGCTGCTTCCAGTCCTTGAGGATGACCTCAAGTTGTCCCGACGCAATGGCGTCGCCGACGATGAAATCCGGCAGATCCGCGATCCCGAGCCCGGCCAGCAGCGCCGGCATGATGGCTTCGCCGTTGTTGACACGCAGTTGCCCCGACGGCCGCACCGTCGCCTGCTCGCCCGCCGCATTGACGTAGTGCCAGACACCCGGCGTCGAGAGATATGCGTAGCCGAAGCATTTGTGCTGAGCGAGATGCATGGGATGCGTCGGCCGGCCGTACTTCTTCAGGTAGGACGGCGCCGCCACCGTGTAGCGCCGCATGTCGCTCAACCGGCGCGCGACGAGCGATGAATCTGGTAGGCGAGCGATGCGGATGCCGGCGTCGAAGCCGTCGCCGATCAGATCGACCATGGCATCGCTCAGATGCAGGTCGATGGACACTTCAGGATAGGCGCTCAGAAACTCCGGCAGCAGCGGCGCAATGACCCGGACGCCATAGGTCATCGGCACAGCAAAGCGCACCAGACCGCGCGGCGCGGACGATTGCGCCAGCGCTTCGTTCTCCGCCGCCTCGCCGTCCATCAGAAGTCGTGCCGCGCGCTCGGACAGTCTCTGGCCGGCATCGGTCAGCGCCAGTTGCCGCGAGGTGCGGTTGAACAGCCGTGCGCCGAGCCGGTCCTCAAGACGGCTGACGGCCTTGGAAACAGTCGCCTTCGACAGAGCCAGTTCGGTCGCGGCCCCTGCAAACGACCGCATTTCCACGACTTTGGCGAAGATCGCCAGCGCTTCGAAGTCCGGAAGCCTGGGCATGCGAGCCATCCCTCATGTGTCAAATATGGAAACAATGAGTTTCCATAGTTTCTATTTATGCACCATTCGGTAGCGCTTATCCATAACCCATCGAATTCGAGGTTACCCACGGTGCATCACGCACCCGGCGGTCACCTCAAGCACATTCAACGAAGGAATATTCCATGATCGAACTTCGGCCATTCAACAAACTCGGCAGCGCCAATCACGGCTGGCTCAAGGCGAAGCATCACTTTTCGTTCGGCAGCCACTACGACCCGAAAAATATGAATCACGGCAGCCTGCGCGTCTGGAACGACGACGAGATCGCGCCGAACACCGGCTTCCCTGCGCATCCCCATGCCAACATGGAAATCATCACCTTCGTTCGCGAAGGCGCGATCACGCATCAGGACTCGCTCGGCAACAAGGGCCGCACCGAGGCAGGCGATGTGCAAGTGATGAGCGCAGGCTCGGGCATCCGCCACTCCGAGTACAATCTCGAACCGGTGACGACCAAGATCTTCCAGATCTGGATCGAGCCGACGCAGGAAGGCGGACAGCCGTGCTGGGGCGCGAAGCCGTTCCCGAAGGCCGACCGCTCCGGCAAGTTCGTCACCATCGCCAGCGGCTTCAAGGCCGACAACGATGCGCTGCCGATCCGCGCTGACGCTCGCGTGCTGGCGACAACGCTGAAGGCCGGCGAGACCGCTGAGTATGCGCTCGGCGAGACCCGCTACGGCTATCTCGTTCCGGCGGCCGGCAGCATTGAGGTCAACGGCGTGCGCGCCAATGCCCGCGACGGCGTCGCCGTCCAGAAAGAAGCGTCGGTGAAGGTCACCGCGCTCGAAGACACCGAACTCGTTCTCGTGGATGCGGCTTAAGCCGCATCCATTCCCTCTCGCCAATCCCCATTCAACCCTGAAAACTAAGGAGGCCATCATGGCCAAGATTCTCGTTCTCTATTATTCCGCCTACGGACATATCGAAGCGATGGCGAATGCCGTCGCGGAAGGCGCCCGCGAAGCCGGCGCGACCGTCGACATCAAGCGCGTGCCTGAACTGGTGCCGCCCGAGGTCGCGAAGGCTTCGTACTACAAGGTCGATCAGGCCGCGCCAGTCGCCAAGATCGAGGATCTTGTAAACTACGACGCGATCATCGTCGGCACCGGCACCCGCTTTGGCCGCATCTCGTCGCAGATGGCCAACTTTCTCGATCAGGCCGGCGGCTTGTGGGCGAAGGGCGCGTTGCACGGCAAGGTCGGCGGTGCGTTCAGTTCATCCGCCACCCAGCACGGCGGCCAGGAGACCACGCTGTTCTCGATCATCACCAACCTGCTGCACTTCGGCATGGTCGTAGTCGGCCTGAACTACGGTTTCGCCGGACAGATGGGCGTCAAGGAAGTCACCGGCGGCTCGCCCTACGGCGCGACCACCATCACCGACGGCGACGGCAGCCGCCAGCCGAGCGCGAACGAACTTGCGGGCGCCCGCTATCAGGGCAAGACCATCGCGGAAACCGCGAAGAAGCTGCACGGCTGATCGAAGCGGCATAGACACGCAGCAAAGGCGGCGCTGGCAGCAGCGCCGCCTTTTTCATGCTCCGGCATCAAAAACCCGAAAAAGCAAAAAAGGAAAAAACACGATGCGTTTGTCGAAAGCCCGCGTCTCAAAAGGAGGCCAATATGACATTCTCAGGCGTAACAGCAGACTGCCTGGATTTTCCGCGCAAATAACGGCACCCGCTCATGTCATCGAAACAGTGAACGAGCTATCGTATCAAGGGTGCCACCCGATTAGCCGGCTCGTTCTCGGGAAGCTGAAAGGACAAAACGAATATGCCTACGATTAAAACCAAAGACGGCGTTGAGATTTTCTACAAGGACTGGGGCTCGGGACAACCGATCGTTTTCAGTCACGGCTGGCCTCTGTCGTCGGACGACTGGGACACGCAGATGCTGTTTTTCCTCGGCAAGGGCTATCGAGTCATCGCCCACGATCGCCGCGGGCACGGCCGCTCCGCCCAGGTGGCCGACGGCCACGACATGGATCACTACGCTGACGATCTGGCCGCGCTGACCGCGCATCTCGATTTGAAAAACGCGGTGCATGTCGGCCACTCCACCGGCGGCGGTGAAGTGGTGCACTACATCGCACGCCACGGCGAAAGCCGGGTCGCAAAAGCCGCCATCATCGCCGCTGTCCCGCCGTTGATGGTGAAGACGGCATCTAATCCCGGCGGCCTGCCGAAAGACGTGTTCGACGGACTGCAGGCGCAGACGGCGACCAACCGCGCGCAGTTCTATCGCGACCTGCCGGCCGGACCGTTCTACGGGTATAACCGGCCGGGCGCGAAACCATCCGAAGGCATCATCCAGAACTGGTGGCGGCAGGGCATGATGGGCAGCGCCAAGGCTCACTATGACGGCATCGTCGCCTTCTCGCAGACCGACTTCACCGAGGATCTGAAGAAGATCAACGTTCCCGTTCTGGTGATGCACGGCGACGACGATCAGATCGTCCCTTATGCGGATTCAGGACCGCTGTCAGCCAAGCTGCTGAAGAACGGCACGCTGAAAACCTACAAGGGCTTTCCGCACGGCATGCCCACGACGGAAGCCGAGACGATCAACGCCGATCTCCTGGCGTTCATCAAGAGCTGACGCAGACTGCCAATGCAAAAAGGCCCGCTCGTTGAGCGGGCCTTTTCTGTTGTTCGGAGATTATCGCGTCTGCCGACGGAACACATGGCGGGTCAGACAGTTGTCGGTCCATCAGCCCCGGAGAACATGACAATGGACAAGGATCGGATCACTGGCGCCGCGAAAGACGCCGCAGGAAAAATCGAAGGCGCATTCGGGCGCGCAACGGGCGATGCATCCGCGGAGGCTTCGGGGCGTGCACGCGAGGCCGCCGGAACGGTGCAAAATCTGTACGGCCAGGCGAAGGACGCCGCCCGTGACATCGGTGATGCCGCAAGCGGGTATGCGAAGGAAGCTCTCGATACGGGCAGCGATATTTATCGCGACGGCAACAGGGCGGTCGCATCCGCCGTTCGCGAGCAACCGCTCGGCGCATTGCTCGTTGCGGGTGCGGTCGGCTTCGCGCTTGCCTTGATGCTGAACCGTCAGCCGCGCCGGCGATCGCTGCGCAGCTATTACTGACCGCGGACAAGAGAATGCAACGGGCGCGCCGTAACGCGCGCCCGTTGGTGTTTGCGCAAAATGAGAAATGATTGCACTGCACCCTGGACCATCAGGCGCTCGCTTGCGCCCAATGGACGGGCGTGTCCGCGTTGTGCCCTACCTGCGTTCAGGATATATCCAGTCCCATAGCTTTCTGAATTTCATCGGGACGGGGGTCTTGCAATGTTCAGGTTTACTGGATTGACCGCGGCGATCGTTGCGTTCGGAGTTATCATCAGCGCTCCCGTTGCACATGCGGGCACATGGGAAGACGGCCTGAAGGCCTTCGCCCGCAAGGAATACGCCGCCGCGGCGAAATTGTTTCGCCCGCTTGCGGAAAAGGGAAATGCCGTCGCGCAGTATCGCATCGCCCTGATGCACAAAATGGGTCTCGGTGTTTCCAAGGACCGCAAGCAGGCCCAGAAGTGGAGCCGGCTCGCGGCGAAGCAGGGCAATCCGGAGGCGCAGGTGCTGCTCGGAAGCCTGTACTACACGGGCGAGGGCAAGGAATCCGAAGACATCGAGAAGGCGTACATGTGGTACGACGTCGCCGCGATGCAGGGGAATGACGAGGCCAAGAAAGAACTTGCCGCCGTGTCGAGCCAGCTCACGTCACAGCAGATCGCAGAAGCACGTGCGAAAGCACAGAAGTGCGCCTCCTCCGGCTATCAGCAGTGCGATTGAACTGAACGCCAAACAGGCGACGACGTGATTTGTGAAATCAGGCCCGGCCTTGCGCCGGGCTTTTATTTGCCGAGATGCCGGCGCACCGCGGCGACAGACGGACCGACCTCGTCGATCGCAGAGGCGAGATCCTGCGGCGAAACGCTGAGGCGATAAGCCCAGTATCCGGTGGAGGCGTCATCCGTCGTGTCGATCACAGGTGCGGGACGCGCACCGAGATTCGACGACAGCATGGACGCGACTGTCACGAGGCGGAGCATGTCTCAATGCTACCACGGAACCGCCCTGCCCACACGCGATGGCGCACCTCAGCGTTAACGAAGATGAAATTTGCGTGGGCCCGCATCGGGTTCGGTTGCTATAATCGGCGTCCAACGCATCGTCGAGGCATGGCATTGGCTCAACCGTTCATGGTCTCCATCCCCCACAAGCTTGGGAAGGAAGAAGCGACCCGCCGCCTGAAGGCGGGGCTCGGCAGTGTCCGTTCGGAATACGGAAAGATTCTTCAGATCAACGAAGAAATCTGGAGCGGCGATCGCCTTGCGTTCCAGCTGACCGCGCTGAAACAGCAGGTCAGCGGCACGATCGATGTGGCGGAAGATCATGTGAAGCTTGAGGTGATGCTGCCCTGGCTGCTCGCCGGTCTGGCGCACGGCATCCAGGCGACGATCCGTTCCCGCGCAACGCGAATGCTGGAAAAGAAAACCGACGTTTAGTCGCGTTCGCCAACGAACAGAACACACAAGGCCCGTCAAAATTTCCGGGGAGCTCAATCAGTTCGCCTGAGAATTCCACATCCGGTAGACCAGTGAGACGCGTTAGGCTTCATTGACAATGCGGTGCGAACCGCCCGCGCTCGCGAACGCGTTGGTCGTCAGATTTCCAATCGTTCCGCCAAAACCCACGCCGCCGACCGGCGCGTGATTCCAGACATAGGTGTCGCGAAGATACTCGCCGCGCACAAAGAAATTGTCCGAGGGCTTGAACTCCGCACCGACGCCCACCGAACTGCCAAGAATCTGTTCAAGATCAAACTGCCTTGACACAGTCGCAGTGCCCACCAGCGGCGAAACGACGATGCCGCCACCCGACGTACCGAAGCGGCCTGCAACTTCGCCATATGGCGAATTCTGGATCGCGGCTGCGCGTTCGGCGAACGACGAACGATCGGAGGTTTGAGCTGATGCGGGCAGCGCCTAAAAGGCAAGCACCGTGATCGCCAATAAAACGGCTGTTTTGGTCATGAAATCCCCCAGTCCCCGCGGGAACCGTAAGGCGGCGTCTGGGAGAGTTAACAATTCTTGACGAGCCGAACCGCGGATTTGGAAGTCCGCTGTTCCCTGAAAATCACAAGGTTGCGTGTTTTGAGAACAATGGTGGGCGCGACAGGGATCGAACCTGTGACCCCCTCGATGTCAACGAGGTGCTCTCCCGCTGAGCTACGCGCCCTTAAAGACCACTTGTGCCGGGATGCGTCCCTATATCGGCTTGGATCGCCGCAGGCAAGGACGGGAAACCGTGTTTTCGGGCAAATTTGCCCCCGAATCGGCGTCCTCAGGCCGCCAGCATCTTGTTCACTTCGCTGACCAGCTCGCGCAGGTGAACCGGCTTGGACAGGACCTTGGCGTTCTTGGGTGCCTCGGAGTCCGAATTCAGCGCCACGGCGGCAAAGCCGGTGATGAACATGATCTTGATATCGGGATCCAGCTCCGACGCGCGGCGCGCCAGTTCGATCCCGTCCATCTCCGGCATCACGATGTCGGTTAGAAGCATTTCAAAAGGTTCTTCGCGGAGCCTCTGATAGGCTGACAGCCCGTTGTCATAGGACGAGACCTGAAACCCTGCATTCTCCAGCGCTTTGACCAGAAAGCGGCGCATGTCGTTGTCGTCTTCGGCAAGGAGAATTTTGTGCTGCATGGTCCCGGTCGTCTTAATCGCGTGAATGGAGAAGTCCCCTGCCTTCTATTTGCCCGATGGGTAGTAAATTTCGGGTGAAGGCGAACTTCCTCTTGGCAGAACGGTTAGCTTTGCGGACAATGATCCTGAACGAAACATCTGCTTTTCCGGCGAAAATGTGTTGCCCGGGCAGGCATTTCAGCAGCGGCGAGCATAACGCCGCGGGTGAAAATGGCGAGGAAAAGAGGTGGCAATGACCCAGTTCGAGGACGAATTGTCGCCTCCGTTCGAGATCATCGAGCCGCCGGTCTGGCGGGCGCCGATCATCTTCAATTCCCCGCATTCCGGATCGGTCTATCCCCGCGAATTTCTGGCCGCGTCCCGCATCGACGAGTCGGCGCTGCGGCGTTCGGAAGATTCGTTCATGGACGAGATCATCGCGGATCTCACCGGCCGCGGATTTCCAATCATGCGGGTGAATTTTCCGCGCTCCTATGTGGACGTCAATCGCGAGCCGTACGAACTCGATCCGCGCATGTTCGCCGGACGGCTGCCGAGCTTTGCAAATACGCGCTCGATGCGGGTCGCGGGCGGTTTGGGTACGATTCCGCGCGTCGTCGGCGACGGCCAGGAAATCTACTTTGAACGCCTCGATGTCGAGGACGCACTGAACCGGATCGAGGCGCTGTACAAGCCCTATCACCGCGCCTTGCGCCGTCTCATCAACAAGGCGCATCAGGCATTCGGCACGGTCATTCTCGTCGATTGCCATTCGATGCCGTCGGTGGGTGTCACCCGCGATGAACCCAAGCGTCCCGATGTCGTGATCGGCGACCGGTACGGCACAAGCTGCGCCGGCCTGCTGCCCGATGTCGTCGAGGAAACGCTGACCGGGCTCGGATATTCGGTAGGCCGCAACAAGCCCTATGCGGGCGGCTTCATCACCGAGCACTATGGCAACCCGGCCAGCGGACTGCATACCGTCCAGCTTGAACTCAACCGTGCAATCTACATGGACGAACGGCGTCGCGAGCGCGGCCCGCAGTTCCGCAAGGTCGCCGACGATTTCATGATGCTGGCAGAGGCGCTGGCTGCGATTCCACTCGACAGCCTCGGGCCATTCCAGGCGGCGGCGGAGTAGAAGTTACCATCCGCGGGTCCTCGCATGCCGGCGCAAAGAGGCGGCCGCTAGCCGCGCCACCCGCCCAAGAAAAAAGGGCCACTCGCGAAAGCAAGTGGCCCAAGTCTAGGGAGGAAACGCCCAAGGAGGGCAGCAATAACGCGAGGCGTTATCGCACCGCAACAATATGCAGCCGCAACGCACTCAAGGCAAGTATTTTTAAAGATTTAGTCATGCTCCACATGCATGACAGACTTGCGATCACTCCTCCGAAGCAGCAAGAGTTTTTTGTTAAATATCAAAGCCTTATGAAGAATTATGACAATTGTGCACTGCCAAAAAAGCATGAAAATGAACCCAAGAAGTGAATAATAATGTCAATTTATTGGCTGTCAGGCTTTCATTTGCACCTTCACTTTGGAATCTCAAAGTAAAGAATGAACACTCCGGTTAGTGTCCGGCCATCAGAGTTTGCGGCGATTGCTCCGCTCCCCGGACTCTTATAGGGCCGTAACAGGTTCGCACTTACACTCCATCGGCATCGTGGTTGCTCTAAAGGAATCCTCGTGACGGTCATCGACTTCACCGCTTTCATCGGACGACTGGCGACCGCCTCGGGCGACACCATCCTTCCCTTCTTCCGCACCTCGCTCAGCGTCGAGAACAAGAACGCCGGACGCGATCTCGATCCGGTCACCGAAGCCGACCGCGCCGCCGAGGCGGTGATGCGCCGGATGATCAAGGACAGTTTTCCGCTGCACGGCATTGTCGGCGAGGAGTTCGGATCCGAACGCGCCGATGCGGAATATGTCTGGGTGCTGGACCCGATCGACGGGACCAAGTCTTTCATCGCCGGTCTGCCGATCTGGGGCACGCTGATTGCGTTGATGCACAACGGCACCCCGGTGTTCGGCATGATGCATCAACCCTATATCGGCGAACGTTTCAGCGGCGACGGCGGCTCCGCGCGCTACGATGGAGCATCCGGCAAACGAAAACTGCAGGTGCGGCGGTGCGCATCGCTCGCAGAAGCGACGCTGTTCACCACCAGTCCGCGACTGATGCAAGCGCCGGACCGCGCGCAGTTCGAGCGCGTCGAAGCCGGCGTACGATTGTCGCGTTACGGCGGCGATTGCTACGCCTATTGCATGCTCGCCGCAGGACATCTCGATCTCATCATCGAGACCGAGCTGAAGCCGTACGACGTTGCAGCCTTGATTCCGATCGTCACCGGCGCCGGCGGCATCATCACCACCTGGGACGGCAAGCCCGCACAATCCGGCGGACGCATCGTCGCGGCCGGCGACAAGCGCGTCCATGAAGAGGCACTGAAGATTCTGAACGCCTGAGATCTCTCAGGCTTTGGCGTCACAGCTTCGCAAACATCTTCAGATGATCCGCAAGCTGCTGCACCGGCCGCGGCAGCGATTGCCGGCTACGGGTGCAGATCGCGAGCCGGCGGCTGGCCCATGGATCGGTTATCCTGATTGTCCTGATCCGGGTGGAGCGGTAACGGCGCGCCGCAGCCTCCGGAATGATCGCCACGCCGACGCCGGCCTCCACCATCTGGCAGATCGCATCGAAACTCCGGAGCCGCGCCCGCACCCGCATGCGCACACCAAGTTGTGCGGCATGAGTTGCGATGTGACTTTGCAAGGCGCTGACCTCGGTCAGGCCGACGAACTCGCGGGCAGCGATATCGCGGAAACCGGTCTGGCGACGCTGCGCGATCTCGTCTCCAGGCGGCACGATCAACACCAGCCGATCGGCGCAGAACGGAAACCGGTCGAGCCCCTCGGGCAGCATCGCGTCGATCGCCAGACCGATATCGGCTGCGCCCGAGGCCAGCGCGGTGGCAATCTCCACGCTCTCGCGCTCCTCCACGTCGACGCTGATCGCCGGATGTTTCGCCAGAAAAGACGCCAGCGCCTTCGGCAGATGCTCGCTCGCGCCGGACGTGTTGGCGAGCATGTGGATGCGCGCCTTCAGGCCCCGCGCGTACGCGCTGAGTTCGCCCTGCATCGCCGCCATCTGATGCAGCACGATCCGGGCATGATCGAGCAGGCTTTCACCGGCGGCCGTCAGCCTGACGCCGCGCCGCTGCCGCTCCAGCAGCGGTACGCCCAGCGCCGCTTCCATGCCCTTGATGCGTGCGCTGGCCGATGCCAGCGCTAGGGCCGACCGCTCGGCGCCGTGGGTGATGCTGCGCGCCTCGGCGATCGCCACGAACAACCGCATATCCACCAGATCGAAATGCATGGCCATGGCCCTTTACAGTGCCTTCGCCAAAGCCGAAGGCTAGCTCCGTATCCTCCAGATTGTGCAGTTTGCCGCCCTCGGTCAATGTACGCGCCATGTCCAGTTCACTCTCCGATCCCGTTCTCCTGATCATCATTGCCGCAGTCTTCCTGCTGGCAGGCTTCGTCAAAGGCACCATCGGCATGGGTCTGCCGACCGTGGCGATGGGTCTGCTCGCCACGCGAATGCCGCCCGCACACGCGCTGGCTATCGTGATCGTGCCCGCCATCGTCACCAATATCTGGCAGACCTTCGTCGGCCCGTATCTGCGCGACATCGTGCGCCGGTTGTGGCCGCTGATGGCCGGCACGGTGCTCGGCATTCTGTCGGGCGGAGGCCTGATGACAGGCCCCTATGCGCGCTACGGCACCATCGTGCTCGGCATATTGCTGGTGATCTACGCGATCATCGGGCTATCTAAAGTCCGTTTCAGCGTCGAGCGTCGGAACGAGAAATGGCTCGGCGGCATCGTCGGGCTGGTCACCGGCGTGATCTCGGCCGCGACCGGCGTGCAGGTCATTCCCTCGATGCCCTTCATGCAGGCCATCGGCATGGAGAAGGACGAACTGGTCCAGGCGCTCGGCGTATTTTTCACGACCGCGACCGTGGCGCTGGCGTTCAACCTCACTGGCGCGGGGCTGCTGAACGCAACCGTTGCCGTTCCCGGCCTTGTCGCGATGGTCACGGCTTTCGCCGGCATGTATCTCGGACAGCTTCTGCGCTCGCGCATGGATGCCGATACGTTCCGCCGCTGGTTTCTGATCGCGATGCTGCTGCTCGGGATCTATCTCGCCGGTGAAATGCTGGCCCGAATCCACAGCGAGACGGCGGTCCCGGCAACGCACTGACGCGAAAACCGGTGCCGGTTGGCTCTGACCGTGCTAGGCGTGCTGCATGATCCGGGTCACACGCGACATCACGATTGACGAGAAGGACCTCGACATTGCGTTCGTTCGCGCTTCGGGCCCGGGCGGACAGAATGTCAACAAGCTCTCGACCGCGGCGCAACTGCGCTTCGATGTCAGGCGTATCACGCTTGAACCGGATGTGATGACGCGGCTGACAACGCTTGCAGGCCAGCGCATGACCAGGGACGGCGTGATCGTCATTCACGCGCAGCGCTTCCGCACCCAGGAGCGCAACCGCGCCGACGCCATCGACCGGCTGCTGGAGCTGCTGCGCGAAGCCGCTGTCCGTCCGAAACCGCGCCGCGCCACGAAGCCGACCCTCGGCTCCAAGATGCGCCGTCTCGACGGCAAGAAACGCCGCAGCGATATCAAGGCAAGGCGCAACACGCGCAGCTTCGACGATTAGGCACACCCGACAGAAAACTCCGGCCACGGAAGCGGCCGGAGTTCTTGTCTTGGGGAAAAGAGCAGGACCAGCGCACCAGCCTAACGCTTGAGGCCGCCCGCAGCGCCACCGGTGGCGCCAGCCGCGCCGTTGACGGCTCCGCCCGCACCCGACCCGACCGTGCCCTTCGCACCGGTGTGCGTGCCGGCGCCAGCATTGGCACCCGAACTTCCGGCATTGGAATCGACGCCGGCGCCGGTATTGGCGCCACCGGAGATTCCGGCGGGGCCGCTGACACCACCCTGCGCGCCGCCACGAACCCGCGTGTCAGATGAAACGCCCTGTGCCAGCACAGCGCCAGTCAGCATTGCCGAGGTTGCGAGCACAATGGCTGCAGTTTTTACGACCTTCATCCACTTCTCCTTACAATAGCGACGCCCATCCGGTTTCGTTCTGTGCGCCGTCCCCATCTGCCGGATGGATTCGCCGAGATATTTCTCACGAACGACGCGCACGCATGCAAACTGCGTCGTGTGACCATTGTTCAGAGATTTGGGGGCCATTTCGCGGAGATTCCGCCACATGCTGACCGCATATGCGGCCGTTCAAGAGACCTGTGCGAAGCGGTGAAAGCCTGACAAATGAGCCCGGTTGAGGTTCCCTTTGATCAGTCCAACCCGGTAAAATGCGCCCGCCTCATATCGAGTCGCACTGGAACCTCATGCCCGTCCGTCAGCTCCCTATTCAGATCGTCAACCGCATTGCCGCCGGCGAGGTGGTGGAGCGGCCCGCGAGCGCGGTGAAGGAGCTGGTCGAGAACGCCATCGATGCCGGCGCGTCGCGCATCGACATTTTTACCGAGGGTGGCGGACGCCGGCGCATCGCGATCACCGACGACGGCGCGGGCATGACGCGTGACGATCTCGCGCTCTCGGTCGACCGACACGCGACATCGAAGCTCGACGACGAGGATCTGCTGCGCATCCGCACGCTGGGCTTCCGCGGCGAAGCACTGCCGTCGATCGGCGCTGTGTCAAAGCTCAATATTGCCACACGGCATGCCAGCGAGCCTCATGCGTGGACGCTCAATGTCGATGCGGGGGCGAAGTCCGATATCGTGCCAGCGGCATTGGCCGCCGGAACGCGCGTCGAGGTCAGCGATCTGTTCTACGCCACCCCGGCGCGGTTGAAATTCCTCAAGACCGACCGCACCGAAGCCGAAGCCGTCCGCGAAGTGGTGCGGCGCCTGGCCATGGCACGGCCGGACATCGCGTTTTCGCTGTCCGGCGAGGAACGCGCGCCCGTCACATGGGCGGCGGCGCTGCCCGGCGCACCAGGCCGCCTGACACGGCTCGGCGATATTCTGGGGGCGGATTTTCGCGCCAGCGCCATCGAGGTGCGCGCGGAGCGTGATGGCGTTAGCGTCGAAGGCTTTGCCGCAGCACCTTCCCTCACGCGGGCCAACGCACTCGGGCAATATCTGTTCGTCAACGGCCGCCCGGTGCGCGACAAGCTGATCCTCGGCGCCGTGCGTGCGGCCTATGCGGACTATCTGCCGCGCGACCGGCATCCTGTGGTCGCGCTGTTCGTCACCCTCGATACCCAGGAGGTCGATGCCAACGTGCATCCGGCCAAGACCGAGGTGCGTTTCCGCAATGCCGGGCTGGTCCGCGCCCTGATCGTGCATGCGTTGAAAGACGGCCTCGCACGCGAAGGTAAGCGCACGGCGGCGAATTCCGACGGCGCCGCGATCATGGCTTTTCGTCCGGGAAGCATTTCACGCAGCGGTGGATGGGACTGGCGGCGCTCGCCGAATTTCCCCGCGGCTCCTGCCGCGCCGGCTTATGCGAATGCGTTTTCGCCCAATATCTTTGCCGAGACCGCGCAGGCCGCATTCGACACCGGCGCACCGACAGCCGACGTGCGCACTGAGCACGCGCCCGCACATGAACTGATCGACAGCCCGCTCGGCGCGGCGCGCACGCAGATCCATGAAAACTACATCGTCGCCCAGACCCGCGACGGGCTGGTGATCGTGGATCAGCATGCCGCCCACGAACGCATCGTCTATGAGCGGCTGAAGGCCTCGCTTGAACGCAACGGCGTGCAGCGGCAGATCCTGCTGATCCCCGAAATCGTCGAGATGGACGAGGCCACCGTGGAGAGGCTGGTGGCGCGCGCCAGCGAACTGGAAAAATTCGGGCTGAGCATCGAGTCGTTCGGTCCCGGCGCAATCGCCGTGCGCGAAACGCCGTCGCTGCTCGGCAAGACCGATGCGGCCTCATTGCTGCGCGATCTCGCCGAGCACATGGCCGAATGGGACGAGGCATTGCCGCTTGAGCGGCGGCTGATGCATGTTGCGGCCACGATGGCCTGCCACGGCTCGGTGCGCTCGGGGCGCATCCTCAAGCCTGAGGAAATGAACGCGCTGCTGCGCGAGATGGAAGTGACGCCGAATTCCGGCCAGTGCAACCACGGTCGACCGACCTATGTCGAACTGAAACTCGCCGACATCGAGAAGCTATTCGGGCGGCGATAAAGCCGCCAAAATCGTAAAGGCGAAACGGTGACGATCTTCGCTGCAAAAGGCGAAGTGGTGAGCAAATTGCGGCTTCCGGGCGAATTCAGATTCAGTGTCAGAAACGCCGCCGAATTAACTTGACGCACGACGTCTGAATGCAAGTTCAGGCTATCGCAGTGCCACTCGTCCGTAAAAATACAAACTCCGTGTCGTCATAGACGCGGCGCTCGAGTTCTTCAAAACCATCCGGTGCCGAAAATGCCGCGGCCTTCGATTCCTCGACCACCACAAGCGCCTCCGGCGTCAGCCACTTGCCGTCACGCAAGGAAACCAGCGCCTTGTCGGCCAGTCCGCGCCCGTAGGGCGGATCGAGAAACACCAGCGAGAACGGCTCGACCGGATAGGCCGGGCCGAGATTGGTCGCATCGCGGCGATAGACCTTGGTGACGCCGCCGAGCCCCAGCGCTTCGACATTGTTACGGAGCAGCGCCCGCGCCTCCGCGCCGTTGTCCACGAACAGCGTGAATGCCGCGCCGCGCGACACCGCTTCGATGCCGAGCGCGCCGGTGCCGGCGAACAGGTCGAGCACCCGCGCGCCGTCGATCGGGTTCTCGTAGGCATGCATCAGGATATTGAATAGCGACTCGCGCAGACGATCCTGCGTCGGACGGATGTCATTCGACGCGGGCGAGGCGATGTTGCGGCCTCTCAGACGACCACCGACGACGCGCATGCTAGACTCCCAGCATGATCTTATCGGAAAACCGGTTCCCACTTTTCCGGATCATGCATCAGTCTTCCGTGACGCCGTCTTTGGGCTTCAGATCGCGCTTGCCCTTGTAGCCGCGTTGCGGACGGCGCGGCGGGCCGTAGCCGCCGGCTGCTTCCTCGTTGCGCGCACGGGCTTCGTCGCTGCCCGCACGCGTCACCAGGATGCGGCGGCCCTTGCGGTCCGCGATCAGTCCGCTCTTCTTTCCCGCAGGCTTGATGCGGCCCTTGATGCGCGGCGCGTCTTCGTCCTCCGCGACCTGCTTCACCGGCTTGTCGAACTGCGCGCCGGACATCGCGACGATCTTCTCGCCGAGTTGGTCGCGCAGTACCCGTGACTTGATCTCCTCGACCTGGCCTTCCTCGATCTCGCCGAGCTGGAACGGCCCGTAGGAAATGCGGATCAGCCGGTTCACCTCGAGGCCGAGATGCGCCATGACGTTGCGGACTTCGCGGTTCTTGCCTTCGCGGATCGCAAACACGATCCAGACGTTGGCCGCCTTGTCGCGTTCCAGCGTCGCATCGATCGAACCATACTTCACGCCGTCGACCTCGACGCCCTTCTTCAGTTCGTCGAGCTGGGCCTGCGTGACTTCGCCGTGCGCACGGACGCGATAACGCCGCAGCCAGCCGGTGTCCGGCAGTTCCAGCGCGCGGGCGAGCCCGCCGTCATTGGTCAGCAGCAGCAGGCCTTCGGTGTTGAAGTCGAGCCGGCCGATGCTGATAAGACGCGGAAGTCCCTCAGGCAGATTGTCGAACACCGTCGGGCGGCCCTCGGGATCGTCGTGGGTCGTCATCAGGCCGCGCGGCTTGTGATAGAGAAACAGCCGCGTGCGCTCGCGCTCCGGCAACGGCTTGCCGTCGATGGTGACGACATCGTTGTCGGTGATATCGAGCGCCGGCGAGTTGATCACGCGGCCGTTCACCGCAACGCGGCCCTGCACGATCCAGTCCTCGGCGTCGCGGCGCGAACACAGTCCGGCACGCGCGACAATCTTGGCGATGCGTTCGCCGGTCTTTTTCTTTTCCGGTGCGGCGCGCGGCGCGCGCCTGTCGAAATCGGGCTTGCGCTCGCGGTATTCGCCGCGGCCGCCAAACGCCGGCCGCTTGGCGAAAATCTTGCTGTCGTCCTCGTTGTCGCGCCGCGGACGGTCGCGATTCTCGCTGCGCGGATGTTCCTGCCAGTCACTGCGGCCACGCGGCGCGCGGTCCTCACGCGGCTTGTCAAAACGAGGGCGCGAAAACCGCGGGCGCTCACTGGAATCGCGATCGCGGTCACCACGGTCGAAACGGGGCTTGTCGAAACCACCAGCACCTTCACGGCGCGGCGGACGGCTGTCACCGTCGCGCGACGGTCCGCGCTTCTGCCAGGGCTTTTCGTTGCCGCGATCCTCACCTCGGCTGAACTCCCGGCGCGGTCCGCGATCCGGCGCACCACGCGCGGGCCGCTCGTCGCGGTTGAAGCGCGGGCGCTCGTCGCGCTGCGGACGCTCGTCCCGGTTGAAGCGGGCGGGACGGTCATCTCTGCCTTCGCCGCGCGGCGTGTAGGGCCGCTTCTCGCCGAACTTCCTGTCTCCGAATTTTTTATCCTGGAAACGTCCGGCACCGGCGCTGCGTGGTGCGCGGTCGTCGCGATCTCGCGGCTTGAAGGAACGGCCTTCACCACGATCCTCACGCGGCCTGAATGAGCGCCCTTCGCTGCGATCACCACGCGGTTTGAAGGAACGGCCCTCTCCGCGATCCTCACGCGGCTTGAACGAACGTCCTTCGGAATGATCGCCACGTGGCTTGAACGGACGGTCTTCGCCACGATCTTCGCGCGGTTTGAATGAACGCGCTTCGCCCCGATCCCTGGACCCGAAGTCCTTGCGCGGGCCGCGATCCGGTCCGTCCTTGCGGAAATCATCGCGCTTGCCGGCATAGGGCTTCGACCCATGGGGCCGCTTGTCGCCGAACTTGCGGTCGCCGAATTTCTTGTCACCGCCGCGCGGGCCGCCGGATCGTGCCGGCCGCTCGTCGCGCGAACTTCCGCCACTGCGTGAGCCCGCTCCGCTGCGCGAGCCGCCGCCGGGGCCGCCTCTGCCGCCGCCCTTGTAGCCACCGCCTGCGCCGCCTTCACGGCGCGGCGGACGGCCGTTGTTTTTATCGTTGTCGCGGGGCATGAATGATCTCTCAGGCGTTGGGCAGAATATCGGGACTGTCGCACAACGTGAAAATTGGCTGGCGGTACGCGCCCTTTTAAATCAGGGCGCATTTTCGCGCAAAACCGGTTCTCGCGTTTGCTGAAGACGCCGTAGTAACAGAGTTTATCGCCGGAAACGAGGCATGACGGCACGATCTTTCATGGATTTGGCGCTGAAACAGGCGGAAATCGCCGAAACAGCGGGTGAAGTGCCGATCGGCTGCGTCATCGTGCGGGACGGCGCCGTGATCGCGCAGGCGGGCAACCGCACCCTCGCCGACCGCGACCCGACCGCCCATGCCGAGATTCTGGCCATCCGCGAGGCCGCCCGCGTCACGGGCAGCGAGCGTCTGACCGATTGCGATCTCTATGTCACGCTGGAACCCTGCACCATGTGCGCAGGGGCCATTTCCTTCGCCCGCATCCGGCGGCTTTACTATGGCGCGGCTGATCCGAAAGGCGGCGCGGTGGACTCAGGTGTCCGGTTTTTCGCCTCGCCCACCTGCCATCATGTGCCGGAGATTTATCCGTCCGTCGGCGAAAGCGAAGCCGCCACGCTGTTGACGAATTTCTTCAAGGCGCGGCGGTAAGCCAAACCGTCATTGCGAGCGAAGCGAAGCAATCCATTCTCAAGTCAAGGATGGATTGCTTCGTCGCTATCGCTCCTCGCAATGACAACGCTCTTGGCCGTGGCACGAAACCGCAATATTTCAAATCAGATTGATCTTCATGCCCTCATGCGAGGCGTCGAAGCCAAGCCGCGCATAGAAGCGCTGCGCATCGACGCGCCGCTTGTCGGTCGTGAGCTGCAATTGCTTGCAGCCGCGCGCACGTGACTTGGCGATCATCGCCTCCATCATCTGTTCGCCGATGCCGAGCCCCCGCAGCGAACGGTCGACCCGCACACCCTCGACCTTCGCGATCCAGCTGCCATGATAGGACATGCCGGGAATGAAGGTCAGTTGCAGGCACCCCATCGCCGTGCCCTCGTGATCCCACACATAAAGCGTGTTGTTGGGGTCCGCCGCGATGGCGTCGAACGCGGCACAATATGCCGCCATGTTACTGGAGAAATCCTCGCGCCCGCGCGCGATCTCATCATCCGCCAGCATTTCAACAATCCGCCGGATATCCTCTCGCCGTGCCTCACGTAGTGCCATCAATCCTGCCCCTGAAAGAATTCAAGTAATGCGTTGGCCGTTTCCTGCGGATTTTCCTCGGGAAGGAAATGGCCCGCATCAATGGCGTGTCCCCTGACGTTCGTCGCCCAATTACGCCAGGTGTCGAGCGGGCTCGAAGCCGAGGACGCAATGCCCGCCCCGCCCCACAGCGCCAAAAGCGGCACCGTGATCTTGTTGCCGGCTTCAACGTCGGCCTTGTCCTGCTCGAAATCGGCATAGGCCCCGGCGCGATAATCCTCGCACGCGGCATGGATGCGCAGCGGATCGCGAAACGCCGTCAGGTAATGTTCGACCGCACGCGGATCGAATGGACTGGGCGCATCCTTCTTTGCCCAGCTCTTGAAGGTGCGCCCGAAATAATCGTCGGGATTCGTTGCAATCAAGTTTTCCGGCAACGGATGCGGCTGGGCCAGAAACGCCCAGTGATAGATGCGAAGCGCAAAGGCGCGATCCATCTTCAGCCAGTAATCATAGGTCGGCAGAATATCGAGCGTCGCAAAGCGCGACAGCCGCCCGGGATGATCGAGCGCCAGCCGATAGGCGACACGCCCGCCACGATCGTGACCCGCAAGACCGAAATGCACATGACCGAGCTTTTCCATCGCCTCGACCATGACCTGCGCCATCGCCCGCTTGGTGAACGGCGTATGATTCTCGTCGGTCTTCGGAACATCCGACCAGCCGTATCCGGGCAAATCCGGAATCACGAGGGTGAATTTGTCGGCCAGCATCGGCGCGACGCGATGCCACATCACATGGGTCTGCGGATAGCCGTGCAGCAGCAGCAACGGCGGGCCCTTGCCGCCGACGCGGGCGAAAATGCGCCCGCCGCGTGTACTGATCCATTCAGACTGGAAACCGGGAAACAGATCGGCAAGATCGGGCATAAATGACTCCCGTTGATCTTCATCATGGCCGGGCTCGTCCCGGCCATCCACGTCTTGTTCAATCAGCCGACATAGAAGGACGTGGATACCCGGAACAAATCCGGGCATGACGGCACCACGAGTAACTATCCAGTTTTTTCGCTCGCCTCCCGCGCCACCGCCTGCCAGCCGATATCGCGGCGGCAGAAGCCTTCTGGCCACTTGATAAGGCCGATCGCTTCATAGGCCCGGCGCTGCGCCTCGCTCACGGTCTTCGCCGTCGCGGTGATATTCAATACACGGCCGCCATTGGCGAGAATTCTGTCTCCATCGGCTTTGGTGCCGGCATGGAAGATTTCGACGCCTTCCACCCTGGCGGCATCACCAAGACCTTCGATGACCGTGCCTTTGGCATAGTCGCCGGGATAGCCTTTCGCCGCCATCACCACGGTGAGCGCGGGCTCGGGATACCAGCGCAGATCGAAATGCTTCAATTCACCTTCGACAGACGCCAGCAGCGCCGGCACAAGATCCGACATCAGGCGGATCATCAGCACCTGCGTCTCGGGATCGCCGAACCGCGCATTGTATTCGATCAGCTTCGGGCCATCCTTGGTGATCATCAGGCCTGCGAACAGCACACCCTTGTAAGGCATGCCCATCGCCTTCATCGCGTGCAGCGTCGGCAGGATGATCTCGCTCATCGTGCGCTCGCGCACCGCGTCGGTGAATACCGGAGCCGGCGAATAGGCACCCATGCCGCCGGTGTTCGGACCCTTGTCGCCATCGAAAGCGCGCTTGTGATCCTGCGCGGCGGCCAGCGGCAACGCACTGTCGCCATCGCACAGCACGAAGAACGAGGCTTCCTCGCCCTCCATGAATTCCTCGACGACCGCTTCGGCGCCCGCCGCGGTGAACAGCGCATCGATCGCGGCTTCAGCCTCATTCAGCGTCATCGCCACCACGACGCCCTTGCCGGCGGCAAGACCATCCGCCTTCACCACGATCGGCGCGCCCTGCTTGCGGATATAGGCCTTTGCAGCGTCCGCATCACGAAAGCGCTCATAGGCCGCGGTCGGGATGTCGTTCGCCTTGCAGATGTCCTTGGTGAAACCCTTGGAGCTTTCGAGTTGCGACGCAGCCTTGCTGGGACCGAACGCCTTGATGCCGGCTGCGGCGAGATCATCAACGATGCCGGCTGCCAGCGGCGCTTCAGGGCCAACCACCACGAGGTCGACCTTGTTCATCTTGCAGAAATCGATCACCGCCGCATGATTCGCGACATCAAGCGCAACGCATTCGGCCTCGCGGGCGATACCGGCATTGCCCGGCGCGCACCACAGCTTTGTCAGCAGCGGCGAGGCCGCCATTTTCCACGCCAGCGCGTGTTCGCGCCCGCCGGAACCGATCAAAAGGATATTCATGGATAATGGTCGAACCGGCGTTTCTGGGATGATAGAAGGGTTTAACATGGTGTTTGATCACCGCAATAGATTCGAGTCGCGATGAAAGCCACTGCCGCCGAACCGCTGCCCAATTCACCGGAATTTACCGTTTCGGAGCTGTCCTCGGCTCTGAAGCGGACGGTTGAGGACGCCTACGGCCATGTGCGGGTGCGCGGCGAAATCTCCGGCTTTCGCGGGCCGCATTCCTCCGGCCACTGCTATTTCGCCCTGAAAGACGACAGCGCCAAGATCGAGGCGGTGATCTGGAAGGGCGTCCACGGCCGGATGCGGTTCAAGCCGCAGGAAGGCCTCGAAGTCATCGCCACCGGCAAGCTCACCACCTTTCCCGGCTCGTCGAAATACCAGATCGTGATCGAAGCCATTGAGCCGGCCGGCGTCGGCGCACTGATGGCGCTGATGGAAGAACGCAAGAAGAAGCTCGCCGCCGAAGGCCTGTTCGATGAAGCCCGCAAGCAGCTTCTGCCGTGGCTGCCGGAAGTCATCGGCGTGGTGACCTCGCCCACCGGCGCGGTGATCCGCGACATCCTGCACCGGCTGGAAGACCGTTTCCCGCGCCGCGTGCTGGTGTGGCCGGTGCGCGTGCAGGGCGAAGGCTCCGCCGAGCAGATCGCCGCCGCCATTCGCGGCTTCAACGCGTTGGAAGAAGGCGGAAAAATTCCGCGACCTGACTTGCTGATCGTCGCGCGCGGCGGCGGCTCGCTGGAAGACCTGTGGTCGTTCAACGAGGAGATCGTGGTACGCGCGGCCGCGGAGAGCATGATCCCGCTGATCTCGGCGGTCGGCCACGAGACCGACGTCACGCTGATCGACTTCGCCGCCGACAGGCGCGCGCCGACGCCAACAGCGGCCGCCGAAATGGCAGTCCCGGTGCGCGCCGAACTTGCCATCGAGATTTCCAGCCTTGCACGCCGCAGCTTCGCCTGCTGGCAACGCAGCCACGAACACCGCCGTGCCGAACTGCGCAGCGCTGCGCGCGCGCTGCCGAAAGCCGCCGACCTTCTGAACATTCCACGCCAGCGCCTCGACCGCGCCAGCGCGCAGCTGCCGCGCGCACTGCGCGCCAATGCGCATGTCTACGAGCGGCGGCTGTCTGCCATCGGCGGTCGGCTGACGGTGACCGCGTTGCGCACACAGATCGATCGCGGCAAGGAGAAGGTCGCGCGGCTCGCCACAAGCGCGCGGCGCTGCGCCGATCTGCATATCCAGCAACGCGAGACGCGGCTGAAGTATGTCGCGCAGCTTTTGAATGCGCTGTCCTACAAGGGCGTGCTGGATCGCGGCTTCGCGCTGGTGCGCGACGAACACGGTCAGCCGCTGCACGCCGCAGCCAGCGTCGGTTCCGGCCAGCATCTGTCCATCGAGTTCTCTGATGGACGCGTTGGCGCGACAGCGGATGGTGAGGGAACAGCCGCGGCGAAGCCGAAAGCCGCGCCGGCAAAGCCCGCCTCAAAACGAACCACCGATTTCGGCGTCAAAAAGGTCCAGGGCGACCTTTTTTGAACTCCCGAAAAGGGTTTCGCCGCCTCTCCTGTATGCCTATATTTAAGTCCTCTCTCCGGACGACAATCTGCCGGACCCGACAAGGACAGTTATCGTGCTCAATAAATTCGGGCCTTCCGGCCAGGGCGAAGCGCAGGTCGAATATCTCGACGGCGACTTTCGCGTGACCTCTCCCGGCTCCTATGTCCGCTGCGCCATCACCGGCGAACATATTCCGCTGGACGAGCTGAAGTACTGGAGCGTCGACCGGCAGGAAGCTTACGCGACGCCGGAAGCCGTGTTGCAGCGGCACTATCCCGCGCAACTGAAGAAGGCCTGAGAGTTACCGCGCGCGCGCTTTTGCCAGCCGCGCCGTTACGAAATTCCGCAGCATCGTTTCGTCATCGAACGCCAGCGTGACCGCGAGGGTCGCGATGCGGTCCGCATAAGCCTCGAGACGGGCATCGCTGCGGATGCGCGCCATATCCTTTTCGGTGGTCACCAGCTTAAGTGTTTTTGCTGTGGCGTCCGACACCAGCCGCCCGATCTCGTCCGGCGTGAATGGATGGTGATCGGCGAAGGCCCTTTGCTCGATCACGTCCACGCCGCAGGCACGCAGCGTCGCAAAGAATCGCGCCGGATCGCCGATCCCTGCAAACGCCAGCACGCGCTGACCGCGCAGCCTGCCGACTGAAGCCTGATCCGGAACAAGCCGGGCGCGCAGGACAGGCGCCCCGCGCCTGGTCACTTCCGCCGTGATGTCACGTGCCGCATCGCCTTCACCGATCACGATCAGCGCGTTGGTGCGCGCGACCTGCGGTTCAAGCGGCGCCCGCAGCGGTCCGGCCGGGAACACACCGCCGTTTCCGATGCCGCGCGCAGCATCGATCACGATCAACGACGCATCCTTCGCAAGCGCCGGATTCTGAAAGCCGTCGTCCAGCAGCACGACACTCGCACCGGACGTTCGCGCCAGTGACGCGCCGGCGACACGGTCGCGCGATACGATGACGGACACATTTGAGGCCAGCATCAAGGGCTCATCGCCAACATCGGCAGCGGAATGCGACGCCGGATCGACGCGCAGGGGCCCCGGCTGCGTTCCGCCGTAGCCACGGCTGACCACGAACGGCTGCTCGCCCAGCTCTCGCAGAAGTTTCACAAGCGCGAGCGTCGTCGGCGTCTTGCCTGCACCGCCGAGATGATAGTTGCCGACGCAGAAAACCGGAATTCCCGCAGACGCTCCGGCGCGCGACATCCGCCGCGCGGTGATCGCTCCGTAAATCGCGCCAAGCGGCGCAAGCAGTCGCGACAACAACGATGGCGGCCGATACCAGAAGGCCGGCTCACGCATCGGCGCTTCCTCCCTCCAGCCGCAACTGCAGGAGATATGGCTCCAGCGCAGCAAGCGTCTTGTCCAATGCGCCGCCGAGCCGGCCAACAACGGCTTCCGCCGCTCCCACGGAACGCTGCCGGGCAATCGGGTTCACCAGCAAGTGCCCGAGCGACTTCACAAAGTCCTCGCCAGTCTCGGTACGAATGGCGCCGCCGGCCTGATTCAGCGCTTCATAAATGTCATCGAAATTGAACACGTGCGGCCCGTGCAGGATGGCCGCGCCCAGCTTGATGCCTTCGATCGGATTCTGCCCGCCATGCGCCACCAGCGAACCGCCCATGAACACCACCGGCGCCAGACGGTAGAACAATCCCAGTTCACCCATGGTGTCGGCGACGTAGATGTCCGTCTCGGGGCCCGGCAGTTCGTCCTGCGAGCGCAAGGCCACCCGCATGCCACCATCCGTCAGCATGCGCGCAATGGCCGCGCCGCGGTTGGGATGACGCGGCACGATCACGCTCAACAGTTGCGGCATGCGTGCCGCCAGACGCCGATGGGCGTCAAGAATGATTTCGTCCTCGCCCGGATGGGTGGAGGCTGCGAGGAACACCAGCCGGCGCTGCATGGCCTCCCTGAGGCGTTCCAGCTTTCTCACGTCCGCCGGCGGAGCCTCGACATCGAGTTTCAGATTTCCGGACGTGACAACGTTCGGACAGCCCAGCGCCGCAAAGCGCTCGCCGTCGCGATCGGACTGCGCGAGGCAGAGATCGAAACACTCCAGCAGCGTGGAGATCGTGCCGCGCAGTTTCTGCCAGCGCGGAAACGAGCGCGGCGACATGCGGCCATTGATGATGACCATCGGGATGCGCCGCTCGGCGCTCGACAGGATCAAGTTGGGCCAGATGTCGGACTCGATGAACAGCGCGAGGCCCGGCTTCCAGTGATCGAGAAACGCCGACACGAAACGCGGCGAATCGAACGGGATATACTGATGAATGACGTCGGGCGGAAAGCGCCGCGCCACAATGGCCGCCGACGTGACCGTGCCCGAGGTCAGCAGGATGCGGACATTCAGCGCACGCAGCCGCTCGATCAGTCCCGCCGCCGCAAGCACCTCGCCGACACTCGCGCCATGAATCCAGATCAGCGGTCCGGAAGGGCGCTCGATGCTCGCAACACCGCGGCGTTCGCCGAGCCGCTCGGGATCTTCCTTGCCCTGCTTCAGCCGGCGCGCGATCAGCGGCGCTGCGAGCGGCGCGGCAAGAGCCGACAGCCGCCGATACGCCGCAAGCGTCGCAGGCAACGCGCTAGGCATGAAGACCCTCGTCCCGCAGTCCGACCAGTTCATAGGCCCGGCGGGTGACGTCGTTCAACCGCTCTTCGAGCTGCAATCGCAGTGCCTGCATCGTCTCGGTATCCGCGTCGGGCGGCACCCAGATGATCTCGCCCGCGGCAATGACGCCGCGCCCGAATGGCAAATGAATGACGGAGCGATCCCAGTTATTGAGGCGCTTGAACCGGCTGGTGGCGATCGCCACCGGCAGGATCGGCCGTCCGGACTCGCGCGCCAGCATGATGATGCCGAGGCCCGCCTTGCGCGCAACCTTCGGCACATCCGCAGTCAGCGCCATATTGATCTTCTCTTCCAGCGTCCGCAGCATCATTTTGAACGCGCCGACCCCGCCCTTGCGGTGAAATTCCGTTCCATGATCGCCGGAGCCGCGCACGGTCCCGACGTTGAGGCGCTCCGCAGCGATCGCATTGATTTCGCCGTCGCGATGACGCGAGATCAGAACCCTGGCGGAGTACTGCTTGAGTTTCAGAAACGGCATCATGAAGTGCTGGCCGTGCCAGAACGCGATGATGACCGGCATGTCCGGCTCGATGTGCTTGTAGACATTCGGCGGATCGAGAGTGAACCGATTGGTCCACCACACAAAACGCAAAAACTCGGCCGCAGTCACACCCGCAGCACGCTGCACCCAGCTCGAGCGGCCGAGATTTCGAAGGAATCGTTTCAACGGGCGGACTTTGAATCTTGACCGGGATCGAGCAGCCGGTGGAGATGGACGATGAAATAACGCATGTGGGCGTTATCGACGGTCTGCTGGGCCTTGCTCTTCCATGCCGCATAGGCCGTGGCGTAGTTGGGGAACAGACCGACGACCTCAACCTTGTCGAGATCCTTGAAAGTCACGTGATCGAGGTCGAGAAGTTCGCCGCCGATGACGAGGTGAAGCAACTGCGGTTGCACAGTTTCCGACATGAGTGTTTTTCCCAAAAACCAGTGACCGGCTCACGAATTCAAGCAAAAAACGTGCTCGCAATCACCACGGAATCGGATTTTCCCGAAAATGTTTGACAATATGCGCGTGCCGCGCATGCCCCGCCGCCACCAGCAACCCGTGACGAACGTCGGTCTGATTATAGACCAGTCGTTCTCCGGCCAGTGAGGTCATTTCCCCGCCCGCTTCGTGCACGATTAAATCGGCGGCGGCAAGGTCCCAATCGCGGCTGTGCCCGGCCGCAAATGCGGCATCAAGCCGCCCATCCGCGACCCGCACCAGCCGCAAGGCGAGAGATCCGATTCTCGGATGGAGCGTGTCGCCGTCGCGCATCCCGCCAAGACGTTCAACCAGCGGTTTGGGCCCTGCAATCTTCGGAAAATCGATCCCGACGCCGGGCGCCGCTCCGATCCGTGCTCCATTCAGTTGCGCGCCCCGCCCGTGCGTTGCGAAAAAGAACTCGTCACTTGCAGGCGCAAATACCGCGCCGAGGAGCGGCAAGCCGTCCGCAACCAACGCGATAGAGACCGACCAGTCATCCTGCCGTGCCAGATAGGCGCGGGTGCCATCGATCGGATCGACAATCCATGTCAGCGATTTGCCGAGCCGCGACGGATCGTCGGCGCTTTCCTCCGAGAGCCATCCGTAATCCGGTGTCGCGGAACGCAACCGCGTCTCGATCAGATCGTTGACGGCGATGTCGGCCTCGGACACCGGCGACGACTTCCCTTTGATCCAGGTTTTCAATTCGGTGCGAAACAGGTTGAGCGCCAGCGCGCCGGCTTCGCGCACCACGCCCTCAAGCAGTGCAGCGTCACGCGTCAGGGCGGCATCGCTGATCATGTCGGAATCAGCGACCGGCAATCGTCAGCTCCCCGACGCGCACGGTCGGTGCGTTGACGCCGTACTTGAACGTGAGGTCGTTCGCGGGAACCATCGATTTGAAAATCTCGAGCAGGTGACCCGCGATGGTCACCTCGCTGACCGCATAGGTCAGTTGCCCGTTCTCGATCCAGAATCCCGCAGCCCCCCGGCTGTAGTCGCCGGTCACGCCATTGACGCCCGACCCGATCAGGTCGGTAACATAGAAGCCTTCCTTGATGTCGGCCATCAGTTCGGCCGGCGACAGCGATCCGGCCTCGAGATGGAGATTGTAGGGTCCGGGCGACGGTGACGACGAAACGCCGCGATGGGCGTGTCCCGTGGTGGCAAGGCCCAGTTCGCGCGCAGTCGCGGAATCCAGCAGCCAGGTCGTCAACACGCCATCATCGATGATCGCTTGCTTCCTGGTTGCAACACCATCCGAATCGAACGCCTGCGATCGCATCCCGCGCACGCGCAGCGGATCGTCGATGATGCGAACGCCCTTGTCGAACAATTGCTGACCGAGCCGGTCCTTCAGGAAACTGGTCTTGCGGGCAATCGACGTGCCGTTCACCGCGCCGACCAGATGGCCGACCAGCGAGTTCGATACGCGCGGATCGAACACCACCGGCGCCTTGCAGGTTGCAACCTTGCGCGGATTGAGCCGCGCCACGGTGCGCTCGCCCGCGCTCTGCCCCACACCTTCCGGAGATTCGAGATCGGAACCGTAAATCGCTGAGGTGAAATCGTAGTCGCGTTCCATGCCGGTGCCTTCACCCGCAATCGCCACCGCCGAGATGCTGTGGCTCGAGCGCAGATACGATCCGTGAAAGCCGGTCGAGGTCACGAGCACCATGCCGCCGATACCTGCGGATGCGGACGCACCGCCGGACTTCGATACACCCTTGACCCCAAGGGCCGCGGCTTCCGCGTTCAGCGCGCGCCGTTCCAGTTCACTGGCGGAGGGCACCTGCGGATCGAGCAGATCGAGATCGGGAAACTGTCTTGCCAGCAGCGAGGGATCGGCGAGCCCAACATATTCATCGTCGGGCGCGACCTTCGCCATCGCGACCGCACGCTCGGCAAGCCTTGCAACATCGCCGCCGATGTCGCTCGTTGAAACCACTGCCTGCCGTTTTCCGACGAACACACGCAGTCCGACATCGTCGCCTTCGGATCGCTCCGATTCCTCGACCTTGCCGTCGCGAACCTCGATGCTCTGCGACACGCCGCGCACCGCGATGGCGTCAGCGGAGTCCGCGCCCGCGCGCTTCGCTGCTTCCACAAGCCGCTGCGCCAGATCGCTCAACGCGGTCTGATCGAGCAATCCGGATGTCGTTGATTTCGGCGAAGGCGACAATGAAGCGTTTGGTGAAGAGTTCACAAACAATTTCCCGAGGCTTGGATACGAATGCAACGTAACATGAGATGTGCCTGTTTTACGCGGACTTCAAGCATTTTCGAGGTCTGCGGAGCAGATATTTCGAGTGCCCCGGCAAGGTCTCGTCAATCATCCGCGCCAACCTCTCGTCAATCATGAGAACTGAAGCAAACACAGTGAGAGACGATTAACCAGCCTTCTTAAGCGGATTCGGACGCGGCTCTGGCATGCTCCTCCCATCGACCGGGAACATAATTCCGGCGTGGGAGATAAAAGCCGTGAGGCGTCAATTCGGAGTCGGCGGGGTGCAACCCGTCGGGTCGAGCTGCATGTTGCAGCTCGACCCCCATTCTTTGCCGGTCAGCTTTGAGGCGCGCGATGGCCGCGCCGATGGCGGCGTCAGGCATATCGAAATCAACCGCGAACGCGTTACCGTGCGCCGTGCCGTCGGCGGCATCCGCATGGCGATCAATGTCCGCGTCAGTGAATTTCTCGGCATTGCCTGCCGCGAAACCAACGACGGACGCGCGCTCGTTCTGGTTCACAGCGATCCGTCATTGTCGGTTCCGCTGCTCGTCACTGCGGACGATCTTCATCTGGATATGGCCTGGCAGATGTGGGGCGATCTGTTTGCCCTGCCGCAAATCGAGGACGAAACGGGAGACACCCGCGAGCCTTCGCCGCGCCGCCGCCGCCGCAACATCATCAAGGATCGCCGTCCGAAATTTCTCGTGCGCCGCAAGGCTGGCCGTCCTGCCATGGAACGATCCATTCATCGCGGCGAACGCGAGATCATCGCGCGCAATTAAAATCTAGAAACTGCGCAGCACCGCGTCGGCGAGCAATCCGGCGAACAGCAGCAATCCGGCGTTGCGGTTCGACTTGAACAGCCGCAGGCACAGGGCTGAATCATCGATACGGATGGTCCGTACCTGCCAGACCAGATGTGCCGCGAATGCCGCAAGACCAATCCAGGCAAGCCATTGCGAGCCGCCGCGCCACAGCGCGACGCCGATCAGCACGACAGCAATGCTGTAGAAAATCGTCAGCGCCAGCTGCGTCCGTTCCCCGAACAGCAGCGCCGTTGACTTGATGCCGATCAGCACATCGTCCTCGGTGTCCTGATGCGCGTAGATCGTGTCGTAGGCGATCACCCATGCGATCGAGCCTGCGTAGAGGAACAGCGCCGTGGCATCGATCCGCGCCAGAATGACTGCGAACCCCATCAGCGCGCCCCACGAGAACGCGAGACCCAGAAACACCTGCGGCCAGTAGGTGACCCGCTTCATGAAGGGATAGATCGCAACCACCACCAGCGAGCCGATGCCGGTGAGGATCGCAAAGCCGTTGAACTGCAGCAGCACCGCGAGCCCGATCAGCGCCTGCAGCACGAGAAAGGCTGCCGCCTGCCGGACCGTCACCTGACCGGCGGGGATCGGCCGCGACCGGGTGCGCTCAACCTGTGCGTCGAGCTTGCGATCGGTGATGTCGTTCCAGGTGCATCCCGCGCCGCGCATGACCACCGCGCCGATGAAGAAAAGCACGATAACCAGCGGCAGTCCGCGCACGTCATGCGCGATCCCCGCGGCCAAAGCCGCCGACCACCAGCATGGCATCAACAACAGCCACCAGCCTATCGGACGGTCGAAGCGCGACAATCGCAGATAGGGCCGCATCCAGAGCGGCGCATGGGTATCGACCCAGTTGGCGGTGGAGTCGGCGACGGGGGCTGCGGCGTTGCTCATCGCAACCCTCTTCAGTGCGAGCGAGTTAGCGGGTCAGCACGTTGCCGTTCAGCGTATCGAAGGTGCTGCCACCGCGCTTCAAAGGCTTGGCCTCGGGCAGCGTTGCGGAGCCGAGCGCCTCGCTCAGGCTTGGACCTGCCGGTCCGGCCTGCTGCTGCGTCGCAGCCGCACACACCCGCTGTTGCAGCTGGGAGGTATTGGCGTGGCCCTTCTTCATCTGCGCGGCAACCTCGGGCGGTATGCCGCACTTCTGCGCATGGGTTTCCACGAACTTGATCATCTTCGTTTCAGCCTGCGCGAAGTTGCCGATCAGCTTGCAGGCCTCCTGCGGCGGCGCCTTGCGCTTGCCGGCAGCCGCAATGAGCTTGGCCTTGGCTTCGGCATCCGCCCGCAGTGGCAGGAAGCCGTTCTGACATTCCTCCGCACCCGGCGGTGGGCCGGCCTGCGGCGGTGCGCCGAAACCTCCGCCACCAACGGGCGGAGCGCCTGAGGTGAAGGCGCTCGGCGACGGCTGCGGTCTTACCGGCGCAGCGGTGGCGCCGTTCACGGGCGGAAAGGGCGATGCGGCGGGTGCACTGTTGACGGGAGGAAACGGCGACGCGTTGTTCGCGGGAGCCGGTGCCGACTGTCCCGGCAGCGGTGCCGGAAATGCGCCCTGCGCGCGGACACCCGCAGCCTGCAGGACGAAGGTGGCGGCAGCCAGCAATGCGATAGAACGGTAGGCGGTCACGGATTCTCCTCCGGCGGGTTCCGGTGTCCTGAAGCGACTTTTACGATTCTCGCCGCCCCTTAACAACCCGCTGAATCTGGCAGCAGCGCGGCGGCTCGTCATGCAAACGGCTGCCAATCCTGAATCATTCGGCTAGAAGTCTGAAAAATGAATGGATTGGCGTGATGCCCAAACTCGATTTTCGCAGCCCGCGGCTTTTTGTCGATGCACCGCTTGCGGCCGGTACCGGCATCGCGCTCGACCGCGACCAGACCAATTATCTCGGCAATGTGCTGAGGCTCGCCGCAGGCGACACCGTGCTGGTATTCAATGGCCGCGACGGCGAATGGCAGGCCACCCTCGCCGGCCGCAAGCGGCCGGACCGCGCGGAGATCGCCGGGCAGACCAGGGCGCAGGACGGCCTGCCCGATCTGCATTACGTGTTCGCACCGCTGAAGCATGCGCGGCTCGACTACATGGTGCAGAAAGCCATTGAAATGGGGGTTTCGGCGCTGCGGCCGGTGACCACCCGCTTTACGCAGGCCAGCCGCGTCAATGTCGAGCGGATGCGTGCCAATGTCATCGAGGCCGCGGAACAATGCGGCATTCTCAGCCTCGCCGAGGTGCACGATCCCGAACCGCTCGAACGCTGGCTTGGTACCCGCGACGATCAGCGCCTTATGGTGTTCTGCGATGAAGACGCTCCGATCGCCGATCCCATGGCTGCGTTCGCCGGCGCCGACGGCACAAAGGGCACGGACGTGCTGATCGGCCCCGAGGGCGGATTTGCCGAGGAGGAGCGCGCCCTGTTGCTGAAGCAGCCGCACGTGGTGCGACTCGCTCTTGGACCGCGAATCCTGCGTGCCGATACCGCTGCGGTCGCGGCGCTGGCCGTGGTACAGACGGCCCTCGGCGATTGGGGCAAGCCCGATGCACGCTGAGGTTGCATTCCGGAAGACCTCTCATTAAGCCCTTTTCCGGATCGTCGTCGAAACCCGGGTATTCCCGTGTTAAGGGACTGCCGATTCAAGCCTTTTACATCTCGTTGGATACCGAAGAATGAGCCAGACCAGTGCCGCAACCGCGACCGGGTCCGCCGCACAGGCGGAGGCCTTGCTGCAGACTTTTGCGCGGGCTGGCTACACCCATGCGCGTCCGCCGATCCTGCAGCCGGCGGAACCGTTTCTTGATCTGTCCGGCGAAGACATCCGCAAAAGCCTCTATCTGACCACCGACGCCAGCGGCGAGGAACTGTGCCTGCGGCCGGACCTCACCATTCCGGTGGCGCGGGACTATCTCGCCTCATCGCGCGCCGGCGCACCCGCCGGATTTTATTACCTCGGCCCGGTGTTCCGTTATCGCGGTGGCTCAGCCAGCGAATTCAACCAGGCAGGCGTGGAATCCTTCGGCCGTCAGGACCGTGCAGCCGCCGACGCGGAGATGCTCAGTCTCGGGATTGAAGCCGCCGCGGCTTTCGGTGTGACCGGCGTGGATATCCGCACCGGCGACGTCGCCCTGTTCGCCGCGCTGATCGACGCGCTCGACCTGTATCCGGTGTGGAAGCGGCGGCTGATCAAGGACTTCAACCGCAAGATTTCCCTCGCGCAGGATCTGCAGCGCCTGACGCTGGAGACCGGCAAGACCCGTAATGAATATGAAGGCGTGCTCGCAGCGCTCGCAGGCTCCGACCGCAAGGCGGCGCTGGCGCTGGTCACCGATCTGATGTCGATCGCCGGCACCAGCAATGTCGGCGGCCGCACGGTGTCGGAAATCGCCGACCGTTTTCTCGAACAATCGACACTGAAGGGCGGCGCGTTGCCGCGCGACGCGCTGCAACTGATCGAACGTTTCCTCGGCATCGCCGGCGAACCTGATGACGCGGCAGCGCAACTGCGCGCGCTCGCGGCGGACGCGAAACTCGATCTGGGCGCCGCCATCGACCAGTTCGAGAGCCGGACCGGATTCATGGCCACGCGCGGCATAGACACAAAGGCGATCCGCTTCTCCACGGCCTTCGGCCGCGGCCTGGATTACTACACCGGATTCGAGTTCGAACTGCATGCCAGGGGCAACGGGGCAGAGCCGCTGGTCGGCGGTGGACGTTACGACGGGCTGCTGACACGGCTCGGCGCGCGCGAGCCTATTCCAGCCGTGGGCTTTTCAATCTGGATCGAAGCGCTTTCGCAGGGGAGCGCATCATGAGCACGCCGTTCGTCGTCGCCGTTCCGTCCAAGGGACGATTGCAGGAAAACGCCGAGGCCTTCTTCGCGCAGGCCAATCTCACCCTCGCCAAGCCTCGCGGCGCGCGCGAGTATCGCGGCACCATGCCCTGCCTCGACAACGTCGAGATCGCCTATCTGTCGGCCAGCGAGATCGCCGCGCAACTGGCGCGCGGCGCAGTGCACCTCGGCATCACCGGCGAAGATCTGATCCGCGAGAATATTCACGACGCCGACAAACGCGTCATGCTGATCGAAAGTCTCGGCTTCGGCAGCGCCAATGTCGTGGTGGCGGTGCCGCAGGCGTGGATCGATGTCCGCACCATGGCGGACCTCGACGACGTCGCGACCTCGTTCCGCGCCCAGCACAATCACCGCATGCGGGTGGCGACCAAATACATCAATCTGACGCGCAATTTCTTCGCCAGCCACGGCGTCGTCGATTACCGCATTGTGGAAAGTGCCGGCGCCACAGAAGGCGCGCCCGCGGCGGGAACGGCTGAGTTGATCGTCGACATCACCACCACCGGGGCAACCCTTGCCGCCAACGGGCTGAAGGTGCTCGACGACGGCGTGATGCTGCGCAGCCATGCCAATCTCGTGGCCTCGCGCGACGCCGACTGGTCGGACAGCGCGCGCGAAACCGCGCGGGTCATCCTCGATCACATCGCGGCCAGCGCACGCGCCCGCAAGTACAAGGAAGTCCGCACCCGCTTCGCGGCGTGCAACGACGCCTTGCTGGCCGAAGCCCACAACCGGTTCGGCGTGGTGTCACCGTTCGGCGGGCCGACCTCGTCAGGCATGGTGACGCTGCACTGCCCGCCGGCGCAGCTTTACGCGCTCAGCAGCTTCCTGCGCCACCACGGCGCGGAAACGGTGTCGATCGCGTCGCTGGAATATGTGTACGACCGCGACAATCCGCTTTTCGCCAAACTCCAGACATTCCTGGGGCAATAAGGTTTGGCGATTTGCGGCAGCGCACGCTGCTGACGCACCGTGGCGACAGCATCCGGCGACTACCATATGATACTTGAGGACGCGTGATGCCGGATGACATCATGCATCCAAGGATGTTTCAGGAAACCGACCGATGACGCCGAGTGCCGATGTCTCGAACCTGTCAGGCAGCAGCCGCACCCCGGCTGCGCAAGGCCTTTCGATCGTCGTGCCGGCTTACAACGAGGCGGCAGGCCTGGCGCGGCTGCACGAACGTCTCTGCGCCCTCGCCGGGAAGCTCAGGCAGAAGTACGGCATCGCCTGCGAAGTCGTCTATGTCGACGACGGCTCCAGCGACGCAACGCTGAGCATCGCCCGCGGCCTGCCGCCGACTGATCTCGACGTGCAGGTGGTGTCGCTGTCGCGCAATTTCGGCAAGGAAGCCGCGCTGATGGCCGGGCTCGACCACGCCCGCCGCGGTGCCGTGCTGTTCATGGACGGCGACGGCCAGCACGCGCCGGAACTGGTGGAGCGGCTCGTCAGCCACTGGATCGATGACGGCTATGACGTGGTCTACACGGCGAAGGCGCACCGCGACAATGAATCGGTCCTGCGGCGCATGGGCGTGCGCGCCTTCTATACGCTGATCAACTGGGGCTCGCGGCAGAAAATCCCCGAGGACGCCGGCGACTTCCGTCTGCTGTCGCCGCGCGCGGCGGCTGCGCTGCGCCAGCTTCCCGAGCGCAACCGCTTCTTCAAGGGTCTCGCGACCTGGATCGGCTTCAAGCAGATTCGCGTCGACTACGAACCGGATGCGCGTGCGCATGGCGTCACCACCTTCAGTCCGGGCCGTCTGCTCGGTCTGTCCATCGAGGGACTGACGTCGTTCTCGGTTGCGCCGCTGCGCGTGGCGAGCCTGCTCGGGCTGCTGCTCGCGTTCGTTGCCTTCCTGTTCGGCCTGTCGATACTTTGGGAAACGATTGTCGACGGCAAGTCGGTCCCCGGCTATCCCTCGCTGGTGGTTGGCCTGATGACCATCGGCGGCGTGCAGCTCATCATGATCGGTGTGGTCGGCGAATACATCGGCAAGATCCTGTCCGAGATCAAGGCGCGGCCGATCTATTTCGTCGCGGAGCACAGCGTGAAAAGCGCCGACACGTCTGCTGCCGCCGACAAGACACCGCAGACCGCGGCTGAATGAGCGTGGGTTCGCCGCCGCGCCACATCTGGTTGTGCGCCGACGATTACGGCATGAGTCCCGGCGTCAATCGTGCAATCCGCGATCTGATCGTTCAGAAAAGGATCAACGCCACCTCCGTCATGGTGGTCGGCGCCGCCGTGGATCGCACCGAGATCGAAGCCCTGACACAGGCGGTTGCGGCCAATCCCGACTGCGCGATCGGATTGCACGCGACGCTGACTGCGCCGTTTCATCCGCTGACCATGCACTTCAACCCTCTCAATGGCGGACAGTTTCTGCCCCTCGGCAGGCTGCTGCGTGCGAGCCTGCTGCGGCGGCTGGACCCGGAAATCATTCAGGCCGAACTGCTGGCTCAGATCGCCGCCTTCAGACAAATGTTCGGCCGCGCGCCGGACTACGTCGACGGACACCAGCACGTGCAACTGTTTCCGCAAATTCGCGATGCGTTTCTCGTTGCGGTAAAGGAGGCTGCGCCCGGCGCCTGGGTCCGCCAGTGCGGCCGCTCATTGCCGCTGGCCCAGCGGCTCGACAGCCCGAAGGCGCTGCTGCTCGATGTGCTGAGCGAAACGTTTCGCAAGAAGAGCGCGCGCGCTGGCATCGCCTTCAATCCGGGATTTTCCGGCGCGTATGACATGGTCCGTGGCCGCGAATTCGCCGATGCGATGAAAGGCTTTCTCGACGGTCTTCCCGACCGCGGCTTGGTGATGTGCCATCCCGGCTTCGTCGACGAAACGCTTGTCAGCCTCGATGACGTCACGCATCAGCGCGAACGCGAATTCGCGTATCTGAGCAGTGACGATTTCCCCCGCCTGCTGGCGGCAAACAACGTGACGCTGGAACCGCCGACATCCTGAGGAGCGGCGCAACGCGCCGCGTCTCGAAGGGCGACGGCGACATTCGGACAATCATCCTTCGAGGCTGGCCGCGGACGCGGCTCGCACCTCAGGATGACGAGGTTCAATGTGGTCCTTACGGCTTTTTGTCGCACCGCAAGCGCCAACTTTCCTAAATTTAATTCATGCCGGGACTTACCCCGACACAATGCAGCGTTACATCTTTGCGCGCATTCGCATGCCGGATGCTTGAGGAGGGAATCATGACACCGCAGGAACGCCAACTGGTTGACGATCTGTTCGACCGTCTCGCCAAGGTCGAGAATTCACCGCGCGAGCCGGACGCGGAGGCCGCAATCATGCAGGGTTTGCGCCGCGCGCCGAACGCCGTCTACGCCCTCGTGCAAACCGTGCTGGTGCAGGACGAAGCACTCAAACGCGCCGACGCCCGCATTCAGGAACTCGAAGGCAGCGCGCAGCAACCGCAGCCCTCCGGCGGATTTCTCGATTCGATGCGCGATGCGATTCTCGGCCCCGGCCAGGGACGCGGTTCCGTACCGAGCGTTCGTCCCGGTGACGGCGCGCAGCGCGGTCCGGTCTGGAACAGCGGTCAGGCGCTCAATCAGGCCGACGCCCGCATGGGCGGCGACCCGCGCATGAACGATCCGCGGATGAATGATCCAAGGGCCGGCAATCCCGGCGGCGGGATGTTCGGCGGTGGCGGCGGCTCGTTTCTCGGAACGGCGGCGGCGACCGCAGCGGGCGTGATCGGCGGATCGATGCTGATGAACAGCATCCGGGGCATGATGGGCGGCGGCAGCCAGCAGAGTTTTGGCAACACCGCCGAGTCCGGCGGCAGCAAGATGCCATGGGGCAACGATCAATCGTCGGGCAGCCTCGCGCGCGATGCTGGCCTCAACGACGTCGGCAAGAGCGGTAACGACAGCCAGCGCCAGAGTTCCTACGATCAGGCGCAGGCGGACGCCGATCAGGACCAGGATCAGGACCAGGACGACGACGAGGATTACGACGACTTCGATGACGGCGACAGCGATTACGCCTGATTGAACTCGCAGCCAGACAAACGAAAACGGCCGCTGAAACAGCGGCCGTTTTTTTGCGAGTTCGGTTTTGCTCAGATCACGATGACCTTGGTGCCGACATTCACCCGGCCGTAAAGGTCGATGACGTCTTCATTGCGCATCCGGATGCAGCCCGACGACACCGCGGTGCCGATGGTCCATGGTTCATTCGAGCCGTGAATGCGGTACAGCGTCGAGCCGAGATACATTGCGCGGGCGCCGAGCGGATTTTCCGGCCCGCCTTCCATGTGGCGCGGCAGATCGGGACGGCGCTTGAGCATTTCCGGCGGCGGCGTCCATGCCGGCCACTCCTTCTTGGCCGAGATCGTCTTCACGCCCGACCACTCGAAGCCGGGCTTGCCGACACCGATGCCATAGCGCAGCGCCTTGCCGCCGCCCTGCACCAGATAGAGAAATTTGTTCGGCGTATCGATCACCAGCGTTCCCGGCGCATGACGGCCGCTGTACTCGACGACCTGCTTTTCGAACTTCGGGTCCATGCCCGGACGGCCCGGTTCGATGCCGACATCGCCCTGCCGCATGTCGTAGCGGTATTGCGGGTCCATCGGCGGCAGCCCGCCGCGTGACGGCATCTGTTCGTAGCGCTGCTCGTAACGCTGTTCGTAGCGCGGCGCCTGATAATTCGGATCACCCGACTGCCCGCCGCTGAACAGAAACTCGATCAGTCCACCGCCCATGTTGGAGTTGGATCGCTCGTTATAGGCGACGCGGATCGGCATTGGCGGCGTTGACGTCGGCTGCGCATAGATCACGCGCGGCTCGGGGACAGGCATATCGTCATCATATGCGAAGGCCTGTATTGAACTGGCGCCGAAACACACCGCGCCGGCGACGAGCGCGAGGGAAGTTTTTCTGGACATCGACGTACTCTGTACTGTTTCGTCGTTGACGCACGGACAGCGTGCGCCCTGAACACGAACATTTAAGGTTAAAAGCGCCTCGGTTTGGTAAACAAAACCGGCGCTCGGATTCACCACGTCCGTATGCACGGCCTGTTCTTCGCGACAGCGTTTATTTTCGATGAACGCAAGACCTGCATGGTTAACCGTTGGTATGCGCTGCCGGATACTTCATTGAAACAACAGGTTCGCGCGAAACCTCGCGTTAAATTACGCCGGGTTACAACGCCTCATCAGGGATGGGGAAACCAATGGCCGTTCAGCGCAAGCGATTCCGTATTGAAACAATCCAGTCCGTCGGCATGCCGATACTCGATCATGATGAGAGCGAGGTCATTCCGCATCATCATCAGATCATGAGCGAACTTCGCGCCATTCGCGCGCAAATGGCCGCGCATCACCGCGGCCCTGTCGCGGAGCAGGATGAAAATCCATCAGCTCAGGAACTGACGGAAGCCCAGCAGTTGCTGGGAAGCTACCGCGCGCAGATCGAACAGTGCGAAAAGCTGAAAGTCGAACTCGATCTCATTCACGACGCCATCAACCGCACCAAGCAGGAAATCGCCGTGCTTCACGGCAAGAGCTTCAGCGGTGACGAGATGGCGAAGGTCACCGGCGAACTCGGCGCCGTGGTTGGCGGCACCGAGGAAGCCACCCAGCAGATTCTCGAAGCTGCCGAAGCCATCGATCAGGCCGCAAGCGCCCTCGGCAAGACGATGTCGCCGGACCAGCAGGCTCAGCTCAGCGAAGACATTCAGGATCGCGTCGTCGGCATCTTCGAGGCGTGCAACTTCCAGGACCTCACCGGCCAGCGCATCAGCAAGGTGATGACCACGATGAAGTTCATCGAGCATCACATCAATGTCATGATGGAGATCTGGGGCGGCGTCGACGCCATCAAGCAGCACGCGCCCGCGATCGTCGACACCCGCGTCGGCGATGCCCGCCTGCTGAACGGCCCGAAGGGCGTGGATGAAGAAGGCCACGTCTCGCAGGACGACATCGACGCGCTGTTCAACTGAGCGCATTCGATCTCTCGGATTCAAAACCCGGAGGCTTGCCTCCGGGTCTTGTCGTTCAGGACGGCCGCCGCAACAGCGCGAAACAGACCAGCGCCAGCAGCGCGACGCCGATCAGCATTTCCAGCGCCACCTGGCCCGACCAGCGGTCGATCACATAGGCCAGCGCGAACGGCGACAGCGCCTGACAGATTTGCGCCGGGCGCGCGATCCGGCCCACCACGCGACCATAACCGACGGCTCCGAACAATGTCAGCGGCAACGCTCCGCGCGCGATGGTCACGACGCCGTTGGCGGCGCCGAACATCAGCGCAAACACCGTTGCAACGGCGGGCGAGATTCCGGCTGCGACAAGCAGAATGAACGCACACGCCATCAGCACCATCGCGATCCGCACCAGCCAGAGTGGATGCAGCCTGCCGCCCGACATGAAGTCCGCGATGCGCGTCAGGACTTGCGCAGGCCCGAACAGCGCCCCGATCATCACCGCGGTGCCTGCATCGATACCGCCCCGCTGCAGGATCGTCAGCAAATGCGCAAGCGTTCCCGATTGCATGATGGCATGGGCTGCGAACCCCGCAGCGACCAGAAGGAACGGCATGCCGATCGATGGGATGATGGCCGCAGTTTTGACGGGGGCAGCGCCCTCCGCCACCGGCGGCGCCGTATAGATGGCGTTGCGCGGCAGCGCGAACGCATAGAGCGGCGCGACAATGAAAGCCAACACGCCGGCGAACACGAAATAAACGCTGCGCCAGCCGCCATGGGCGATCAGCATCTGGGTTGTCGGCCATGAAAACGTCGAGGCAAGACCGCCGACGAATGTCACCAGCGTGATCGCTCGCCGCGACGACGCGCCGAAAATACGCGTCAGGGCGGTGAACGCAGGATCGTAAAGGTTGCAGGCCATCGCAATGCCAAGCAGCACCCAGCCTGCGAGATAGAGCCAGTATTGATCGGCGAGCGGCAGGATCAGGAGGCCGAGCGCGCCGATCAGCGCCCCACCCGCCATGATGTAGTGCCCGCCATGCCGCTCGATCAGGCTGCAAATGAACGGGGCGGTCAGTCCGGACACACCCAGCCCGATCGAAAATCCGAGAAGGGCTTGCGCCAGCGACCAGCCATGGGCCGCCGCGATGTGGGGCATCGTCAACCCGGGCGGGTAGAACAGCGCGCCCCAGCCCAGGACTTGGGTGATGCAAAGAACGATGACGGCGCGGCTGGGCCCGGAGCGGAGGACTTGCAGCCCGGCCATTGCGCGTTCACGTCCCCGACGTCGAGAATCATCCGTTATCGGGAACAATAAACCAATGCGCTATGCGCGCGGCGCGCAGCGGACATACACCATGGTCCCATAGCGGCTCGATGCGTCCTTGTCGATGAACCGCGTCATCAGCACACGCCCGTCGAACGAGACGATCTCGCGATCCTTGTCCCCGCCGGCAGGACCAGCCGGGCCGATGTAGTTCTTGCCGCTCTGGCTGCCCTTCAGGCGCAATTCCTGCGGGGTAGCTTCGTCCGGCAGGTGCATGATGACGCCGCCGGTGGCGCCCTGCCCGATCACATAGGGATTTTTGCACTGCCCGCGCGCCGCAGCTTCGGTGCGGGTCCGGTCGTCCGGTTTGTGGAATGACGCAAGGCCCCAACGTCCGACGATTTCATCGGCGCGGATGGTGGCTGGGACTTCGGGCGCCACGGCCGGTTCCTGGACCGTGGCCTGTCCGCCACCGAAACCGCTGAACCCGCCGAAGCCGCCGCCGCCGCAGGCACCGAGAAAACCCGAAAGTATTGAAATGGCTGTCAGCGTGACGATCTTGGAGGCTTTGGTACGCTCGCTCACTGTGGTCATGGTGTCTCCCGGCAAGAACACTTGGCTGCCTGCCAGACCGACAGACCCGCCGTCACACTGCGTGAACTGACCCCCGTCATTACGCAGCGTTCCCCTTTATGGTTTCCAGATCATCCTATATTGGCCTCACCAAGGCCTTAAGGGCCTTGCTTGACAGGATCGGCGGCAACCCATATTCCCGACCCCGTCATTAGCACTCTTGGAGCGCGATTGCTAAGGGTAAGGCTTCGTCCCCTCAAGGGGTTAGCTAAACCCATTATCCACGACCCGCGCCCCGCCGCACGTCAAATCTTACCTAACCAACGCCCAAAGGACATCCGATGGCCAAGACAACTTTTCGCCCGCTGCATGATCGTGTCGTCGTCAAGCGCATCGACGCCGAAGAGAAGACCAAAGGCGGCATCATCATTCCAGACAGCGCCAAGGAAAAGCCCTCGCAGGGTCAGGTCGTCGCAGTAGGCCCCGGTGGCCGCGACGAAGCCGGCAAGCTGATCCCGATCGATCTGAAGGCTGGCGATACGGTGCTGTTCGGCAAGTGGTCCGGCACCGAAGTGAAGCTCGACGGTGAGGAGCTCCTCATCATGAAAGAGTCCGACATCATGGGCGTGCTGAAGTAAGCACGGCCACATTCATCCGCCGTCATCCTTCGAGGCTCACGCCTCGGGATGACGGAAACACACATCATCAGGAGTAAACCCCATGGCTGCCAAGGACGTAAAATTTTCCGGAGACGCGCGTGACCGCATGCTGCGCGGCGTCGACACCCTCGCCAACGCCGTCAAGGTGACGTTGGGCCCCAAGGGCAGAAACGTCGTCATCGACAAGAGCTTCGGCGCACCGCGCATCACCAAGGACGGCGTCACCGTCGCCAAGGAAATCGAGCTTGAGGACAAGTTCGAGAACATGGGCGCGCAGATGCTGCGCGAAGTCGCCAGCAAGACCAACGACACCGCGGGCGACGGCACCACCACCGCCACCGTGCTGGCCCAGGCGATCGTGCGTGAAGGCGCCAAGTCGGTTGCCGCCGGCATGAACCCGATGGATCTCAAGCGCGGTATCGACATCGCCGTGACCGCCGTGGTCAAGGACATCGAGAAGCGCGCCAAGCCGGTCGCGTCCTCCGCAGAAGTCGCTCAGGTCGGCACAATTTCGGCCAACGGCGATTCGAACATCGGCTCGATGATCGCCAAGGCGATGCAGAAGGTCGGCAACGAAGGCGTCATCACGGTTGAAGAAGCCAAGTCGCTCGACACCGAAGTGGACATCGTCGAGGGCATGAAGTTCGACCGCGGCTATCTCTCGCCGTACTTCGTGACCAACCCCGAGAAGATGACGGCCGAACTCGAGGATGCCTACATCCTCCTGCACGAGAAGAAGCTGTCCGGCCTTCAGGCGATGCTTCCCGTGCTCGAAGCCGTGGTGCAGACCGGCAAGCCGCTGCTGATCGTCGCCGAAGACATCGAAGGCGAGGCGCTCGCGACTCTCGTCGTGAACCGCCTGCGCGGCGGCCTCAAGGTTGCAGCCGTCAAGGCTCCGGGCTTCGGCGATCGCCGCAAGGCCATGCTGGAAGACATCGCGATCCTGACCGGCGGTCAGCTGATCTCCGATGACCTCGGCATGAAGCTGGAAAGTGTCACCCTGAAGATGCTCGGCCGCGCCAAGAAGGTCGTGATCGACAAGGAAAACACCACCATCGTCAACGGCGCCGGCAAGAAGCCCGACATCGAGGCGCGCGTGAACCAGATCAAGGCGCAGATCGAGGAAACCACCTCGGACTACGACCGCGAGAAGCTTCAGGAGCGTCTGGCCAAGCTCGCAGGCGGCGTCGCGATCATTCGCGTCGGCGGCGCAACCGAGATCGAAGTGAAGGAAAAGAAGGACCGTGTCGAGGACGCGCTCAACGCAACCCGCGCGGCCGTTCAGGAAGGTATCGTTCCTGGCGGCGGCACCGCGCTGCTGCGCGCCAAGAAGGCCGTCGGCCGGATCAACAATGACAACTCCGACGTGCAGGCCGGCATCAACATCGTGCTGAAGGCGCTGGAAGCTCCGATCCGCCAGATCGCCGAGAACGCCGGCGTTGAAGGTTCCATCGTTGTCGGCAAGATCCTCGACAACAAGACCGAGACCTTCGGCTTCGACGCACAGAACGAAGAGTATGTCGATCTCGTCGCCAAGGGCATCATCGATCCGGCCAAGGTGGTTCGCACCGCCCTGCAGGACGCAGCCTCTGTCGCCGGTCTTCTCGTGACCACGGAAGCGATGGTTGCCGATATTCCGAAGGAAGCAGCACCGGCCATGCCGGGCGGCGGAATGGGTGGCATGGGCGGAATGGGCGGTATGGGCTTCTAAGCCACCCGTTCATCTCAACGACATCAAAGGTCGCCTGCGGGCGGCCTTTTTTATTGTCTCATATTCAAGAATCACCGCGACAATCCGGCCCGCTTTTGAGATTGTCCGGTTCCAATTCGACTCAGGATGAGACCTCATGCGCGCATTGATGATTGGCTGCACTCTCGCACTGGCAGGAGCGTTGCCGGTTCAGGCCCAGACCGCCAAGGATGCGAAGGCGGCACCGGCCGCGAGTGAGGTCCGCTACTTCAATTCGCTCGGCGATCTTCTCGGCGACCTGCCGGTCGACGCCTTCATCAAGGAGACGCGCCAGGGCGGGAAGCTGGTCTCGTCCACACTCGACGTCTGCTATTCCGTATCCACCGCCTCGGACCGGAAGGACCGCTTTGTCATCGACCTGAAGGTGGAAGGCGAAAAACTTTCCGGCAGCGGACAGAGCATCGAGAACAAGACACCTGTCACTGTCAGCCTGATCCGCAAGGGCAGCAAATCCGTCTCGTTCGACGGGAAGATCACGGTCGGCAATCATCTCACCTCGGTCTCGTCACCGGACAACGCCGATGTCGATGAGAAGGAATTTCAGCAGTCGCAGGTGGTCGACGACGACCTCAGCGAGGCGCCGAAGGACTTCACGCAGGTGTCGCCGCAATCGGTCGCCGTGCGCGTGAAGCGTGAAAATTTCGTGCCGCTCGTCAAAAGCCTCAAGGGCCAGAACGTCCAGATCGCTCTCGACAGCATCGCAACCGATTGCAACGCGCTGCGCTCCGGCCATCAGGTGCTGCGCCTCTTCATCGATCCCGCCCGCGCGCCGGCCCTGATTGAAAACCTGAAGGCCGCTCCCGGCGTGGTCGCGGCGGGTTGGACCTCCGGCACTTACGACATGGAGCGCGCGGTACGTTTTGCCGCCGGCGACTGGAGCGAGGGCGGCAAACTGAACCGTGACAAATTCACGGCCGCCATCACCAATATCGCCGCGAAAGTGATGGCCGCGAAACCGGCGACGTCCACATGGAACGAGGCCACCGGCGAACTCACCTTCACACTCAAGCGTCCGAGCCAGCTCGCACCTGCGCTCGACCTGACCGAGACGCTGGAAATCACCGCGCTGGTCAGCCCCGACAGGCCAGGCGGCTCGGATCGGCTGATCGTCTGGCTCGGCATTCCCTCAAGCAAGACCACCGACGAAACCGCTGCACCCCAGTTGCAGTTCTCCGAGGATTCCGGCGGCGAGGAAGAAAGTACGTTCAACGACGACGACGGAATGATCAAGGCGATCACCGCCGAACTGAAAGGCCAGCGCTGGGACACCGACAAGGCATCATGGAAATAGCCCGCCGTCCCGCCCGTTACAGGATCCGCTAGCGCATGGCGCGCTACGACGCGGTGATCATTGGCGCGGGCCTTGGCGGCCTCACCAGCGGCGCGATTCTCGCGCGCGAAGGCCGCAAGGTGCTGGTGATCGAGCGCAGCAATTCGGTCGGCGGTGCGGCGTCGAGTTACAAGGTCGGCGACCTGTTCGTCGAAGGCTCATTGCATGAGACCAGCGATCCGCATGATCCGCGCGACCCCAAGCACGGTCCACTGACGCGCGCCGGCGTGCTCGATGCCGTAAAATGGATTCCATCAGGCACCTTCTATGAAGTGCGCGGCGGACCGGTCGGCGCGCCGCTCACCCTGCCCGACAATTTCGATGCCGCCCGACACGCCCTGATCGAGCGGTTTCCGGAGGCCCGCGAGGGCATCGTTCGCCTGCTCGGGGAGATGGAACAGATCGCATCCGCAACGGGGGTGCTGTCGCGCGGAGCGCAGGTTTTTAAGACACCATTGCAAGCCGTCGTTGCACTCCGGGACCTGCTGCCCTCGATCCGGGACTGGAATCTGTCGCTGTCGCAGAAGCTCGACCACGTCTTCGGCAACAATGAAGCGGTCAAGGCCGCGCTGGCTGCGAACCTCTCCTATTACAATGACAATCCGGCGGCGACCTGGTGGATGTTCTTTGCGGCCGCCCAGGGCAGCTACCTGCTCAGCGGCGGGCGCTATGTGCAGGGCGGATCGCAGCGCCTCTCCAGTGCACTGGCGCGGGCCATCAAGGCAGCAGGCAGTGATGTGATCCTGCGGCGGACCGCCAGCAGCATCGGCATCGATGCACATGGGTACATCACAAGCGTCACCCATACGGCCAGGGACGGCAGCGATCCGCAGACCGCGGAGACCGCGCGCGTCATCGGCAACGCCGCACCCGAAACCCTGGCTGCGCTGTTGCCTGAGCCCAGCAGCGCGAAACTCATCGCGGCTTACGGCCATCGCCAGCGGTCGATCTCGCTGTTCATGCTGACACTCGGCCTGTCGCAGCCGCCGCGCGAGGTCGGTGTCAGCAGCTATTCGACCCAGTTGCTGCCCGGCTGGATGACCAGCCTGAACGATTATGCGCAGGCGACCGCCCTGATGGCTGACGAGCCTCTTGAGCGGATGCCGCCGCTCGCCATCGTCGATTATGCCGCAATCGAATCGGGCGTACCGGCGCCGCCGTATGTTTTGTCCGTCGTCGGGCCTGACCAGTTGTCGAACTGGACCGATGGCGATCCCGACAGCTACCGCGCCAAACGCGCACGCTGGCAGGATGCGATCGTAGCCTACCTTGAGGCACACTATCCGGGACTGACGCAAGCGATCACCGCATCGACCTTCAACACCGCGCTGTCGGTGCGCCAGTATCTCGGCGCGCCGCAGGGCGCGGTGTATGGATTCGCACCGACACCGCCGCGCTCGCTGTTCCGCGCATTGAGACAGACACCCGCGACACCGGTGCCGGGACTGTACCTGGCCTCGGCCTATGCTGGATTTGGCGGCTATACCGGCGTGATCCAGTCTGCCGGCGCCTGCGCCGACATGATCCTGCGTGAGCGCTAGAGCGCGCTCAGTTCGTGCTGATGCGAAACCGCAGCGTCGTCGCGCCGATGAACGAAACGAAATCGCCCTGCCGTTTCCAGGTGGCGGCAGCGCCGAGCGCATTGATCAGGGCGTCATCAAGCTGCGCACGCTCCGGCGTGCAGCCGCGATCTTCCATCGCGCCGGGCACGAAGATCACGGTGTCATTGGCAACCGAGAACTGACCCTTGCCGGATTTGCACCACAGATCGAGCTGCGCCTCGCCGTTGTCGCCGATCTCAAGCGTCGGGATTCTCTTCGATCCCGGCTGCGGGCGCGCTTCGAGGGTCATTTCCGCTCCGAACGGAAACTCGCTGGCATGAGCCTGACCGATGACGCCGATGGCAAAAGCAAGACCGGCGAGAGCGTGTCGCAGAACCGTCATGATGACCTCACGAGTTTCAAACCGCGCGCGGTTCTAGACGTTCAGGACTGTTTTTTCCAGTGCGCGCGCTGTTCAAATTGACGCGCATGACGCGGGCGGAAAAGCCAAAGAAAATCCCCGCGGCTTGCGCCGCGGGGATGCTTTCGCGCGTTACAGCAACGATGGGTTACTTCAATACCATCGCCGTGAACGGATAGACGTAGGCCTGCAGCATCACGAGGCCGCCGACGAGACATGCCAGCACGATCGAGTGCCAGAACACATACCGCAGGATAGAGCCTTCGTGGCCGTACCAGTTGGTTGCCGTGGACGCCACCACGATGGACTGGGCGTCGATCATCTTGCCCATCACGCCACCGGATGAGTTCGCAGCCGCCATCAGGATCGGCGACAGCCCGAGCTGTTCCGATGTGATCTTCTGCAGGTTGCCGAACAACACGTTCGAAGCCGTGTCGGAGCCGGTCAGCGCCACACCCAACCAGCCGAGCAAGGTGCCGAAGAACGGATACAGCACGCCGGTCGCTGCAAACGCCAGACCGAGTGTTGCATCGACGCCCGACAGGCGCGTCAATGTACCAATCGCCAGCATCGCCGAGATCGTGATCAGCGAAATCGCGCAGACCTTGATCGTGCGGCCGTATTCTCCGATCAGCCTGGCGGGCGAGAAGCCCATCAGGATGCCCGAGATGATCGCGGCGATCAGCATGCCCGTTCCGGTGAACGACAGATAGGTGAACGAGAACACGGCGCCTTCCGGCGTCGGCTTCGCAGCCACCGGCGGCACCTTGTTGATCATGTTGTGCAGATCGGGAACAGGATAGTTCCAGGTGAAGATCGAGTTCGCCCAGGTCTTGAACGAGCCCGTACCCCAGATCAGCATCACGATGCAGACGATGATCCACGGCAGCAGCGCGCTCCAGAGCTGGGACTGCGTCAGCGGCGTGGTGTCCAGCGGTTTGGCCGGCACCATCGTCGCAGCTGATTCATCATTGCTGCGCAGTGCCGGCGACGTCCAGAGTTCCTTCGGCTGCCAGACCTTGAGGAACAGGATCAGCGCACCCATCGAGATCAAGGACGCGCCGATATCGACGATCCATGGATTGATGAAGTTCGAGATCACGAACTGCGGGACCGCGAACGAGACGGCGGTGACCAAAATGGCCGGCCACACCTGCATCATGCCGCGCCATCCGGCGAAGGCCCAGATCACCCAGAACGGCACCAGCAGCGAGAAGAACGGCAATTGCCGTCCGACCATTGCGCCGAGAACGTATGGGTCGAAGCCCGTTACCGATGCGAGGCCTTGGATCGGGGTGCCGAGCGCGCCGTAAGCAACCGGCGCGGTGTTGGCAATCAGCGACAGGCCCGACGCGGCCAGCGGCGAAAAGCCAAGCCCGATCAGGACCGCACCGGTGATCGCCACCGGTGTACCGAAGCCGGATGCGCCTTCAAAGAAGGCGCCGAACGAGAAGGCGATGAGAAGCAGTTGCAGGCGCCGGTCGGTGGTGACACCGCCGATCGCACGCTGCAGCAGTTCGAAACGGCCGGTCTCGACCGTGATGCGGTAAAGGAAGATGACATTGAGCACGATCCAGCCGATCGGGAAGAACCCGACGACGACACCGAGCAAGGACGCGCGGATCGACATGCCGGCCGGCATGGTGAAGATGGCAATGGCGATGACGTTGGCGACGATCAGCGCAATGATCGCAGCGATGTGGGCCTTGACCTTGCCACTCGCGATCAGCACCAGAAGCGTGACGACGGGGATGGCGGCCGCGATCGTCGACAGCGCGGTATTCCCCAGCGGATTATAGATTTGATTCCACATTGCAGTTTCCTCCCCACGTCATTGTTGGCGACGCCTGACCAGAGCGTGGTTGGTCAACGCGTCTGCAAGCCGGAGAGCACAACCGTGTGATGAAAACCGTAAGCGCGGGCGGAGGCCCCAAAACGCTCACAATGCCAAATGAAACGGGCTCCCCAGCCCTTTCGCCGTCGGCGGCATGCTAGAGTGAATGCCGCACAATGGACAAGATGTCGCAGGCAGGACCTTTTGCGACTTTCGTCTAGTATTTGAGTATTTCTAATATCTTTCAGGGCCTTACGGCCCTCCCAAGGAGAAAAGATCTGTGAATGGGATCGGCTCGACCCTCAAAACGGTGTGGCGGATTGCTGCACCTTATTTCCGCTCCGAAGACAAATGGGCCGGTATCATCCTGCTGACCGCAGTGATCGTGATCGAACTCGCGACCGTCGGCATCAACGTCCTGCTGAATTCATGGAACAACCGGTTTTACAACGCGCTGCAGGAGCGCAACTGGGACAGCTTCGTCTACGAGATCATCTACTTCACGGTCATCGTCACGATCTTCATCATTATCGCGGTCTATCAGCTCTACCTGAACCAGTGGCTGCAGATCCGCTGGCGCAAATGGATGACCGAGCGCTATCTCGGCGAATGGCTCAGCAACGCCAACCATTACCGGATGCAGCTCCAGGGCGACGCCGCCGACAACCCCGACCAGCGCCTCACCGATGACGTCAAGCTGTTCGTCGACCGGACGCTGAACATCGGCATCGGCCTGTTGAACTCGATCGTCACGCTGGCGTCGTTCGTGGTGATCCTCTGGACCTTGTCGAGCGCGGCGCCGTTGCACCTGTTCGGCAGGGACATCGACATTCCGGGCTACATGGTCTGGGGCGCGCTGATCTACGCCGCGCTGGGAACCTGGCTGACCCACCTGATCGGCTGGCCGCTGGTCGGACTGGATTTCAGGCAGCAGAAATACGAGGCGGATTTCCGCTTCAACTTGGTGCGCGTCCGCGAAAATTCCGAACAGATCGCATTGCTCGACGGCGATGCCGCCGAACGCCAACGCCTGCTGACGCGGTTCGGCGCGGTGGTCGAGAACTGGCTCGGGATCATGAGCCGCACCAAGAAGGTGACAGCCTTCACCGCGAGCTACGCGCAGGCCTCGGTGATCTTCCCGTACATCCTGGTCGCGCCGGCTTACTTCGCCAACAAGATGCAACTCGGCGGCATGATGCAGACCGCATCCGCCTTCGGCAGCGTGCAGGGCGCGTTGTCGTTCTTCATCTCGACCTATCGCTCACTGGCAGAGTGGCAGGCTGTGGTCGCCCGCCTGAACGGCTTCGAGGCCGGGATTGACGCGGCGAAGGCGCTCGCGGTGAGCCCGGACTCGATTCAGCCGGTTGCCGCGGAGGGCAATGTCGTCGCGCTCAACGACTTGCTGCTCACTTTGCCGAACGGCAGACCGCTGGTTCAGGCCTCCGGCTTCAGGCTGAAAAGCGGTGAGCGCACGCTGGTCACCGGTCCCTCCGGTTCTGGAAAATCGACAATGTTCCGCGCCATCGCGGGAATCTGGCCGTTCGGCAGGGGCACGATCTCGGTCCCCAAAGGCGCGTCGTTGATGATGCTGCCGCAACGGCCTTACTTCCCGGTCGGCTCGCTGGCGTCGGCGATCACCTATCCCTCGAAGGATGGCACCTACAGCGCGGCGCAGCTCGGCGATGTACTGAAACTCATCGGCCTCCCCGCGCTGGCGGAGCGGCTCGACGAGGAGGGACACTGGAACAGGACGCTGTCGCTCGGCGAACAGCAGCGGCTCGGCATCGCGCGTGCGCTCCTGCACGCGCCGCAGTATCTGTTTCTCGATGAAGCCACCGCGTCGCTGGACGAACCGTCCGAAGAGATGCTCTATCGCTTGATCGTAGCGAAGCTCCCGCAGACCACGATTGTCTCGATCGGGCACCGCAAGACGCTCGAGGCATTCCATCAGCGCGAGGTGTCGCTGGTGCGCTCCGGCGAGCAGTTCACGCTCGGTGAAGGCAAAGGGGTCGCGACAATCTAAAGCCAGCGCTCCGGCCAATCCTGACGCCGGACGCCGCGATGCCAGACGAATGCGAACGCCGCGAGCAGCAATGCTCCGGCGAGAACCGGGGCAACGATGAATGTCCACGGCAGATTGAGCGACACCACAAGCAGCGGATTGATCCCGGCCGGCGGATGAAACGTGCCGGTGAGGAACATCGCAAGGACCGCGAGGCCGACCGCAAGCGCCGCGGCCCATGGCTGCGGGCCCACCGCATGCACCACCATCAGCCCGATTAGTGTCGCCACCAGATGGCCACCGATCAGCGCGCGCGGCTGCGCCGGCGTGGCCTCGGGTGAGCCGATCACCAGAACGATCGATGTCGCGAACGGGATCACGGCCAGTGGATAGGTCAATGCAACCGACAGGAACTCCATCGCGCCAATGGCCAGCGCTGCGCCGAGGCCTGCAATGACCCCTGCCGCCAGCCTGCGCTGTCCCGCTTCATTAAGAAATCCGGACGATCTGTCTCGCCAACTCCTGCTCACGACCCACCTGCTCATCACCGAACAAAAGGGAAAGGGCGGCAGATTTCTCTGCCGCCCTCACATCCTTCAGACGAAGGAGATTACTTCAGAGCGCCAATTACTTCAGTGCACCAAGGGTCACGTCAGCCGAGAGCTTGGCGATGAACTGATCGCCACACCACTTGGAGCCGAAACCACCCGGGTTGATCGCGCTGAACGAACCGGTCTGCTGGGCGGTGTAGTCGCTGGTGAAAGCGTTACAACCAGCCTTTGACAGGTCGGTGCCCGAGTAGCGGAGATCGAGGGTGAACACCTTGTAGGTGAAGCCAACACCGACGTTCCAGGTGTTGTAATCATCGTACTTGATGCCGTTCGGGAACGGACCGGCGAAGCCGGCGGCAACCACGTTGGTGCCGTAGAACGAGTCAGAGGTGCCGAGCCACTGGCGGCCGAATTCACCCGACACATAGGCGCCGACGCCGCTCGAGCCGAACAGGTTGCTCGGTGCGGTGAGCTTGGCGGTGATCGAGGCGTAGGTGCCGTCAGCGCCGGTGTTCAGGAAGTTCGGCGAGTAGAAGACGTTGCCGCCCATCGCGAAGTAGTCGTTAAAGGTGTAGTTCACCTTGCCGTACACTTCGTAGAAGCTGACGTCCTTCTTCATGCCGTTGAAGCTCGGCAGAACGAAGCTGGAGCCGGCGGGGCAAACAGCCGCACCACCCGGACCACCGAAGCTCTCGGTGCACTGCCCGCCTGGATACAGGTAGCCCCAGACACCGAAGTCAAACGCGAAGGCGCCGAAGGTCGGGCGGATACCGGCGTAGACGTCGATTTCAGCAGCCGCACGGTTGGTGAAGGAGATGCTTTCACCGGCGACACCGGCGTAAAGCTGCAGGTTCGGATTGATGTTGTAACGGGGTTCGAAGTAAGCGGAGACCGACGCGTTCTTGTTGGACTGCGTCACACCGCGGAACACGTAGTTGCTCATGACCGCTGCGCCGAACGCGACATCCCAAGGCGAAACCACAACCGGTGCCGGAGCCTTGGTGTAGACCTTACCTAGATCGGCGGCGGAAGCCGAACCCAGACCCATCGCAGCGATCGTAACTGCTGCGACCGACAAACTTACTTTCTTCATGACGATCCCCATCATCGTTTACAATTCAGTCCGATTGCCGAAGGTCCGAGAGACAAGCGTTAATCGACTGCGCGAATTCGTTTCGTGGCATCAATGTGATGGGCAATGCCATTTGCGTGAAGCAAAAAACCCAAGCAACTGCCGCCTTTTTGGGCGTTTTGAGGCTTCGGGGTGATGTTCTGCCGCAGTGTTGCATTCCGACAACAAATTTCAGCCCTAATTTGCCCATCCGGCCGGAATATCCCGGCATTTCCGCCCGGTTTCCCCTCGATATCCCCATAGGGCCTTCTGGATCCGGGTCCGATTCGCGCCCCTGAGCGCACGAAAAAAAAGCCGCAGCGAAACCGCTGCGGCTTTTCCGAAAGGCACCAGCAAACCCGCCGAAGCAGGCCCTGATCTCAGTTGTTGCTGTCGTCGCCGCCGGAGCCGAAGCCCGATGACCAGCTGGGGGTCGAAGCCGGAGCCGGGCTGGACCAGCTCGATTCGGACGCCGGTGCCGGCTCGGCGGCCGGAGCAGCAGCGGGCTTCGGAGCGCGCTTCTTCGCGGCCTTTTTCGGAGCGGCCTTCTTCGGCGCAGCGGCCTTTTTGGCGGAGGATTTTTTCGCCGACTTTTTGGCGGATTTCTTCGCGGATTTTTTGGCCGCCTTCTTGGCGGACTTCTTCACGGCTTTCTTCGCCGACTTCCTGGCGGATTTCTTCGCGGCCTTCTTTGCCGATTTCTTTGCAGCCTTCTTGGCGGTCTTCTTGGCCGCCATCAGCTTTTTAGCTTTCTTGCCCTTGGATTTCTTCTTCTTGCCTTTAGCCATTGTGGTCCTCCTGTTTCCGCCGGCCGCATCTCAGCCGGCGTTCAGGCACTCCCAACGCGGGGGCCCTTCATTGATCTCGTCAATAAATCCGGTCGAGGACCGCCGGTCGCCCAGTCGAGCAGCTCAATCGTATGCACCACAGGGACTGACGTTCCATCGGTACTTTCCACAGAGCCGATCTGCACCATGCAGCCGATGTTGCCGGCAGAGACAACGTCCGGCTTCGTCGATGCGATGTTCGCGATCTTTCGTTCGCGTAGTCGCTTCGCAATGTCGGGCTGGAGGATGTTGTACGTTCCTGCCGAACCGCAACACAGATGACTCTCCGGCACATCTTTCACCACGAATCCGCTCTTGGAAAGCAATTCTTTCGGAAGCTGCGTGATTTTCTGTCCGTGCTGCAACGAACATGCGGAGTGATACGCGACAACGAGATCGTTTTTGCTCTGCGGCCACGCGATGTCGATGCCAGCGAGGTACTCGGTGACGTCCTTCGCAAGGGCCGAGATACGTGCGGCTTTTGCTGCAAACATGCGGTCTTCTCGCAACATGTAGCCATAGTCCTTGATGGTCGTCCCGCATCCCGACGTGGTCACGAGGATGGCGTCGAGACCGTTTCTGTCGATCTCGTTTGTCCACACCTCGATGTTCGCCCGCGCGCGTTTCAGCGCATCATCATCGTGCCCCATGTGATGGGTCAGAGAGCCGCAGCACTGCTCGTCGGCCACCAGCACCACCTCGATGCCCTGACGGGTCAGCATCCGGATCGCGGCCTGATTGATGCCGGGCGACAGAACCTGCTGGGCGCATCCCTGCAGAAGCGCCACGCGGCCGCGCCTCTGGCCCTCTGCGGGAAAGATCTTGCCGCCGGATGGCCCGGGCGCAGGCAGATGCTTCGGTGCAAGTGCGAGCATCGCGCGGAGCCGGTCAAAGAATGTCGGCGTAACCCCATGCTTGGCAGCAGAAGGAAGCAAGGCTGCGAACGGACGGGCGAGACGGGCCCCCATCATGCTGACCCGGAACAGGCCCGGACGCGGCAGGACATAAGCGAGGACGCCGCGCAGAAAGCGTTCCGGCAACGGCCGCGCATACTCTTCCTCGATCTTGACCCGCGCCTGGTCGACGAGGTGCATGTAGTTCACCCCCGAGGGGCAGGTGGTCATGCAGGCAAGGCAGGAGAGGCAGCGATCGATGTGCTTGACCACCTCCTGCGTCGGCTTGCGGTCGTTCTCCAGCATATCCTTGATCAGGTAGATGCGGCCGCGCGGGCTGTCGAGCTCGTCGCCCAGCAGGACGTAGGTCGGGCAGGTCGCGGTGCAGAAGCCGCAATGGACGCAGGCGCGCAGGATCTTGTCGGCTTCCCGGATGTCGGGATCGGCGAGCTGGGCGAGGGAAAATTCGGTCTTCATGGGTTGCCGTTCCGGATCATGTGCGCACCATCCGGCCGCGATTGAGAATGTTTCTGGGGTCGAAGCTCGCCTTGACGCGCTGGCCGAGCGCAGCGACGCCGGCGTCCTGCGGATGGAAGACATCGACCGTATTGCGGACCTGGTCGGCCGCGCGAACGAGCGTGGCGTGGCCGCCGACCGGCTTCAGCCGCTGCCGAAGCAGCGCCGCATGGGCATCGGCCGCAGGCGGCAGCGCCGCCCAGATCAGTCCTCCGCCCCAGTCGTAGATCACGTCGCCGCCGGTGTCGCGCGCCAGCGCCTGACCGAATGCACCGCCGGAAGCCGGCGGACAGACGATACGCCACACCGGCCACGCACCCAGAGATCCCGACGCCGCGAATGGTGTGACGTCGCGAAGTGACGCCCAGACCGCAGCGGAGGCATCGTCCTCGATCATCTCCGCCGCACCGAACGACGCAAGCGCCTTGTTCACCGAGCCAGCACGATGAGGGACCGAAGCGCCGATGCCTTCGAGACGGATCAGGGTCACCGCCTGCTGCGATGATCCCAGACCGGCGAGCCCGCCTCCGGTGTCGCGGAAGACGGATAACGGAAGATGCGCCACACCCGACACGTCGTAGGGCGATCCGAGGGCCGTGGTCATGGCCCGGTTCGCGGCCACGTCGTCAAGACCGCGAAGCACCAGCGTGCGCTCGGTTTCGGCCTTCGGCATCACCTTGAGCGTCACCTCGGTCATCACCGACAACGTGCCCCATGAGCCCGCCAGCAGCTTGCAGAGGTCATAGCCGGTGACGTTCTTCACCACCTTGCCGCCGGTCTTGAACGAGTCCCCGAAGCCCGAAACCGCGTTGGCACCGAGCAGGTGGTCCCGCACGCCCCCGGCCTTGATGCGGCGGGGTCCCGCGAGCCCGGCGCCGATCATGCCGCCGACCGTTCCGGCCCCGCGCGGCGTTCCCAGCAGCACCGAGGTGTCCATCGGATCGAACGCGAATTGCTGGTTCTTGGAATCGATCAGGGACAGCAGATCGGCCATCGGCGCACCGGCCTGCACGGTGACGATCAGCTCATTCGGCTCATAGGACGTCACCGCATTCAGCGCGGATAGATCCAGCACCGCATTGGTGGCCATCGGCAGCCCAATGGCACGCTTGCTGCCGTGCCCGACGATCTCAAGCGGCTGCTCGGCGGCGAGCGCGCTGCGCACGGCCTCCTCCACATCACCGGCATCGCGTACCTTCAACGTATCCACGCCTTATCCTGTCTCGTTTGCATGCGAAGCTGACCCGGCAAGCGGTTCTCTGGATCCCGGATCATCAGCTTAAAATCGCGGAATGTCGGGAAAGGCGAGCTTGCCGCCATGGACGTGGACACGTCCGAGTTCGGCGCAGCGGTGCAGGGTCGGAAACACCTTGCCGGGATTGAGCAGCCCCTGGGTGTCGAACGCGCATTTCAGCCGCTGCTGCTGGGCCAGATCGATATCGCTGAACATCTCCGGCATCAGGTCACGCTTCTCGACACCGACGCCATGCTCGCCGGTCAGCACGCCGCCGAGCTTGACGCAGAGCCGCAGGATGTCGGCGCCGAAGGCTTCCGCCTTGTCCATCTCCTCGGCGATGTTGGCATCGTAGAGAATGAGCGGATGCAGATTGCCATCGCCGGCATGGAAGACGTTGGCGACGCGCAGGCCGTACTTTTCCGACAGGTCGCGAATGCCGGCCAGCGCTTCCGGCAGCTTGCCGCGCGGAATGGTGCCATCCATGCAGAGGTAATCGGGCGACATGCGGCCAACCGCCGGGAACGCGGCTTTGCGTCCGGCCCAGAACAACAGCCGCTCCTGCTCGGAATTCGAAATCTGCAGTGTCGTCTGACCGCATGCGCGCGCGATCTTCTCCACGCGCTCGATCAATTCATCCACTTCAACCGCCGGACCATCCAGTTCGATGATCAGCAGCGCCTCGACATCGAGCGGATAGCCCGCATGGACGAAGGCTTCAGCCGCATGGATGGCATTCCGGTCCATCATCTCCATGCCGCCCGGAATGATCCCCGCGCCGATGATGTTGGCGACGCATTGTCCGGCCGCTTCGATCTCCGCAAAGCCGACCATCAGCGCACGCGCGGTCTCCGGCTTTTGCAGAATGCGAACCGTCACTTCGGTGACGACACCGAGCAGACCTTCGGAGCCGGTGATGATTCCCATCACGTCATAGCCGTCGGTCTCCGGCGCCTTGCCGCCGATCCGCAGGATTTCGCCGGTGATGAGGACGAACTCGCAGCCCAGCACATTGTTGGTAGTCAGTCCGTATTTGAGGCTGTGAACGCCGCCGGAATTCTCCGCGATGTTGCCGCCGATCGAGCAGGCGATCTGCGACGACGGGTCGGGCGCATAGTAAAATCCCTCGTGCGCGACCGCCTGGCTGATGGCGAGATTGGTCACGCCCGGCTCGACCACCGCCACGCGGTTCTCGAAATCGATCTCGCGCACCCGCTTGAACTTGCCGAGCCCGAGCAGCACGCCATCCGCCAGCGGCAGCGAACCGCCGGACAGCGAGGTCCCGGAGCCGCGCGGCACCACCTTGATGCCGTTGTCGTGGCAGTATTTCAGGACCTGCGAGACCTGCTCGGTGGTGTCGGGCAGCACCACCACCATCGGCGGCTGGCGATAGGCCGTCAGCGCATCGGACTCATAAGGCTGCATTTCCCGGGCGCTCGAAATCACGCCTTCACCCGGCACGATTTTTTGCAGGGCCGCGACGATCTCGTCACGGCGGGCGAGTACCGCCTGATCGGCTTCAGGCATCATGATGGACATACGCGCACTCCAAAAAACGGCGCGTCGTATCACGCCTTGCTGTTCTGATATATCAGCATGTCTTGCACCATTTGAACAGTTCCAAACCGGAATAGCGAATCTGAGTTCGCCGCATTTCACATGCTTGGAGACATTCGGGTTCGAGAGAACGTGAGGCTGGATCGGGCGGCGTCTATCCGACCAGAGCACCCAGCTCCCGCCGCGCCGGCATCACCGGCATCACCGCCTGCACCACAAGACCGCGGGCGCGGGCATCGAGCACGCCGACGGCCCGCAGCGCGAACAGCGTGATCGCCTGCACCGAGTCGCGCAGCTTCACCGGGTCGTCGATATCGTCAGGCGCCAGCGGACCCACCAGCGATTCATGGAGCGCCCCAATCAGGGCGGTGGCAGCCAGCGAGATGTCCTGCGCCGGAAGGTGCCCTGCCCGCACCGCCGCCTCAATCCGGGTTTCGACCTCAGCGGCGATCTCCCGGCGGCTGGCAACGCGTGATTCGGTGACATCGACATCCACCGGCTCGGCCAGAATGCCCCAGGCCAGCTTGCGATTCGACACGACATGCACAGCAATGGTGGTGACCGCTGCGGCAAGCGCCGACGAAGGCCCCGGCGCAGCATCGGCGGCGCGCCGGATCGCGGTGAGTTCCGCCCGCGAAACATCGGCGATCAACTCGGAGATCAGATCGGCTTTGGAGGGGAAATAGCGATAGACCGTGCCTGCGGCGACATTCGCGCGGGTGGCCACCGGCGCGATCTGAACCGCCGCCATTCCGCCTTCAGCAGCTGCGTCGCGGGCTGCTGCAAGGATCGCATTGCGGCGTGCCGCAAGGCGTTTCACGACCTGATGAGTTCGCCTGTAAACCATTGATGGCGTTCGTCTCCCAAAAAGAAGTGAACACCAGTTCAAAAGCGGAGACAAGCGTTTCAGTGCACACGGATTCAAATTCGCAGTGCAGCAAAAAAGATACTCCTTTTCCGGATTCGATTCCTTGCCGGAACCGGCCCGTTCTTCCCGGAATCCTCAGCCGCTGAAGCCGAGCGCGCGCGCCAGTGCCGCCACCGCCATTCCGGTGATCACGGCGACGAATTCGTTGCGCCGGATAATCGTGATGGCGATCGCCGCACCGATGGCGAACAGTACGACCGCGCCGCCATTCACCGCGACTGGCAGCGACGCGGCGACGATGATCGAACCAGGCAATGCATCGAGCATCCGGCGCACACGCGGGGTGATGGTGACATAGCCCATCAGCCAGTAGCCGCCGAGACGCGAAGCGACCGTCACCGCCGTCATCACCGCGAATGCGATCATCACATCGGAGCGCATGAGTTCGCTCATGCGGCGCCTCCATGCGCCTTCACATCATCGGTCGAAGGATCGTCCATCAGCCCGGCGCTGATCGCGCCGGAGACCGCGCCGGCAATGATGAACCACCAGCCCGGCATGAGCCAATGCACCGTCAGCGCGACGATACCTGACACCGCCCACGGGATCGCCCGGCGCGGGCCTTTCCAGGCCGGCACCAGCATCGCCGCGTAGAACGCCGGCACCACCAGATCGACGCCGTATTTCTTCGGATCGCTGAGCTGCCCGGCAAGCAGATACCCCGGCAGCGACGACGCGAACCACAGGACGTACAGCACGATGCCCCCGCCGACGAAGAACGACGCATCCGCGCCGCCATGGTTGCGGTAGCGCGTGGCGGCGAGCCAGCCGCCGTCGGTCACCAGCAGCATCGAGGGATACGATTGCCACCACGGCAGCGTGCCGAACCATGGGCGCAGGCTGGCGCTCATCAGCGAGAAACGGATGTTCACGGTCGCCGTCAGCAGCGCCAGCGTCGCGATGGACGACGCCGTCAGCATGTCGGGCCAGGATGAGACCGCGACGAACTGCGACAGCCCGCCGTAAACGAAAGCCATCATCACCTGCACTTCGGTGAGGGTGAAATTCTTCTGCGCGCAGAGCGCGCCGAACGCCATGCCGAAGGCAAGCGTGCCCGGCAGCATCGGCGCAATGGCGACGATGCCCGGCATGATGGCGTTACGCGACCAGTAGGCAGGCGCGTGGAAGTGATCTGGAGGGACTGGGGCCGTCATCGATTCATCCGCAGGAAGATTTTATGCGTGCGGTGAATGCGGCGGAGGGTCAAGCATTTCGGCTGCGACCTGCGGCGAATAAATGTGACGGAAATGCATGCGCGCTATGCGTTTAAGGCCGTAAGACCGGGTCCCGATCGTCGCCCCACTGCAAGTACGCGCGGCGCGCAATCAGCGCCGCAACGATCAGTGCCGCGGCAAGTCCGGTCGGCATGACGACATACGGGAAGACCATCAGCAACACGGTTACAACGCCGAGCGCCGGCAGTTCGTAATCGAGAAACCCGTCCGTAATGCCCATGCGCAGAATCAGCGCCACGGGGATAGCAAGCACCATCATGTCGTACAAATAGAGATATGGCGTTGCCAGCAACGCTCCGGTAGCCAGCGCCGCGGCCTTGATCTCGTAGCTGACGCGACTGCGCCAGAGAATGACGACCGCGAGCGCCACCATCCCGCTCACGCCCCACTGAAGACTGCGGGCGAGCGTATCGCCACCACCAAGAAACCGCACCAGTGACAGGGTGCTTTGCATCTTGCCGAAGGTGGCGGCGCCATCGGACAGGAAGGCTGCCGACGCGCGCGGCAGCCAGTGAAAGAACTCGATCCAAGTTACATTGCCGAACGCCCACCAGGACAATGCCGCGACCGATGCGCCGGTCAGCGCAGCCGACGCGAATGTCTTCCATTGCCCGGCAGCGATCAGCACGAGGGGAAAGATCAGGCCATACTGTGGTTTGTAGGTAAGCAGCCCAAGGCATACGCCGGCGAGCCAGGGCCGCTTGGGCATCAGGTAAAGCGTTCCGCCGATCAACGCCGCCGTGAGGCATCCGTTCTGTCCCATCAGGGCGTTGAACATCACCACGGGAAACGCGCAGGCCAGCAGCCATCCGATGCGATGGTTCGTCAGCGCGCGGATGGTGACAATATAGAACGAGAAGGTGATCGCCGCCCATCCGGCGAACGCGACCGAGTAGGGAAACTTTGCAAGCGATGCCGCAACGAAAAGAAACGGTGGAGGATAATGCCAGCCGAAAAAGTCGGCGAACGTCCGGCCGAGCACCGTCTCCTGAACCAGCTTGTGCGCATCCCAGTCATAGGCCGTAGCCGGGTAGCCATCGAGGACGAGCCGTCCAGCGGCATAGACGTTGGTGAAGTCAGTCGGAATTCCAAGACCCTGAAGATCGAGAATCCATTGACCGGTGATCGCCGATCCGACCAGCGACAATACATTCATGATACACAGCGCGACGCACACCAGCACCACGATTCGGGGAACCGCGGCGTGTTCGGCATCGCCGGATATCGGCGCCGACCTGGTCATCGCGGTCTGCATCAGGCCTGCAACATGGTCGGATTTGCTTCCGGGTGCGGCATCCACGTCGGAAAGTGCCCGGTTTGACTTGATGAACCCTTAAACCCGCGCCGGAAACGGCCAGAATAAAGGCCGCCCCAAGGGCGGCCTTTATGGCAATACCTAAAGGCGCATCACGCCTGCGGCTGCGGCTCGAGACCGGCATCCGGACGCGGACGCGGCTTGCCCGCGGGCGGCACCGCCGAGGTGCGCGGGCCGGTTGGCTCCAGCACCGATTCGCGGTTCGGCTTCTTGCCGGCCAACAGATCGGTGATTTCGTCGCCCGACAGCGTTTCGAATTCGAGCAGGCCCTTCGCCAGGGTTTCGAGGTCGGCGCGCTTCTCGGTGAGAATGCGCGTCGCTTCCTTGTAGCCCTCTTCGACGAAGCGGCGGATTTCCTTGTCAATCTTCTGCACGGTTGCCTCGGAGGCATTCTGCGTGCGTGACACCGACATGCCGAGGAACACCTCGTCCTGGTTCTCGCCGTAGGACACCGTGCCGAGTTCTTCCGACAGACCCCAGCGCGTGACCATCATGCGGGCAAGCCGCGTGGCCTGCTCGATGTCGGACGATGCGCCGGAGGTCACCTTCTCCTTGCCGAAGATCAGTTCTTCCGCCACGCGTCCACCCATCATGATGGCAAGACGCGAGGTCATCTGCTCGAGCGACATCGACAGCTTGTCGCGCTCAGGCAGTTGCATGACCATGCCCAGCGCACGGCCGCGTGGAATGATGGTCGCCTTGTGGATCGGATCGGTCGCAACGACGTTGAGGCCGACGATGGCGTGGCCGCCCTCGTGATAGGCCGTCAGCAACTTCTCTTCCTCGGTCATGACCAGCGACTTGCGCTCGGCACCCATCATCACCTTGTCTTTGGCCTCCTCGAACTCGGCCTGCGTCACCATGCGCTTGTTACGGCGTGCGGCGGTCAGTGCGGCCTCGTTGACGAGGTTCATCAGATCGGCGCCGGAGAAACCGGGTGTGCCGCGTGCGATGGTCTTGAGGTTGATGTCCGGCGCCAGCGGCACCTTGCGGACATGGACCTTGAGAATCTGCTCGCGGCCGACAACGTCCGGATTCGGCACCACGACCTGACGGTCGAAACGGCCGGGACGCAGCAGCGCGGGATCGAGCACGTCGGGACGGTTGGTCGCGGCAATGAGGATCACGCCCTCGTTCGCCTCGAAGCCATCCATCTCGACCAGCAACTGGTTCAGGGTCTGCTCGCGCTCGTCATTGCCGCCGCCAAGGCCGGCGCCGCGATGACGGCCGACCGCGTCGATTTCGTCGATGAAGATGATGCACGGCGCGTTCTTCTTCGCCTGCTCGAACATGTCGCGCACGCGGCTTGCGCCGACGCCGACGAACATTTCGACGAAGTCAGAACCCGAGATCGTGAAGAACGGCACATTGGCTTCGCCGGCGACCGCACGCGCGATCAGCGTTTTGCCGGTGCCCGGAGGGCCGACCAGCAGCACGCCGCGCGGAATGCGTCCGCCGAGGCGCTGGAACTTGCCCGGGTCGCGCAGAAACTCGACGATCTCCTGCAGATCCTGCTTGGCTTCATCGACACCCGCGACGTCCTCGAACGTCACGCGGCCATGGGCCTCCGTGAGCATCTTTGCGCGTGACTTGCCAAAGCCCATCGCCTTGCCCGCGCCGCCCTGCATCTGGCGCGACAGGAAGATCCAAACGCCGATCAGCGCGATGAACGGCAGCCACGACACCAGCAGCGAGACGAACCACGGCACGTTGTCGCCCGGCGGCTTGGCGGTGATCGACACCTTGCCGTCATACAGGCGCTTGATCAGCGTCGGGTCGTTCGGCGCATAGGTGTGGAAGGTCGAACCATTGGTGAAGGTGCCGTTGATGTCCGGCCCCTGGATGACCACGTCGCGAACGCGGTTCTGGTCAACCTCGGTCAGAAGCTGGGAGAACGAAATATCCTGCGAGGCAGCCCGCTGCCCCGGATTCTGGAACAACGTGAATAATGCCAACAGCAGCAAGACGATAATGACCCAGAGGGCGAAATTGCGCAGATTGGCGTTCATTGGGCTTCCTTCGTGGCCGCATGGATCGCGGCCTGATGTCCTTGGGTCTTCAACACGTTTTTCGGTGCGGATTGCTTTACAATCTAGGTGTGGCGCCCCCGGATGCCAAGGGAACCTCTCGGGACTATTTAACGCATCTTAACGTCATTCCGGGTGAAATAAGGGCGGTTTGGCGGGGCTATTTCAACAGTGGTTAAGGCAAACGAGCCGTCTTTTAAGACAGACCAGCCTTGCGCCGGCCCCTCGGAGGTGCGGGAACAATATAGATGCGTCCCTGCCGGATGCTGATGAGGGCCCCGGCCAGCGTCTGCTTCAGTTGAGCGCCCGGACTCGGCTTTTTCCCGGCCGTGGCTCTGTCCATCGCCTGTAACAACGCCTCGACCTTGCCGAGTTCCGCCGGCCCCTCATGACCGGCGCGGTCAATCGCGCGCATCAGCAGCCTCACCCGAATTTCATCGGACAGGGCCGTGAAGGCCGCGAGGTCGAAACTGCCGGCCGCCGCGCCGTTGATGCTGGCCAGATAACGCTCGGCGCCATCGGTCATGACTTCGAGCGCGGCGTTGGCGCGCGCGAGACGCGACGCAAGACGCGCCAGCCCCCGCGCATCGGCGCCCTCCGCCGCCAGCGCAGGCATCAGTGCGCGCAGCCGCGGGCGGGTGAAGCGCGGATCGTGATTGGTCGGGTCATCGGCAAACGCGATTCCGGCCTTCGTGAGCGTCGCAACCAGCCGGGATTTCGGGACATCCAGAAACGGCCGCGCCAGAACCACACCGCCGCGATCCGACTGCCGCGCCATCGCCGCCAGTCCCGCGATTCCGCTGCCGCGCGACAGCCGCATGATCACGGTCTCGGCCTGATCGTCACGGGTGTGCGCGGTGAAGATATGAGACGCCCCGTGGCTCGCCGCGGCGCGCAGCAGCAACCGGTAACGTGCCTCGCGCGCGGCCGAGGGCAATCCGGTTTTCGGCTTCTCGCCGCGCCAACGCAGCGTGCGATGTTCGATATCGAGCGCGCCGGCAAGCTGCTTGACGTCGCGGGCCTCGCGCACGGCCTCCTTGCGCAGGCCATGGTCGACGGTGATCGCAAGAAGACGCGGCCCCTTTTTCAGCGCAAGCCGCCACCGCGCGGCCAGCCACATCAGGGCCATGGAGTCCGGGCCACCGGACACGGCAAGCACCACCGCGGGCGCAGCCTTCCAGTCGGCGAACAGGCGTTTCGCGTCCAGAACTGAAACAGGCGACGTTTCGGCGGAGGGCATAGTGTTCAGAAGCCCGGTTTTTATCCCGACGGGGAAAGAACTGCAGGCATCAGAATAGACGTTCCACCCCGTCATTGCGAGCGAAGCGAAGCAATCCACCTTTAAGGAGAATGGATTGCTTCGTCGCAAGCGCTCCTCGCAATGACGGATTGATACTAGCAGCCGACCCGCTTCTGCTCGCGGGCCACACCCTGCTTCACCCCATTCGAGGCGCGCGGATACTTGCGCGTGACTTCGCCAAAGGCGGCGCAGGCAGCTTCCTTTTCCTTCAGCGCGGCGAGCGACTGACCAAGGCGCAGCAGCGAGTCCGGCGCCTTCGCCGAGGTGTCGAACTTCGTGGTCACGCCGAGAAAGGCTTCCGCAGCGTCGCGGTACTTCTGCCGCTGGTACAGACTCTCGCCAAGCCAGTACTGCGAATCCGGCAGCAGCGCATCGGTCGGATATTTCTGCGCGAAGTTGCGCATCGTCTCTTCGGCCAGCGCATAGTCCTTGCGCTGGATGTAGCCGATGCCGAGATCGAACTCGTCGCGCGGCGTTGCCGACGGCGGCAGGGTGGTCAGCGACGCCGTCGTGTTCGGGGCCTGTGGCACCGGACGCTGCGCCGGCGCGCCGTAAGGATCTCGCGGACCGCCAACATTCGACAGATCGAGCGGCTCGCCTGCGTCACGCCCGCCCGGCGCACCGACCTGACCGCCGGACAAAGGCGCCTGCCCGCCGCCCAGCGCACGCGGCACACCCGGCGCGTTCGGATTCTGGCTCGGATCGAACGCATCGCCGCGTCGGCCGGTGCTGGCGACAGGCGCCGCGATCACCGCAGGCGCTGGACCGGTGGCGGGTGGCGTCTGGTAACCCGGATTTGGCTGGTAGCCGGCATTGGGCTGCGGAGCGACGGCGACGTTCGGCACGGCGGCGCGAGGCGCGGCGGCCTGACCGGGCTGCGCCGGCTGGACGCCCTGCAGGGCCCGCAACTGCTCTTCAAGCTGGCGGTTGCGGTACTGCAATTCCTCGTTCTGGCCGGTCAGCGTGCGAAGCTGGTTTTCCAGCCGCTCGATACGCATTTCGGGATCGAGATCCTGCTGCGCGACCGCGCCGACAGGCAGCCATGCAGGCGCGAATGCGAGCACCGCACAGACGAAAATTTGAAATCTGGATGACATTTTGACCCGAAAAACAGTAAGGGCATCGCTTTTCAAAGCGACCAAGATTGAGCGGTTCAGTACGCCAAAAATATGGCTTCGCACAGCGGCTCGTTGCCTCAGCATGATCTGTGTCGATGACATACCTGCACCCGCTCCAAAACAAAACGGCGCCCGGAGGCGCCGCCTTTAGAAGCTATCGACAACGCCCTTAAGAGCTGGCGTTGAGCACGGTCACAGCGCGGCGGTTCTGCGACCAGCACGAGATGTCGTTACACACCGCGACCGGACGCTCCTTGCCGTAGGAGATCGTCCGCATGCGGCTCGGATCGATGCCGCGCGAGGCGAGGAAGCTGCGAACCGACTGGGCACGCTTCGCGCCGAGCGCGATGTTGTATTCGCGGGTGCCGCGCTCGTCCGCGTGACCTTCGATCGTGAAGGAATAGCGGTTGTACTGCTGGAGCCACTGCGCCTGCTTGTCGAGGGTCGCAATCGCCTGCGGCGACAGTTCGGTCTGGTCGCTCTCGAAGAACACGCGATCACCGACGTTAACGACGAAATCCTGCTGGCTGCCGGGCACCGCCGCGCTCGCCATGGCATCGCCGCCGACTCCGGTCTTGTTGGCGCAGGCGCCCATCGACAGCGCCACAGCCAAAACGGCGGCAAGCTTCAATCCCTGGAGGATACGCATCTGATGTTTCATTCCGGAGCCTCCACGCTCTGGTTCTGATGACTAGGGGTCCGGTCTACAGCGGCTTGGTTAAGCGAACGTTCCGTCAACCTTGATGAGGCGTTGCCGGAGCCACTCAAATGCCTCACATCCAGCAAAACCGATACCCATGGTTAATGCGGTATGAATATGGCGCGACGGTGAATGCGCCAAGCAAAAAGGGCCCCGCCGGCGGCTGGGCCCTTTATTTGTGCGAATTTTTAGCCGTTACGCGACGACAAAGCCTGCTCAGGGCCGCGGCGCGATGGTCGCCTTTGCGAACGGAAACTGCGGCAGGGTCAGAACCGGTACGGACTCCGCAAGCGGCTGGCTGCGCTCGAACAGCTTGCGGCGCTCAAAGAAGCTCGAGCGGAAGTACGGGTAACGGGCAAAGACCCGCTCGCGCATCGCCGGATAGTCGACCGCCATCAGGCAAATCGGCTTGGTGAGGCTCGGATAGTTCCGCGGCTCGCTGATCGACTTGTGCAGGAACACGCGGCGATAGAATGCCTGGTGCTCGGCCCGCACGCTCGCCAATCCGATATCCGCATCGAAGTACTCGCAGGCCATATAGGCAAGGCGCAACGTAATGTACGGCAGTTCGGGGCAACGGGATTCGCGATCGGGATCGGCGACGAACCGCGTCGGATCGATCAGCACCCGGCCCTTGGCGATTTCGGGTTCAAGCAGATCGGAAAAGACTCCGAGCGAGGGACAGGCCGGCGTTTCCGGCGACGAGACCGTGATGCGCAGCGAGCTCATCAGGACGCCGTCGCGGTAGACTCCAAAATTCCAGGAGTTCGGAAGGTCGTCGTACTGGTCCTGAATCATCTGCTGCGAGTTTGGGTCGATGGTCCCCTCGCGCAGATAGGCGCGGTAACGCAGACGATAGAGTTGTTCTTTCTCAGCCTGTGTTTCGGCGAGTTTATAATCAACGGCTTCCAGCGGATAGGCTAACCGTTCCGACGAACGGCCGGTCGTTCGGACAGCAGACACCATTTTCGATGCTCCGAGCGATACGACAGTACCGCGTCACATGAACAGAGGTTAATACCTTCTTAACAAAATCGCAAAGCGTTGCATGAGTTAACCTTAACTCCTGCCGATGCGCGCGCAATCAATTGGCATTGCAGTCATGTCCATTGAGGAGACGACGTTAAAGCCGCGCGCTGTGTCAGCGCAGCGTTTGGCGGAGCGGGATGACGTCCTTGCTGACGGTCCCGTGCGACGCCTTCAGCAGTTCGCGCACCCGCGGCGCCGGAACCGGACGGCTGAACAGGAAGCCCTGCGCCTCGGTGACGGTGCCCTCTGCACTGATGAGCTCAAGCTGCTCGTTGGTCTCGATGCCTTCGACCACAACGGACATGCCGAGATCGGCACTGAGGCGCGCGACACCGCGCAACAGGGTCAGCGGCCGCTGGCTGCTGCCGATATCCTCGAGGAACGAGCGATCGATCTTCACCTTCTGAAGCGGGAAATTGTGCAGGTAGCTCAGGCTCGAATAGCCGGTGCCGAAGTCGTCGAGCGAGATGCGCACGCCGGCCTCGCGCAGTTGCGTCAGCACATCGAGCGTCCATTGCGTGTTGCGCAGCAGGGACGACTCGGTAATTTCGATTTCAAGCCGGTGCGCCGGCAGTCCTGACACCTCAAGCGCATAGCGGACCTCGGTCATCACGTCGCGCTGATGGAATTGCTGCGACGAGAAATTGACCGCGACGCTGACAGGGTCCGGCCACTTCATGCATTCCATGCAGGCCTTGCGCAGGATCCAGCGGCCCAGGTCGACGACGAGTCCCATGTCTTCCACGACCGGAATAATATCGGCCGGAGAAACCGCGCCGCGTGTCGGATGGTTCCAACGCAGCAGCGCTTCGCAGGTCGAGATGCGGCCGGACTTCAGATTGACCAGCGGCTGGTAGTAAAGCTCGAACTCTTCATGCGCGAGCGCGTGGCGCAAATCCAGTTCGAGCACGCGACGCGTCTCGACTGTGTGTGCCATCTCTTCGCGGAAGAAGCAGAAGGTGCCGCGGCCGTCGGCCTTGGCGCGGTAAAGCGCCATGTCTGCATTCTTCAGCAGGGTGTCGACGCTGGCGTCGGGCGAGGTCATCGCAATGCCGATGCTGGCGCCGATCTCAACCAGATGATGATCGATCTCATAGCGTTCGCTGAGGCGGTCGACGATTCTGCGAGCGAGCGCCGCCGCATCTTCGGTGGACTGGATTCCGCGCTGGAACACGACGAATTCGTCTCCGCCGAACCGCGCGACGAAGTCTTCCGGCCGCAGCAACCGCCGCAGCCGTGCCGTCACCGCACAGAGCAGCTTGTCGCCGCTCGGATGACCGAGCGTATCGTTGACCTGCTTGAACTGATCGAGGTCGACAAACAGCAGCGCGGAGAGAGGCGCGCGGCTCGAGGCCAGCATCTGGCCGATTTCGTCGCGGAAGTGCACGCGGTTCGGCAGCCCGGTGAGTTCATCGAACCGCGCCATATGACCGATCTTGGCTTCGGCGTTCCGGCGCGCGGTAATGTCCTCGACCAGCACGACGGTGCCGCCGTCCGCCATCGGCTCGAAGGTCCATGCCAGCGCCCGCTCCTCGGAGCCGGTCGAATAGAGTGTGACGATCTCGGCTTGCTGCTGTCTCGCGGTCTGGGCGATGATCGTATCGGCGTTGGCCGCCGTCAGCGTGCCGGCCGTGAGACAGGCGGCAACGACTTCGGCCGCGGACGCGCCAGAGCCGATCAGATCGGTCTTCAGCCCCATCATGGAATGGAAGCGATAGTTCATCACGGCGAGGCAGCCGTTTGCATCGAACATGCAAAGACCGTGCGGCATGTTGTTCAGCGCAGTGTCGAACTGCGCGGCGATCGACGCCTCGCGCTCGTTCGCCAGCAGCGCCTTCACGAAAATCGAATGCAGGCTCAGGTTGATGTCCTTCAACCCGAGGAAAAACAGCACCAGCAGGCCCGCCAGCCCGATGTGGTAAAGATCGCCATGGATCGCGAGCGCGAGGGACATCGGCCCGCAGGACAGCAGGATGTGAAGCTGGACGATACGCGGGCGACCGTAATTACGCGCAGCACCGCCGCCGGTATAGGCGATGGTCACCGTCGTACAGAGCATATGGGCGATCGGATCGTCGGTACCGAGCAGCACAATCGCGCACCACAGTCCGAGCACTCCGGCGTAGAGCATCGCGCCGAGCATGTAGCGCGGCTCGAAATCGGCGGCCTGTTCAGGGGAAAGAACCGTCGTGCGCTTCTCGTATTTGCGCATCTGGATCGCTCGCGCGATACCGATGGTGATGATCAGCAGCGCGCACGGCCAGATCGGAGCGTAGCCGGTCTTGAGTGCCGTCATCAAAGCCGCGGCCGCGGCGCAGATAGCCCCGAACAGCATCGGCCAGGAATTCTGGCACATGGAATCGACCAGCGCCGCGTAGATCGACGGCGACAGGGTCTCCTCGTCCGGGCTCTTCTTTCGATGAAGCAGTTGCATATGGGCGCGCGCACGTCCTTTTGAACGGCTCAAGCTTTACCCACCGCAGATGAAGTCTTTCTGAGGGAACATCGTTACTTATGTCTTGCCGCGATCAGCGACGAACAAAATCTACCTGCAAATTCAGCAGAATAAACAAATCCTACCGGCGAAACCGAAGAAACCGGGCCAGGATTTTAAGACTTCATTTACGATAGCAGCGGCGACCATGCCGGGTCGGAAGCGAAGCCTGGTGTCGGCACCTTCTGTTCGTTGCGTCCGGAAATATCCACCGTGTACAGCGACGGCCCGCCGCCCGCTTCACGGAAGAACATCACGACACGGCCGTTCGGCGCAAAGGTCGGTCCTTCGTTGTGAAACCCGGAGGTGAGGATGCGTTCGCCCGAGCCGTCCGGCTTCATGATGCCGATCGAGAACTGGCCGCCGCCCTGCTTGGTGAAGGCGATGTAGTCGCCGCGCGGCGACCACACCGGCGTCGAATAGCTGCCCTCGCCGAATGAAATGCGCTGCGCCGCGCCGCCATTCGCGCCCATCACATAGATCTGCGGCTTGCCGCCGCGGTCGGACTCGAAACAGATGCGCCCGCCATCCGGCGCATAGGATGGCGACGTATCGATGGCCGGTGTGTCGGTCAGACGCGTGGTCGACTTCGAGCGCAGGTCCATCACGAACAGGTTCGAGTTGCCGCCCTGCTGCAGGCTCATGATGATGCGCTGGCCATCGGGCGAGAAGCGCGGCGAGAACGACATGCCGGGGAAATTGCCGACGATCTCGCGTTGTCCGGTTTCGACATTGAAGAGATAGACCCGAGGATCGCCCTGGCCGAATTCCATGTAGGTGATTTCCTGCGTGGACGGCGAGAACCGCGGCGTCAGCACGAGATCGGCCCCACGTGTGAGGTAACGCACGTTGGCGCCATCCTGATCCATCATCGCAAGGCGCTTGACGCGGCGATCCTTCGGGCCGGTCTCATCGACGAACACGACGCGGCTGTCGAAGTAGCCCTTTTCGCCGGTGAGGCGTTCATAGATTTGATCGGAGATGATGTGCGCGATGCGGCGCCAGGATTCCGGCGACGTGAAGTACTGCTGACCGGTGAGCTGCTGCGCCTGCGGCACGTCCCACAGGCGGAATTCAGCCTTGAGGCGGCCGTCACCCTGCCGGGTGGCGCGTCCGGTGACCAGCGCTTGAGCATTGATCTGACGCCAGTTCGCAAACTGCGGCGGCACGTCGATGTTGGAAATGCGCTCGATGAAGGCCGCCTGATCGATCGGCGCGAACAGTCCGCTCCGCTTCAGGTTGTTGGTGATGACCTGCGCGATGCCGGCAGCCACCTCGCTGTCGCCTTGGCTACCCGGAACGAAATTCGGAATCGCGATCGGGATCGGCTGGAAGTTGCCTTCGGTCACCGTGACGCGAGCCTGCGCGAGCGCGCGGCGCATCGGTGTCGCGAGCAGCAATCCCGCGGAAGCGGCTCCCGTCATCATCTGGCGGCGGGTCGGGATCATCGGATTCAACTTGGCCTGCAACTCGTCCGAACCTTCGTTATTCAAGTCTCGCATGCTATCCAAACTTCATTCTGGCGATGTCGCCGTTTGTTATATGTCTGGGCATGATCTGATCCGAAAACCGGTTTCCGCTCTTCGGGATCATGCCGTTACGAAAATTTTTCAGTGAATGCGGGCTCGAAAAATTTCCATTCGTCGAAATAGGCAGCAGGCAGGTTATACGGCTGACACTCGATGATCGCGCGCTGCGCGCTCTCCTGATAGACGCGGAAATACGGGCTCGACCCGCCCGGCAGCGGCACCGGCATGGCTTCAAGCGTGCCATCGCGCTTCAGCTTGATGGTGAAAACCGCTTCCACCTTCTGCGCCTCGACGCCGCCGTACGGCTTCTTCCAGCACCGCTCCACCTGCTGGCGGAACATCGCGCCCCAGGTTGCGGAGTTATCAGCCGCCCTTCCCTTGGCCGTGCCAAGCGCGGCCTGCGAGTTCAGCGCTGCGCCAGTGATGGATTCGCGCGAGGGATCGCGCTTGTCGAGCAGAGCGGCGATCTTCGATTGGTCGAAGGTGCGCTCGGTTGGCTGCTTCTGCGGCTGAGGCGGCGCAGCCTTGACCTGCTGCGGCTTCGGCGGCTTCTTGGACTCTTCCTTCTTCAGCGCTTCGGCGATCGGATCGACTTTCGCCTGATCCGGCTTCTTCTCCGCAGGCTTCTGTTCTTCCTTCGGCTTGTTCTCGACCACGGGCTTCGGCGGATCGGGCTTTTTCTCGACCGGCTTTTCCTCGGGCTTGGGCGTGGGCGGCGGGGCCGCCTCGGTCACCACCGGCGGCTTCTTGTCGTCGATCTTGCCCACGGCATCCTCAACCGGAGGCTTGGGCTCGGCAACCTTCTCCACCATCGGCTTCGGGTTTTCCTTCTTGCCGGTTTTCATTCCCTGCATCGCCTTGGCGAACTGCTCGGCGGAAACGATATCGACCGGCACGGAATCTTCCGGCATCGACTCGAAGGCCTTGGTCGAAAACGACACCATGCCCCAGCCGATCACCAGGACATGCAATGCGACAGACGCTGCTAAGGTCTTGTCGATCTTCACGTCAGTTTCCCTGCTCGACCTCGGTCACCAGAGCCACGCGCTTGAACCCTGCGGCAGACAGGCGTCCCATCACGCGCATCACCGTACCGTAATCCACTTTTGTGTCGCCGCGAACAAAGATGCGCTCGTCCATGCCGCCGCGCGCCTGTGTCACTGCCGTCAATTTCGGCACCAGCTCATTCATCGGAATCTCGGTGTTGTTCAGAAACACCTTGCCGCTGAGCTGGACCGAGAGCGTCAGCGGCTCCTTGTCCTGATCGAGGCTCTTGGCCGCGGTCTGCGGCAGATCCAGCGGCACGCCGACGGTCAGGAGCGGCGCGGACACCATGAAGATGATGAGCAGCACCAGCATCACGTCCACCATGGGCGTGACGTTGATTTCGGCCATGACGTTGGCGCGGCGATAGCCGCGGCGTCCGCCGCCGCCCGAACCGCCACCTAAGCTCATGCCCATGACAAGTATCCCAAGCCGTCGTTCAAGCCGTTCATTTTCACGCGCGCTCGTCGATCTGGCGCGACAGGATCGCCGAGAATTCGTCGGCGAAACCTTCAAGCCGCTGGGCCTGCCGGTTCACCTCGGAGGTGAACTTATTGTAGAAAATTGTCGCCGGAATTGCGGCAATCAGGCCGATGGCGGTGGCAAATAGGGCCTCGGCGATGCCGGGAGCGACCACTGCCAGGGAGGTGTTTTTCGACGCCGCGATGGACTGGAAGCTCGACATGATGCCCCAGACCGTGCCGAACAGACCGACGAACGGGCTCGCCGAGCCGACCGTCGCCAGCACCAGCAGCCGGCGGTCCAGCCGCTCGACCTCGCGGGCGATCGACACGCTCATCACCTTGTCGATCCGCATCTGCAGGCCGGCAATCGAGCGCGAATGGCTTTCGAACGAACGCTTCCACTCGCGCATCGCCGCCACGAACAAGGCCGCCATCGACTGCGTCGGCTTGGCGGCCAGCGCGCGGTACAATTCGTCAATGGACTGCCCCGACCAGAATGCCTGCTCGAAGCGGTCCATGGCCTTCTTTGTGCGCGAGTAAAGCAGCATTTTATCGATAGCGATGGCCCAGACCCACACCGAACACGCCAGCAGCCCGAGCATGATCGTTTTCACGACAAAGTGCGCATGCCAGAACAGCGAGATCAGCGACACGTCAGCGGAGGCCAGCGGCAGAGCCGACTGCGCTACGTCTGCTGGATTCATGATCGGTATCCTCTCAAGGCGATTGTCACTTCATTTCACGCGCTAACGCGCTGATCGCGGTCGCCGCAAGGCAATGACCGCCGCAGCGAAAGCGCCAACGCTGCCGATCGCCCCGTCCGGTCTCGTGTCGCGTGGGATGGCCTGTCCCGAGGCCGGGCTCTGAATCCCCTGCTAACGTGTCAAAACGAGGGCTGTCAGCCCATATAACCAAACGCTAATCAGGGTTAAGGCCGGGTTACCGCAGTCCAATCAGGGCCCGAAAATGCCCTGCAAACCATCCCTGTGAGGCAGCACCGGAGCCGGTTCCAGGCCCGGATCATGGCGAGGGCGCGGCAACGCCCCGCAGCCGCCGCACCAGCGGCGTGAGCAGTTGCGGCGACAGGTAAATCGGGAACTGGGCCAACGCGAAGTACAGCCAGGTCAGTCCCGGCAACGCCCCGTCCACGGCGGCCAGCATCAGGCCCATGTTGCGCTGGGACGCCATCAGCCCGAGGGCCAGCGCGCGCTCGAGGCCGGCCCTGCGGAACACCAGCGTGGTCACAGCCAGCAGCGCCGCAAACAGGGCAAAGGCCAGCACCAGAAGACCCAGCACGCGGAGGGGCGCGGCCCAGAAGCTCGCGGCGACCGGTCCCATCACCGCGCTGACGAACACCAGCAGCACCAGAATGTTGACGCCGTCGATCGGCTGCTTGTGGCGGGCGATGGTTTCCGCGCCGGCAAGACGGCGGACGACAGCGGCGACGAGAACGGCGCCAAACAGGATCGCGAACAGCTTCAGCCCGAGCGCCAGCGGCGAGAGCGTGAGCGCGTCTCCGAAGAACAGCCACGCAAACAACGGCGCGCTGAACGGCACCAGCGCGGTCCCGGTCACGAGGGTGATCAGCACCAGCGTCGAGTCAAGCCCCATCAGCGCAACAAGCGCGGGCGAGGCCATCATCGGCGACGCGACCGCCTGAAGCATCAGGCCGAGAAACAGGTCCGGCGCGGACTTATCCAGGCCACCGATCGTGCCGGCGAGGCCGAACAGCAGCGGCACAGCGAAACTGCTCCACAGCGTCGCAGCGATCACCAGCGCCGGCCGGGCGAGATACCCACGCATTGCGGCGACATCGACCCGCATGAACGAAATGCAGAGCAGCAGGAATATCGCTTCGGTGACATAAGGCTTCAGCAAGACGCCGAGCGGCGGAACGGCAATGCCGATGAAAACCAGCGCCGCGATGGCGCGCGCGCCCTGACGGCCAAGCCAGGCGAGCGCCCCCACGGGCATGGCAAATAGATGCTGCATGGTCGTAGGCATGATGACTCCGCAGGCCCAGTAAACCGAGGCCATGGACGACAAGATTGGAAAGGTCGGAGAAAAGCGGCGACGAACGAAGCGTGAGCGCAAGATTGCGCCTGCACGCGATCGCGGGAATCAGCCTACCAGATGCCGCTACACGACACGGCTCGCCACCAGCGGCGGCGCGATGAGATCACGTTCCTGATCATGCTGTATTCAAACCCATCCGGGCTGCGATGGCAATTGGCCCGGCCACGCGTGGCTGCTTTGTTTGTGGCGCAGGATCGGATTTAATCGGCGGATGACATCCACCGTCCCCACAACGACCCGCTCAAGCGCATCCCGGCGCGGCGCGCTCACCTCATCGATCCTGATCCTGTCGAACCTCGTGCCGCTGGCGGGAATTCTGTTCTGGGGTTGGGACACCTTCGTCCTGCTCTGCCTGTACTGGCTGGAAACCGCGGTGATCGGGTTCTGGACCATTCTGCGCGCCGCGACGATGTCCCGCGATCCGGGATCGGCGGCAGGCCGCAGCATCGCCGGCACGCTTGCCCTTGCCGGATTCTTCACCGTGCATGCCGGGCTGTTCATGTCCGTGCACATGCTGTTCATCTACACGCTGTTCGCCGGGCCGTGGACCGGGCGCATTCATGACGCGCGGGATTTCATCCGCCTGATCGTGATCGGCAAGGATTTATGGATCCCGCTGCTGGCGCTGTTCGTGGGTCAAGGCGCGATCTTCGTCAACGACATGGTCAACCGTTTCGTGTTTGCGAAAACGCCGCCGGCCAATGCCGACACCGGCGAAATCATGGGCGGTTTCTATACCCGTATCGTGATCATGCATGTGGCGATCATGGGCGGCGCGTTCGTCGCGCAGGCGATCGGCACAGCAGGACCGCTGATCGTGCTTGTGCTGCTCAAGATCACGATTGAAATCAGGTTTCAGATGGGGGCAACCCGACAAGAGCCTCAGTCGGTGAAAGTGGCATCATGAGCGTTCTTCAGCAGACTAAAAAACGTATCTCATTTCGTGTGCGGCTGCTCCACGCCGATCGCTTGGATTGTTGATCTAACGACGAGACAACATCCGAATCTTCAACCAGTGCTTCGTAAGTAGACGCGCAAAACAAAACCGCCCACCTGATCGACAGGTGGGCGGCTTCGTTAGCCAGTCAGGGAGACGGGGCTTGTCTTATCCCTGCGGCTGATCGTTCGGCGGCGTCGGGCGCTGCTTGTGCTGCGCCATGAAGGCGTCGAACTCTTCCTTGTCCTTGGCGTGACGCAGGCGGTCGAGGAAATCCTTGAACTCGGTCTGCTCTTCTTCGAGACGGCGCAGCGTCTCCATGCGGTAGTCGTCGAAGGCGCGGTTGCCGCTCGAAGGCGCGTAGAAGCCGCGGCCTTCCATCCGGTTGCGCATCCGCTCCATCTTGTACTGCATGCGCTCCATCTTGTCGGCCCAGCGGCCGTGACGATCGTGAGACCAGCAACCCATGTTTCTGCTCCAGAGTGAGTAAGCGAGGGCGGCCAAACCCAGCGGCCACCAGATGATGAAACCGGCAACGATCAGGATGATCCGCCCGGGGTGAAACCGCGGCCAGTCGTGCCGCGAGTCGTAGTTGTCGTGATGCGGTCCGGCCCAATCCGGGCGGCCCCATCGGTCGAGACGTGCAGTGTTGGCGTTTGCGGTGTTCGCCATAGGCGTCCTCCCAGTTTTCACGTTCCCGTGAATGTAAATAACATTTACATAGATAAAACATCCCGGGATTTTGTCAAGCGGGCCCCTCAGGGGAGCGCGCAAATTATTTGGATGGCCGGTGATGGTGGTCGGTCGGGAACCCGAGGCCCTTGAGGTAAATCAGCACGCCCGCTTCCAGCAGGTCCTCCGCCGACATCGGCAGCTTGCGGCGCGCCGCATCGCCGCGTCCGAACAGTGACGCGATGCCGTGCGACATCGACCAGATGTGGAGCGCCATCATCATCGCGGGCGGGCGCGGCACGCCCGGAGGCGCCATTGCCACCAGCCGTTCGGACGCCGCACGGATGATGGCGAACGCGCGCTCGGACGCCACCAGCAGCGCGGGATTGGCCTCGAGCGGCACGCCGGATTCGAACATTGCCGAGTAATATGCAGGGTTTTCGCGCGCGAACGCGAGATAGGCCTTGCCGACGCGCTGGAACGCGGTCGGCGTATCGGGACGGCCATCGTCCCAGGCCGCGGTGAGTTGCGATTCGAATTGTTCGAAGCCCTGCTGCGCCACACTGGCCAGCAACTCGTCGCGATCGCGGAAATGGCGATACGGCGCCGCCGGGCTCACACCGGCCGAGCGCGCGGCCTCGGCGAAGGTGAACCCCGCCGGGCCCTTGTTCGCAATCAGATCGAGCGCGGCCTGCACCAGCGCCTCTTTCAGATTGCCGTGATGGTAGCCGCCTTCGCGGCGGCCGCGGTTCTTCCAACTCATCTTGCGTATCTACTCATGTAAAGTCCTTTTACATGAGTAGGGCCCCGACGTCACTAAACCTTTGTCCCCGAAGGCCCGCAGATCAAATCGACAGTTCCTTTGGCGATGGCTTCCAGCTCCGCGCGCGGCACCCGAGCACGGGACCGGATCGCCAGCGCCTCGACGGTCGATGCGGCGATCTGGGACAGGATCTGCACATTCGCCGTCGCCGGCAGTTCGCCGGTTTCGATCGCAGCCTGAAACCGTTTCGCAAGCGTCCGCTGCGTCGAGCCGAGAGCCCGCTGCACAAGGGGGCGGATTTCCGGGTCGGCCATCGCCTCGGAGGTCGCCGTCATCACGGTGAAGCAGCCGCGCGGACCGTTTTCGCCGGCGAGATAGACATCGAGCGCCGTCGCGTAGATCTTTTCCAGCATCTGACGCAGCGTCAGCCTAGGCGCGAAAGCAGGGGCGAACTTTTCCGCCATCTCGGCGCGATACCGTTCATAGGCCTTCAGAAACAGTTCGCGCTTGTCGCCAAATGTCCCATAGAGGCTCGGCCGGTTGATCCCCATTGCCTCGCTGAGATCGTCCAGCGAGGTTGCTGCGAAGCCGCCATCCCGAAACGTGTCCATGGCTTTGCCGAGCGCGACATCCGGCTCGAAGGCACGCGGGCGACCGCGCTTTTTCGGCGCGCTGGAGGAGGCTTTCGCCGGCTGAGGCTTTTTTTGTACCATATCGCAAATAATTCTCTTGACCGCATTTAATTTATGCGGAACGGTATAAAAATCAAGGACGGACCGGTTTCAACAAGGAGACGCACCATGAAACTCTATTTCTCGCCCCTCGCCTGTTCGATGGCAACCCGCATCGCACTTTATGAGGCCGGCGCCGACGCCCGCTATCTGGAAGTCGATCCGAAATCCAAAAAGGTGCTTCAGGACGAATCCGATTTCTTCTCGGTGAACCCGCTCGGCCTGGTGCCGACCATCAGCACCGATGACGGTCTGGTTCTCACCGAGAACGCGGCGATCCTTCAGTATGTCGCCGATCGCTTTCCCGATGCAGGCATCGGATCGGGTGCTGGCATCGAGCGCAGCCGGTTGCAGCAATGGCTGTGTTTCATCGGCACCGAACTGCACAAGGGGCTGTTCCTGCCGCTGCTCGACCGGAAGGCTCCGGCAGAGATGAAGGGATATGTGCTGGAGAAGTATCTCTCGCGGCTCGATGTCCTGAACAAACATCTGGAAGGCCGTGAATTCCTGCTCGATCATTTCAGCGTCGCCGATGCCTATCTCGGCACCGTGCTGAACTGGACCATGGCGACGCCGCCGATCGACCTGAAGAAGTGGCCCGCGATCAACGATTATCTCTCCCGGTTCAAGACGCGTCCGAGCGTGATGAAGGCTCTCGCCGAGGAGTTCGAGCTCTACAAGGCCGAAATCGCGCGTCACAAGGCGGCGGCGTAACGGAAGACGTCTCGTCATTGCGAGGAGCACTTGCGACGAAGCAATCCATTTTTGCAAGAGTGGATTGCTTCGCTTCGCTCGCAATGACGGACAATCAATCCAGCAACCGCCGCTCCGATTCCTTCAGCGACCGGGAAAACACTTTCGCATCATTGAAGGCGCGCGCCAGCACCAGCGCCCCCTGGATTTCCAGCACCGCATGCTCGGCCTTGCGGCGCGCGGCGCTCTTGTCGTCGCCATAACGCCGCAGTGCCGCGGCGAGCGCATCCACCCATCCGGCGAAATAGACCTTCACCTTTTCGCCGAACAGATCACGCGACGCGCCGAGCGCAACCACGCCGACAAGACAGACCCGCTGTCCCGAGCGGAAATAATCATCCGCCGCGGCATACATGTCCGCGATGCCTTTCACGGGATCGGCGGCTGTCCGCAGCGGCGCATAGATATTGTCGGCGAACCAGCGATCGATCGAGGCGAGCACTTCATCCGCCATCTGCTCTTTTCCGCCGGGAAAGAAATTGTAGAGGCTGCCCTTGCCGAGGCCGGTCGCATCCGAGATCAGCGCAAGTGTCGCACCCTCATAGCCATGCGCGCGGAATACTTCGGCCAGCGAGGCCAAGATGTTTCCGCGTGCAGCTTCGGTCTTTGCCATCGCAGCCCTCGCCGGCTAGCTCACTTCGGAACCGGCGCAAGGCCGGGAACATCCGCAGGCCGCGCGCCCGGCGCGGCCCAGTGAAAGCGGCGCTCGCTGTCCTTGATCGCGACATCGTTGATGCTGGCTTCACGGCGCTTCATCAAGCCGTGTTCGTCGAATTCCCAGTTTTCGTTGCCATAGGACCGGAACCAGTGTCCGGCATCGTCGTGCCATTCGTACTGAAAGCGCACAGAGATAAAATTTCGATCGAACGCCCACAGATCCTTGATCAAACGGTACTCGTGTTCCTTCGCCCACTTGCGCGTGAGGAATTCCACGATCGCCGCGCGGCCCTGAAAGAATTCCGAGCGATTCCGCCAGATGCTGTCTTCGGTGTAGGCGAGCGAGACCTTGACCGGATCGCGCGAATTCCAGGCATCTTCCGCCATCCGCGCCTTCTGCGCGGCGGTTTCTCTTGTAAACGGCGGCAGGGGCGGACGCGACATGGGAGAACTCCTGTTTGTACCGATAGGTACAACTTGTACCAATCAGTACAATCCGTCAAGCGCCAAGCCAAAAGATCGCAATGAAGTGAGGGAAATTCAGGCCGCGTCCTGATCGGCCTTCATGGCGATGCGCAGCGCTTTCGGAATCGGCCGGGCGCGGCCGCCGGACACGAACGCGACCTTGACCCGCGCCTCGACCAGCACGTCGTCGCCGCGCCGGACTTCCTGCGCCAGCGTGATCGACGCGCCCCGGATGTCGGCGGGCACCGTCACGACATCGAGCACGTCGTCCATCCGCGCGGGCTTGAGATATTCGATCTGCATCGAGCGGACCACGAAGGCGAAACCCGGCGCTTCGTTCTGCGCTTCCGCGAACAGCGCGTGCTGGTCGGCGCCGAGCAGCCGCAGATAGTTGGTGCGGCCGCGCTCCATGAAGCGCAGATAATTGGCGTGATAGACGATGCCGGTGAAATCGGTGTCTTCGTAATAGACACGCACCTGCATGACGTGCTTGCCGTCGCGGATCGATCCGTCGAGATGAATGGTCATGTTCCAGCTTTTGCGCAAAACGCCAAGCAGCGCAAGCGCTGGGCGGCGCTATGAGCTCGCCGCAGGCGCGCCCAGCGTCGCGACGCTGTCGCGCGTGATCTTGAGCCGGGCCGGCTCGACGCCGAATCCCTAGGCTGTGGTCGAAGCGCCGAAGGCCCCGAGACCGGCGATGAAACGGAGAAATGTCGGCGCGAGATCATGACCGCTTCATCGTGATGCGTCCCATGCTCATGAATTGGAGCGGAATTACGGTTCCCCGTCGCTCTCGTCTCCATTGAATAGTCCGAACTGCGACGGATCGCGCGACGGCTCGGCGAGGCCGAGATGCCGGAAGGCGTGCGATGTCAGAAGCCGCCCGCGCGGCGTGCGTTGCAGATAGCCGCACTGAATCAGGAACGGCTCGATGATGTCCTCGATGGCGTCGCGCGGCTCCGACAGTGCCGCCGCCAGCGTCTCGACGCCCACCGGCCCGCCGCCGTAATGCATCGCAATGGTTGTGAGGTAACGGCGATCCATCGCATCGAGCCCGGCCTTGTCGACTTCGAGCGCGCCGAGCGCGTTGTCCGCAATCTTGCGATCAATCGCACTGGCATCCGCGGCCGAGGCGAAATCGCGCACCCGGCGCAGCAACCTTCCCGCAATGCGCGGTGTGCCGCGTGCGCGCCGCGCGATCTCGTTGGCGCCATCCGGCGTCATGCCGATGCCGAGCACCCGCGCGCCACGGGTGACGATCTTCTCCAGTTCTTCCTCGGTGTAGAAATTCAGCCGCACCGGAATGCCGAAGCGATCGCGCAGCGGATTGGTCAGCAATCCCGCGCGCGTGGTCGCGCCGACCAGTGTGAACTTCGCCAGATCGATTTTCACCGAGCGCGCCGCCGGTCCCTCGCCGATGATGAGGTCGAGCTGGAAATCCTCCATCGCCGGATAGAGCACCTCCTCCACCTGCGGACTGAGCCGGTGGATCTCGTCGATGAACAGCACATCGCGTTCCTCGAGATTGGTGAGCAGCGCGGCGAGATCGCCCGCCTTGGCAATGACGGGGCCGGAGGTGGCGCGGAAGCCGACGCCGAGTTCACGCGCAACAATCTGCGCCAGCGTGGTCTTGCCAAGACCGGGCGGGCCGACGAACAGCACATGATCGAGCGCCTCGCCGCGCTTGCGCGCCGCATCAATGAACACCTGAAGATTGGCGCGCGCCTGCTGCTGGCCGACGAACTCGGACAGGTTCTGCGGACGCAATGAAGTATCGCCGATGTCGTCGGCGCGGCGCTCGGGAGTGACGATGCGGGGCGAAGTCATGCGGCACTCACTTAGACAGTTCCTTCAAGCCAAGCCGGATGAGCTGCGCCGTCTCGGCCTTCTCCCCAGCGCTGCGCGAGGCTGCGGCAATCGCAGCCGCCGCCTGCGGTTGACCGTAACCGAGATTGACCAGCGCGGAAATCGCATCAGTCACAGGACGCGGCGCGCGGTTCTCGTCGAGCGCGCCGGACAGATGCACCACCGCCGGATCGACCGTGGCGAAGGCCGGAGTCTTGTCCTTGAGTTCGGTCACGATGCGCTCCGCAACCTTCGGCCCGACGCCCGGCGTGCGCGCCACCGCGGCCTTGTCGCGCAGCGCAATCGCATTGGCCAGGTCGGACGGCGGCAATGTGCTGAGCACCGCGAGCGCCACTTTAGCTCCGACACCCTGCACGGTTTGCAGCAGCCGGAACCATTCGCGCTCCATGTCGGTGCGGAAACCGAACAGCTTGATCTGGTCCTCGCGGACATAAGTTTCGATGGAGAGCACTGCCGCATCACCGGGCTGCGGAAGTGCCTGCAGCGTGCGCGCCGAGCAATGCACCTGATAGCCGACGCCTTGCACGTCGAGGATCACATAGTCCTCGCCGTAGGAATCGATCAGACCCTTGAGCTTTCCGATCATGCGCCGGCGACTCTCAGCTTCAGCATCGCGCTCTGGCGGTGATGGGCGTGCGTGATGGCAATCGCCAGCGCGTCGGCGGCGTCCGGCGTTTTCGGATTCGCTTTCGGCAGCAGCACACCGAGCATGACGCGGATCTGGTTCTTGTCGGCGTGCCCTGCCCCGACCACGGTCTTCTTCACCTGGTTGGGGGCGTATTCAGCCACGGCAATGCCGAACATCGCAGGCGCGAGCATGGCGACACCGCGCGCCTGGCCGAGTTTCAGGGTCGACGCGCCATCCTTGTTGACAAAGGTCTGCTCCACGGCGGCCTCCAGCGGCCTGAAATCGCCAAGCACCCGGGCAAGGCCTTCATGAATCGCCAGGAGACGCTCGGCCAACGGCAAGGCCTCGCGGGATTCCACCGAGCCGCAACCGACATAGATCAGCCGGTTGCCGTCGATGTCGATCACGCCCCAGCCGGTCCGGCGCAGGCCGGGATCAATTCCAAGAATGCGAATCGCGGTGGTTGCCATCTGCCGATCATACGCGAAACCGCCCCCTGCGTCCGGGGGTCACAACAGCGTCCCGCGCAGGATCAGCAGCGCGGCGCTGAAATAGATCATCAGTCCGGTGACATCGACGAGGGTCGCAACAAACGGCGCGGATGCGCTGGCCGGGTCGAATCCCAATCTTTGCAACGCAAAGGGCAGCATCGAACCGGTCACCGAACCGAAGGTGACCACACCGACCAGGGCCGCTGCCACGGTCCATCCCACCAGCAGCCAGTGCTCGCCGTAGTTGTAGATGCCGAGCTTCTGCCACGCCACGACCCGCGCAAAGCCAATCGCCCCGAGCAGACCGCCAAGGATGAGACCCGTCGGCAGCTCGCGCAGCATCACCCGCCACCAGTCCGCCAGCTTCACATCATGCAGCGCCAGCGAGCGGATTAGCAGCGATGTCGCCTGCGATCCCGAATTGCCGCCCGAACTCATGATCAGCGGAATGAACAGCGTCAGGACCAGGGCCTTCTCAAGCTCGCCCTCGAAGTGCTGCATCACACTCGCCGTCAGCATCTCGCTGACAAACAGGATTGCCAGCCAGCCGCCGCGCTTGCGGATCATGTCCGGCAGCCGGATCTGCATATAAGGCTCTTCGGTGGCCGACATGCCGCCGAACTTCTGCACGTCCTCGGTGCTTTCCTCGATGATCGCGTCGATGATGTCGTCCACGGTCACGATGCCGAGCAGATGCCCGGTCTTGTCGATCACCGGCACGGCGAGCAGATCGTGCCGGGTGATGACGCGCGCCACCTCCTCACGGTCGATCAGCGGAAATGTCGTGATCGGCTCATGGGTCGGCGCGAGAGTCAGGATATTCGCCGACGGCTCACCCGAGATCAGCCGGCGCAACGTCACCGCGCCGACAAGACGCCGCGTGATGGGGTCGAGCACATAAATCGCATAAACGGTTTCGCGGGAACGCTCGACCTTGCGGATATGCTCAAGCGTCTGTGCGACGGTCCAGTTGCCGGGCACGCTGACGAATTCCGTGGTCATCATCGCGCCGGCGGTGTTCTCCGGATAGGCCAGCAGGCCGACGATGGCGCCGCGGGACACGTCATCGAGCCCGGCCAGCAGCTCCGTCTTTGCAGGCTCATCAAGCTGCTGCACGATATCCGCCGCCATGTCCGCGGACATGCCCGCAAGCAGGGGCGCGGCAACATGACGGGGCAGCGCCTCGATAATCTCGGCGCCGAAGTCCAGCTCGGGCTTGTCGAGAATTTCAATCGCCAGATCGCGCGGCAGCAGCCGCACGACATCCGCGGCATCCGGCGGAGGAAGCTTGTTGAGAATTTCGACGGTGTCGGCGGCATGCTCGCCGATCAGCGTCGCGGCAAGAACGGCCGCATTGAAAGCGCCATCGTGCGCTGCATGGGTATCAGTCATAGCTCACCTTCGGGTTCTGCCGGCAACGGCAGCGATCGGTGAGCTGGAGCGCTCTAGACCACTGGAACCGTTGTCGGCGAAATACGTGGACTGTCGCTTGGCATAGTTGATTGGTTTCCAGTGATGGGCGCCGAACGCGCGCGAACGCACCCCCGCGGCTGACATGATCCTTCAGCAGCGCGGCGTCAAGAAAAAATCTTCAGGGGACCGTTAGAGCTTACGCGCTCATCTTGGCGGCGAGCGCGTCCGACACCTCGAAATTCGCATAGACGTTCTGGACGTCATCATGCTCGTTCAGAAGGTCGAGCAGCTTGAACAGCTTCTCTCCGGTCTCGTCGTCCACGGCGATGGTATTCTGCGGCTTCCAGATCAGCGCCGCCTTGCGCGCTTCACCGAACTTGGCCTCGAGGCCCTTGGCCACTTCGCGGAACGTTTCGGGTGAGGCATAGACCTCATGGCCGTCCTCGCTGGATGCCACGTCGTCGGCGCCGGCTTCGATCGCCGCTTCCAGCATGGCGTCGTCGGAGGCGACCTTGGCGTCGTATTCGATCACGCCGACGCGGTCGAACATGAACGACACCGAGCCGGTTTCGCCGAGGTTGCCGCCGGACTTGGTGAAATAGGAGCGGATGTCGGAGGCCGCGCGGTTGCGGTTGTCGGTGAGCGCCTCGACGATGACGGCGACACCACCGGGGCCGTAGCCCTCGTAGCGCATCTCATCGTAGTTCTCGCCGTCGTTGCCGATGGCCTTCTTGATCGCGCGCTCGATATTGTCCTTCGGCACGTTTTCCGCGCGCGCCGCGGTGATCGCCAGCCGCAGCCGCGGGTTCATCGCGGGGTCCGGGGTTCCCAGCTTGGCGGCGACGGTGATTTCGCGGGCGAGCTTGCCGAACATCTTGGACCGCATGGCGTCCTGTTTGCCCTTGCGGTGCATGATGTTCTTGAATTGGGAATGTCCGGCCATAGGGGTCTCTCGAGAGGATCGGGAATCGCAGGCATCCTTAACGTAAGTGCCCGGCGGCGCGGCGTTATAGGCCCGGATGGGCAAAATTTAAAGGCAGATCGGCCGATTTTGGTACGGCGGTGTGGGATGCCAGCCCATCCGGCAGGCAACAGTTAACCATGAGTTCATGCCGAGGTGCGATACTGCCTACCTATTCATCTCCCATTTCAGAGACCTCTTATGGCGTTCGGACTTTTTCGGAAGCGGCTGCCAGAACAGGCGAGCCCGGATATTGCCCCCGAGCCGGTCGCAACACCGGACCCCACTGCATCGTCCCAGCACGATTCAGCCCGCGAAATCCTCGAATTGCTTGAACTCGAACTGGTCGCGATGATCCGCCAGCTCGAACGCGCGGCCAGTTCGGTGGCCAGCGGCGCCCAGTCCACCGCCAGCACCCTGTCCGCCATCCGGCACCGCGCCGACGCCCTGGCCGACCGCACCAGCGATGCGCAGGCCACCGCCGAGACCTTCTCGCAGGCCGCGGAAAAATTCACCCAGTCCGCCCACGGCATCGGCGCGCAGGTGCGCGATGCCAGCAAGCTCGCCGATGAGGCCAGCGCCGCAGCGCAGGAAGCCAGCCTCAATGTCGAGCGGCTGCGGGAATCCTCCGCCGCCATCGGCAATGTCGTCAACCTGATCGCGACCATCGCCAAGCAGACCACGCTGCTTGCGCTGAACTCCACCATCGAGGCCGCGCGCGCCGGTTCCGCCGGCAAGGGATTCGCGGTCGTCGCCTCCGAGGTGAAGGCGCTGGCGGTCCAGACCCAGAGCGCCACTGAAGAGATCAAGCAGAAGATCGACGCCCTGCAGCAGGACGCCGCGACATCGTTCGACGCAGTCCATCGCATCACGGCAGCTATCGACGCGATCAAGCCGGTGTTCGCGCATGTCAACGGCGCAGTCGCCGAGCAGAACGAAACCACCGGCGAAATCACGCAGAATGCCGCGTCGGCGTCGCAGTTCATCTCATCGGTAGGCACGAGCAGCGCGGAAATCGACAACGCCGCCAGGGAAGCCGAAACCCATGGCGAGAGCGTCGCGCAGGCCGGCAAGGCCGTGACGATGTTTGCCGAAAAGCTGAAAACACGCTGCGCGGTGCTGCTCCGCCAGAACGAGAACGAAGAGCGCAAGGCCGAACGGATGCCGTGCCGCCTTCAGATCGAGATCGACACCGGACGGTCGCCGGTCAAGGCGGAGGTGTTCGAGATTTCCGTCGACGGCATTCTGATTGGCGGCGCAAGCGCGGCGTCCCTGCCGTTGCAGCAGATCATGAAGGCCAAGCTGCAGGACATCGGCCCATGCGGCCTCCGCGTCACCGGCCAGACCAGTGGCGGCGCGCAGGCCGCATTTGTCTCGCCCGATGCCGCGCTCAAGGACCGGATCGAGGACAAGGTCTGGAGCATCCACGACGAGAACACCGAGTTCGTCACCCGCGCCATGGAAGCCGGCGATGCCATTTCCAGAATCTTCGAGAACGCCGTCGCCAAGGGCGACATCAGCATCGACGATCTGTTCGACGAAAACTATGTGAAGATCGAAGGCACCGATCCGGTGCAATACCGCACGCGCTTCCTCGACTGGGCCGATCGCGCGCTGCCTGAAATCCAGGAAGCCATGCTTGCGCGCGATGCGCGGGCCGCCTTCTGCGCCACCATCGACCGCAACGGCTATCTGCCGGTGCACAACAAGATTTACTCGCATCCGCAGCGCGCGGGCGATGTCGCATGGAACACGGCGAACTCACGCAACCGCCGCATCTTCAACGACCCCGCCGGACTGGCCGCAGGCCGCAACATCCGCTCGTATCTGATCCAGAGCTACGCCCGCGACATGGGCAACGGCAAAACGATCATGATGCGCGAGATCGACGTGCCGATCCGCGTCAGGGGCCGCCACTGGGGCGGATTCAGAACGGCTTATAAAATCTAGGTCACCAGAAATCCGGCACCGCGCGTTCCAGCAGCGGGCCGATCCGCACCGCGGCGACGCGCGTGGCGAGACCCGTAACGTCGTCGGTTTCGACCGCAAGGCCGCTAAGCGTCCCGACGCCGTCCGCCGCCTCGAAGCGTCCCGCCGGATAGCCGCGCAGGAAACGTCCCAGCGGTTCATCCTTCTGCATGCCGATCACGGATTCATAATCGCCGGTCATGCCGGCATCGGTCATGTAGGCCGTGCCGCCGGGAAGAATGCGATGGTCGGATGTCGGCACATGGGTATGCGTGCCGACCACGATGCTGGCGCGGCCATCGCAGAAATAACCGATCGACTGTTTCTCGCTGGTCGCCTCGCCATGAAAATCGACGAGCACGGCATCGGCGGCCTCCCGCAGCGGACATGCGCTCAGTTCGCGATCAAGGATGGCGAACGGATCGTCGAACGGCTGCATGAAGACGCGGCCGATGGCATTGATCACCAGCGCGCGCTTGCCGCTTCGTGTATCGATCAGCGCGGCGCCGCGGCCCGGCGTGCCGGGCGGGAAATTCGCCGGACGGATCAGACGCGGCGCGCGATCGATGAACACCAGCGCCTCGCGCTGATCCCACGAATGGTTGCCGAGCGTAATCGCGTCAGCTCCGGCTTCCAGAAATTCGTGATAGATCGCTTCGGTGATGCCGAAGCCGCCCGCCGCGTTCTCGCCGTTCACCACAACGAGATCGAGTTTCCAGTCGCGGATCAGTCCCGGAAGAGTTTCGTTGAGGGCCACGCGGCCGCTGCGCCCCACCACATCGCCGACAAACAGAATTCGCAAAATTATAATCTCCGCAGATCGATCAGTTCGCGTTCCGTTAGCACACAATCGAGTTGCTCGTCGTGCGGAAGTCGCGGCACTGTCTCGATTTCCTGCACTGCAAAAGCGACGCCGATGACGGTGATTTTCTTGATCGCGCGGAGATTTTCCAGCGTGCGGTCATAATAACCCCGGCCATAGCCGATGCGGTGACCGGCGCGGTCGAACGCCGCCATCGGCACCAGCACGATGTCAGGGTCAACCTCATCCGCGTCCGACGACGGCTGAAAGATACCGTAGGGTCCGCGCACCAGTCCCTGCTCCGGCTGCCATTCACGGAAGATCAGGGCGTGATCGCGCGCGATGATCACCGGCAGCGCGAGCACGGCCCCCTTGTCCGCAAGCGCGCGCATCAATGGAAACGGATCGAATTCGCTGTTGATCGGCGAATAGCCTGCAACGATGACGCCCCGCGGCAATTCAACCGGCAGCGGCGCCTCGGCGACAGCACGCGCGGCGTCGGCGCGCGCTTCGGCGCTCAGGGCGTTACGCTGCGCCAGCGCACCGCGCCGGAAATCGTCTTTCAGATTGTCGAGAAAACGGTTTCCATCCAACGCGGCGAGTCCTTGTCGCCTCTCTCATGCGGCAAGAGGGCGGAGGCGAAAAGAAAGTGCGAAGCCACGATGGCCGTTGAAGCACTCGATCCCGGAGCACCTACGAAAGTAGGTGGGCACCATATGATCGGGTCCACGGACCCGGCCAGGGACAGTTCCCTAAAGGATCGATAAGGCCCCGGGGATATATGGCTTCTGACGCGCGACGCAGCCTCGCACGGACAATGTAACCACGATCAGGGCACACCGCTAGTGATCCCGCTCGGGCGTGTGGACGATTGGACGGCGGGGATTAACCGATCGCGATCCCGTTGCGGGCCGGGCGATTCAGCGCCTGGGTCATCTTCTCGATGCGGTCGGACGCCGAATTCAGCGCATTGGCGACCGCTGATTGCGTTGCCCGGGCACGGTCCGCCGCCACGACACGGACATCGCGCAGCGCGTTGAGCTCTTCCTCGAGGGCGCGGATACGCTGCCCGGCATCCACGAGTTCATCAGCCACAGTGAGCGCAGCCATTACGGTCAGGCGTCCATCGCCGATCTCGCCGAACTTGCCGCGCAGGCTGGCGATGCGGGCTTCCAGGCTTTCCGCCAGCCGCAGCAGCCGGCTTTCCTGCCCTGCTTCGCAGGCCATCCGGTACTGGCGGCCGTTGATGGTGACGTTGATATGGCTCATGGAGCTTCTCCGGACTCGATCACCGAACGGATGGTGTCGATGGCGACATCGAGGCGTTCCGCGATCTCGCGGTTGGTCCGCTCCAGCGCGCGCGAGCGCACCAGCGTCCCGTCGAGTTCATTGGCCAGACGCGAGCGGTCGGCGCCCAGCGCCTGGATCCGCGCGCCCAGTTCGTCGTCCGCACGGTCGAATTCCCGCCGCCGCTCAACGGCGCTTTCGAGCGCATCGAGCGCCGCCGCCAGCCGACGGGTCGCGAGTTCGATGTCACTCGCCCCGGATGGGGCAGGTTCTGGATTGGCAAGACCGTTGGCACTGCGATCAGTCATCACGGAACGGACGCCCTTCGAACTCTGGCCCGGCATGAAAAGCAGCGGACCGGCAAGCATTTAGGCGGATAAATTTACGACCCGGAAGAGCCGCGCGCAACGCTGGCCGCAAGCTATGCACACAAAGCGAAAACTCCCGGCGGAAAGGCTGCAATGCCCTTGGACTCAAGGGTTTCGCGATGCTATCCACCCCCTAGAACGCTTCCCCGGCCGTGGCATTTTTGAGACATGCGGCCACTTCCCACACCGAATTTCAGGCGGACATCTCATGACTGTGCGTGTCGACCCTTCCCGTATGGCCAATGCGATTCGCGCACTCGCCATGGATGCCGTGGAAAAGGCGAAATCGGGCCATCCAGGCCTGCCCATGGGCGCCGCGGACATGGCCACCGTGCTGTTCACGCAGTTCCTGAAATTCGACGCCAGCGACCCGGCATGGCCGGATCGCGACCGTTTCGTGCTCTCCGCCGGTCACGGTTCGATGCTGCTGTATGCGCTGCTGTATCTGACCGGCAATTCGTCGATGACCATCGAGCAGATCAAGAATTTCCGCCAGCTCGGATCGATCACGCCGGGCCACCCTGAAAATTTCGTCACGCCGGGGATCGAGACCACCACCGGCCCGCTCGGACAGGGCATTGCCACCGCCGTCGGCATGGCGCTGGCGGAGCGCCACATGGCGGCCGAGTTCGGCGGCGACATCGTCGATCACCATACCTACGTGCTCGCCTCCGACGGCGACCTGATGGAAGGCATCAGCCAGGAAGCCATCGCCTTTGCCGGACATCTCAAGCTCAACAAGCTGATCGTGCTGTTCGACGACAACGGCATTTCCATCGACGGCGCGATCTCACTGTCGGATTCCGTCGATCAGGTGAAACGCTTTGAATCAGCCGGCTGGGCCGCCGAACGCGTCGACGGCCACGATCAGAAGGCGATTGCCGACGCGCTGACGCGCGCGCAGAAGTCCGACCGTCCGACCCTGATTGCATGCAAGACCGTGATCGGCTTCGGCGCGCCCAACAAGGCGGGCTCGGAGAAGTCGCACGGCTCGCCGCTCGGCGCCGATGAAATCGCCGGCGCCCGCAAGAACCTGAACTGGGATTCGGCGCCGTTTGAAGTCCCGCAGGACATTCTCGACGCTTGGCGTGCAGCAGGATCGCGCGGCAAGGATGCGCATGCGGCATGGACCAAGACCCTCGGCGCGAAGGACGCCGCCGCGCGCGCGGAGTTCGAGCGCCGCACGAAGGGCGATCTCCCGGCCAAGGCCCTCGCCGAGGCCGTTGCGAAGATGAAGGCTGCGCTCGCCGCGAGCCCGAAGGACATCGCGACCCGCACCGCCTCCGAGCATGCACTTGAGGTTCTCACCGCAGCCGTGCCGGAAATGATCGGCGGTTCCGCAGACCTCACTGGCTCCAACAACACCCGTGTGAAGGGCATGGTCGCGATCTCCGCCAACAATTACGGCGGCCGCTACGTCAACTACGGCATCCGCGAGCATGGCATGGCAGCTGCCATGAACGGCATGGCTCTGCACGGCGGCCTGATCCCGTATTCGGGCACGTTCCTGGTGTTCTCGGATTACCTGCGTCCGGCGCTCCGCCTCGCGGCCCTGATGGGTGAACGCGTGATCCACGTTCTCACCCACGATTCGATCGGTCTGGGCGAAGACGGGCCGACCCATCAGCCGGTCGAGCATCTGGCGGCGCTGCGCGCGATCCCGAACTGCAACGTATTCCGGCCTTGCGACACCGTCGAAACGCTGGAGTGCTGGCAGCTGGCCCTTGAAGCAAAGGAGCGTCCGAGCGTGCTGGCGCTGACCCGCCAGAATTTGCCGCAATTGCGGCTGGCGAACGACGCCGACAACAAGTGCGCGGCTGGCGCTTATGAAATCTCCAGGGCCGACGGCGAGGCGAAGGTTTCGATCTTCGCGTCCGGCTCCGAGGTCTCGCTGGCCGTCGAGGCACAGAAGCTGCTCGCCGCACGCGGCATTCCGACGCGGGTGGTCTCGGTGCCCTGCATGGACCTGCTGCTGGAACTGCCGAAAGCCCAAAAAGCCGCCATCATCGGCAATGCGCCGGTGAAAATCGCCGTGGAAGCCGCGATTCGTCAGGGTTGGGATGCCGTGATCAGTTCCGACGGCATTTTCGTCGGCATGGACGGCTTCGGCGCCAGCGCCCCCTACAAGGACCTGTACCGGCATTTCGGGATCACCTCGGAGGCGGTCGCGGAAGCGGCGCAGGCTGCCCTGAAGGCCTGATAACCCTTCCCGAACATTCGGGCTTCAGGTGATTGCATCAAAACGTCATTCGGGGCAAAAACCGCCTCGAAAATCGTCATTTCCGAACCGTTGAGGAGAACTTGAGAATGGCAGTCCGTGTCGCGATCAATGGATTTGGCCGTATCGGCCGCAACATCCTGCGGGCCATTTATGAATCCAAGCGCACGGACATCGAGGTGGTCGCCATCAACGACCTCGGGCCGGTCGAAACCAACGCCCATCTGCTGCGCTATGACTCGGTGCACGGCCGGTTCCCTGGCACCGTGACCGTTGAGGGCGACTCGATCAGCCTCGGCAACGGCAAGATCAAGGTGACAGCGGTGCGCGACCCGTCGACCCTGCCCTGGAAGGACCTCGGCATCGACATCGCCATGGAATGCACCGGCATCTTCAGCGCCAAGGCCAAGGCTTCGGCGCATCTGACCGCAGGCGCCAAACGCGTGCTGGTCTCCGCGCCGTCGGACGGCGCGGACGCCACCATCGTCTACGGCGTCAACCACGACAAGCTCAGCAAAGATCATCTCGTCGTCTCCAACGGCTCGTGCACCACCAACTGCCTCGCGCCGGTCGCCAAGGTGCTGAACGACACGGTGGGCATCGAGACCGGCTTCATGACCACGATCCATGCCTATACCGGCGACCAGCCGACCCTCGACACCATGCACAGCGATCTCTATCGCGGCCGTGCGGCCGCGCTGTCGATGATCCCGACCTCGACCGGCGCTGCGAAGGCCATCGGTCTCGTGCTGCCGGAATTGCAGGGCAAGCTCGACGGCGTCGCGATCCGCGTGCCGACGCCGAATGTCTCGGTGATTGATCTCAAGATCGTCGCCAAGAAGGCGACCACCAAGGAAGAGATCAACGACGCGATGAAGCGCGCCGCAGCCCAGGAGCTCAAGGGCATCCTCGGCACCACCAGCCATCCGAACGTATCGATCGACTTCAACCACGACGCTCACTCGTCCACCTTCGCCTTCGACCAGACCAAGGTGCAGGGCGGCAATCTCGTGCGCGTGCTGTCGTGGTATGACAACGAGTGGGGCTTCTCGAACCGCATGGCAGACACCGCCGCGGCGATGAGCAAGCTGATCTGAAAAACAACATCATCCCGAGGCGCGCACTCGCGCGCCTCGCAGGATGACATCGAACAAACTTCCACCCTTCGAGGCTCGCATCGACGACGCTCGTACCCCAGGGTGGCGACGGGGAAGAACGCAAGATCGCAATGTCCGGATTCCGCACCCTCGATGATATCGACGTGAAGGGAAAGCGCGTGCTGCTGCGCGTGGATCTCAACGTGCCGATGGACAATGGACGCGTGTCTGACACCACGCGCCTGCAGCGCATCGCCAAGACCATCATCGAACTGTCGGAAGCCGGCGGCAAAGTCATTATCCTTGCGCATTTCGGCCGACCGAAGGGACCGGACCCGAAGGACTCGCTGAAGCCGGTCGCCGCCGCGCTGGGTTACGTGGTGAAGCACCATGTCGAGTTCGCGCCCGACTGCGTCGGCCCGATCGCCGAACAGGCCGTCGCGGGCCTGAAGAACGGCGAGATCCTTTGTCTCGAGAACACCCGTTTTCATCCCGGTGAAGAAAAGAACGATCCGGCCTTTGTCGCGCAGCTCGCCAAGCTCGGCGACATCTGGGTCAACGACGCTTTCTCGTGCGCGCATCGCGCCCACGCCTCGACCGAAGGCCTTGGCCGCGTGCTGCCGGCCTATGCCGGCCGCACCATGGAAGCCGAACTCGACGCGCTCGGCAAAGCGCTGGAACAGCCGGTCCATCCGGTGATCGCCATTGTCGGCGGCTCGAAGGTTTCGACCAAGATCGATCTTCTGGAGAACCTCGTCAGCAAGGTCGATGCGCTGGTGATCGGCGGCGGCATGGCCAACACCTTCCTGCATGCGCAGGGAGTCGATGTCGGCAAGTCGCTCTGCGAAAAGGATCTCGCCACCACCGCGCTGCGCATTCTCGTGAAGGCGAACTCCACCAACTGCGCGATCATCCTGCCGGTCGATGCGGTGGTTGCTGAAAAGTTCGAAGCCAACGCGCCGTCGCATGCCTACGGCCTCGATGCGATCCCGGCCAACGGCATGATCCTCGATGTCGGCCCGCAGTCGATCAAGCGGATCGATGCCGCGATCGACGACGCCGCGACGCTGGTGTGGAACGGGCCGCTCGGCGCGTTTGAGATGTCGCCATTCGACCGCGGCACGGTTCAGGCCGCCAAATATGCGGCAGCGCGCACCAAAACCGGCAAGCTGGTGTCCGTCGCCGGCGGCGGCGACACCGTTGCGGCGTTGAACCACGCTGGCGTGGGCTCGGATTTCACCTACGTTTCGACCGCCGGCGGCGCCTTTCTGGAGTGGATGGAAGGGAAACCTTTGCCCGGCGTCGAGGTTCTTAGAGTACGCTAGATTTTTTAAATGGATCGGGCGCCCTTGGCGCTGGCCAAGATCACGGAGAACAAGCACACATGGCTCGCATCACGTTGCGTCAATTGCTGGATCATGCTGCTGAGAACAACTACGGCGTGCCGGCATTCAACATCAACAACATGGAGCAGGCGCTGGCGATCATGGAAGCCGCCAACTCCGTCGATGCGCCGGTCATCATCCAGGCCTCGCGCGGCGCGCGCTCCTATGCCAACGATGTGATGCTCAAGCACATGATGGACGCGGTGACGGAAATCTATCCGCACATTCCCGTCTGCGTGCATCTCGATCACGGCAACGAACCCGCCACCTGCATGACCGCGATCCAGGCCGGTTTCACTTCGGTGATGATGGATGGCTCGCTGAAGGCCGACGGCAAAACGCCGGCCGACTGGGATTACAATGTCGGCGTCACCAAGACGGTGACAACGATGGCGCATCTCGGCGGCATTTCGGTGGAAGGCGAACTCGGCGTGCTCGGCTCGCTGGAAAGCGGCGAAGGCGAGAAGGAGGATGGCCACGGTTTCGAAGGCAAGCTGTCGCACGACCAGTTGCTGACCAATCCCGATGAAGCCGTGAAGTTCGTCAAGGAAACCCAGGTCGACGCGCTGGCGATTGCGATGGGCACCTCGCACGGCGCCTACAAATTCACCCGCAAGCCGGACGGCGACATCCTTGCGATGAACGTGATCGAGGAAATCCACCGCAAGCTGCCGAACACGCATCTTGTGATGCACGGCTCGTCGTCGGTGCCGCAGGATCTGCAGGACATCATCAACAAGTTCGGCGGCCAGATGAAGCCGACCTGGGGCGTTCCGGTTTCGGAAATCCAGCGCGGCATCAAGAACGGCGTGCGCAAGATCAACATCGACACCGACAACCGCATGGCGATGACCGGCCAGATCCGCAAGATCCTGAGCGAGCACCCGAGCGAGTTCGATCCGCGCAAGTATCTGAAGCCCGCGATGGAAGCTATGACCAAGCTCTGCAAGCAGCGCCTGGAAGAGTTCAACACCGCGGGGCAGGCCAGCAAGATCAAGAAGGTTCTGACCACCGCCCAGATGGCGCAGCGCTACGCCAAGGGTGAACTCAACCCGAAGATCGCCTGACGTAAGCATATCACCCTTCGAGGCCGTCGCGATGCGACGGCACTTCAGGGTGACGGTTTTGAGTAAGACGTCATCCCGAGATACGAGCCGCTCTTGCGGCGAGCCTCGAAGGATGGCCTGCTACTGAAATGATTTTGAAACAGCGGGACATGGTCCCGCCCCTTTTTTGGCCGCAGTCCGGGGGCATCACACCGCCATCATGGCCACCAAACCTCCCCCGCCGCGCCCCGCGCCTCGTCTCTATCTGGCAACGCCGGTTGTCGCCGACCCGGCCCGGCTTGTCGCCGAACTGCCGGCGTTGCTTGCGGCGGCGGATATCGCCGCCGTCCTGCTGCGGCTGGCGCCCGGCGACGAGCGCAGCATCATTCAACGCGCCAAAGTGCTGGCGCCTGTGGTCCAGAACGCCGGCGCGGCCCTGCTGATCGATCAGCATTTCGGACAGGTGGCGCGCTCCGGCGCGGACGGCGCGAACGTAAGCGGTATCGAGGCAATGCAGGAGGCACTGCCGAGCCTGAAGCCCGACCGCATTCTCGGGGTCGGCGGGCTCATCACGCGGCACGATGCCATGGTCGCCGGTGAAGCCGGCGCGGATTACGTGCTGTTCGGCGAGCCGGATTCAAACGGCGAACGACCTTCGGCGGACGCGATCTGCGAACGGCTGGACTGGTGGGCCGAACTGTTCGAGCCTCCATGCGTGGGCTTTGCCGCGACTCTGGACGAGGCGCAGATGTTCGCAGCGGCCGGCGCGGATTTCGTCTTGGTCGGCGATATCATCTGGCAGGATGCGCGCGGCGCACAGGCTGCTCTGGCCGAGGCCAGTCAGGCCATCGCGCGAGGCTTTGAATCGTCGCTCGCACACTCCACCGTCGCAGGAGAATAAGCCGCGATGACCGCGCCTCGCCGTGCCACACCATTCGCAGCCGCTCATGCAAGACTGCTTGCATCGGTTGCTGCCGGTGTTGTGGCGCTCTCGGCACATGCTTTGGCGCAGGGGGGCCCAAATCCCTTTCCGGAGCCGATCAAACCGGAAGCGGCACGGCCTGCGCCAAAATCCACCGCTCCCAAGGCAGCTCCGCCGAAAGCGGCCGTACCCAAAGCCGACACGCAGAAACAGAAGAAGAGCGCGCCAGAAAAGGCTGCTGCACCTGCGCCCGCCGCTCCCGACAATCCAAACGCCGATCTCGCTTACGGCGCCTACCAGTCGGGCCTGTATCGCACCGCTTTCAATCTTGCACTGAAGCGCGCGCAGGAAACCGGCGATCCGAAATCCATGACGCTGCTGGGTGAGCTTTATTCCAATGCGCTCGGCATCAAGCGCGACGACGCCAAGGCAGCGGAATGGTACAAGCAGGCCGCCGATCGCGGCGACCGCGAAGCCATGTTCGCGCTCGGCATGATGAAGATCGCCGGACGCGACGGTCCTGCCAATCGCAACGAGGGCGCGCGGCTCCTGGCATCGTCCGCCAAGCTCGGCAAGGCCGCGGCCGCCTACAATCTCGGGCTGCTTTATCTCGAAGGGCAGGTCTTCCCGCAGGACATCAAGCGCGCCGCCGAACTGTTTCTTCAGGCCGCCAATGCCGGCAATCCCGAGGCGCAGTACGCCCTCGCGACTTTCTACAAGGAAGGCCGCGGCGTGGAGAAGAATCTCACAGAGGCCGCGCGCTGGATGCGCGCCGCTGCGCAGGCTGACAATCTCGATGCCGAGGTCGAATATGCCATCGCACTCTACAACGGCACCGGCACGCCCAAGGATGTGCCCACCGCGATCGCGCTGCTGACCAGGGCGGCGCGGCAGAACAGTCCGATCGCGCAAAACCGGCTGGCGCGCATTCTGGTCGACGGACTCGGCGCTCCCGTCGACAAGGTCCATGGCTTCAAGTGGCATCTGATCGCGAAGACCGCCGGGAACGGCGATCCCGACCTCGATGCCAAATTTGCGCAGTTATCTCCGATAGAAAAAGCAAAATCCGAAGACCTCGCCAAGAAATGGTTCGGCACGAAATGAGCAATAACCACCGCCATTACTCTTGACGCGCCAGCGCTTATCCCGCAACACCAGCCCCACACTTCATCCAGCAAGCCGAGACAATGATTCATTCAGCGCTCATCAACGTCATGGTCAAGGCCGCGCGCCGCGCCGGCCGCAGCCTCAAGCGCGATCTCGGCGAGATCGAAAACCTTCAGGTGTCGCTGAAGGGTCCGGCCAACTTCGTGTCGCTTGCCGACAAGCGCGCCGAGCAGATGCTCTACGAAGATCTCACCAAGGCGCGTCCGGGCTACGGCTTTCTCGGCGAGGAAGGCGGCACGCGCGAGGGCACCGACAAGTCGAACACATGGATCGTGGATCCGCTCGACGGCACCACCAACTTCCTTCACGGCATTCCGCAGTTCGCGATCTCGATCGGATTACAGCGCGACGGCGTGATCATCGCGGGGGTGATCTACAATCCCGCCAATGACGAACTTTACATTGCCGAACGCGGCAAGGGCGCATTCCTGAACGAGCAGCGCCTGCGCGTCGCCGGCCGCAAACAACTCAGCGAATGCGTGGTCGCCTGCGGCCTGCCGCACATCGGACGCGGCGATCACGAACTCTCCCGCCGCGAGATGGCGGAAATGCAGAATCGCGTCGCAGGCCTGCGCCGCTTCGGCGCGGCCTCCCTCGATCTTGCGTTCGTCGCGGCTGGCCGCCTCGACGGCTACTGGGAGCGCAATCTTCAGCCGTGGGATATTGCGGCAGGATTGATCATGGTGCGCGAAGCCGGCGGTGTCGTCAGCGGCATCGAGGGCGGCGACACCGCAATGGCCACCGGTCATGTCGTCTGCGGCAACGAGACGATCCAGCGCGAGCTCGTTAAGATTCTGAAACCGCTGGGCTGAGCGGAAGAATAATCGACCGCCATTGCGATCACGGCAAAGCAATCCACCTTTCGAGCATGGCTTCCCTACATCGTTTCGTTTCGCTCCGCGCCATCACGCGGACGAGGAGACGCACGCAACCCACCCTGAGTTACCGGTGGGCCGGCTTCATGCATTCACCGACAAGATCGAAGCCGTTGTCACGGCCGATGGTTCCGTAGCTGGGGTCAAATCGGCGATGGTGTCTTTTTTCCCGCCCCCGCTGTGCCATATTGATGCCCGACACGTTCCACGGACAAGGATTGAAGATCCGCCATGGCAAAAGCTCCCGCTTCCAGCACCGCAGCCGACATCAGTGTCACAAAACTGTCGACACCGCGCATCTTCCTGGTCCGGATGCTGGTGTTCCTCGTTCTGTGCAGCCTGTTGCTTGTGGTGCTCTACAAGCAGATCTGGGTGGCGTTTCTCGCCAATCCCGGCCTCAACGCACTGATCGTCGGCGTTCTGGCCATCGGCATCATCCTGGCCTTCCGGCAAGTGATCCGGCTCTATCCTGAAATCTCGTGGGTCAACAGCTTCCGTATTTCCGATCCCGGCCTTGCGGTCGACCGCCGTCCCACACTGCTGGCGCCGATGGCCGCCATGCTCAGTCACCGCACCGGCGGGCGCATGAGCATTTCGCAGCAGACCATGCGCCATATGCTGGATTCGATCGCGACCCGGCTCGATGAAGCGCGCGACCTGTCGCGCTACATGACGGGGCTTCTGGTGTTTCTCGGCCTGCTCGGCACGTTCTGGGGCCTGATCGAAACCGTCGGTTCGGTCGGCAAGGTGATCGAAGGCCTGAAAGTCGGCGGCGATGCCGGCTCGGTGTTCGACACGCTGAAGGAAGGTCTCGCCGCTCCGCTCGGCGGCATGGGCATTTCGTTCTCGTCCTCGCTGTTCGGCCTTGCAGGGTCGCTGATCCTCGGTTTTCTCGATCTGCAATCGAGCCAGGCGCAGAACCGTTTCTACACCGACCTCGAAGACTGGCTGGCGGAAACCGTGCAGGAATATTCCGCCGACGGCCAGGCGGTGAACGGCGATCTCAATCCGGCGCTCGACCGGCTGCGATTGGCCGTCGAGGAAATGGGCTCGAACCGTGCCTCCACCACCGCCATGGCCAATCTCGCCGAAGCGATCCAGGGCCTCGTGCATCACATGCGCACCGAACAACAATTGATCCGCGAATGGGCCGACGGTCAGGGCGAGCAGAACAAGGAAATCAAGGCGCTTCTGGAGCGCCTCGCGCGGCAGCCCGAGACCAACTGAACGGAGACAGCCTATGGCGCTTTCGCGTTCACGCCGCAACGACAGCGGGTTCAATTACTGGCCGGGCTTCGTCGATGCGCTATCGACGCTGGTGCTCGCCATCGTCTTCCTGCTGTCGGTGTTCCTTGTGGTTCAATTCTTTCTCTCACAGGAGGTCACCGGCAAGGACAAGGCACTTGAGCGGCTGAATGCGCAGATCGCACAGCTCAACGATCTCCTTTCGCTGGAAAAACTCGGCAAGCTGAATCTCGACGATCAACTCTCGCAGATGCGCGCGGGGCTTGCATCCGCCGAGGCCGAGCGCGACCGCGTCAAGGGTCTCTATGACGGGCTCGCCGGTGCGGGCGCGAGTGCGCAGGGCCGCGCCACTGAACTTGGCAAGGCGCTCGACTCGGAGAAGCAGGTCTCGGCGCGGGCGCTGGCGCAGATCGAAGTGCTGAACCAGCAGATCAGCGCGCTGCGCCGGCAGCTCGCCGCGCTGGAGGAAGCGCTCGATGCCTCGGAGAAACGCGACAAGGAATCCCAGACCAAGATCGCCGATCTCGGCCAGCGGCTGAACGTGGCGCTGGCGCAGCGGGTGCAGGAACTGTCACGCTATCGCTCCGAATTCTTCGGGCGGCTGCGCGCCATTCTCGGCAACCGCCCGGATGTGCGCATTGTCGGCGACCGCTTCGTGTTCCAGTCCGAGGTGTTCTTCGACACCGGGCAGGCGCTGCTGCTGCCGGAAGGCCGCGCTGAACTCGACAAGCTTGCCACCGCGCTGATCGATCTGGACAAGCAGATTCCCGCTGAGATCGCATGGGTGCTGCGTGTCGACGGCCATACCGACGTGCGGCCGATCAACAGCCCACAGTTCAAGTCGAACTGGGAACTGTCCTCGGCGCGCGCCATCTCGGTAGTGCAATATCTGGTCTCGCTCGGCGTCCCGGCGCAGCGTCTGGTCGCGGCAGGCTTCGCGGAATTCCAGCCGCTCGATGCTGAAAAAACCGAAGAAGCCTACAAGCGCAACCGCCGCATCGAACTGAAACTGACCGAGCGATGAGCCGCGTGCCGCGATCATGAGCGCATCCTTCACGCTGCGGCCCTACAATGCCAGCGACGAGGACGCGGCGATCGACCTGTGGTTTCGCACCTGGAGCCAAGCCTATCCGTCGATCGACTTCGCGCAGCGGTTGGACGGATGGCGCGCGCGCTGGCGCGATGAACTCGTGCCCGCCGCGCAGATTTTCGTTACGGAACAGAACGGCGCAATGACCGGCTTCGTCACGATCGATGCGTCGGGCTATCTCGATCAGCTCGTGGTCGCGCCCGAAGCATGGGGATCGGATCTCGGCAACGTGCTGATCGACAAGGCCAAGGCGATATCGCCGGGCGGCATCACCTTGCTGGTCAACACCGACAATGCCCGCGCCATCCGCTTCTACGAGCGCAACGGCTTCGTCCACACCCACGACGACGTCAATCCGGTGTCGGGACGCAAGGTCTACGGCATGGCGTGGAAGCCGTGAGCGTCAGGCCGCTTCCAATAGCGCCACGGTCCCCTGCCCGCCGTCGGCGCAGATGCTGACAATGGCGCGGCTTCCCTTGGGCATCGCCGCCAGTTCCTTGACAGACTGACTCAATATCCGGGCGCCGGTTGCTCCGAACGGATGTCCGAGCGCGATGCTGCCGCCGTTCGGATTCAGGCGTTCGCGCGGAAACTTGCCAAACTCGGCGTTGACGCCGGCCTTGTCGCGGATGAATTCCGGGCTCTCCAGCGCCTTGATGTGCGCAAGCACCTGCGCAGCAAAGGCCTCATGAATTTCCCAGAGCTGAATGTCGGCGTAGGTCAGCGCATGCCGCGCCAGCAGCCGCGGGATCGCGTAGGGCGGTGCCATCAGCAGGCCTTCGGTGCGAAAATCCACCGACGCGATTTCCCAGTCGATCAGCTTAACACGCGGTGTCTGCGCGGGAAGCTTCTCAAGTCCCTTTTTCGAGGCCACCCAGATGCTCGATGCACCGTCGGTAAGCGGCGACGAATTGCCCGCCGTCAGCGTTCCCTTGCCGCTCTTGCGGTCGAAGGACGGCGGCAACCGCGCCAGCTTCTCGAGCGAGGTATCCTTGCGCGCAATGGTGTCGCGCTTCACGCCGTCGAACGGAATGACGAGGCCATCGAAGAAGCCGCGATCCCATGCGGCCACCGCACGCTGATGGCTCTCCAGCGCGATCTGATCCTGCGCCTCGCGCGAGATGTTCCAGACCTTGGCGGTGATCTCGGTGTGCTCGCCCATGCTCATGCCGGTGGTGCGATTGCTGACCGCCGGAATGTAGAGACGCACATCGCTGAGCTTGAGATCGATCGCGTGGGTGAGTTTTTGTCCCAGCGATCGGGCGGTCTGAAACTGGCGCACCCAGTTGGACAGCGACATGCCGAGACCGAGCTGAACCTGACTGAGGCTGTCGACGCCGCCGACCAGCGCGAGATTGCGCACCTCGCCGTCGATCATGCCCGCGGCTTCGAACACACCCATCATGCTGGTCGAACACGCCATCACGGTGGAATAGGCCGGCACCGTCGGATCGACTCCAGCGTCCATGAGAATTTCGCGTGCGATGTTGCTCCAGGTGAGGTTCGGCACCACGTTGCCCCACACCGCAAAGTCCGGCTTGCCGCCGCCCAGCCGTTCGATCATGTGCTTGACCACCGGCACCGACAACGAGATGGCGTCGACGCCGCCAAGCGGGCCGTCGACCTTCGCAAACGGCGTGCGGACCCCTGCCGCCAGCCAGACATTACCTTTTACAGATTGCGCCATCGATTGCTCCCGGATCGAACGCCGGAACCGGCGCCTTCCGGGACACTATTCGATCCGGCGGAGGGCATACAAGCCGACGGCGGCAGGGCTGCCGTGCCGTAACGATCGGAGGATCAATGCGCCACCAGCAGCGCTGCGTTCTGCAGCCAGCCCGCCATCGCAGCCTGCTTCCAGCTTTCGCAGGGAATCTCGGTGGCCCGATGCAGCGGCTTCTCGAACCGCACCTGCCGCCAGTCGCTCGGCGTGCCTGCGAAGACATAGCCTGCCCTGCGGGCCAGCCCGATCATCTGTTCGTTGTTGCGGAGGGTTTCGCCAAACAGCCGCGACGCCCCGAGCGCCGCCGCGCGGCATTCAAGATTCGACAGCATCGCGGAGCCGATGCCCTGTCCCTGCCAGGCATCGCCGATCGACAATCCGAATTCGGTATCCTGCGTCCTTGCGTCGTAGCTGTAGCGGGACTCGCCGACGATGGTCTCGACGCCGTCGATCTTCATTTCGGCAACCACCGCAAAGCGGCTGCCCTCGCCGACATGAAGCGCCTTGTCGAGCTCTGACGGCGGCAACTCGCTGACGGCGCTCATCAGGCGATTGTAGCGCGACTGTCGCGACAGCGACCGGAAATAGGACGACAGCGCATCCGCGTCCTTCGGTTCGATGAAACGCACCGTCAGCGATCTGCCGTCCTTCAGCCGGACAATATCGGTGTAGCGGCCGAGGTTGCCCAGAACAAAGCGATGATCGGTTTCTGCCAGCATGACACGCTCCATCGGCTGCTATGCGAAAGAAAAAGCGAGCCTGATCCGGGGAGGAGGACGAGACGGATCAGGCTCGCAAGGGCGCCTTACGCACGCCAGAAGGGCTTGCTGGCCTCGTAGGCGAAGTCGCTCCAGCTCGCGCCGACGTCGTGAAAGTCCTTGTCGCTGAGGCGGGCGAGTTCTGCCCGGCGCTGCGAACGCTGCTGCCACGTATGCAGCACGTCGGAAATCGACGAAATCGGGTGATGGAGGAAGTCGTAGTGATGATGATTTGTCATCAACTTGGTGGTGTAAGCAGACATCGTAGCCTCCTGAAATAAATCTGATGGTGCGAATATCTGCTCGCGAACCCCCATTGACAAACGATAGCTTGTCCCCTGTATTATGAGATAATATCATGTATTAGAGGCGCCGATGACCGCCCGACTGCCCTCCCTGAACGGTTTGCGCGCTTTCGAGGCCGCCGCACGGCACCTCAGCTTTACCCATGCCGCGCAGGAGCTGAACGTCACCCAGACCGCCATCAGCCACCAGATCCGGCGGCTAGAGGAAGAACTCGGCATCAAGCTGTTCATCCGGCAAAGCCGCGCGCTGGCGCTGACGCCGCAGGCCGCCGAATACCTGCCGGGCATCCGCGCCGCATTTCAGGACTTGCGCACCGCCACCGACCGCCTGCTGCGAAAAGGGGACGATCGCGTGCTGACAATCAGCACCCTGACATCGCTCGCCGTGAAATGGCTGCTGCCCAGATTGTCGTCCTTTCAGGAACAGCATCCGGAGATCGATGTTCGCATCACCACCTCGACCGAACTGGTGGATTTCCGCACCAGCAATGTCGACGCGGCGATCCGGTACGGACAGGGACGATGGCCGGGGCTGGATGCCGAGTGGCTGATGGCCGAACATCTGTTTCCGGTTTGCAGCCCGAAGCTCCTGACTGGCGAACGCGCGCTGCGGCGGCCGGAAGACCTGGAGCATGCCACGCTGCTGCATACGTCCAGCACCATCGACGACTGGCGCCTTTGGCTCACCGCCGCAGGCCTGCCCGCGCACCTGTCGCAAAACCGCGGGCTGACATTCGATCTGGCCTTCATGACCATTCAGGCCGCCATCGACGGTCTCGGCGTCGCCATGGGTCACACCGCCTATGTCGCGGACGACGTTGCGAACGGACGCTTGGTGGTGCCGTTCAATGTCTCCATGCCGTCGGCGGGCTACTACTTCGTGACGCCGCAAGACAGGCCGGCGACCCCGAAACTCAACCTGTTTCGCGACTGGCTGAGAACCGCGTCGAAGCAGTAACGGTCATGCCCACGAGATGGGCATGCTGCACAGACTCGCATCATTCCGCGTGACGCCGCCCCAGCGCATTCGCTGGAAACTCAAAAAAACATTGCCCGATCAAAGCCAACGGTGTTGGCACGGCGATTGCTCCACTTGCGGAACAGTCAATGACGACTGCGGTCCGAAAAGGAGCTCGGCGCATTCGTCACCATGACTGATCTGCGCATGCGCGTTCCTGTTTCGGCCGACCATCATTGGCAGACAGGACACAATGCATCAGACGGCACGAACGCGCGGACAAACGTTCTCGATACGCGACATCAATGACCGCAAACAGGCGTGCCACATGCGCAGCCTGCGCTGCTGCCGAGTCGCGCGCGACGGCCGTCATCCCGAATCCAGCCCGCGCGATCGACATCGTGCGGTCGAGATAACGCCGCGATCCGTCACGGACGCCGGACGTTTTTGATTTCTACTGCGAACAAAGAGGATCTGTGATGGCCTATCTCGCGCCTTCGGAATTCGTCACCAAGATGGTGGATGCTGGAGAATCCAAAATCTTCATGTCCACTCGAGACACGGTCATTCGTGCCTATATGGCCGGCGCCATCCTGGCGCTGGCGGCGTGGTTCGCCGTCACGATCAATGTGAACACCGGCCAGCCGCTGGTCGGCGCGCTGTTGTTCCCGGTCGGTTTCTGCATCCTCTATTTGTTGGGATTCGATCTGCTGACCGGCGTGTTCGTCCTCGTTCCGCTTGCGCTGATCGACAAGCGTCCGGGCGTGACGCTGGCCGGCGTTTTCAGAAACTGGGGCCTGGTCTTTGCCGGCAATTTCTGCGGCGCGTTCACGGTCGCCTTCCTGATGGCGTTCGTCACGACGTTCGGCTTCTCGCAGGAGCCCGACAAGGTCGGCGCCGCGATCGGCCACGCCGGCGAAGCGCGAACGCTCGGTTATGCGGCGCATGGCGCAGCCGGCATGGCGACGCTGTTCTTCCGCGGCATGCTGTGCAACTGGATGGTCTCGACCGGCGTCGTTGGCGCCATGATCTCGACCACGGTGCCCGGCAAGGTGATCGCGATGTGGATGCCGATCCTGGTGTTCTTCTACATGGTGTTTGAGCATTCCGTGGTGAACATGTTCCTGTTTCCATCGGGACTGCTTCTGGGCGCGAAGTTTTCGTTCCTGGACTATCTGATCTGGAACGAAATCCCGACCGTGATCGGCAATCTTGTCGGCGGCCTCGCATTCACGGGCCTGACCCTTTACGCCACCCATGTCAGGACCGCGCCGAAGCGCGCGGCGGTTCGCGCGGTTTCCTGATCCCACTTGCAAGAAGGAGCCCCGGCCGACAAGTTGGGGCTCCTTTTTTCGGCATCATCCATGTCGCGTGAATTGCAGATATCGGTCGGGCAGCATTCTGATAAAGGTCGCAAGGAGACCAATCAGGACTTTTATGGCGTCCTGATCCCCACCGAGCCGCTGCTTAGCCTGAAAGGCATTGCGATTGCGGTGGCGGACGGCATCAGCAGCAGCACCGTCAGTTCGGTCGCGAGCGAGTCCGCCGTCAAAAGTTTTCTGACCGACTATTACTGCACCTCGGAATCATGGTCGGTCAAAACCTCGGCGCAGCGCGTGGTCGCGGCGACGAATTCATGGCTGCATTCCGCAACACGGCGAAGCCAGTACCGCTACGACAAGGACAAGGGCTACGTCTGCACCCTGAGCGCGATGGTGATCAAATCCACCACCGCGCATATTTTCCATGTCGGCGACTCGCGGATCTACCGTCTCGCCGGGAACACCCTCGAGCAGCTGACCAACGACCACCGTGTGGTCATTTCGTCGGAACAGAATTATCTCAGCCGCGCGCTCGGGATTAATCCGCAGATCGAAATCGACTATCAGGCGCTTCCGATCGAAAAGGGCGATGTGTTCCTGCTGGCGACCGACGGCGCGTATGAACACGTGGGAGACCGCTTCGTCGCCAAAACGGTCCACGACAACGCCGACGATCTGGACCGGGCCGCGAAGCTGATCGTCGAACAGGCTTATCTGCAAGGCAGCAACGATAACCTCACCGTCCAGATCGTGCGCATCGACCAGTTGCCGCGCAGCGAGGCGAGCGACGTCTTCGGGCAGTCGTCCGAACTGCCGCCGGCTCCGCTTCTGGAGGCGCGCATGGTTTTCGACGGCTACCGGATCGTCCGGCAGATTCATGCCAGCAGCCGCAGCCACATCTATCTGGCGGTCGACACCGAAACCGATGAACTGGTCAGCATCAAGATTCCCTCGATCGATCTGCGCGGCGATCCGAGCTACCTGAAACGCTTCATGATGGAAGAGTGGATCGCCCGGCGCATCGACAGCCCGCATGTGCTGAAGCCCTGCCTGCAATCCCGGAAACGAAACTTCCTCTATGTCGCCACCGAATTCATCGACGGCCAGACACTGACCCAGTGGATGATCGACAATCCAAGACCGGATCTCGAGACGGTGCGCGGTATCGTGGAGCAGATCGCCAGGGGCCTGCGCGCCTTCCACCGGATGGAAATGCTGCATCAGGATATCCGGCCGGACAACATCATGATCGACAAGACCGGAACGGTGAAGATCATCGATTTCGGTTCAACGAAAGTGACCGGCGTTGTCGAGGCCGCGCCGTCCACAGACACGGGGATTCTCGGCACCGTGCAATACACCGCACCGGAATATTTCCAGGGCGAAAGCGGCTCGCCGCGCTCCGACATGTTCTCGCTCGGCGTCATCACCTATCAGATGCTGACGGGGAAACTGCCCTATGGCGCGCAAATCGCGAAGGCGCGCACAAAATCGCAATTCAGGAAACTGCGATACAGGTCCGCGCTCGATGACAGCCGCGGCATCCCGGCCTGGATCGACGAAACCCTGAAGCGCGCCGTGCACCCCGACACGCTCAGGCGCTACGAGGCGCTATCGGAATTCACCTTCGATCTTCGCCACCCCAACGCGCGCTATCTGAACGCATCGCCGGCGCCACTGATCGAGCGCGATCCCCTGCTGTTCTGGAAAGGCCTGTCGACGATCCTGGCGATCATCATCGTGGTGCTGCTGGCGATTCAGCATGGACACCGCTAGGCGGTCGAACCCGGGCGCACCAACTGAAACAGGTCCGCCGGACGCGCATACCACCCGCTCCCATGCATGCGGGCGATGAGATCGAGAGCGAGCGTATCGATGTAGCCTTTGCCAGCATCGAGCACGAACTCGTCCGCCACATGAGCGCACACGACCTCACCGATCACGGCAACCTGCCTCGGTCCTGTCTCATGCGTCGAAAGTGTACGACACTCGAATGCGACCGGGCTTTCGGCTATGCGCGGCGGCGAAACCATCTGTGATGGCACTGTCCGCAAGCCGGCCAGCACGAGTTCATCAACTTCGGACGGCGCATCGACACAGGTCGTGTTCATCGCCTCCGCCATCTGGTGCGGCACCAGATGCGCGACGAACTCGCCGGTCGCAAGAATATTCTCCGCCGTGTCCTTTAGTCCCTTTTCGGGATGGCGCAGCAGCCCGAGCACAACCGTCGGCGGCTCGTGCCCCAGCACATTGAAGAAGCTGAACGGAGCCGCGTTTGCGACGCCATCGGGTGAGCGGGTCGTCACCCAGGCGATGGGGCGCGGGGTGACGGTTGCGGTGAGAATCTTGTAGCGGATGTCCGCCGCCAGCTGGCCCATATCGAAGAACATGCTGCTCAGCTCCTCGCCGGCAAAGCCGGGATCGTTGAGACAGCGGACTTCGGCCGGGTATCGACAGTGAGCTGGAACACATCCGGCCGCGAATAGTGCCCTGTTGCATCGAAGTCGTACTTGCCGCGCGCGATGTCATCGAGATCGATGTCGGCATAGAGGATCGTTTCGCCGTCGAAATCCGGTCCGACAAGTACTTTGCCGAGCGGATTGATAATGGCGCTGCCGCCGCGCATCAGCACGGTCTCCGGATCGTCGCCGAGCGAACACTCGTAGTTTTCGGGATACGCCCCGCGCTTGATGTACTGGCAGGCCGTGAGCACAAAACAACGCCCTTCGAGCGCGATGTGCTGCATCGACGGCACCCAGGTGTCGCGATCATCCGCCGTGGGGGCGCAGTAAATGCTGACGCCCTGGCTGTACATGTGCATGCGCAATGCCGGCATGTAGTTTTCCCAGCAGATCACCGCGCCGATGGTGCCGAGCGATGTTTCAAAGGCAGGCATCGTCGAGCCGTCGCCAAAGCCCCAGATCAGCCGTTCACCCGCGGTCGGCATCAGCTTGCGATGCTTGCCCACGAGACCGTTGGCGCCATCGAAGAACAGCACGGTGCAGTACAGCGTGCCGTGTTCGCGCTCGATGCAGCCCATCACGACGAAGAGTCCGGTCGCGGCCGCCGCAGCGGCAATCGTTTCGACTTCAGGGCCATCGAGATCGATCGCCTGTTCCCAGTATGCGCGGAATGCTTCGCGCCCTTCAGGCTTGCGCTGGCCAACCGGCGCACCGAACGAATTGCCCTTCGGGTAGCCCCCGAGGAAGGCTTCCGGGAACACCGCCAGCCTTGCACCGGCCTTCGCGGCTTGTTCGATCAGGCTTGCGGCCTTCTGGGCCGATGCGAGTGTGTCGGTCGGATTCGATGCAGCCTGAATAACGGCGGCCTTGTAGCTGCTGTTCTTTTTTGAAGTCATGACACCTGTCCCGGAAGGCGAAGAGATGACGAAACACGGGCTGCCATGAAGGCAGCCCGTGGATTACGATGTGAGATTTAGTGGTCGGTTTCGAGCTTCGGCTTGTTCGGCAGCACGATTGAGCCGATCACCGCGACGGTGGCGCAGATCACGACCGGATACCAAAGCCCCGCAAACACATCGCCGACTGCCAATGAAAGGTAGGTGGCGAAGAACGGCAGGAAGCCGCCGAAGATGCCCGCGCCGATGTGATACGGGAACGAGAGCGCCGTATACCGGATGTTTGCGGGGAACACCTCGACAAGGAACGACGCGACCGGCCCGTAGATCATCGCCACAATGATGGTCATGACCACCAGCAGGAAGATGATGTAGCCGGACGACACCTTGGCCGGGTCGGCCTTTGCAGGATAACCCGCGTCGGCCAACGCCTTGCGGTAACCTCCCGGATCGTAACCCTTAATCGTGATCCCCCTGACCGTCATCGCTACAGCCTGTCCGTCGACCGGCGGCGCGTAGCTGAAGTTGATACCGCTCGCGATCAACAGCTTCTTGGCCTGGACGCAGGGTTTGGCGTGATCGCCGTGCGTGCTGAGCAGCGCGGCGGCAAGACCGAACCTGCACCCTTCGCTGGACGTATCCGCATGCACCAGAACAGGCGCGCTCTGGGTTGCGGCCACGAGTTGCGGATTGCCCGCTTCCAGCAGCGAGGCGAACATCGGCCGGTAGCACAGAGCCGAGAGAACGAGACCCGCCATCATCAGCCACTTGCGCCCAACCCGGTCGGACAGCCAGCCAAAGAAGATGAAAGCCGGCGCGCCGATCACCAGACCGACAGCCATGAGCGTGTACGAGGTCTGCAGATCGATCTTCGCCACCTGCTGCATGAAGATCATCACGTAGAACTGACCGGTGAAATAGGTCGCCCCCATGCCCGCCGTGGCTCCGAACAGTGCGATCAGCACGAGGCGCAGACTCGACCAGCGGCCGAATGTGTCGCGAACCGGATTCTTTGACAGCCGCCGCTCGGCCTTGAGACGCGCGAACACCGGCGATTCATGCAGCTTGGCGCGCACATAGATCGAGAATGCCAGCATCAGGATCGAGATGATGAAGGGAACGCGCCAGCCCCAGGCCTTGAAATCAGCTTCGCTCATCAGGCTCTGGGTGCCGATGATGACGGCGATCGAGAGCGCGAGACCGACCGATGACGTGATTTGGATCCAGCCCGTCAGCAACCCGCGCCGATGAGGCTGTGAGTGCTCGGCGACATAGATGACGGCACCGCCATATTCTCCGCCGACCGCAAGGCCCTGGATCAGACGGAGCACCACCAGCGAAATCCACGCCGCATGGCCCATGGTCGCATAGGTCGGCAGAAAGCCGATCAGCGCCGTGCTGCCGCCCATCATCACGATCGTGATGAGGAAGGTGTATTTGCGGCCCACAAGATCGCCGATACGTCCGAACAGGACCGCACCAATCGGGCGAATAACGAAACCGGCCGCAAGAGCGCCAAGCGACGCCAGCACGGCCGCCGTGGGGTTATCCGGCGGAAACAGCACCGAACTCATGAACACGGCCAGCGAGCCGTAGATGAAGAAATCGTACCACTCGAACACCGTGCCCAGCGTCGAAGCCAGAACGACCTGCCGCTCTTCGTTGCGCGTGAGATCGTGATCGGCCGCTGCTGCCGTCGCCGTTACCGCATCCATCGTCATTCCCCTGTTTGTAGTTCCGTCAGCCCCGCCCTACGACGCTCGGAACGATCGCCTCATATATAGTCAGATAGATATGATATTATCAAATTAGACAAGCTTGAATGTACGGCGCGCCCAGCCCAATAATACGGCATGGGCTCGAATCAAATAACACCCTGATCTAAAAGGATTTTCAGTGAGGAAGCCGCGCGGAAACCAACCGCCAGAGAGGCCGCTCGCGCCAACATCCGGGCGCTCCGCGACGACCGGAAAGTCGAAATCCGTCAAATTGGAAAAGACGGAACGTGGCGGACGGCGGGGCATCCAGTCGATCGAGATCGGCTTCCGGATCCTTGATTATCTGCGCACCGAACTGCGTCCGGTCCCGCTCAAGATGATCGCCGCCAACACCGGAATGTCGGCAGCCAATGTGCACTATTATCTCGTCAGCTTTCAGGCCGTGGGCATTGTGCGGCAGGAAGCCGATACCGGCTGCTATGCGCTCGGCCCTTACGCGCTGAAACTCGGCATGGCCGCGATCGAGCAGTTCGACGTCTTCACCGCCGCCCGTCCTGCAATGACCGAACTCGCGACGACCATCGGCCACACGGTCTTCCTCGGCGTGTGGGGCAATCGTGGACCAACCATCATCTACCGTGTCGAAGGCGGCGCCAGCCGGCCGATCATCGAACTGCGCGTTGGTAGCGTGCTCAGCCTGCTACGCTCGGCGCTCGGCCGCAATTTCCTTGCGCATCTGCCGCGTTCGATCACCGCGCACATGCTCGATCAGGAACTCAAGGAAGAAGGATCACGGCACGCACGAATCGACGACGCGCCTGCCACGAAGGCCGAGGTGGAGGAGATGGTGGCGGCGATTCAGCGGGACGGCATCAGCCGCTGCCGCGATGCCCTGTTGCCGAACTTCACATCCTTTTCGGCGCCGATCTTCGATCAAACCGGTTTCATGATCGCGGCCATTACCATGATGGGGCCGATCGGCATTCTCGACGACAATCTGAAAGGCTCGACGGCAACGACACTGCTCGCCCACGCGCGCGCGCTGTCGGCGACGGCGGGATGGCAGCCGGAAGCGGTAAGCGACTGAGAGGCGAGTCATTGAACAGGAATGGCGCGCCCGAAGAGATTCGAACTCCTGACCCCCAGATTCGTAGTCTGGTGCTCTATCCAGCTGAGCTACGGGCGCGCATTTCGCGGACTTGAGAGAGGCCGGTGGCCGGGCCGCGAAGGAGCGCCATAGCTACCGGCTCCGGAACGGCTTTGCAAGATCGATAAGACATGGATTTCGGGCCAAAACGGCAGTTTTTCAGGCCCGCGCCCGCGCATCCCGCAGGCTGCGCAGCTCGACGGCCCGATCCGGAATCGTGATTCGGAACGTCGCGCCGATGGTCCCATCCACCAGATTGAGCTCGCCGCCATGGGCCCGGATCAGTTCGGCTGCAATCGCCAACCCCAGCCCGGTGCCGCCATCCCGTGAGGAGCCCTGAAACGCCTCGAAGAGATGTTCGCGGGCCTTTTCGGGAATGCCGGGGCCGGTATCCGAGATTTCAAGGATCGTCACCGCCCCCTCGCGGCGGCCGGTGAAGCGGATTTGCTTGGCAATGGCGTCACCGGACTTGTCGCTCTCCAGCGCCTGCGCGGCATTGCGGGCCAGATTGAGCAGCACCCGGAACAATTGATCGGGATCGGCATCGACGGTCAGGCCACGCTCGATGGCGTTGATCCACTCGATCGAGGTATCGGAGGCCAGCCCGGTCGATTCGCGCACCTCGTTGACCACCGGCTCGATCAGAACGCGGCGGCGGTCAGGCGGCGCCTCCTGCGCCTTGCCGTAGGACAATGTCGACTGGCAGAACGCGATGGCGCGCTCCAGCGAGCGCATCAGCTTCGGCGCAAATCGCTGCACGCGCGGATCGGGCACGCTGGCCAATTGATCGGACAGAAGCTGCGACGACGCCAGCAGGTTGCGCAGATCGTGGTTGATCTTCGAGACCGCGAGCCCGAGCGCGGCGAGATGGTTCTTCTGATGCAGCATCGACACCAGATCGCGCTGCATGTCCGACAGTTCGCGTTCCGCAAGGCCGATCTCGTCGGTGCGTTTCGACGGTTCGATAATGCGCGCAGTGCTTTCCGGATTTTCGTGGAATGCGACGAGATTGGCGGTGACGCGACGCATCGGCCGCACGAACAGATGATGCAGGGCGTAGTAAATCAGGCCTGCAGTGATGCTCGTCATCACCAGCGACAGCAGCAGCACGTTGCGCGAGAAACGGAACATCGCCGCGCGCAGCGGCTTTTCGTCCACCACGACTTCGATGAACTGCCCGCTGCCGGGCGCCGGCCCGATCACGCGCATCACCTCGTCGCCGCTGTCGATCATGACCTGAAACGCGTCGACAATGGCCGACCATGCACTCGTGTCGCGCATGTCGATGTCGTGGTCGATCTTCGCGGGCATATCGGCCGCCGCCAGCAGCCGCCGCTGCGATCCGCTTTTGATGGCTACCGCGCGCGCCCCGATGCTGGCGAGAATCTGCCGCGCCAGCGCATCGGGAACCATGCCGCTCGGGGCCGCATCCAGCACCAGCGCGGCGGTGCTTGCTGCCGCCAGCCGGTCGTTCAGCCGGTTCACCCGGAAGTTGGCGATGGATGGCACATAGATCAGGATTTCGACGATCAGGATCAGGGGAATCGTCAGCAGCAACAGCTTTCCCGACAGCCCGAACCGCAGCCCGGGCCGGAGCTTTTCCATTGTCCGATCAGGTTCCTGGCCGGATACCGCCATTGAGTGATCGCCTGCCCATTTTCATGATTTGCCGCCACAGGATGCGCCTGCCGGCGGCCCGGGTCAAACCCCCGGAACTGTTATGGTTTAAGCCTCTGACCGCGCTCCACAACCTGAGCGCGGTATAAAACCCCAAGATTGACGAAAACAGGCTGCTCCCGTATAAGCCGCGCCAACTGTCCTCGATGGCCCGGCTCGACCGGGCCGGTTCATTTTGGACCGAAATTGGTCCACTTCAGGGCCGGCATCGCAGGATTTCATCTCATTTATCGGCGAATTGCCTCCGACGAGCCGTCGGACGTGCATTTCGGTAGCGGAGAACGACCGTGAAGCGGACTTATCAACCCAGCAAACTGGTGCGCAAGCGCCGTCACGGCTTCCGTGCCCGTCTCGCGACCGCCGGCGGCCGCAAGGTTCTCGCTGCCCGCCGTGCCCGCGGCCGCAAGCGTCTGAGCGCCTGACCGACCTTTATCCCGGGACCTTTTCCCATGCGCCGGTTGGAATCATGGACCGGTTGAAGCAGCGCGCGGATTTCATCGCCGCGGCCAGCGGACCACGCATGGCCAGTCCTGCCTTTGTGGTGCAAACGCGCCGGCGCGACGACGACGGCCCGGTCCGCGTCGGATTTACCGTTACAAAGAAAGTCGGCACCGCGACGGAACGCAACCGCGTCCGCCGCAGGCTTCGCGAACTGGTGAAGCGGCTGGATGTCATATCCATGCGACCCCACCATGATTATGTGATAGTGGGCCGTCGTGCCGCGCTGGACCGCGGCTTTGAAACCATGTTCAACGATCTGCGCTCGGCGCTCAGCCGCCTCGAGCGCCAGACGCCCCGACCGCCAGCGACCTGAAGCCACACACAGTCCTTCCCGAACACGCCCGAGCGCATGACGAGACCTGAACGATGATCGAAAATCGCAATACCATCCTCGCCGTCATCCTGTCGGGCCTTGTGCTGATCGCATGGCAATACCTCTACAACATTCCGCAGATGGAAAAGCAGCGCGCCGCGCAGCAGGCCGAACTGGCGCAGAAGCAGGCCGCCAGTCCGGCGACGCCCGCGACCACTACGCCGAGCGCGAACCAGCCGACGCCCGCCGCTCCCGGCCAGCAGGCCGGTGCACCGGCAACGCCAGCCTCCGCTGCGCCGATCCAGAGCCGCCCCTCCGCGATTGCAGCCGGCCCGCGCGTGAAGATCGACACGCCCAACATCAGCGGCAGCATCGCGCTGACCGGCGCGCGCATCGACGACGTCGCGCTGGTGAAATACCGCGAGACCGTCGATCCGAAATCGCCCGCCATTGAACTGTTCTCGCCGTCGGGCACCAAGGAACCGTTCTACGCCGAATTCGGCTTCGTGCCGGCCGCAGGCGCAACGACGAAGATGCCGACCCGCGACACCGTCTGGACGCAGGAAGGCACCGGCGCGCTGACCCCAAAGACTCCGGTCACGCTGACCTGGAACAACGGCCAGGGCCTGACGTTCAAGCGCACCATTTCGATCGACGACAAGTATCTGTTCACGATCAAGGACGACGTCTCCAACGTCGGCGATGCTCCGGTCACGCTGTATCCGTTCGGCCTGATTTCGCGTCACGGCACGCCGCACGTCTCCGGCTACTACATCCTGCATGAAGGCCTGATCGGCGTTCTCGGCGATCAGGGCCTGCAGGAGTATGGCTACAAGAAAATGGACGATGCCAAGGCGGTGGAGTTCAAGGTGACCAACGCCTGGATGGGCATCACCGACAAGTACTGGGCTGCGACGCTGCTGCCGAGCCCGAAGGCCAACGTGCAGGCGCGCTTCTCGTCCAACCTCGTCGGCACGCTGCGCACCTACCAAACCGACTATCTGCTCGATCCGATGACGATTGCAATCGGCGGCACCGCCAGCACGGCGACCAGCCTGTTCGCCGGCGCCAAGGAAAGCGCCACCGTCGACGCCTACGACAAGCAGCTCGGCCTCAACAAGTTCGACCGCCTGATCGACTGGGGCTGGTTCTACTTCATCACCAAGCCGATGTTCTGGGCGATCGACTGGTTCTTCCACATCTTCGGCAACTTCGGCGTCGCCATCCTGGCGGTGACGGTGCTGGTCAAGCTGATCTTCTTCCCGCTCGCCAACAAGTCCTATGCGTCGATGGCGAAGATGAAGGCCGTCCAGCCGCAGCTTGCCGCGCTGAAGGACAAGTATCCTGACGACAAGATGAAGCAGCAGCAGGAGATGATGGAGATCTACAAGAAGGAGAAGATTAACCCGATCGCGGGCTGTCTTCCGATTCTGATCCAGATCCCGGTGTTCTTCTCGCTCTACAAGGTTCTGTTCGTCACCATCGAAATGCGGCACGCGCCGTTCTTCGGATGGATCAAGGACCTTTCCGCACCCGATCCGACCAACCTGTTCAACCTGTTCGGCCTGTTCGCATTCGACCCGACGCAGCTTCCGGTTCTCGGCTACTACCTGCATCTCGGCATCTGGCCGATCATCATGGGCATCACGATGTGGTTCCAGATGAAGCTGAACCCGACGCCGCCCGATCCGACGCAGAAGATGATCTTCGACTGGATGCCGCTGATCTTCACCTTCATGCTTGCGGGCTTCCCGGCCGGTCTCGTGATCTACTGGGCCTGGAACAACCTGCTGTCGGTGCTGCAGCAGAGCTACATCATGAAGAAGAACGGCGCGAAGATCGAACTGTTCGACAACGTGAAGGCGACCTTCGCCGGCAGCAAGAAAACGACGTAGCGACGGCTCGTTCTCCGAGCGCCGCGCATATCTCTCACCGTCATGCCCGGGCTTGTCCCGGGCATCCACGTCTTGTCAGGCGGTAAGGTAAGGCGTGTATGGCCGGGACAAGCCCGGCTATGAGGAAATATGATGGTCCAGCTCATTGGACAAAACTGGAAGACCTTCGCATGACCGATCAAACCGATGCGGAGCTGATTGAAGCCGGGCGGAAGATCTTCGCCGGCGACTGGCAGTTTTTCTGGGCTTCCCCGTCGATCGAAGCGCTCCCGCCCATGAAGGGCGTCGAAGTCGCGTTCGCCGGCCGCTCCAATGTCGGCAAATCCAGCCTCATCAATGCACTCACGGGCCGCAACGGTCTGGCGCGGACCTCGCACACACCCGGCCGCACCCAGGAACTGATCTTCTTCGAAGGCCCGACGCCAGCGGACGGCAAGGACGCCGGCCTGCGGCTGGTGGACATGCCGGGTTACGGCTACGCCTCCGCGCCCAAGGCCAAGGTCGCGTCATGGACCACACTGATCCACAAATTCCTGCAGGGCCGCGCCAACCTCGCCCGCGTCTATGTGCTGATCGACTCCCGTCACGGCTTCAAAGACGTCGACAACGACGTGCTCAAGACGCTCGACAAGTCCGCCGTCAGCTATCAGGTGGTGCTGACCAAGGCCGACCAGGTCAAGAAGACCGCGCTTGAGGACACCCTCGCCGCAACCAAGGCAGCGCTGGCGAAACACCCCGCGGCGTTTCCCGACGTGCTGGTGACATCGTCGCGCACCGGCGACGGCATGCCCGAGCTGCGCGCCGCCATGATCCGTCTTCTCAGGGAAAGAATCTGATGACCCAGAATGGCGCGCTGCGCCTTGCAGCCATCCTCGCCGGGCTGATGGGCGCGGCCGGTGTCGCGCTGGCGGCGGCGTCTGCCCACCTGCCCGACGCATCGCGTCTGGCCTCCGCCTCATCGATGCTGCTGTTCCACGCCAGCGCCGTCATCGGCGCTGCGCTGCTGACCGGGCACGGCATCGCCAGACGCGGTCTCGGCCTGGCTGCGACCTTCGGCTTCATCGTTGGCGCGGCGCTGTTCGCAGGCGACCTGACCATGCGCCAGTATGCCGGTCATGGATTGTTCACAATGGCCGCGCCGACCGGCGGCACACTCCTTATTCTGAGCTGGCTGGTGCTGGCCATCGCTGCGGCCTGGCCGCGGCGCGCAGGCTGATCCGCGCCGCGGACGCTTTGCACCCTCGCGCCAATCGGCTAAACCCTCGTCCAATCCTTGCCCGCCTGAACGAGATTTCCCCATGATCGATCTGCCGACCAATATCAGCGCACAGGATCAGGCCCGCATCCTGTCGGAAGCGCTGCCGCACATGCAGCAGTACGACGAGGAAACCATCGTCATCAAATACGGCGGCCATGCCATGGGCGAGGAAAACCTGGCCCGGCAATTCGCCCGCGACATCGTCCTGCTCGAGCAGACCGCGATCAACCCGGTTGTGGTTCACGGCGGCGGCCCGCAGATCGCATCCATGCTGGCGCGGCTCGGTATCAAGTCGGAATTCGCGGCGGGGCTGCGCGTGACCGACGCACCGACGATGGAAATCGTCGAGATGGTGCTGGCCGGCTCGATCAACAAATCGATCGTCAGCCACATCAACGAAGCCGGCGGCAAGGCGGTCGGCCTGTGCGGCAAGGACGGCAACATGGTGACCGCCGTCAAGGCGACCCGCACCATGGTCGATCCCGGCTCCAACATCGAGAAGGTGGTCGATCTCGGCTTCGTCGGCGAACCCGACAAGGTCGATCTCACGCTGCTCAACCAGCTGATCGGTTACGAACTCATTCCGGTGCTGGCTCCGCTGGCCTCGTCCGGCGACGGCAAGACCTACAACGTCAACGCCGACACCTTTGCCGGGGCCGTGGCCGGTGCGCTGAAGGCCAAGCGCCTGTTGCTGCTGACCGACGTGCCCGGCGTGCTCGACAAGTCGAAGAAGCTCATTCCCGAACTGTCGATCAAGGACGCCCGCAAGCTGATCGCCGACGGCACCATTTCCGGCGGCATGATCCCGAAGGTCGAGACCTGCATCTATTCGCTGGAAGCCGGTGTCGAAGGCGTGGTCATCATCGACGGCAAGACGCCGCACGCGGTGCTGCTCGAACTGTTCACCAATCAGGGCACGGGAACGCTGATCCACAAGTGATGCCAGCTCAAATCGTCATTGCGAGCGCAGCGAAGCAATCCACACAGATAAAAATGGATTGCTTCGTCGCTGCGCTCCTCGCAATGACAGCCTTGCTTGTTTCCTCCCCCGCCCGCGCCGATCTTAAAATCTGCAATCGCATGAGTTATGTCGTCGAAGCCGCCATCGGCATCGAGGACAAGACCGCGACCGCGACGCGCGGCTGGTTCCGCATCGATCCGGCAACGTGCCGTGTGGTGGCGCAAGGCAACATCACCGCGGAGCGCATCCTGCTGCATGCGCGGTCCCTGCCGGTCTATGGTGCCTCGCCCGCGCCGCAGAACGGCACCGACAATCTTTGCATTGCGCCGAAAGACTTCGTCATCGCCGGACGCCAGTGCCGCGGCGGCCAGACCGCAGCGGCGTTTACCGAAATCAAACCCAGCACCGGCGAAGACGGACATCAGATCGCGTATCTCGCCGAAGGAGCCGAGTACGACGACGAGCAGGCGCGCCTCGCCGCGATCCAGCGGCTGCTGGTGATCGCAGGCTATGACGCCGCCCCCATCGACGGCGTCGACGGCCCGAAAACACAGAACGCCCTCGCCGCATTCCTGAAAGCGCGCGGCCTCAATGCCGATGCAGTCCAGGCGCCCAATTTCTTCGAGACAATGATCGCAGCGGTCGAACAGCCCTCCGCCACCGGCCTCACCTGGTGCAACGACACCCAGTATCGCGTGATGGCCTCCATCGCGACCGATGACGGTAAAACCGTCACCAGCCGCGGCTGGTATCGCATCGAACCCGGCAAGTGCTTACATCCCGACGTGACGGGACAGCCCCGCAGAATCTACAGTTTCGCCGAGGCGGTCGACAGTGACGGCCGCGCCATCAAGATCAACAGCCGCCCGGTGAACTGGGGCGGCACCACCATGCTCTGCACCCGCGAGACGCAGTTCGAATTCACCGAACAGGGCGACTGCGGCGGGCGGGGATTGAACGCCAGCGGCTATGAGCGCGTTGAGATCGGCGCTGGTGCCGGCAAGACACTCAGATTCGGAACGCCATGACCTTGAGTATTAAGATAACGACTCTGACGTTGCTCCAATCGCAATGCGCTCCCTCTCCCGTGGAGAGAGGGTTGGGGTGAGGGCGTAGAATGCAAAAGATGAAATCGAGCCCCCTCACCCGCTCGCTTAGCTCGCGACCTCTCCCCCACGGGGAGAGGTAAAGAAAAAGAACATGACAGACGCTCCAAACGAAAAAATGCCCCGCAGCTTCACCCATGTCGAGACATGGGTGTTCGATCTCGACAACACGCTCTACCCGCATCACGTCAATCTGTGGCAGCAGGTCGATGTGCGAATTCGCGATTTCGTCGCGCAATATCTGAACGTGCCGAAGGACGAGGCCTTCAAAATCCAGAAGGACTATTATCGCCGCTACGGCACCACCATGCGCGGCATGATGACCGAGCATGGGCTGCGCGCCGATGATTTCCTCGCTTATGTCCATGAGATCGACCACTCGCCGCTCGAACCCAATCCGGCAATGGGCGCCGCGATCGAAAAACTCCCCGGCCGCAAGTTGATCCTCACCAACGGCTCGCGCGCGCATGCCGGCAAGGTGCTGGAACGGCTCGGCATCGGCAGTCACTTCGAGGACGTGTTCGACATCGTCGCTGCCGAGTTGGAGCCGAAGCCTGCGCGGCAGACCTACATGAAGTTTCTCAAGCTGCATGGCGTGGATCCCGCCAAGGCCGCGATGTTCGAGGATCTCGCCCGCAATCTGGTGACGCCGCACGATCTCGGCATGACCACAGTTCTGGTGGTGCCGGACGGCACCAAGAACGTGGTCCGCGAGGACTGGGAGCTGGAGGGCCGCGACGCCGCCTATGTCGATCACATTACCGACGATCTGACCGGGTTTTTGGCGGCGATTAGGGCTCAATAGAAATCACCCACCCGACCCGCCTTCGGCCGGCCACCCTCCCCATCAAGGGGAGGGACAAGAAATGCGGCAGCACTGGTTCTTTTTTCTCCCTCCCCCTTGTGGGAAGGGTCGGCACGAAGCGCCGGGGTGGGGCAATCCTCGCAAACATCCCATGCTTATGGCGAGTTCGCCCAGCTTGACTCAACCCCCGCAAAACCCACAAAAGACGTATGCAGATTGTCGGCATAGATACTGACAATCAATAAATCCGATCGCACTCCCCAAGGAACACCGATGTCTCTCTCCGCGCTTGAAAACACGCTGAATGCCGCCTTCGAGGCCCGCGATACCGTCAACGCCAATACCAAGGGCGAGGTGCGCGATGCCGTGGAGTTGGCGCTCAACCTGCTCGACAAGGGCGAGGCGCGCGTGGCGGAGCGGCAGGCCGACGGCAAGTGGCATGTCAACCAGTGGCTGAAGAAGGCGGTGCTGCTGTCCTTCCGTCTCAACGACATGGCCCCGATCACCGGCGGCCCCGGCGGCGCGCAGTGGTGGGACAAGGTGCCGTCGAAGTTCGAGGACTGGGGCGAGAACCGTTTCCGCGATGCCGGCTTCCGCGCTGTGCCGGGCGCGATCGTCCGCCGCTCGGCCTATATCGCCAAGAACGTTGTGCTGATGCCGTCCTTCGTCAATCTCGGCGCCTATGTCGATGAAGCGACCATGGTCGACACCTGGTCCACCGTCGGCTCCTGCGCCCAGATCGGCAAGCGCGTGCACATCTCGGGCGGCGTCGGCATCGGCGGCGTGCTGGAGCCGCTGCAGGCCGGTCCGGTGATCATCGAGGACGACTGCTTTATCGGCGCGCGCTCGGAAGTCGCCGAAGGCGTCATCGTGCGCAAGGGCGCGGTGCTGGCGATGGGCGTGTTCCTCGGCGCATCGACCAAGATCGTTGATCGCGAAACCGGCGAGACCTTCATCGGCGAAGTGCCGGAATATGCCGTGCTCGTTCCCGGCACGCTGCCGGGCAAGCCGCTGAAGAACGGTCAGCCCGGCCCGAACACGGCCTGCGCCGTGATCGTCAAGCGCGTCGATGAGCGCACCCGCTCGAAGACCAGCATCAACGAACTGCTGCGGGACTAGATTAAAGGATAATTTTGAAGGGGGATTTGATGAAAGGAATTCGGAGGCTCGTTATTAAAACAGCAGAAGTGATGATGGTCATACTCGTCATTGTCACGATTCTGGCGGGTGGAATTGTTGGCGCAGCTTCGTTCGGTCCAACTCAAGGACCTGAACTCCGTTTAATTGGCTTCGGCCTCGGAGCACTTGCGGGCCTCATCTCCTCAGCAACTGTTGCATCCCTTTTCTTTCTTGTTCTTGAAATCGCTGAAAACACGCGTCGAATGCTGCGCTACTATGAACCTGATCTGGGTCGGTACTGAGTTTTGATGACTGACGCCCTCTCCATCGCCCGTGATCTGCTGCGCTGTCCCTCCGTGACGCCGGCAGACGCGGGCGCGCTCAGTGTAGTGGAGAAGCTGCTCGGCGATGCCGGGTTCGAGGTGCATCGCGTCACCTTCTCCGAACCCGGCGCGGCCGACATCGACAATCTCTACGCACGCATCGGCACGGAGGCACCGCACATCACCTTCGCAGGCCACACCGACGTGGTGCCCGCAGGCGATGAATCCAAGTGGACCCACGGCGCATTCGCCGGCGACGTCAAGGACGGCATGCTCTATGGCCGCGGCGCGGTGGACATGAAGGGCGGCATCGCTTGCTCTGTCGCCGCCACGCTTGAATACCTCGCCGCGAACGGCGGCAAACTCAAAGGCTCGATCTCGTTTCTGATCACCGGTGACGAGGAAGACATCGCCGTCAACGGCACCGTGAAGCTCCTGAAGTGGGCGGCGGAGCGCGGCGAAAAGTTCGATCACTGCGTGCTGGGTGAGCCCAGCAACGTCAACGAGATGGGCGATACCATCAAGATCGGACGGCGCGGTTCGCAATCCGGCACGATCATTGTCGACGGCGTGCAGGGTCATGTCGCCTATCCGCACCGCGCGTCCAATCCGGTGCCGGACATCGCGGCGCTGATCGCCGCATTGAGCGGCGATCCGCTCGACAAGGGCACCGAACACTTTCAGCCGTCGAACCTCGAGTTCACCTCGGTCGATGTCGGCAATCCGGCCTGGAACGTGATCCCGGCGCAGGCGCGGGCGCGCTTCAACATCCGCTACAACGATTGCCATACCCGCGAAGCCCTCCGCGCGCTGATCGAGGAGCGCGTGACCAAAGCGAGCGGCAACCGCATCAAGGCGCATGTGGTCTGGGAGCCGTCGAACGCCGACGTGTTCCGGACCAGGCCGGGACCGTTCACCGATCTCGTCGTCGCCGCTATCGAAGACATCACCGGCCGCAAGCCCGAGCTTAACACCGGCGGCGGCACCTCGGATGCACGCTTCATCACGCATTATTGCCCGGTGCTGGAATTCGGCCTTGTCGGCCAGACCATGCACCAGATCGACGAACGCACGCCGGTGTCCGATCTCGAAAAGCTCACGAAGATCTATCGCGGCGTGCTCGATCGCTATTTCGCATGAATGACCCGGACATGAGCGGACATATCGTTGTTCTTACCGCCATCGATACCGAACTGAACAAGGCGCGCGCGCCGGAAGGTGTCGAGGTGATCTACACCGGCGTCGGCAAGGTCAATGCGGCGAGCATCGCGACGCTGGCGGTGATGGCGTTACAACCGAAGCTGATCGTCAATTACGGTACCGCCGGCAAGATCGCGCATATCCATAACGGGCTTGTGGAAGTCGCGCACACGGTTCAGCGCGACATGGCGGCGATGCCGCTGGCGCCGCGCGGGCGCACGCCGTTCGCGCCGGAGATGGACCGGCTGTCGTCGGGCCACGGCAGCGTCGTCTGCGGCACCGGCGACAGCTTCGTGACCTCCGTCGATCCGTGGCTGGTCGAGAACAACATCGACATCGTCGACATGGAACTGTTCGCGATTGCCCATGTCTGCCAGCGCCACAACGTGCCGTGGCGGGCGTTCAAGTTCATCACCGACGCCGCCGATGAGAACGCCGCGGATCACTGGAACGAGAATGTCGCCGGTGGCGAAGATCTGTTCTGGGATGTGATGAAAGATATAGCGCAATAGTCGCTTCGTACCGTCATTGCGAGCGAAGCGAAGCAATTCATCTTCTCAGATGTGCCGACAAAGAGTGGATTGCTTCGTCGCTTCGCTCCTCGCAATGACGATTTACCGAGCTAATACTCCACCCGCACCAGATAGAGTCCGTCCGGCGGCGCAACAGGGCCGCAGGCCGTGCGGTCGCGCGCCTCGAGCGCATTACGTAAATCCTGTGCCGTCCAGCGCCCATGCCCCACCCAGACCAGCGAGCCGACCATTGAACGCACCTGGCTGTGCAGGAACGAGCGCGCCGAGGTCTTGATATTCACGTCATCGCCGTCACGCGTCACATCGAGTGCGTCCAGCGTCTTCTCCGGCGACTTCGCCTGACATTCGGTGTCGCGGAATGTCGTGAAGTCGTGCTTGCCGACCAGTACCTGCGCGGCTTCCTGCATCGCCGCGACATCGAGCGGCCGCGGCACGCGCCACGCGTGCCCTGCTTTCAGCGCGAGGTTCGCCCGGTGATTGACGATGCGGTAGATGTAGTGCCGCTTGGTCGCCGAGAACCGCGCATCGAAAGTTTCCGGTACGATCTCCGCCGACAGCACGCCGATCGGATGCGGGCGCAGATGGGCGTTCAGCGCATCGCGCACGCGATCGGCCCTGTAGTCCTTTGCCAGATCGATATGCGCCACCTGCCCGAGCGCATGGACACCGGCATCAGTGCGGCCTGCGCCGTTGACCCGCACATCCTGACCGGTCATCGCCTTCACGGCATCTTCCAGCGCGCCCTGCACCGAGGGGCCCTTGTCCTGATACTGCCACCCCCAGAAGGGAGCGCCGTCATATTCAATGAGGAGCTTGTAGCGGGGCATCAGTTCACGCGCGCCGGAGGCTTGAGGGGCGTGCCGTTGAGAAAGGCCTCGGCCTTCATCGGTGGCTTGCCGGCGCGCTGCAAGTCCAGAATACGGATCGCGCCGGCGCCGCAGGCAATGGTCAGGCGATCGTCGAGCACATCGCCCGGCGCACCGGAGCCCTTGGCCAGCTCGCACCGCAGCACCTTGATGCGCACCGGCTCGCCGTCGACGGCAATCTCGAACCACGCACCGGGAAACGGCGACAAGCCATGAATATGCCGCAGCACCTCGCGCGCTGATTTGGTCCAGTCGATCCGCGCCTCAGCCTTGTCGATTTTGGCGGCGTAGGTGACGCCCTCTTCGCTCTGCTTCGTGAATTGCAGGCCACCGCGCGACAGTCCGCCCATCGCCCGCACCATCAAATCCGCTCCGAGAGGCGCAAGCGCATCGTGCAAATCCTGCGCGGTCATGGCGTCAGTGATCGGCAGCCGCTCCGCCATCGCCACGTCACCGGTGTCGAGCCCAGCGTCCATCCTCATGACCATCACGCCGGACTCGGCATCGCCGGTCATGATCGCGCGCTGGATCGGCGCGGCGCCGCGCCAGCGCGGCAGCAACGACCCGTGCAGATTGAAACAGCCGAGCGGCACGGCATCCAGAATGTTCTGCGGCAGGATCATGCCGTAAGCCACGACAACAGCGGCATCGGCATTGTGCGAACGGAATTCTGCCTCCGCTTCCGGCGTCCGCAGCGTTTTCGGCGTCAGCACCGGAATGCCGAGTTGCCGCGCAGCCTGCTCCACCGGTGTCGCCTGCAGCTTCATGCCGCGGCCAGCCGGCTTCGGCGCGCGCGTATAGACCGCCGCAATCTCATGGCCGTGGTCCGCCAGCGCCAGCAGCGTCGGCACCGCGAAATCCGGCGTGCCCATGAAAATCAGACGAAGCGGCATGAGAAGCTCCGGCTTATTTCGCCGCGAGCTTAGCGGCCTTGGTGAACTTCTTCATCACGCGGTCGCGCTTGAGCTTGGAGAGATAGTCCACGAACAGCACACCGTTGAGGTGATCGATCTCGTGCTGGATGCAGGTGGCGTAAAGTCCCTCCGCATCTTCCTCGCGCATCACGCCTTCGATATCCATGAAGCGCACCCGCACCCGCGCCGGCCGCTCGACCTCCTCATAGTATTCGGGGATCGACAGGCAGCCTTCCTCGTAAACGGACATCTCGTCGGACGACGCCAGAATTTCCGGATTGATGAAGACGCGCGGTTCCTTTTCCCCCTCCTTCTTGGAGAGGTCCATGGTGATCAGGCGCAGCGGCACGGCGACCTGGATCGCGGCCAGGCCGATGCCGGGCGCGTCATACATGGTCTGGAACATGTCGTCGGCCAGCGCCCGGATCTCGGGCGTGATCTTTTCAACCGGCTTGGAGATCAGCCGCAGTTGCTTGTCGGGAAGGATGATGATGTCGCGATTGGCCATGGGCGCGATGTAATGGGAGCGCCAGCCGCGGTCAAACCCGTTGTGGGGTCAGGCGCTTGGCTGGAGGCAAATGCCGTTAACCGACGATTAACCATAAAAAACAAGACGTTATTAACCATAAAATGTTCCCTATTCGTTCGCGTCGAGCACCGAATCGGGTTACAAAGGGGGCATGAACGAGATTCTTTTCATGGCCGGCGATCTGCCGGTTCGCGTAGGCGATGCCCTCATCGCATTCGGCGTGCTTGCGCTGCTGCTGCTGCTGACCATCGCCATCGTCATCGCGCGCTCCGGCCGCAAGGGTGCTGAGGCGGCCATGGCGCAGGCAGTGCGCGCCGACGAGCTTGAAGAGCGGCTCGCGGAGGTCCTGCGCATGCAGAGCGAATCCACCGGCCGGGTCCATGAAATGGGGCAAGCGCTGGTGGGACGCCAGGCGGAGATGGCCCGCGCCGTCAACGAGCGGCTGGATTCGGTGACGCATCGCGTCGGCCAGTCCATGGAACAGACCACGCGCAACACCATGGACTCCTTGCGGGTGCTGCACGAGCGCCTCGGCATCATCGACAATGCGCACAAGAATCTCACCGACCTCACCTCTCAGGTGACGACCCTGCGCGACGTGCTCGCCAACAAGCAGTCACGCGGCGCGTTCGGTCAGGCGCGGATGGAAGCCATCGTGCAGGACGGTATGCCGAAAGACTCCTATGCCTTTCAGCACACGCTCTCGAACCGGACCCGCCCGGACTGCGTGATTTTCCTGCCCGATCAGCGCCCGCTGTGCGTCGATGCAAAATTTCCGCTGGAAGCCTTCACCGCGCTCCGCGATGCGCGCAGCGACGAGGAAAAGAAAGTCGCCACCCAGCGGCTGCGGCAGGACGTGATGAAGCACGTCAACGACATCGCCGAGAAGTATCTCATTCCCGGCGAGACGCAGGATACGGCGCTGATGTTCGTGCCCTCGGAATCGGTCTACGCTGAAATCCACGATGGCTTCGACGATGTGATCCAGAAGGCCTACCGGGCGCGGATCGTGCTGGTGTCGCCCTCGCTTTTGATGCTGGCGATCCAGGTGATGCAGCAGATCCTGAAAGACGCGCGGATGCGCGATGCCGCCGACCAGATCCGCACCGAAGTGATGCACATGTCGGACGATCTCGGCCGTCTGCGCGACCGCGTGCTCAAGCTGCAGAAAGATTTCGGCAACGTAAATGAAGACGTCCGCCAGATCCTGATTTCGGCGGAGAAGATCGAGAAGCGCGCCGGCCGCATCGAGGAACTGGATTTCAGCAAGAGCAGCGAGCCCGCCGACGCGCGCATCGTGACCGGCGGCAGCGATCTGTTCCCGGCCCACCCGCTCCGCAAATTGCAGGCGGGCGAATAATCGTCGCAATCGGGACTTACCCCACCCCGGCGCTTCGCGCCGACCCTCCCCACGGGGGAGGGAGAAGAAAGACTTTGTGCTCGCCACACCTCCTATCCCTCCCCTCGATGGGGAGGGTGGCTGACCAGGTCAGCCGGGTGGGGTGATCGGCCAAGAATCTGCTAACACCATCGCATGACAGCACCCGATAGCGCCGAACCAGTCTCAGCTCCCCGCGCCTCGTGGCGCGAGGCATTTGCAGTCTATCTGCAGAAGCGCGTGCTGATCGTGCTGTTCCTCGGCTTCTCGTCGGGACTGCCGCTGGCACTGTCCGGCTCCACGCTTCTGGTGTGGATGCGGGAGTCCGGCGTCGATCTCGGCACCATCGGCCTGTTCGCTTTGGTCGGCACGCCCTACACGCTGAAATTTCTCTGGGCGCCACTGGTGGACGCGCTGCATGTGCCGCTGCTGACGCGCCTGCTCGGGCGGCGGCGCGGCTGGCTGGTGTTCGCGCAACTGCTTTTGATCGGAGCGATCCTGCTGCTGGCGGTGACCGATCCGGCGCGCTCGCCATTCTATGTTGCGCTCGGTGCGCTGCTTGTCGCGGCCGCGTCGGCAACGCAGGATATCGTGGTCGATGCCTTTCGCGTCGAAAGCCTGCCGGAGAGCGAGCAGGCCGCCGGCATGGCTTCGTACGTCGCCGCCTACCGCGTCGGCATGCTGATCTCCACTGCCGGCGCGCTGTTTCTGGTCAGTGCATTCGAAGGCACCGGCCTGACCAAGCCGATCGCGTGGATGTGGGGCTACATCGCAATGGCCGCGATGGTGCTGATCGGGATGATCGCGGCGCTTGTCGCCACCGAACCCGAACAGTCGCGCCGCGCCGAAGCAGCAACCTCCGGTGAGAACGCGATCTCCCGCGTCGTCAGCGCCGCCGTCGGCGCATTTACCGAATTCCTGACCCGCAAGGACGTCTGGGCGGTGCTCGCCTTCGTGATCCTCTACAAGTTCACGGATTCATTTTCCGGCACCATGACCGCGCCGTTCGTGATCGATCTTGGATTCACGCGCAACGATTATGCCGCCATCGTCAAGGGCGTCGGGCTTGCCGCGACACTGGTCGGCGGCTTTGCCGGAGGCTTTCTCGCGCGCGCATGGTCGCTGGAAGCGTGTCTGTGGATCGGCGGCGTGCTGCAGGCGATTTCGAATCTCGCCTTCGCCTGGCTGGCCTTTGTCGGACACAATCAATGGGCGCTGGCGCTGGCGATCACGGTCGAGAACTTTACCGGCGCCATCGGCACAGTGATCTTCGTCGCCTATCTGTCATCGCTGTGTCAGAGTCCGCTGCACACCGCGACCCAGTACGCACTGCTCACCGCCTTCGCCGCCATCGGCAGAACCTATCTCTCCGCGGGCGCGGGCTATGTCGCGCAGGCCACCGGCTGGCCGGCGTTCTTCGTGCTCAGCGTGCTGGTCGCGGTGCCGAGCTTGATCCTGCTGGCGTGGCTACAGCGGCGCGGGCACTTCAAGACGCTGGCACGGCGCGAAGCCATCGCGGCGTAATGCTCAGGCGGCCTTCTTCTTCGCGGCCTTTGAGACCAGCGCCGCAACCGGCCCGATGGTCTTGCCGACCATCTTTCTGTAGCCCGCCGCATTGAAATGCCCATCCCCGCCGCCGACAATGAGCGCAGGGTTCTTGTGATCCGCCACGTTGTAAACCGGCGGCCGGATCACATAGGTGTCGATCCCCTTCGCCCGCAGGCGGCTGACGATACCGGCGACGTTGGCCTGAACTTCCGCCATGCTGACGCCGCGCTTGATATCGTTGATGCCGATCCAGATCACCACAACGCGCGTGCCTGACGGCACCGCTGAATCCAGTCGTCCCGCAAGGCCCGAACTGGTGTCGCCATTAATGCCGCCATTGCTGACGCTCACATTCAGACCCCGGGCATTGAGCGCGGCCTGAAGCTGGCTCGGGTAATTCTCCGAGGGCGAGATGCCCTTGCCGTAAACGTTGCTGTCGCCGATCACCGCGACCTGCACCTGCGCGCAGGCGGACTGCACAACAGCAGGCGCCGCCAGAAAGAAGACAGCAAGAAAAAAGGAAGCAAACAGGTTTCGCTGCAATGACATGACCCGCCCCAAAACTGATGTCTAAAATCAGCAGACTAGGGCTGGTTTCCAAACACCGTCAAGCGCGTCAATGCTTGGTCACGACGCTCCACTTTGTGACAATGGCATCGCTGAGCTGCCCGGCGGCCTGCGCACAGGCAATCTCGTTGGCCTTGAGCGCAATGCTTTTACCGATAAAGGGCTTCAGCGCCGCAGCTTCTGCATCGCTGTTGGTCACGATCTGAAATGTTTCGGGACCAGTCTCCAGATTGCACATGCCCGACGGCGGCGGCAGCCGGCGCGGCTCGCTGGTGAGCTGGTACGTGATGACGCGCTTCTTCTTCGGTCCCGAACGCATCGCGGTCAGTTCGCCGGACAGGACCTCACCGGTGTTGATCGGCTTGGCTTTCTGCTGCGCCATCGCGCCGGACGATGTGAGAACTGCAAGGCATACGGCCGTGCAGCCAGCGATTAATTTTGCCGGGGCATTCACGGACAGACGGGAGATCATGCGGTTTTCCATTGAGTTTCAGAACAGTGTCCGCTGCCGCATGGCGGCCGACAGCGTTCCTTCGTCGAGATAATCAAGCTCCCCGCCGACCGGCACGCCGTGCGCCAGCCGCGTGACTTTGACGTTGGCCTCCTGCAACAGGTCGGTGATGTAGTGCGCCGTGGTCTGGCCATCGACGGTTGCATTCAGCGCGAGGATGATTTCCGTGACGCGCGGATCGAGCGCGCGCTGCACCAGTGCATCGATGGTCAGATCCTGCGGGCCGACGCCGTCGAGCGGCGACAGTGTGGCGCCAAGCACGTGGTAGAATCCATTTGTGGCATGAGCGCGTTCGAGCGCCCACAAATCCGCAACATCCGCCACCACAACGATAATCGAGGGATCGCGCCGCGTGTCGGTGCAGACCGTGCAGGGATTTTGTGTGTCGATATTCCCGCAGGTGTTGCAGACCTGAATCTTGTCAATCGCCACCTGCAATGCCGCCGACAGCGGCGTCATCAGGGCTTCGCGCTTCTTGATCAGATGCAGCGCCGCGCGCCGCGCCGAGCGCGGGCCGAGCCCCGGCAGCCGCGCCAGCAACTGGATCAGCCGTTCGATTTCCGGACCTGCGACCGAGGAGACCATCAGAGCATTTTCACGTTGAGAAGGCGCATCGCGGCTCTAGCCGAGACCCAGCCCCGGCGGCAGGCCAAGGCCGCCGGTCAGCGCCTGCATCTTTTCCTGCATGGCGGCTTCGGCCTTGCGGCGCGCATCGTTGTGCGCGGTCACCAGCAGGTCTTCGAGAATCTCGCGCTCGTCGGCCTTCATCAGCGACGGATCGATCTTCACGGCCTTCACTTCGCCCTTGGCGGTCATGCGCACATTGACGAGACCGCCACCGGACAGGCCATCGACCTCGATGGTGTCGAGTTCATCCTGCAGCGCCTTCATCTTGGACTGAAGCTGCGCTGCCTGTTTCATCATACCGAGAAAGTCAGCCATGAACGGTCCTTTGTCGTTGATGTCCGGACATGATCTTGTCCGAAAACCGGTTTCCACTTTTCGGGATCATGTCCCTAGAGATCGTCGTCTTCTTCGGCGGCCGCAACCGGTCCGGACTCATCAGCGCCGGAACCGGTATCCGGCGCGATGCGCCGTACTTCCACCAGTTGCGTGCCGGGAAACCGCGACATCACGGCCTGCACGCGCGGATCGGCCTGCACGCCGTCGGTGAGCTTTTCCTTCGCCGCCTGCGCCTGCGCGCGCAGCGTCGGCTGACCTTCCTCGTTGGAGACGATCACGGTCCAGCGCCGTCCGGTCCAGAACTCGAGTTTGCGCGACAGATCGTTGATCACCGAACGCGCAGCGCTGCGCTCGAGCGCGACCTCGAGCCGTCCGTCTTCCATCCGCACCAGCCGCATGTCGGATTCCAGTGCGGACTTGATCTGCAAATCGCGTTTTTCGCCGGCCAGAGCGACAACCTCGGCGAACGTATTCAGCCGCCGCGCGGGCGCCGCTTCCACCGGGGCCGGCGCAGGAACGCTCATCTGCGGACGTGGCGTGGTGTCGAGTGCGGGCCGCGTGCTCGACCCCACCGCGCGAAGTTGCGAGCCGTCATCGCCGCTTGAGGAAAGCGCAGCAGACGGCGCGCGCGGTGCAGCGCCACCGGCACCATTGCCGGCAGGCATCGGCGATGAACCGCCGCCGGCATCGATCATCTTGATCGCCTCGTCGGGCGTCGGCAGATCGGACACATAGGCGATGCGCACCAGCACCATTTCGGCAGCCGCCTGAGGACGCGTCGCGGACTGCACCTCGGCGATGCCCTTGAGCAGCATCTGCCACATCCGCGACAGCACCCGCATCGAAAGCTTGGCGGCGAAATCGCGGCCGCGCGTGCGCTCGGTTTCGCCCAGCGCCAGATTGTCCGCCGTCGCCGGAACGACTTTCACCCGCGTCACGAAATTCACGAATTCCGCAAGATCGCTGAGCACCACCACCGGATCGGCGCCGGTATCGTACTGATCGCGGAATTCCTTGAAGGCCGCCGCGATGTCGCCGCTCGCCAGCGACTGAAACAGATCGATGACGCGGGTGCGATCGGCCAGACCCAGCATCTGCCGCACATCCTCGGCGCGCACCGTGCCAGCGGCATGCGCAATCGCCTGATCGAACAGCGACAGCGAATCGCGCACCGAGCCCTCGGCGGCGCGCGCGATCAGACCCAGCGCCTCGGGTTCGGTCGCAACGCCTTCCTTGTTGGCGATGTTCGCCAGATGCGCCATCAGCACATCCGAATCGACGCGCCGCAGATCGAAGCGCTGGCAGCGCGACAGCACCGTCACCGGCACCTTGCGAATTTCAGTGGTGGCGAACACGAACTTGGCGTGCTCGGGCGGCTCTTCCAGCGTCTTCAGGAAGGCGTTGAACGCCTTCTCCGAGAGCATGTGGACTTCGTCGATGATGTAGACCTTGTAACGCGCGCTCGACGGCGCATAGCGCACGCCGTCGGTAATCTGCCGCACGTCATCGATGCCGGTGTGCGACGCCGCGTCCATTTCGAGAATGTCGATATGCCGGCTTTCCATGATCGCCTGGCAATGCACGCCCATCTTCGGCATGTGGATGGTCGGACCTTTCACCGAGCCATCCGGCAATTCGTAATTGAGAGCGCGGGCGAGGATGCGCGCGGTCGTGGTCTTGCCAACGCCGCGGACACCGGTGAGAATCCAGGCCTGCGGAACGCGCCCCGCCTCGAACGAGTTCGAGATGGTGCGAACCATCGCTTCCTGCCCGATCAGATCCTCGAATGTGCCGGGACGGTATTTGCGGGCGAGCACGCGATAGCCGGACCCCGAACCTGCCGAGGGGGCTGGCGTTCCGCCGAGCTCGAAACCGGGCTGATCGTCCGCAATCGCGCCGGCCATATCAGCACCAGCCATGTCAGCATCGGTCATCAATCGATCCGCGATTGAGCACGCTAGGCACCAGGCGCGCGTTGCGCCGCTGCGGACGCACGAAAAAAGAGAAGTAGGAGACTGACGAGCGACCCGATCCGGACCTCGTTAGGGCTGCTTCCTTCCGGACCTGACCCGGTTGGCGAGTGGCTCGTCCACCGCCAATCTCCCGGTCCCTATTTGGGGCCAAAAGCGCCGGAAAGCAAGCGCGCGGGAAGCCTTCGCACCACGTTGTTTCAGCTTGCAAAATGGCCCGCCTTCCGGCCCCGCGGCCACGGGTCCCGCCCCGGCATGACAAAGGCATGGAAGCCCCGCGCAAAGCCGGGCATGACAGGTGTTGTTTGCAGCACTGCACTCTGCAAAATTGCCGGAACCGCTCGTGTTCCGCATCCGACGTTCAGAAACCCTATGTCCGCCTCCGCCTGGTCGCTCAACTCCACCCTTGAAAAAGACACCATCAACATCGGCGATCTGCCGCTGTCGCGTGTGCTTGTCATCAAGGATGCGAATTATCCGTGGCTGCTGCTGGTGCCGCGCCGCCCGGACACAGTCGAGATCATCGACCTCAGCGAGATCGAACAGGCGCAACTCATGACCGAGATCAACCGCGTGGCCCGGGCGCTGAAAGAGGTCACCAAGCCCGACAAGCTGAACATCGCGGCGCTGGGCAACGTCGTTCCCCAGCTGCATGTTCATATCATTGCACGCCGGACCTCGGATGCCGCATGGCCGCGGCCGGTCTGGGGCGTGGTGCCGCCCCTGGCCCACGATCCGCAGGAAGTCGATACCTTCATCGCAGCGCTTCGCCGCAAGATCTGGCTGAGCTGATTTTCAAAGAGCCGAAATCAATGACAACAAAAGAGAATCCCTTTCCGCTCGGACAGCCCGGCTTCGTGTCGCATCCGATCGACCGCGCCGCTCATATCCGCACCGACGCGGAGAAACTGTTCGCGCTGGAAACCCACCGCGACGCGCGGGCCTATGTGGTTCATCGCGATTCGCTGGTGGTCACCCTGGGTGCCGATGGTCCCCGCGCACTGCTGACGCTGGAGGAAGCGCACAAGTTCGGCGCCAATCCCGGCACCATCTTTCTCGGGCTGCATGAAGGCGCGGCGATATTCGGCATGGGCATCAGCGCCACCGCCGCCGAAAACCTGATGGGCCGGCAGGACGTCGGCGTGGAAAATCTGCGGGCGGTTGCCGCAAGCGGCGCCATACCGGCGCGCGAACTCTCCACCATCGCGATGGCGAAGTCGCTGGTGAGCTGGCACCAGCGCCACGGCTTCTGCGCCAACTGCGGTTCGCGCTCATCGATGGCGGATGGCGGCTGGAAGCGCATTTGCCCAAGCTGCAAGACCGAACACTTTCCGCGTACCGATCCGGTCGTGATCATGCTGGTGACCGCGGGCGACAAATGCCTGATGGGCCGTCAGTCGCAGTTTCCGCCGACCATGTGGTCATGCCTCGCCGGATTCGTCGAAGCCGCCGAGACCATCGAGAACGCCGTGCAGCGCGAGATTCTCGAAGAGGCCGGCATCCACTGCACCGACGTGCGCTATTACATGACGCAGCCGTGGCCCTATCCATCGTCGCTGATGATCGGCTGCACCGCGCGCGCCACCACCACCGACATCGTGGTCGACAAGACCGAACTCGAAGATGCACGATGGTTCAGCCGTGACGAGGCCGTGGCGATGCTCGCCAGGACTCACCCCGAGGGCCTGACGGGCCCTCATCCGGTCGCAATCGCGCACCACCTTCTGGCGAACTGGATCAAGGAAACAGCCTGACCGATTTTTACGGTTCCCTTGAACGGGAACCGCGTGGCGTGTCATCGATTGTCTCAATCACGAGCATTTCCGGCGAGGCGCAGTGTCAGTGAATATCCATCATCAATCACCCAAGACATCCCCACGTATCGTCTGTATCGGGATGCCGGTGCGCGATCTTATTTTCCGCGTGCCGGAAGTGCCCGCGCGCGGCCAGAAAGAATATGCCAGCGAGTTCGTCGAGGTGGCCGGCGGCAATTCGCCCAACGCCGCCATTTCGATTTCGCGGCTCGGCGGGCGTGTTCTGCTGACAGGCCCGATCGGCGGACTGCTGGCGGCGAGCAACGCCATCATCGATGATCAATTCAGAAGTGAGGGGATCGACACCAGCGGCCTCGTGGTCGTCGATGGCGTGGTCACACCGATCTCCAGCGTGCTGATCGATCCGAGCGGTGAGCGCACCATCGCCACCTTCCGCGATCCCAAACTATGGACCGTGACGCTGCCGCCATTGGACACGCTGCTCGCCGACTGCGATGCCATTCTGATCGAAAGCCGCTGCGCGGAATTCGGCACCGATGTGTGCGCGGAAGCCCATCGCCGCGGCATTCCCGTCGTCATTGACGGCGACCGGATCATGTCGATGCGTGAAGGACTGCTGCAGGTCGCCTCGCACATCATCTTTTCGACGGAGGCGCTGCGGGCGACGGCCGGAGAGAGCGACGATATCGCAGCGCTGCGCAGGCTCGCGCAGGTGACCCCCGCGTTTCTCGGCGTGACGTCCGGCGCCCGAGGTGTCGAGTGGCTGGACGAAAGGGGCGAGCCGAAACACATGCCGGCTTTCCCGGTCCATACCGTCGATACGCTGGGTGCGGGCGACGCCTTCCATGGCGCGTTCACGCTGGCCGTGGCGGAAGGACAACCGCTCGAGCAGGCGATGCGATTCGCCTCGGCGACGGCCGCGCTGAAATGCACCCGCTTCGGAGGCGCCTTCGGCTCCCCGGAGCGCGCCGAGGTCGACACCCTTTTGGCCTCCAGCACGGTCGCTCTCCCAGCATAGAGGCCCTCTAAAGCCGGAAATCTGGGCTTGTCAGAGAATGATTTTCTATATATGAGGTATGCAACCCTCAATTATGGAAGAAAGTTCTTCTAATGTCTGACGCTGCTGTAGCAATTATTGATGCTCCGCGCCGCCTTGACGCGATAGATCGCAAGATTCTGACCGTACTCCAGGACGATGCTTCCCTTTCGGTGGCCGAAATCGGCGACCGGGTCGGTCTGTCGTCGACGCCGTGCTGGAAGCGCATCCAGCGCATGGAAGCCGAAGGTATTATCCTGCGCCGTGTCGCGCTGGTCGATCAGAACAAGATCGGCCTCGGGATTTCGGTGTTCGTCTCGGTGGAGAGCGGCGATCACTCCGACGCCTGGCTGAAGAAATTCGCCGACGCCGTCAGCGCCATGCCCGAGGTGATGGAATTCTACCGGATGGCCGGTGATGTCGATTACATGCTGCGCGTGGTCGTCGCCGACATGCAGAGCTACGACATCTTCTACAAGAAGCTCATCAGCGCGGTGGCGCTGAAGAACGTCACGTCACGCTTTGCGATGGAAAAGATCAAGTCGGTGACGGCGCTGCCGGTCCCGGCGCTCTCCGGCGCCTGAGCCGCACGGATTTCACAAAGCCCGCCTGCGGAAACGCCGGCGGGCTTTCTGCGTCCTGAACAATCTATTTTCTCGATTGAATTTACCGATATAATCAGTTTGATTGATCGATAGCGATTTGCGATTTTTCGGCCGAAATAAGGAGTTCGGCCATGACTGCTCAAACACTTGCCGATACGGAAAGCCATCATCAGCGTGTGCCGGTTGCATCGGAGATCATGCCGGGCCTGCTGCTGACCGCGCTCATTACGGCGGCGGCCTTCGGCCTGCGCGAACTGCCCGACGTCAGCACATTCAGCCCGCTGATTCTCGCCATCGTTCTGGGCATGGTCTTTCACAATGCCATCGGCACACCGTTGCGCGCCAAGGCTGGCGTGACCTTTGCTCTCCGCAAGGTTTTGCGCTTCGCTATCATCCTGCTTGGATTGCAACTCACCGCGGCGCAGATCGCGGACGTCGGCCCGGCGGGTATCGCCGTGATCGCACTGACGCTGGTCGCGACATTCGTCTTCACAACCTGGGCCGGACGGCTGCTGGGTGTGGAGAAGAAGCTCACCGAACTGATCGCAGCGGGCACATCGATCTGCGGCGCTTCCGCCGTGATCGCCACCAACACCGTGACCAACGCCGGTGACGAGGATGTCGCCTATGCGGTGGCCTGCGTCACGGTGTTCGGCTCGATCGCGATGTTTGTCTATCCGCTGCTGCCGGCACTGCTGCATCTCGACGCACGCGCCTACGGCCTGTGGAGCGGCGCATCGATCCACGAGATCGCGCAGGTTGTCGCTGCCGCATATCAGGACGGCCGGCAGGCCGGTGAGTTCGGCACCATCGCCAAGCTCTCCCGCGTCGCGATGCTGGCGCCGATGGTCATCGCCCTCGGGCTGATGGCAAACCGCTCCAACCGCAGGGCGGGTGTGACGAGCGCGGGCGGCCGCGCGCCTATGCCGTGGTTCGTGCTGGGCTTCGCCGCGCTGGTCGGGCTCAACAGCATTGTTACGATCCCGCCGGAGGCAAAAAGCATCATCGTCACCGCAACGACCGTCCTGCTTTCGATGGCGCTGGCCGCGATGGGACTCGAAACCGACATCGGCAAACTGCGCGCCAAGGGATTGCGGCCACTGGCGCTCGGCGCCGCGGCCTTCCTCTTCATCGCAGCATTCAGCCTGATGCTCGTGAAGATCACCACATAGGACATCGCATGACACTCGAGCAACTCCGGATTTTTGTCGCGGTCGCTGAACAGGAGCATATGACGCGCGCCGCCGAAGCGCTCCACCTGACGCAGTCGGCCACCAGCGCGGCCATCGCCGCGCTTGAGGAGCGGCACGCCGTGCGGCTGTTCGACCGGGTCGGTCGCAATATCAGGCTGACCACCGCCGGCCGGCTGTTCGTGACCGAAGCGCGCGCCGTGCTGGCGCGCACCGCCGCCGCCGAGGCGATGCTGGCGGATCTTGCCGGACTGAAGCGTGGGTCGCTGTCGCTCGCCGCCAGCCAGACCGTCGGCAATTACTGGCTGCCGCAGGTGATCCACCGCTATCATTCCCTTTATCCCGGCATCACGCTGGATCTGAAGATCGGCAATACCGATCAGGTGACCTCGTGGGTGCAGAACGGCCGCGCGGATCTCGGACTTGTCGAAGGTGCAATCGACGATCCCGCACTATCGGTTCGCGCCGTCGGCGAAGACGAACTGGTGCTGGTGGTGGGCGCATCGCATCCCTGGGCGGGGAAGCGCGCGCCGAAGCTCGCCGAGCTGAAGGCCGTACGCTGGGTCGCGCGCGAGCAAGGCTCCGGCACCCGCAAGATATTCGAAACCGCGCTGGCGAGCCTCGGTCTCGCGGCCCGTGATATCAACATCGTCCTGGAATTGCCGTCCAACGAATCCGTTCGCGGCGCCGTGATCGCCGGCGCAGGAGCAACGATCCTGTCGAAACTGGTGGCAACGAACACCCTGACATCGGGAGCGCTCGTCGCGCTCAAGGTTCCGCTGCCATCCCGTAGCTTCTTCCTGCTGCGCCACAAGGAGCGTCACATGACACAGGCAGAGAAGGAATTTGCGAAGCTGATCGAAGTCATCCGATAGAACACTGGTCCGCTCCGATCGTGACCAGCGCCTGACGTGCGGAGATGACGCTCCGTCAGATCTTCTGATTGTACTCGCCGACTTCCGGATGGGTCCGCAGCACCGAATCCATCGCCTCGAACATGTCGCGCATGCGCTGTTCGGAGACCGGGCTCTCGACCACCACCACAAGCTCCGGCTTGTTGGATGAGGCGCGCACCAGCCCCCAGCTTCCGTCTTCGCAGGTGACGCGTACGCCGTTGACGGTGACCAGATCGCGGATCGGCTGGCCGGCGACCTTGGCGCCCTTCGCCTTCTGATCCTCGAAATGCTTCACCACCTGCGCGACGATTCCGTACTTGGTCTCATCGGAGCAGTGCGGCGACATGGTCGGCGATGACCAGGTCTTCGGCAGCGCGTCCTTGAGGTCCGCCATGGTCTTGCCCGGCGCGTGATCCAGCATTTCGCACACCGCGATCGCGGAGACGAGGCCGTCGTCGTAACCGCGCCCGACCGGCGCGTTGAAGAAGAAGTGGCCGGACTTCTCGAAGCCCGCCAGCGCCTTCAATTCATGGGTGCGGCGCTTCATGTAGGAATGGCCAGTCTTCCAGTACGTGGTGTGGGCGCCCTGCTTCTCCAGCACCGGATCGGTGACGAACAGGCCGGTCGATTTCACGTCGACCACGAACTGCGCATTCTTGTGAATCGCGGACATGTCGCGCGCCAGCATCACGCCGACCTTGTCGGCGAAGATTTCCTCGCCGGTATTGTCCACCACGCCGCAGCGGTCGCCGTCGCCGTCGAAGCCGAGGCCGACATCGGCCTTGTGCTCAAGCACCGCATCGCGGATCGCGTGCAGCATTTCCATGTCTTCGGGATTCGGATTGTACTTCGGGAAGGTGTGATCGAGATCCACATCGAGCGGGATTACCTCGCAGCCGATCGCTTCCATCACCTTCGGCGCGAACGCGCCCGCGGTGCCGTTGCCGCATGCGACAACAACCTTGAGCTTGCGCTTCAGCTTCGGGCGGTTGGTGAGATCGGCGATGTAGCGCGCCGGGAAATTCTCGTGAAACTGATATCCGCCCGCGGGCTTCAGCTTGAAATCGGCGTTGAGCACGATCTCCTTCAGCCGGGTCATTTCGTCCGGCCCGAACGTCAGCGGGCGGTTCGCGCCCATCTTCACACCGGTCCAGCCGTTGTCGTTGTGCGAGGCAGTCACCATCGCGACGCACGGCACGTCGAGATCGAACTGCGCGAAATATGCCATCGGCGTCACCGCGAGGCCGATGTCATGAACCTTGCAGCCGGAGGCCAGAAGGCCAGAGATCAGCGCGTATTTGATCGAGGCGGAGTAGCTGCGGAAATCGTGCGCGGTGACCATCTCCTGCTTCTGGCCCATCTCGCCGATCAGGGTGCCGAGGCCCATGCCGAGGGCCTGAATGCCCATCAGGTTGATTTCCTTGCCGAACAGCCAGCGCGCATCGTATTCGCGGAAGCCCGTGGCCTTCACCATCGGCTCGGATTCATAGGCATAGGTGTTCGGAATCAGTTCGGGCTTTGGCTTCGGAAACATTCAGATGGCCTCGTGACAATGCGGCGGGCGATATCCAGCAGCTTTAGCGAATGCTTGGAACCGTGGAAAGGCGGGAGCCAAGCATTTACGAATGAAATGCGGCATATTGGCAGCAGCCTTAATGCCGCGTCCGGATTGAACACAGCATGAATGACCGCCGCCTTGAGTATCCCGCCACCTTGCGTAACCGCGACGCCATTCTTGAGGTGCTGCGCGGTGTGTTGCCCCCGTCGGGACTCGTGCTTGAGATCGCCAGCGGCTCCGGCGAGCATGTTGTGCATTTCGCCCGGGCGTTTCCGGGCCTGACGTTCCAGCCGTCGGACCCCGAGGACGCCGCCTTGCAAAGCATCGAAGCCTGGACGCAGGACAGCGGTCTTTCCAATGTGCGGTTACCCCTGAAGCTGGATGCATCGTCGGAGCAATGGCCGGTGACCGCCGCCGACGCCATCCTCTGCATCAACATGATCCATATTTCTCCCTGGCAGGCGACGACAGGCCTGATGCGCGGCGCGGCAAAACTGCTGCGCACCGGCGCGCCGCTCTATCTGTACGGACCGTACCGGCGAGCGGATGTGGTCACTGCGCCAAGCAACGAAGCGTTCGATGCCAGTCTCAAGTCCCGGAATCCGGAATGGGGATTGCGCGATCTGGAAGCTGTCGCGGATCTGGCGCGGACTGAGGGATTCTCGGCACCGGCGATCACTGAAATGCCGGCGAACAATCTGAGCGTGGTGTTTCGGCGGATATAGTCGTCATTGCGAGCGAAGCGAAGCAATCCAGAGCGGCAGGCACGAAGCTGGATTGCTTCGTCGTAAGTGCTCCTCGCAATGACGCGATATAGCGAACTATTGCTCCATCACCAGCTTGCCGCCGGCCATTTCAAACCGGCGAAGCTTCGACAGATACGACATGCCGAGCAGATTTTCCGACAGCGCGTCGTCGGGCAGCACCAGCGCATCGACGTCGCGTACCACGAGCCCGCCGACATCGACCATGGCGAGACGGGTGCGTGCGGCCCTGATCGAGCCGTTGGCGGTTGAAACATTCGCGGTGTATTCGCTGGGCCGCGGACGGATTCCGATCAGCGCCGCCGAACTCTCGTTCAGCGCAATCACCGACGCACCGGTATCGACCATGAAACCAAGACGCCGGCCATCGACGCGCGCATCGGTCTGGAAGTGCCCCCGGCTGTCGCGCGAAATGGTGACACTCCGCAGGCCGGCATTGCCCGTGGTTTTCGGCTGCACCGATGCGAAGGCGTTCATGGCCTTCGACTTGTCGACGGCATGGGCCTGCGCCTTTTGCGACGTCATCTGGTCCGCGACTTTCGCCATGGACGTGCCGAACACAATCAGCAGGGCCGCCAGAATCATGATGTTACGCATACGCCTACACCTGCATCACCCGGTCCCGCGCGAACCTTACGCGAACCTCCTGACGGCGGGCGCAAGCATGACCGTCCCAGCGTCCGCAAAGACCGCTTTTTCCGAAATAAGGGTGAGGGAAGCGTTAATTCTCACGTTCCGCGCGGCTTGACCCGGCGGGTTGGCGGCGCGGACGCCGGGTCTTCCGGCCAGGGATGGCGCGGGTAACGCCCCCGCAGATCGGAGCGAACCGCTGCATAGGACCCCCGCCAGAAGCCCGGCAGATCGCGCGTCACCTGTACCGGGCGATGCGCCGGCGACAGCAGTTCCAGCACCAGCGGGATTTTGCCCTTCGCGATCGACGGATGGACATTGAGCCCGAACAATTCCTGCAACCTCACCGCAATGGTCGGCCCCTGCTCGGCCTCATAGTCGATCGGCAGCGAGGTTCCGGTCGGTGCCTCGAAATGCGTCGGCGCTTCGCGATCGAGTCGCGCGCGCATCTCCCACGGCAGCAGATTCATCAGCGCATCGGACAGATCGCCTGCGGAAAAATTTGCCAGCGATGTCTTGTCGAACAGTGCAGGAACCAGCCAATCCGCGTGTGTCTCTATCAATGCGCTATCGGACAAATCCGGCCAGTCTTCTGGAGATGCCGCGCGCAAAAACATCACACGGTCGCGCCACTGCTTCAGTGATTTCGACCAGGGCAGACGATCCAATCCCAATGCGACGAGACCATTGGCCAGCACCCGCCCCGTTTCCGCCGATGGCGACACCGCCAGCGTCTGCTCCGACAGCGTGATAGCGTGAAGTTTCTTCCTGCGCCGGGCACGCAGCGCCATCGCGGCGCGATCGAACGTGATCTCATCGTCAGTCTGGATGTGATCGGCGAACTGCGCCTCGATCTCCCCTTGCGTGATCGGCGCGGCCAAGAGGATACGCCCGTTCGCCGCCGTGCCGGTCAGTTCGGCCACGGCGATATAAGGCGATTTCGCCAATGCCGAAGTCTGCTCAACGCTCGCACCACGCCCGTTGGCCAGCACGAACGAGCCGTTGCCGCGATTGCGCGCAACGCGATCCGGAAACGCGAGTGCGAGCATGAGACCGGTGGAGAGTGAACGATCTGTGACGTCGAACGGTTCACTCGCCGCAACCTGCTTCGCCCAGCGATCCGCCAGTTGCCGCGCGCTTTGCGCCCGCTGCGAGCGGTCGCGGCGAAAGTTATCCAGCCGTGCATCGAGGTCGGCGCTGTCACCGCCAAGGCCGCGTTCGGTGAGAATGGCAGCGATCAGCGCGGCTTCATCGCCAGAGCCGAGCCGATGCGAATCCACGATCATGCGCGCAAGGCGCGGCGGCAGCGCCAGCGCGCGCAGACTGTTGCCCTCGGGCGTGATGCGGCCTGCCTCATCGAGTGCGTTGAGTTCACGTAGCAAGGCACGCGCCTCGGTCAGCGCCGGCAGCGGCGGCGGATCGAGGAAGGCGAGAGCCGAAGGATCGGCCGCGCCCCAGTGCGCGAGGTCGAGCACCAGCGACGACAGATCGGCGGACAAAATCTCGGGCCGTGTATAGGCCTCCAGCGATGCGGTCTGCGGCTCGTCCCACAGCCGGTAGCACACGCCAGGCTCGGTGCGCCCGGCGCGGCCGCGGCGCTGATCGACGGCGGCGCGCGAGGCGCGAATGGTTTCAAGCCGCGTCAGGCCGATGTCGGGTTCATAACGCGGCACCCGCGCCATCCCGGAATCGACCACGATGCGCACGCCCTCGATCGTCAGCGATGTCTCGGCAATCGAGGTGGCCAGCACCACCTTGCGTTGCCCCTTCGGCGGCGGCGAAATCGCGCGATCCTGCACGCCGGCATCGAGCGCGCCGAACAGCGGCACGATCTCGGTGTTGGGATCGCTGACACGCTCGCTGAGAAAATTCTGGGTGCGGCGGATTTCGGCGGCGCCGGGCAGGAACGCCAGCACCGAACCGCTATCTGCACGCAGCGCCGTGGCGATGGCCTCCGCCATCTGCCGTTCGATCTGCACATCCGGCTTGCGGCCGAGATAGCGTGTGTCGACCGGAAACGCGCGGCCTTCGCTGGCGATCACCGGACAATCGCCGAGCAGCTTCGCGACCCGCGCGCCATCGAGCGTCGCCGACATCACCAGAATACGCAGATCCTCGCGCAGGCCGGTCTGCGCATCGCGCGCCAACGCGAGGCCGAGGTCGGCATCGAGCGAGCGCTCATGAAATTCGTCGAACAGCACGGCGGCGACGCCGCACAACTCGGGATCGTCGAGAATCTGCCGGGTGAAGATCCCCTCGGTGACCACCTCGATCCGGGTTGCACGAGAAATCTTCGAGCCGAACCGCACGCGGTAGCCGACCGTCTCGCCAACCTTCTCGCCCAAGGTCTGCGCCATGCGCTCGGCGGCGGCACGCGCGGCGATCCGGCGCGGCTCCAGCACGATGATCTTCTTCTTGCCGGCCCAGCCCGCATCCAGCAGCGCCAGCGGCACGCGCGTGGTCTTGCCCGCGCCCGGCGGCGCGACCAGCACGGCAGTGCTGCTGCGCGCGAGCGTCGACGTCAGGTCATCGAGAACAGCATCGATGGGAAGAGGGGTGGAGAAGTTCATCATCGGGACAAGATATATCCGTCATTGCGAGCGAAGCGAAGCAATCCACACTAAGGAAAGCTGGATTGCTTCGTCGCAAGTGCTCCTCGCAATGACGCCGGGGCCTACACCGCCCCGCGCCCGACGCTTTCATAGGTAAAGCCCAGCGCTTCCATCTCGTCGCGGCGGTAGATGTTGCGCAGATCGACCATCACCGGATTGGCCATTTCGCGCTTCAGCCGCTTCAGATCGAGCGCGCGGAACTGCCGCCACTCGGTGACAATCACCAGCGCATCGGCATCCTTGGCAACGGCATAGGGATCCTCGCAATAGGTGATATCCGGCAGCTCGCTCTTCGCCTGCTCCATCCCGGCGGGATCGTAGGCGCGCACTTTCGCACCGAGATCGAGCAGACCCGTCACCAGCGGAATCGACGGCGCTTCGCGCATGTCGTCGGTGTCCGGCTTGAACGTCAACCCAAGAAGACCGATGGTCTTGCCGCGCAGATTGCCGCCGAGCGCGGTTGAGACCTTGCGCGCCATGGCGCGCTTGCGATTGTCATTCACCGCAAGCACCGCCTCGACGATCCGCAGCGGTACATCATGGTCCAGCGCGGTCTTGACCAGCGCGCGGGTGTCCTTCGGAAAGCACGAGCCGCCGAAGCCGGGACCGGCGTTGAGAAACTTGGGGCCGATGCGGTTGTCGAGACCGATGCCGCGCGCAACCTCCTGCACGTCCGCGCCGACTTTCTCCGACAGATCCGCCATCTCGTTGATGAAGGTGATCTTGGTCGCAAGAAATGCGTTGGCAGCGTACTTGATCAGCTCCGCCGTACGGCGCTCGGTGTACATGATCGGCGCCTGGTTGAGATAGAGCGGCCGGTAGACTTCGCCGAGCACCTTGCGTGCGCGCTCGTCATCAGTGCCAACCACAATGCGGTCGGGATGCTTGAAGTCGCGGATCGCCGCGCCCTCGCGCAGGAATTCAGGATTGGACGCCACCGCCACGTCGGCCTGCGGATTGGTTTCGCGGATGATGCGTTCGACCTCGTCGCCGGTGCCGACCGGCACGGTGGATTTGGTGACCACGACGGTGAAGCCCTGCAAGGCTTTCGCGATATCGCGGGCGGCGGCGTGCACATAGGTCAGGTCGGCATGGCCGTCGCCGCGCCGTGACGGCGTGCCGACCGCGATGAACACCGCGTCCGCCTTGCCCACGGGCCCGACGATATCGGTGGTGAAATCGAGCCGCCCCGCCTTGACGGACGCCTCGACCAGCCGGTCCAGATCGGGCTCGAAGATCGGAATTTCGCCCCGGTTAAGCGCATCGATCTTCCCCGCGTCGGTGTCGACGCAGGTCACGCGATGGCCGAAGTCCGCGAAGCAGGCCCCCGAAACCAGCCCTACATAGCCCGTGCCGATCATGGCAATCCGCATGTACCACCCGCTCCAAAACCCATTAACAATGTTTCGTTTCGCGGGGCTTTTAGCGCAATTCGGCGTGAATGGGGCACAACATTTGTATGAATAAAGGAGAATGAAACCCATGCGCCCCAGGATGGCGCGCCACTGGACCGAAACGGGACATCATGAGCAGCAACGGCACATCCGGCGCGCGCCCGTCGCCCGCCTCCGAGCGGATCGACTGGGTCGATTATGCCAAGGGCATCTGCATTGTCATGGTGGTGATGATGCACTCGACCCTGGGCGTCGAGGCCGCCGCGGGCAAACAGGGCTTCATGCATCTGCTGGTCGAGTTCGCAAAACCGTTCCGGATGCCGGATTTCTTCCTGATTTCGGGGCTGTTCCTGGCGCGGGTGATCAACCGCGACTGGCGCACCTATCTGGACCGCAAGGTGGTCCACTTCGCCTACTTCTACGTGCTGTGGGTGAGCATCCAGTTCGCCTTCAAGGCCCCCGCGTTCGCCGCCGAGCAGGGCTGGACCCATGTCGGTGTCATGTATCTGCAATCTTTCATCGAGCCGTTCGGCACGCTGTGGTTCATCTATCTGCTGCCGATCTTCTTTGTGGTGACCAAGGCCACCCTTCGCGTGCCTGCAATCGTGATCTGGCTTGCCGCCGCCGCGCTTGAAACCGCCCATGTCGCCACCGGCTGGACCGTGATCGACGAGTTCGCCGCGCGCTTTGTCTACTTCTACTCCGGCTATCTGTTTGCGAACTATGTCTTCGTGCTGGCGGACCGTGCGCGCGAGAAGCCCGGCACCGCGCTGATCGCCCTTGCGGCGTGGAGTGTTGCCAACGGCGTTCTGGTGTTCGCGGGCTACGGCGACCGGCCGGTGATTTCGCTCGCGCTCGGGTTCGCCGGCGCCTGCGCCATCATCGTCACCGGAACGCTGCTGGCCCGCGCCAACTGGCTCGGCTTCCTGCGCTACTGTGGCGAGCATTCCATCGTGATCTATCTGGCCTTCTTCCTGCCGATGGCGATCGTGCGGGTGGTACTGCTCAAGACCGGCATCGTGCCCGACATCGGGCTCGTCTCGCTGATCGACACCATCGCGGGTGTGGTCGGTGCGCTCCTGATGTGGTGGGGCGCCAAACGCGCCGGGCTCAATTTCCTGTTCGAGCGGCCTGCCATGTTCTGGATCGCGCCGAAGCAAGCACACCCCACATTGCAGGCGGCGGAGTAAATCCACCCACGATGTCGTCCCCGCGCAGGCAGGGACCCATACTCCCTCAGCAAGCGGTTCCTGTCGCGATTTTCCTGACCTTCAGTGGTTATGGGTCCCGGCTTGCGCGGGGACGACGCGATTTGTGAGCGCAACATCGAAATTTCCAGTGCGCATCTGTCCCGTGGAGGGGTGTTATTCGCAGCCAAAATCCTTAAGTTGCGGCCATGCCGAAAAAGCCCGCAACGCCCGCAACGTCATCCGCCGCAAAGGCTGAAAAGCCTGCCGCCACGAAACCCGCCGCCAGCGCGCCAGCCGCAAAGACCCCCGCCAAGGGCGATCATGTCTTTCTGGTGGACGGCTCGGGCTACATCTTCCGCGCCTATCACGCGCTGCCGCCGCTGAACCGCAAGTCCGACGGCTTGCAGGTCAACGCCGTGCTCGGTTTCTGCAACATGCTGTGGAAGCTGATGCGCGACATGCCGCCGGACAACCGGCCGACGCATCTGGCCATCATCTTCGACAAGTCGGAAGTCACGTTCCGCAACGAGCTCTATCCAGAATACAAGGCGCAGCGCGCCCCGGCCCCCGACGATCTCATTCCGCAGTTCGGGCTGATCCGAGAAGCCGTGCGCGCCTTCGACCTACCCTGCCTCGAACAATCCGGCTATGAGGCCGATGACCTGATCGCGACCTATGTGCGCGAAGCGTGCGAGCGCGGCGCGACCGCGACCATCGTCTCGTCCGACAAGGACCTGATGCAGCTCGTGACTGACTGCGTGTCGATGTACGACACTATGAAGGATCGCCGCATCGGCATTTCCGAAGTGATCGAGAAATTCGGCGTGCCGCCCGAGAAGGTGGTCGAGGTGCAGGCGCTGGCAGGCGACTCGGTCGATAACGTCCCCGGTGTGCCGGGCATCGGCATCAAGACCGCGGCCCAGCTCATCAACGAATATGGCGATCTCGAAACGCTGCTCAAGCGCGCCCCCGAGATCAAGCAGCCGAAGCGGCGCGAGGCACTGATCGAGAACGCGGACAAGGCACGCATCTCGAAGAAGCTCGTCCAGCTCGATGACCGCGTGAAGCTCGACGTGCCGCTGGACGATCTTGCGGTGCACGAGCCGGATTCGCGCAAGCTGATCGCCTTCCTGAAAGCGATGGAATTTTCCACGCTGACGCGGCGTGTTGCAGAGTATTCGCAGATTGATCCGTCGGACGTCGAAGCCGACGCCAGCATGAAAAGCTCGTTCGCGCCCGTCGATGTCGCAGCCGATTCACCCAAGACGCCGCCGCTCGGCGGCGAGCCTGATCTGTTCGCGCGCGGGACGGCCGAGAAAACGTCCAACGCCGGACAGTGGAGCGGGTCGCAGCCGAAGCAGGCCGCGGCATCCGCCAATGGCCCTCAGACGCCGAAAGCGCTGGCCGATGCGCGCGCCGAGGAAGCGCGCAGCGCGAAGTTCAATCGCGCCAAATACGCGACCATCAAGACCGTGGACGAATTGCAGCGCTGGGTCGCGCGCGCCTTCGACATCGGTCAGGTCGCCATCACCGTCGAAACATCGACCGCCGACCCAATGCAGGCGGAAATCTGCGGCATCTCGCTGGCCACCGGGATCAACGAGGCCTGTTACGTGCCGCTTGCGCACACCAAGCCCGGCGACGGCTCGGGTCTCTTTGCGGGCGGACTTGCGCCGGACCAGATCAAGGCGGCCGATGCGCTGGCTGCGCTCAAACCGCTGCTCACCAACGCGGGCGTTCTCAAGATCGGCCACGATCTGAAGTTCGATAGCGTGGTGCTGGCGCAGCACGGCATCGAGATGGCGCCGCTCGAAGACTCCATCCTGATTTCCTATGTGCTCGACGCCGGCCGCGCCAAGCACGATTACGAGTCACTGGCCGAAAGCTGGTTCGGCCACAAGGCCATCGGTTTCGGCGAATTGATCGGCAGCGGCAAGAACCGCATCAGCTACGATCAGGTGCCGGTCGACAAGGCGACGGAATACGCCGCAGAGCGCGCCGACATCGTGCTGCGGTTGTGGCGTGTGCTGAAACCGCGCCTGATGGCCTATCGCGTCAACACTGTCTACGAGACGCTGGAGCGGCCGCTGGTGTCGGTGCTCGCGCGCATGGAGCGGCGCGGCATTTCCATCGACAGACAGGTCTTGTCGCGCCTGTCCGGCGAGTTCGCGCAGACCGCTGCGCGGGTCGAAGCCGACATCCAGAAAATGGCCGGCGAGCCGATCAATCCGGGGAGCCCCAAGCAGCTCGGCGACATCATGTTCGGCAAGATGGGCCTGCCGGGGGGCGCGAAAACCAAGACCGGCGCATGGTCGACCTCCGCGCAGATTCTCGATGAACTGGCCGAAGCCGGACACGAATTTCCGGCGCGCGTTCTTGAGTGGCGGCAGGTCACCAAGCTGAAATCGACCTACACGGATTCACTGCCCGAATACGTCAATCCGCAAACCCAGCGCGTGCACACGACCTACGCGCTGGCCGCGACCACCACCGGACGGCTGTCGTCCAACGAGCCGAATCTCCAGAACATCCCGGTGCGCACCGAGGACGGCCGCAAGATCCGCAAGGCCTTCATCGCCACCAAGGGCCACAAGCTCGTCTCGGCGGATTACTCCCAGATCGAACTGCGCTTGCTAGCAGAGATCGCGGATATTCCGTCGCTGAAGCAGGCGTTTCACGACAAGCTCGACATCCATGCCATGACCGCGTCCGAAATGTTCGGCGTGCCGATCAAGGACATGCCCGCAGAAGTGCGCCGCCGCGCCAAGGCGATCAACTTCGGCATCATCTACGGGATCTCGGCGTTCGGCCTCGCCAACCAGCTCGGCATTCCGCGCGAGGAAGCCGGCGCTTACATCAAGAAGTATTTCGAGCGCTTCCCAGGCATCCGCGCCTACATGGATGCGACGCGCGATTTCTGCCGCGAGCATGGCTACGTGGAAACCATCTTCGGCCGCAAATGCCACTACCCGGACATCAAGGCGAGCAATCCCTCGATCCGCTCGTTCAACGAGCGCGCCGCGATCAACGCGCGGCTGCAGGGCTCAGCCGCCGATATCATCCGCCGCGCCATGATCCGGATGGAAGACGCACTCGCCGAGAAAAAGCTCTCTGCGCAGATGCTGCTGCAGGTCCACGACGAACTGATCTTCGAGGTGCCCGAGGACGAGGTGGCCAGGACGCTGCCGGTGATCCAGCATGTGATGCAGGACGCGCCATTCCCGGCGGTTTCGCTCTCGGTGCCATTGCAGGTCGATGCACGCGCCGCCAGCAACTGGGACGAGGCGCATTGATGGCCGGCGCGAGGTCATAGCGATTGTCCACATCCCTGCTCGCCTTCGCGCTGACATGCTTTGTCATCGAGATCACGCCCGGCCCGAACATGGCCTATCTTGCGGCGCTGTCGCTCTCGCAAGGCGTGCGGGCAGGCATCGCAGCCGTTGCCGGAATTGCACTCGGGCTCTCGGTTTATGGCGTAGCGGCCTCGCTCGGCCTCAGCGCGGTCATCGACAATTCGGCATTTCTCTATGAGACGCTACGCTGGGGCGGTGTCGCTTATCTGCTCTGGCTTGCATGGGATGCGTGGGCGGCCGAGCGCGACGTCGCGCCGGAAGCCGTCGAGGGCGGGATAGGTCCGTGGACCGCGTTCCGGCGCGGACTGATCACCAACCTTCTCAATCCGAAGGCCGCGGTCTTCTATGTCGCCGTGCTGCCGGACTTCATCCAGATCGGCAAAGGCTCGGTGGCGGCGCAGACACTGATGCTGTCGGCGATCTACGTCGGCATCGCCACCGCGATCCATCTCATCATCGTTCTGCTGGCCTCGCAGCTCCAGAGTGTGATCGCCACACCCGGGCTGCGCCGTACGGTTCGCCGCGTCCTCGCCGTGCTGCTGGCTGCCATCGCCGTCTGGTTCGCGCTGAGCACCAGCCGCTGAGATCTATCCCAGCTTCACCTCAAAGCCGCGCTTGACCCCCGGCCGCGCCATCATCGCCGCATACCAGCGCTTCACGTTCGGAAAATCCTCGAGCGCGACCTTGTGACGCTCATGCCGCCATGCCCAGCCGATGATCGCAAAGTCGGCGACCGAAATCCTGTCCGCGACAAATTCGCGCCCCTCGAGCCGGCGATCCAGCACGCCATAAAGCCGGCGTGTTTCCTTTGAAAATCGCTCGAGGCCGTAGCGCCGATCCTGCTCGTTTTCGAGTGCGATGAAATGATGCACCTGGCCGGGCATTGGCCCGAAGCCGCCCATCTGCCACATCAGCCATTCCAGCACCGGAATGCGCTCGCCCAGATCCTTCGGCAGGAACCGTCCGGTCTTCTCGCCGAGATACAGCAGGATCGCGCCCGACTCGAAGATGCTGACCGGCCTGCCGTGCGGGCCGTCCGGATCGATGATGGCAGGAATCTTGTTGTTCGGGCTGATCTTGAGGAAATCCGGCGCGAACTGCTCGTCCCTGGAGATGTTGATGGGGTGCACCTTGTAGGGCAGACCCATTTCCTCGAGTGCAACGCTGATCTTGCGGCCGTTCGGCGTATTCCAGGCATAAAAGTCGATGGTCATTTGCCGCCTTTTGTTGGTCTTGCGCTGTTGACGGTGAGCGATCCGCTGTGGAATGTCCACGCCGCAAGCCGTAAAATCCGCGAAATTCCCCTTAGCTTGAAGAGATTGCCTTGTCCAAATCAGCGTCCCGCGCCCGCCTCGCCGACATCATCCGCAAGCGCTCGTTCGGGCGCGGGGAAATCACGCTGGCCTCCGGCCGCAAGAGCGATTTCTACTTCAACCTGAAGCCCACCATGCTCGACCCCGAAGGCGCGGCGCTGCTCGCCGAACTGTCGCTGGATGCGCTGAAGGACGACAAGATCGATTACATCGGCGGGCTTGAAATGGGCGCGGTGCCGATCGCAGGCGCGATCGCGCAGCTGTCATGGCTGAAAGGAAATCCGATCGCCGCGTTCTTCGTGCGCAAGAAGCCGAAGGAACATGGCGCGCGACTCGCGGTCGAAGGCCTCGCCAAGGATGAAAGCCTCGCCGGCAAGCGCATTGTCATTGTCGAGGACGTCACCACCACCGGCGGCTCGGCGATCAAGGCGGTGGATGCGGTGAAGGATTCCGGCGGCGAGGTGGTGCTGGTGTTCACCATGGTCGACCGGGACGAAGGCGCAACCGAAGCATTCGCCGAAGCCGGCATTCCGTTCCGCGCGCTCTACAAGGCGGGCGAATTTCTCAAGAGCTGACATCTGCGCCCTCGCCCTGCCTGCGGGAGCGAGGGCGACGAGGAGGTATTTTTGACTGACACCAATGCGCGCCTGCCACGGGCTATCACCCGCCGCGCCCGCTTCGGGTTTGCTGCCGCCGCCCTCGCCCTTGCTCTGTTCCCCGCGCCGGCCTTCGCCGCCGAAGGGCTGAATGGCGCGAAGCTCTCGGTCCTCTGGGCGCTGCCGTTCGTCGGCATTCTTTTGTGTATTGCCACGGGTCCGGTGTTCTACCCCCACGTCTGGGAGCATCACTACGGCAAGTTCACCGCGCTGTGGGCGGCGCTGATCGTCGTTCCACTGTTCGCCACCGCCGATGTTCACACCGTCATGACGACACTCGCGCACACGGCGCTGCTTGAATACATGCCCTTCATCCTGCTGCTGCTGGCGCTGTTCGTCGTCGCGGGCGGCATCTATCTCGAAGGCAACCTGCACGACAGCGTGTTCACCAACACCGTATTGCTCGCCGTCGGCGGGCTGATGGCCAGCATCGTCGGCACGACAGGTGCCGCGATGATCCTGATCCGCCCCCTGATCCGCGCCAACGATGACCGGCGATACAACGCGCATGTCGTGGTGTTCTTTATTTTCCTCGTCGCCAATATCGGCGGCGCGCTGTCGCCGCTCGGCGACCCGCCGCTGTTTATCGGCTTCCTCAAGGGCGTCGATTTCTTCTGGACCACGAAACACCTGTGGCAGGAGACCTTGGTGGTCGGCGGGATCGTGCTCGCGATTTTCATGGTGATCGATCTTTACGTGCATCACCGCGAGGGCCGGTTCACCAAACTGAAAGACCCGACGCCGGACTCGCCGCTCAGGCTTCACGGCAAGATCAACCTCGTACTGATCGCGGTCATCATCGCCGCCATCCTGATGAGCGCACAGTGGAAGCCCGGAATCTCCTTCCACATCGCCGGCGTCGATCTCGAAATTCAGGACCTGCTGCGCGATGCGATCTTCGTCGTGGTTGCGATTGCCTCCATGGCGCTGACGCAAAAGTCGGACCGCGAGGCCAACGGGTTTTCGTGGGGACCGATCCAGGAAGTGGCGATCCTGTTCGCCGGCATTTTCATCTGCATCGTGCCGGTGATGGCGATGCTGCAGGCCGGGGCGCAAGGCCCGTTCGCCGCGCTGCTCGGCCTCGTCACCAACGCCGACGGCAGCAACAACGCCGCCGCCTATTTCTGGCTGACCGGTATCCTGTCGTCGTTCCTCGACAATGCGCCGACCTATCTGGTGTTCTTCCAGCTCGCCGGCGGAGATCCGCAGGTTTTGATGGGAGTAAAGGCCGCGACACTGGCCGCGATTTCGTCCGGCGCGGTCTACATGGGCGCCAACACCTATATCGGCAACGCACCGAACTTCATGGTCTATGCCATCGCGCGGCAGGCCGGCGTGAAAATGCCGAGCTTTTTCGGCTATATGGTGTGGTCGATGCTGGTGCTGGTGCCGACTTTCGTGCTGGCGACGTTCCTGTTTTTCAGGCCGTGAGCGCGACCACCGTCTGCACAATTGTTCGGCGCAAAGCCGCTCCCTAACTCGGCGTTTACCATCACGCATTAAGGTCGTTGACGCTGCGGCATGAAGTTGCCGCAGGCGTCAGCGTTGCGTGAGTGGGGCAGTCCGTGTTGCGTACAGAGTTGCGTATTTCGCGCGTGCGGCGCCGCATGACGCTTGTTCTCACTGTCATGCTGGCAATGCCCGTGGCGCTTGCGCCCCACGCGGCCTCCGCCGGCATTTTCGATTTCCTGTTCGGCGGTGACAAGCCGCAGCGGCAGGAGCCTCAGCAGCAACAGCCGCCGAGCAATGCCTTCGCCGATCCGTTCGGCCTGTCCACTCCGAATCCTGCACCCGCACCGTCGGCTTCACCCGGCGGACGCTTCACCACCTATTGCGTGCGGACCTGCGACGGCCGTTATTTTCCGCTGACCTCGCGCGGCGGCGGCACGCCCGCGCAGATGTGCCAGTCGTTCTGCCCGGCAAGCGCAACCAAGGTCTATTCCGGCAACAGCATCGACTACGCCGTCGGCAACATGGGCGAGCGCTATGTCGATACGCCCAACGCCTTCGCCTACCGCAAGGCGCTGAAGGCCGACTGCACCTGCAACGGCCGCGATCCCGCGGGTCTCGCGCCGGTCGATCTGTCGCTCGACACCACATTGCGCCCCGGCGACATTGTCGCAACCTCGAACGGTCTTGTGGCCTACTCCGGCACCAGTTCCGCCAACGGCCAGATCGCGCAGTTCACGCCGGTGAACAATTATCCGGGCCTGACATCGGAGTTGCGCGCGCGGCTCGGGGAAATGAAAGTCGCGCCGGTCGCAGCTGAAATTCCGGAAGACACATACTCGTCACAGGATGTCACCGGATCGGTGCCTGAACCGAAATATGCCCAACCGATGGCGCCGGACGCCGTCATGCCGAAAGTCGCGCCGAAGCCTCGCGCGCGGATGTAAAAGAACTCACCGCCCGACAATGACGCCGATCACATTCGGCGCAGCGAGATACTTCTCTTCCATCTCCATCCGCGCCCGCGCCTTGATCTCTGGCGTCAGCAGGCCGCGATGTTCGGCTAGAATCATCCAGCAATAGCCCCACCAGTCGGCGAGAATGCCGGTGTCATCGACCAGATCGTAGCCGTGTTCGGCGGCGAAGATGCGCGCCCGTGCCTCGTCCAGCGTGTCGAGAAATTCATGATCCTTCAGCGAGAACAGATCGTCGCTGAAATCGTCGGTGGTGTAGCCCCACACCGACATGCAGACCGCGTTGAACTCGCGGTCGATATGATCGTCGTCCACCAGCCGCGTGCGGGCGGCGGCATGAAGACGGGAAAGCGTCCGGGCGAAGTCCGCGATGCGCGTCAGCGCCGTGTTGTCGAAAGCGATATTGGACATGTAGTCCTCAAGACCGATGACAGACCCTAGATGTGGTGGCCCGCAGGGACCGAATCACAATGATATATCAATGACTTGCTAAAGTGTTCTTAATTTGTTCCGGGATTGCAGTTTCCTCCGGGGAGATGATTTTCCGGGAACCCGACCAGCGCTACTATCGCACCGCTGATTCAGCGAAAGGGCGTCGACCATGTTCAGAAGCCTGATCCTTGTCGTTCTGCTGACGTTTGCCTCCACCACGGCGTCGAATGCCCAGATCGTTGCGCTCGGCGCCAGCAACACCGCCGGATACGGCGTCGGCGCGTCGTCGGCCTTTCCAGCCGTCCTGCAGGAACTTCTGCGCGCGAAGGGCCGGCCGATGTCGGTGAGCAACGCGGGCATCAGCGGCGATACGACCGGCGGCATGCTGGCGCGATTGTCGAGCGCGGCGCCGGACGGAACCAGGATCGTCATCCTTCAGATCGGCGGCAACGATCGCCGGAAGGGTATCAGCGAAGCGGAAGCTGCTGCCAACAGGTCTGAAATCCGAAAGCGGCTGCATGCCCGCAGCATCCGCATTATCGAGGCTGACAGCTATGTATGGTCGGCTCTTCGCAGCGGGCTGCGGCAACCCGACGGAATTCATCTGACGGCAGATGGCCATCGCAAGGTCGCACAACAACTCGCTGCGTCCATCCGCTGACCGGCGATCCCCTCTTAAGGCACAACCATGATGGGGATCGAAGCGAGTTCATGAGAGAGCTTGCGCACGGCTTTTTCGGCTTCAGCCGGAAGCTGCTCCGGGCTGCAGCAGAATGGCACCTCCAGCCCCAATGACTTGCTGGCGTCGCTTTCCCACACCAATCCGACAAACGACTTCTTCGTCACGAAGTCGTGCGTGAGATTGGCGATCTTGATGCCGTCGATATCCGCCATCTGAACCTCCCGTTTTGAAGTCAGAATAGCACGCCTTGCGACTGGGTTATATTATGACGGCTCGGGCCTGAGTCCCTCTAGCGCCCGCCGTTACCTCCCACGTCATTGAATCGCGCGGCAATCCTGTGAACACTTCCGGCAGCAAAGCTGGGAGCCCTCGATGCTTGAGAAGACGCCTGAGACAACCGCCAATAAAACTTCGAACGCTATCCATCCTTTCGACCGCGCCACGCAGGCCATCAATATGGACGGCCGCTGGCGCGGCACCGCGAGCGAGGATTACTTCGCATTCGTCGGCCCGTTTGGCGGCACCACCGCCGCGACCATGTTGCGCGCGGTCATGGCGCAGCCGGAATGCACCGGCGATCCGCTGTCGGTGACGGTGAACCTGTGCGCGCCGGTGGCGCGCGGCACATTCGACCTGACTGCGCGGCTGATGAAAGCGACCCGCTCGACCCAGCACTGGATGATCGAGCTGTCGCAGGGCGGCGAGGTCGCGGCGTTCATGACCGCGGTGTTCGCGGTCCGTCGTCCGTCATGGTCGCACCAGCCCGCGCAGATGCCGCCCGCACCACCGTTCGACACGATCGAACCGTTGCCGGACAGCGGCATCTCACCGTGGGTGCGGCAATACCGGTTTCGTTTCGTCGAAGGCACGCCGGGCTACGGCAAGGGGCTGCGCGAGCCCCTCGGCAGCCCCTATTCGCGAATGTGGCTCAGCGACGCGCTGCCCCGGCGCATCGACTTTTTGTCGCTGCTGTCGATGTGCGACACCTTCTTCGCGCGAATCTTTCATGTCCGCGGCGAGATCGTGCCGATCGGCACGGTGACCATGACGACCATGTTTCACGCCGATGCGGCGGATCTCGCGGCCGAAGACACCACCGTGGTGCTCGGCGCCGCCGACGCGAGGAGTTTTCACAAGAGTTTCAGCGACCAGACCGGCGAGCTGTGGAGCCCGGGCGGACGCCTGCTCGCGACCACGTCGCAGACCGTCTACTTCAAGGCGTAAGCATCAGCGCGGATAGACCGGCGCGCAGACCGTCTGCCCGCCGGCCAGCCGCTCCACCGTGACATCGACACCGTACACGGCCTTGAGCCGTGCGGCGGTGAGCACTTCAAGCGGCGTTCCCTGCGCAACGATCACACCGTCCTGCATCAGCGCCACGCGGCTCGCCACCGCGAAGGCCTGATCGGGGTCGTGGGTGGAGAGAATGATCCCGGTGCCGCGCGCCGTGAGTTTGCGGATTTCAGCCAGCACCGCGACCTGATTGCCGAAGTCGAGACTGGCGGTCGGCTCATCCATCACGATCAGGGGCGCGGCCTGCGCCATCGCCCGCGCCACGATCACAAGCTGGCGCTGCCCGCCGGACAGTGTCGTCACCTCGCGCGACGCAAGCTCGGCGATGCCGAGTTCGGCAAGCGAGTCCTGTGCGATTTTCCGGTCTTCCTTCGTCGGCGCCGCGAACACGCCGCGATGCGCGACCCGGCCCATCAGCACCAGATCGGACGCGGTGTAGGGAAACGCCGTGTCCTGCGCCTGCGGCACATAGGCGATGCGGCGCGCAATCTCCGCACGCGGCAGATCTGACAGCGCATCGTCGCCAAGTGACACGCGGCCGCCCTGTGCACGCAGCAGCCCGAGCAAGGTCTTGAACAGCGTGGTCTTGCCGCAGCCGTTCGGTCCGAGCAGACACAGCACCTCACCGGTCTCGACGGTCAGATTCAAATTCCGGCCAACAGGCCGCTCGGGATAACCGAATGCGAGATCGCGGGCGATGAGACGCATCACGACCACCCGTGCCGGCCGCGCCACAGCAGCCACAGGAAGAACGGCGCGCCGACGACTGCGGTGAGGATGCCAAGCGGCACTTCAATGCGTCCCAGCGACCGCGCCAGCGTATCGACCAGCACGAGATAGCTCGCGCCCATCAGCATCACCGCGGGCAGCAGCCGCTCGAAGTTTGGGCCGACCAGCATGCGCGCGATGTGTGGGATCACCAGACCGACCCAGCCGATCACGCCCGAGATCGCCACCACACTCGCGGTGATCAGTGTCGCTGCTGCGATGACGATGACGCGCAACCGGCCGGATTCGACACCGAGCGACTTGGCCTCCTCGTCACCGAGGGACAGCACGTTGATCTGCCAGCGCAGCAGCACCAGCGGCACGAGGCCGATCGCGACCGCCGGCATGACATTCCACAGATCGCCCCCGCGCACGCTGGCGAGGCTGCCGAGCAGCCAGAAGGTAATCGCAGGAAGCTGATCGTAAGGGTCGGCCAGAATTTTCAGCAGCGAGATCGCCGCGCCTGCCAGCGCGCCGACCACCACGCCGCCGAGCACAAGCACCAGAGTGGGATCGCGGCCGCGCACAGCCACCGCGATCAGATAGACGAGCCCCACCGTCGCTAGGCCGCCGCCGAAGGCAAGCATCTGGATCGCGAACACCGGCAGCGACAGGAAAATGCCGATCACCGCGCCGAGGCCCGCGCCTGCCGAGACGCCGAGCACATCGGGCGAGACCAGCGGATTGCGAAACAGCCCCTGATAGACGACGCCCGCGCCTGCGAGCGAAGCCCCGACGATCAGGCCTGCCAGCACGCGCGGGCCGCGAATGCCGAACAGCACGCGCTGCTCGGCGGTCTGTGGCAGATCGCCCGACCATGCGTTCGATAGCGCGCGGAAAAAGCCGTCGAGCGTGACAGGAAATGCGCCGACGGTCAGACCGATCGCAGCGGCAGCAACGGCCAGCACTGCGAGACCGGGAATGATCCAAGAGACTCGCGATGCCGTCCGCTGTGCCGTCATCGGCGCGCCGGGATTGAGGGCGGCTTGCCGTCCGCCCATGCAATCAATGTATCGAGATCGTGATCAGTGACATCGACATGATAGAAAAGCTTGTAGAACGCGCGCGTGTCCTGCCGGATATCGAACGGAAAGCGCGGGCCGTGAAACAGATTGGCAAGCCAGCGCAGCCCGATCAGCCGGTTGATCGACGGCGGCCGGTCGATCCAGCCGAACGGCGCGGTCGGCGCTAGATAGACGCGGCCCTCTTTCACCGCCTTGAGGCCCTGCCACAGCGGATCGCCGCCCTTGGCGATCTTGTCGTGGAAGTTGCGATCCCATGTGATGATGACGTCCGGATTCCACGCGAGAATCTGTTCGGACGACACATTGGCAATCCCGCGCCGCTGATCCTGCGCATCGGCGACGTTGCGCCCGCCGGCCCGTTCGATGATCTCGGTGTTGATCGAGCCGCGAAGTCCTGTCTCCAGCCCATCCGGCCCGCGCGCGAGATAGACACGCGGACGCTGATCCTCGGGAATTCCCGCAAGCGTCGTATAGAGACTCTTGAACAAATCGTCAGAATACTTTGCAAGCGCCTCGCCGCGCTCCGGCATGCCAAAGATAGTGCCGAGCAGCCGGAACGAGGATGCCGTCGATTCAAAGCGCCCGTCGACCAGCACATAGGGAATGCCGGTGCGCTGCTGCACGCTGTCGGCCAGCGATGCAAAAGTCTGCCGCACCGAACCGTAGTCCACGATCAGATCCGGCCTGATCTTCAGCACGGTCTCGACATTGGCGGTGTCGCCGCGTCCGGTGAGCAAACCGACCTCCGGCAGATCGCGCTGTGCTGGTGCAATGAACGGACGCTCCTCGGCGCGAAGCGCGCGCGGCCAGCCCACCATGGTTTCGGCCCGCATCGCATAGACCACCACCGAGGCCGGGCCGCCGGCCGCAAACACCTTGTCGATACGATCCGGCAATTCGACGCTTCGACCGGCGGAATCCGTCACCGTGCGCGCGGCGCGCGCCGGCCGCGCCAGCAGCATCAGGCTGGCGCCGGCCACGAACGATCGCCGCTCGATGCGGATCATGGCTGCCTCAGTCGATGCCCACCATGACGTCGCTCGCCTTGACGATGGCGTAGGCCTGCTTGCCGACTTCGAGCTTCAACTCCTCAACCGAGGTCCTGGTGATGGCCGATGTCACGATAACGCCGCCGCCAATGTCGATCTTCACATGGCTGGTGGTGACGCCGTGATCGATGGCGACGACCTTGCCCTTGAGCTGATTGCGCGCGCTGATCTTCATTCCGTGATCTCCGTGTGACGGGGCAACAAAAAGGGCGGCCCGTGAGCCGCCCTTTTATATGTTCAAAACCGGTATGAAGGAACTCACTCCGCGGCGAGCTTGACCTCGGGAGCGGCGGCGCGGACGTCCGCGTCGACCTGCTTTTCGAACTGCTCGAAGTTCTTCTGGAACATGCCGACCAGCGCGCGCGCGGTCTTGTCGAACTCGGCCTTGTCCTTCCAGGTGTTGACCGGATCGAGAATGTCGGTCGGCACGCCTTCCAGCGCGGTCGGGACCGCGAAGCCGAAATACTTGTCGGTGCGGAACTGGGCGTTGCGCAGCGAGCCGTTCAGCGCTGCGGTCAGCAACGCACGGGTCACCTTGATCGGCATGCGGCTGCCGACGCCGTACTTGCCGCCGGTCCAGCCGGTGTTGACCACCCAGCAATCGACGTTGTGCTTGGCGATCAGTTCCTTCAGCAGCTTGCCGTATTCGGCGGGATCGCGCGGCAGGAACGGCGAGCCGAAGCAGGCCGAGAATTCCGGCACCGGCTCGTTGCCGAGGCCGCGCTCGGTGCCCGCGACCTTCGCGGTGTAGCCCGAGAGGAAGTGATACATCGCCTGCGCCGGGGTCAGCTTGGCGATCGGCGGCATCACGCCGAACGCGTCGGCGGCGAGCATCACCAGATTCTTCGGATGACCGGCGCGGCCGGTGCGCGAGGCATTCGGGATCGCCTCGAGCGGATAGGCCGAACGGGTGTTCTCGGTCTTGGAGCCGTCGTCGAAGTCAGGCTCGCGGGTGAGCGGATCGAGCACGACGTTTTCGAGCACGGCGCCGAAGCAGATGCTGGCGTCATAGATCGCAGGCTCGGCCTCGCGCGACAGCTTGATGGTCTTGGCGTAGCAGCCGCCTTCGAAATTGAAGATTCCGTCCGGACCCCAGCCGGTCTCGTCGTCGCCGATCAGCGTGCGGTTTGGATCAGCGGAGAGCGTGGTCTTGCCGGTGCCGGAAAGGCCGAAGAAAATCGCGCTGTCGCCGTTCGGGCCGACGTTGGCCGAGCAGTGCATCGGCATCACGCCCTGCGCAGGCAGGAAGTAGTTCAGCGTAGTGAACACCGACTTCTTCATTTCGCCGGCATACTGGCTGCCCGCGATCAGAACGATCTTGCGGGTGAAGTCGATGGCGACGACGTTCTCGGACTTGCAGCCGTGGCGCTTCGGATCGGCGCGGAAGCTCGGAAGGTCGATGATGGTGAGTTCCGGCACGAAGCTGGCAAGCTCAGCCGTTTCAGGGCGGCGCAGCAGCGTGCGGATGAACAGCGAGTGCCACGCCATTTCGGTGAACACGCGCGTCTTGATCTGGAATTTCGGATCGGCGCCGCCGTAGAGATCCTGCGCGAAGAGGGTCATGCCTTCGCAGTGCTTGAGGAAGTCCTGATACAGGGCTTCGAACTGTTCTGAGGTGATCGACTGGTTGCCGCCCCACCACATGGTCTTGTCGGTGAGCGCATCGCGCACCGTGAACTTGTCTTTCGGCGAGCGCCCGGTGAAGACGCCGGTTTCCGCGACAAGCGCGCCGCCGGCGGACAGCTCGGCTTCATTGTTGCGCAGCGAGTGCTCGTAGAGCGGCGCTGTGCCGAGATTCCAGTTCACCTGTTTGAGATTTTTGAAACCGAATTTGTCGGCGCCGAAGGCACCGTTGCGCACACCCGTCTCTTGCACTTTAAGAATCTCCCACAAAGACCGCGTATCGTTTCGCGCGGCTGTCGCCAAACGCCCCTGTCGCGGATGCCGGGGATCATAACTCCCGGGCCTCAATCCGGCGACTTATTAGTGGCCAACGCACAGCTTGCCAAGTCGATCCGTCATATTGCGGTAAAGATCGCCGGGCCCTGCCGAAAACAGGTTGAATTTCACGGGCTTGCGAGGGGCGTGACGCGGCGGGACAGGTATTCCGCGAGCCTGCCGCAGTGCGGCAGAGCGCAGACGGCGCGGCGCGATGCCGCTGGAGGGCGACCTTGTTCCCATCCCTGCGCGCCGGAGGTCGCGCGGCTGCCGCTGGATGCGAAGGTGGAGATTTCCGCCATCGCGGTACATCCGTAAATAACTGCGCCAGACCGCGCGAGCAGGCCGCTCGTTACACGCCTGCCCGCGCCCGGTCGGCCAACACCTTCAGCATTTGCCGCAGCGCGCCTGGCGTGGTGATCCGCTGCGGGAAATCGAGCCGGAGGGTGCGCCGGTCATCCTGCATGTCGAGGCCCTCGGGATCGCAGCCGGTGCAGCGCCATGCGCCCGCGCCGGCATCAAGCAGCTTCGTTGCATAGAGATTCATCGTGTCGGCGTGATCGGCATTCAGGTGCGCGACGATGTCCGGCTCAGCTTCGAGCATGGCCTCGGCACCGGTGAGATCGGTCAGGAAATCCTTCGGTGCGATATCGACGATGCGGCCGAAGCCCGCCACCAGATGCACGTCCTTAGGCACAATGCGGAAAAACGAAAAGTCCTTGAAGCCGACGAAATCCTCAGCCGAGGGATGAGCCGCGAGATAGCGCCACCGTGCCAGCTCAGCGTCGTCGCCCTGCACTTCCTCGGCGACCCCGGCGAGCATGATGCGTGCGCCCTCCAGGGGATCGCCGGGCACGCGTTCGTCCAGCATCAGCGAAACCCGCGGATCGTTCAGAATATTCATGGTGTGGATCGCAAGCCGCGAGATCAGCAGGACCGGAGACCCGTCCGGCATTGATGCGACATTGACCAGCGAGCAATAGGGATCGCCGCTCCCGGGCATCAACGTCGCCAGCGCCCCCTGACGGCTGCGGCCGAGCAGCGAACGGGTCAGACGGGCCGGTTTGACGTGTACGGAGGGGTCCATGGATGGCCTGAATTCATTGGTTAACGGGGCTTTTTTCCGGCGATAAGGGGTTATTTCGGTGGGTTCCAAGTTTATATAGGGGCTCACGGTTCGCAATTCGTGCGCGCTGGGAACTCGGTCACATTTCAGCCCAGCTTGCATTGCTCGTTGGCACCCAAGCGAACGCCTTATTTCACGGCGTCCGGTCTTGTCCGGTCAGTAAACAGTCGCCACGCCCGAAACTATCGATTTGGAAAGCAGGTCCATGCCCACAATCGCCCTGGTCGATGACGACCGCAACATTCTCACGTCGGTCTCGATCGCGCTGGAAGCCGAAGGCTACCGGATCATGACCTATACCGATGGCGCATCGGCGCTCGACGGCTTCAAGACAAGCCCGCCGGACCTTGCCATCCTCGACATCAAGATGCCGCGCATGGACGGCATGGAAACGCTGCGCCGGCTGCGCCAGAAGTCGGACCTGCCGGTGATTTTCCTCACCTCCAAGGACGAGGAAATCGACGAGCTGTTCGGCCTCAAGATGGGCGCCGACGATTTCATCCGCAAACCGTTCTCCCAGCGCCTGCTGGTCGAGCGCGTCAAGGCGGTGCTGCGCCGCGCGGTGCCGAAAGACGCCGCCGCCGCGCCGAAGGAAATGGACGCCAAGGCGCTCGAGCGCGGGCTGCTGCGCATGGACCCCGAACGCCACACCTGCACCTGGAAGAATGAACCGGTGACGCTCACCGTCACCGAATTCCTGATTCTTCAGGCGCTGGCGACGCGGCCCGGTGTGGTGAAGAGCCGCAACGCGCTCATGGATGCGGCCTATGACGATCAGGTCTATGTCGACGACCGCACCATCGACAGCCACATCAAGCGCCTGCGCAAGAAGTTCAAGGCCGCCGACGACGATTTCGAGATGATCGAAACCCTGTACGGCGTCGGCTATCGCTTCAAGGAAACCTGATCGTTCCGGCATGCGCCACGGACGGAACTGATCCGGCGACCGCGCCGTGTGACGGGTCGCTCGCATGCCGGTTGATTGCTATAATTGGCCGATCTCGAACCGAACAATCGGGCGTCTAGCCATTGCTTGATCGAACGCAGCATGACCGCGACGACGATGACGAAGCCGGTGCTCCGCCGCTTGCTCCGGTCGTCGACGCGCCTGCCGAATCGGCGGCCGAGACGACGAGCCGCGGCTGGCGCAGCCCGCTCGATCTGATCAAGCGCGCCGGGCGCTATTTCGCGGCGCTGACCTTCTCGAGCCTCACCCGCCGCATCGTCTCGCTCAACCTGATCGGCCTGTGCGCGATGCTGGCCGGCATCCTCTATCTGTCGCAATTCCGCGCCGGCCTGATCGACGCGCGCGCGCAGAGTCTCCTTGTGCAGGCCGAAATCATCTCGGGCGCGATAGCCGCCTCGGCCACGGTCGAGACCAACGCCATCACCGTCGACCCGGAACGTCTGCTGGATCTGAAGCCCGGCGAGACCTACGGCCCGAGCGACGAAACGCTGAGCAACATCGATTTCCCGATCAACCCCGAGCGTGTCGCGCCGGTGCTGCGGCGGCTGATTTCGCCGACCAAGACCCGCGCCCGCATTTATGATCGCGACGGCGTGCTGGTGCTCGACAGCCGCAACCTTTACGGCCGAGGCGACGTCATGCGCTTCGAACTGGCGCCGCCGAATGCCGAAAAGCCGGGCTTCGCCGAAAAGACCATGATCGCGATCCGCACCTGGCTCAACCGCGGCGACCTGCCGCTGTACCGCGAACTCGGACCGGAAAACGGCAACGGCTATCAGGAAGTCCAGCAGGCGCTCGACGGCCGCAAGGGCAGCATGGTGCGAATCAACGACCGCGGCGAAGTGATCGTCTCGGTGTCGGTGCCGGTGCAGCGTTTCCGCGCGGTCCACGGCGCGCTGATGCTCTCGACCCAGGGCGACGACATCGACCAGCTCGTGACCGCAGAGCGCCTCGCCATCCTCAAGGTGTTCGGCATCGCGGCAGGCGTGATGATCCTGCTGTCGCTGCTGCTCGCCTCGACCATTGCCGGTCCGATGCGCCGTCTCGCCGACAGCGCCGAGCGCGTCCGCCGCCGCATCAAGACCCGCGTCGAGATTCCGGACTTCACCTCGCGCGGCGACGAGATCGGCCATCTGTCGCGCGCACTGCGCGACATGACCGATGCGCTCTACAACCGCATCGAGGGCATCGAGCGCTTCGCCGCTGATGTCGCGCACGAACTGAAGAACCCACTGACATCGATGCGCTCGGCAGTCGAGACGCTGCCGCTGGCGCGATCCGACGACAGCCGTTCGCGGCTCTTGGCTGTGATCGAACACGATGTGCGCAGGCTCGACCGCCTGATCTCCGACATTTCCGACGCCAGCCGTCTCGATGCCGAGTTGCAGCGGCAGGATGTCGAGCCGGTCGATATGCGCCGTCTGCTCAACACGCTGGTCTCGGTCGCCAACGAAACCCAGCACGGCACCGAGGTCACCGTCGAAGCGCGCTTCGAGGGCAAGCCCACCGACAGCTTCTCGGTGCCGGGACACGACTCGCGGCTCGGTCAGGTGATTTCGAATCTCCTGAGCAACGCGCAATCGTTCTCGCGTCCGGGCAGCAAGGTCCGCATCGTCTGCCGCCGCCTCAAATCCGAGATCGAGATCGTGATCGACGATGACGGCACCGGCATCCGGCCCGGCGCGCTCGAGAAAATCTTCGAGCGCTTCTACACCGACCGGCCGCATCAGGGCTTCGGCCAGAACTCCGGCCTCGGGCTGTCGATCTCCAAACAGATCGTGGAAGCCCATGGCGGACGCATCTGGGCGGAAAACCGCGCCGGTCCGCTCGATGCCGAAGGCGATGCCCGCATTGCCGGCGCCCGCTTCACGGTCCGGCTGCCCGCCATATGACGACGGGCGCCGATGCAAGCATCCATGCCTCCGCGGTGCTGGTCGGCGACCGCGCCGTCCTGATTCGCGGACCCTCAGGCTCCGGCAAGTCCCGGCTGGCGTTCGATCTGATTCTGGCCGGGCGCGCGGGACAGCTGCCCCTTACCACCCTGATCGGCGATGACCGGGTTCGCCTGACGGACCACGGCGGCCAATTGATTGTCCGCGGTGTGCCGGAACTGGCTGGAATGATCGAAATCCGCGGCCTCGGGATCAGGACCATCGGCTTTGCGGCCGAAGGCCGCGTCGGGCTGGTGGTGGATCTCGACGCCGCCGACGCCGAGCGCCTGCCGCCGCCGGAAGCCCTGAAAACACGGGTTTCCGGGCTGGAAATCGCGCGAATCCCGGTGGCGGGAGGGTATAGCGCCCTCCCCCTGGTGGTGGCGTTCCTTACGACAGTTTAAGGTTTCAAAAGCGAACTCGCGACCTTCTGCTGATTGCTGGCACCCCTTTGGTCGCCATATAAGCCTTACCCTCGCCACTGACGACGGCCAGCGCGGACACCCTTTTTAAGGGGGTACGCGGCAAGATCCCCCCTTGCGCCGGGGCTCTGGATGGTCAACATGTGGCCCTTTCGTGCGGTGCATCAAAGCGCCCGCGAGGAGTTCTGAATGATTGGTCTAGTACTGGTGACCCACGGGCGTCTTGCCGACGAGTTCAAGGCCGCGCTTGAGCACGTGATGGGTCCGCAAAAACAAATCGAAGCGATCACGATTGGCGCCGAAGACGATGCCGATCTGTGTCGCAGCGATATTATCGAAGCCGTCAAGCGCGTGGACAGCGGCGATGGCGTTGCGATTCTCACCGACATGTTCGGCGGCACGCCGTCGAACCTCGCGATCTCCTGTATGAGCCGTCCGAAGGTCGAAGTGCTGGCCGGCATCAACTTGCCGATGCTGGTCAAGCTCGCCAAGGTGCGCGACGACAAGCCGCTGCCCGACGCGATCGCCGCCGCTCAGGAAGCCGGCCGCAAGTACGTGACGATCGCCAGCAGAGTGCTCGCCGGGAAATGAGCACCGCGCCGGAGCATACGTCCTCGTCTGCCGGCGTTATCGTCCGAGAACTTCCCATCATTAACAAGCGCGGCCTTCACGCGCGCGCTTCAGCGAAATTCGTCCAGACGGCGGAAAAGTTCGACGCCGAGCTGACCGTGACGCGCAACGGCGAAAGCGTCGGCGGCACCTCGATCATGGGCCTGATGATGCTCTCGGCCGGGATCGGCACCACGATCACCGTCGCCGCCAAGGGCCGCGAAGCCGAGGCCGCGATGAACGCCATCACCGAACTGCTCGCCAACAAGTTCGGCGAGGAAGAAGCAGGCTAGCTCTCGCACTTCTTCGTCATTGCGAGCCAACGGGTCCGGCTTCACCGGCCCGATGACAGGCTTCGCGAAGCAATCCATCTTTCAAGAAAACTGGATTGCTTCGTCGCCATAGCGCGTCGAAGGCGCGCGTAAACGCGCTAATGGCTCCTCGCAATGACGGAATCAGATTGGCGATCTACTGATCGTCCTCTTCGTCCGGCCGTTCCGGAGCCACGATCCAGATCTTCCATTTCACCGCCGGACCCGCCTTGCCGTGGAAATAGCGCCGTGAGGTAAGATCGACGCGCTCCGCGTTCGGTGCGTTCTCGGCCATCCATGCCTCGCACTTGTGAAGCTCGAGATCCTTGGTGTCGCAGATGCCGATGAAGCCGAGCCGCTTTGCCGCGTCGAGACTGGTGAGGCCCGAGCCCCAGACCTCGCGCGGCGTCAGCGGCGCCGGATGGTCGGGGCTGTAGAATGTCAGCGGCTCGCCGATTTCAGTGGTGCCCGCAACCACGGCCCAGCGTTTGTTGAAGCGCGCGCGCCACGCCTCGGTCAGTTGCAGCGCGAACTCGGATTTCGGCGCGAACGGAACGCCAGCATCGCCATCGCGCCGCACGGTCTGCGCCGCGATGATCGGCGAGATCAGCAGCATGACGAGGGTGAACGACAGCCACATCAGCATCAGCCGGATCAGCGCCATCTGCGTGACGCGCAGCGCAGGCAGCGCGACCAGCGCCAGCGGCACCAGGAAGAACAGCGAAATCCCCCAGTCGGTCTTCATGTAGATGCCGAACACCACGGCGGCGACCGGCGGCACCAGGGCGACGATGATCTGGATGATCCAGATGTTGCGCGCCTGCGTCAGGTACACGCCGGAATTGGGCCCCCGCATCCACGGGCGAACCGCTGAATCGGCGAACTCGCGAAAGACGCCCTTGGTGCGGATCGATTTCCACCATTGCAGCTTCCACGCCAGCGCGATGGCGGCGAACGCCACCGGCAGCAGCAGCAGGCCGAGATTGTGCACCAGATAGATCGACGCCAGCCGCAGCGTGGTGCCGAATGTACGCCCGCTATAGACATCGTCGGCGTAGATCAGCGGCGCAAAATCCACCTGCTTCAGCCACCACAGATGCGGCAGCATGCCCACGAAGCACGCGGCGAATGCCACCCACGGCGCCGGCGAGCGCAAGAAGCGCATCCGGTCCGGATGAATCAGCGCCGCCAGACCGGCGGCGCCGATCATGGTCAGCACCCAGTATTTGGTCATCAGCGCCAGCGCGGCGGCGAGTCCGAGCCAGATGCCCGACATCACCGTGCGCTTCTGGAACGCCTCGAGATAGGCCAGCACGAACAGCGGCAGCGTCACGAGCTGCAACAGGTCCGGATTGTACTTGAAGCCCTTGAAGGTGAAGATCGGATAGAGCGCCAGCATCGCCACCGTGAACATCGCGCGGCGATGATCGACCACGCGCACCGCGATCAGCCAGCAGAGTACAAGACCGATGCCGGTCACCGTCATCGCCAGCGCATAGGTCGCCCAGTCGGTGACGGGGAAAATCCGGAACCAGACGCCCGCGATCCATCCCGCCAGCGGCGGATGCTTGCCGTAGCCGAGCAGGAATTTCTGGCCCCAGGCATACGCCTCGGCGACATCCATGTGGACGTCCTGCGCGGCCTTCAGGGCGGTGAGGATGATGGTCCAGAGCAGCGCATGGGCCACCGCGAAGCCGATGACGAACTTGAGCGAGGTCGCCGGATCGTGGGCGGCGGCCGCGATCCAGGCCGCCACGCGGCGCGTGACCGGCACATGGCGCAACCGTGCCTTCTGGCGGGATCGCAGTCCGGTGCGCGGGCCGGGATTTTTTCCGGTTCGGCGGCCTATCTCGGTCGAAGAAGCATCGGACATTCCAGTGACCCGTGTCGGCTGTGATTGCTGGTGTTTGCTAGCAGCGCCAAGCCCGCGACGGCAACAGCAAATCATTGCGATTTCTGCGGAAGTACGCCGCGGAACAGCCCAATTTTGTTGCCGCTTTGCAGCCCGGATGCTATCCCGCGCCCATGACAACGAGCCCTATTTCCAACGTCCGCAACTTCTCCATCGTCGCCCATATCGACCATGGCAAGTCCACCCTCGCCGACCGGCTGATCCAGACCACCGGCGGACTGGAGGCGCGCGAGATGAAGGAGCAGGTGCTCGATTCCATGGACATCGAGCGCGAGCGCGGCATCACCATCAAGGCGCAGACCGTCCGCCTCAACTACAAGGCCAAGGACGGCAAAACCTACATCTTCAACCTGATGGACACGCCCGGCCACGTCGACTTCGCCTATGAGGTCTCGCGCTCGCTGGCGGCATGCGAAGGCGCGCTGCTGGTGGTCGACGCCTCGCAGGGCGTCGAAGCGCAGACGCTTGCCAACGTCTATCACGCGCTCGACGCCAATCTCGAAATCGTGCCGGTGCTGAACAAGGTCGACCTTCCCGCCGCCGAGCCCGAACAGGTCAAGCAGCAGATCGAGGACGTGATCGGCATCGACGCTTCCGAAGCGGTGATGATCTCGGCGAAGACCGGCCTCGGCATTCCCGACGTGCTGGAAGCCATCGTCACCCGCCTGCCGCCGCCGAAGGGCGACCGCGACGCGACGCTGAAGGCGCTGCTGGTCGACTCTTGGTACGACGTCTATCTCGGCGTCGTGGTTCTGGTCCGCGTTGTCGACGGCGTCCTGAAGAAGGGCCAGCGCGTGCGCATGATGGGCACGGGCGCCGCCTACGACGTCGAGCGCGTCGGCTACTTCACACCGAAGATGGTCAATGTCGACGAACTCGGCCCCGGCGAGATCGGTTTCATCACCGCGGCGATCAAGGAAGTTGCCGATACCCGCGTCGGCGACACCATCACCGACGACCGCAAGCCGATCACCGAAATGCTGCCGGGCTTCAAGCCCGCCGTGCCGGTGGTGTTCTGCGGCCTGTTTCCGGTCGACGCCGACGATTTCGAGACGCTGCGCGCCGCCATGGGCAAGCTGCGGCTCAATGACGCAAGCTTCTCGTTCGAAATGGAGACCAGCGCTGCATTGGGCTTCGGCTTCCGCTGCGGCTTCCTCGGCCTGCTGCATCTGGAAATCATTCAGGAGCGCCTCTCCCGCGAGTTCAATCTCAACCTGATCGCGACGGCGCCCAGCGTCATCTACAAGATGCACCTCAACAACGGCACCGAGATCGAGATTCACAATCCGATCGACATGCCGGATGTGACGCAGATCAAGGAAATCGAGGAGCCGTGGATCGAAGCCACCATCCTCACGCCAGATGAATATCTCGGCAGCGTGCTCAAGCTCTGTCAGGAGCGCCGCGGCAACCAGAAGGAGCTGACCTACGTCGGCGCCCGCGCCATGGTGAAATACGAACTGCCGCTCAATGAAGTGGTGTTCGATTTCTACGATCGCCTGAAATCGGTCTCGAAGGGCTATGCCTCGTTCGACTATCACCTGACCGACTACAAGCCGGCGGATCTCGTGAAGATGCAGATCCTCGTCAACAACGAGCCGGTGGACGCGCTCTCCATGCTGGTCCATCGCACCCGCGCCGAAGGCCGCGGCCGCGCCATGGTCGAGAAAATGAAGGAGCTGATCCCGCCGCACATGTTCCAGATTCCGATCCAGGCGGCGATCGGCGGCAAGGTGATCGCGCGTGAGACCGTGCGCGCGCTGCGCAAGGACGTCACCGCGAAGTGCTACGGCGGCGACATCACGCGCAAACGCAAGCTTCTGGAGAAGCAGAAGGAAGGCAAGAAGAAGATGCGGCAGTTCGGCAAGGTCGACATCCCGCAGGAAGCCTTCATTGCCGCGCTGAAGGTGGATAGCTGAAGTTCTACGATCCGTCTTCTGACGAACCGTCCCTATGGGCTCTCGTCCTAAGAGCTTCGGCTTCTGTAGTGAGTTGATTTCTGACGATTTCGCGGGCGAGTAAGAAAATCTCTACGCTCTCATCCAATTCACGCTGGCTCAGCAAATCATAGTCGCCTCGATGCCAAACCTCCGATTCTCGCTCTTTAGACGAGGCATCAATTCGAGGAAAGAAAAGTACCTCGGCTGGGGACTGCTGATAGTCCGTCAGAGAAAGGAACGAGTCTTCATAGACCGTCATCAAAAGCCGGCGCTGCCGAAGCGTTAATGCGAGGGCGCTCCAACCGCACATAAAGATCGGAACAAACTTCTTATGTTCTCTAATGATCGAAAGCGGCGCGACCGGAACGACGACACCTCTCGAAATTCTGAATGCCCCGTTTTCGAACCCAATAGGATTCTGGGTCGCATAGTTCCGCTCACGCGCATAACGCAAAAAAGCGCGGATCAAAGCTTCATTGTGCGCCCTGCCAATGGGAGAACATTTAGCAAGCGCGACTTGGATAGCAGCTTCGTCACTGATCCCCCACTCAATCCTATCTTTTGCAGCCCTGTATGCCCCTTGATAAGTGAACGGCGGAATTCCAAAAAGAAAAGCGAGAATCGCTTTTGCGGTTCGAATAGGATCATCGTGAATGAACCGAACCCAGTTGGGTCCCGAGGGTGGACGATCCAACTTCCTGAGTAACTTTGCGTAGTCTTTAGCCATTAATGCCTCGCAGCAGCCCGGTGGCATGCCAGAATCATCTCATCGGAGATTCGCATTGACGCTTGCCCCTTTGTACCTTGATTCCACACTTGATCCCACGGCCCTCCCGGAACATGCGACATGGTAACGAGCGTGCTTGCAGACAACCTTACATAACGACTGGCAACAGGCTCCAAGAAAGACTTGTCTTCGTTAGATAATTCATAACTGCAGACTTCTCGCTCGCCTGATTCGGGATTGATTCGGTGTGCACGCCCCAAAATCGGCTGGTCGCCAAATGATTTGAACTCGCGATAGAGTTCACGAAATACTGGGCCGTATTCCCAAGCCTCAATTTTTGCAGAGACCAGCGGCTTTCTAAATTCCAATAAATAGTAAGAATGCAAAAAGAAAACGACTTTGTTCATGCTCAGATTCGATACGGTCCTGCCTTCTCGATCCGCAATGTCGAGCACGTAATTTGAAATTGATCGAACATCGTAAGACATGACGACCTCGAATCAGGTCAGGGCGTAAGTTAGTGCTAATTCGTTAGTTGCATCGGCGCCACGCAAATATGTTTGACTTTGACCTCTATCTGATTATATTCCTATCACATCCTCCCGCGCTCATGACGCGGAGGGATGAGCACCGCAGCCGCCCCCCATCATGTCGGGGTGCGGATGGTGGAGCGCCGGGAGGCGCAGCGTCCGCGCGGTGGGCTTCGCAACCCCATCGATGTTGTGACGCGCGCGCCTCGCGAGACGGACTCGCAATCCGTTCTCGTCACGGCACGCGGACGAGCCTCTCGCAAAGGCTCGTCAAGAGGGGTCTCGCACACCCCTGGCGCCTCCCGGCGCTCCATTTCTTCTTCAAAAGTAAATGAAAACGGGACCGGGTCGTCCGCGCCCTCAGGTGAAGCGGATGTCACTGCGTGCCTTCGCGGGTAGACCACCCTGTCGTGAAGACAGAAAGTCTCAGGCGCCGTTCTCGCTCTGTCGTCATTGCGAGCGGAGCGAAGCAATCCACTCCTTTGAAGGAAACATGGATTGCTTCGTCGCTTCGCTCCTCGCAATGACGAGCGCACGATCTCTCCTCGCGATAGCTCGTTGCAATCTCTGAGAATAATCGCGCGAGCGACGAATTGTGACACCGCGCATGACTCCCGCTTGCGCGGTCGCCACTCACCGTTCATCGCCCGTTCAAGTCGAATCTGTTGGGTGCGCGATGGGGAGAAAAGCGCGAGCCGCGCTTGACTCTTCGCAACCGTCCATCGACGGTGCGCATGACTCGAATTTTCAACCATCGGAGACAGTGATGGCAGCATCCTACAAGTTTGAAATCTACAAGGACAAATCCGGCGAATTCCGCTTTCGCTTCCGCGCGCCGAACGGCGAGAAGATGTTCGCCTCGGAAGGCTATTCCAACAAGGCATCCGCCAAGAGCACGATCAAGTCGATCGTGAAGCATGTCGCCAAGGCCGAAATCGACGACGTCTCGAAGGTGAAAGCCGCGCCGAAGGCCAAGCCTGCGAAGAAAAAGAAGAAGTCCAAGAAGAAGTGATTTTTCTGCGATCGATCATCGCAAAGAAAAACCCCGGCTCAGCACCGGGGTTTTTTATTGGAAGTGCCGACAGGCTGCGTCATGCCACGCGCGCGCTGGCAGTCGCGTTGCGCTGGGCCTGCAGCAGCGCGGTGATCTCCACATTCGGCCGGGCGCGGCTGAACAGGAAGCCTTGTCCCTCGTGACAGCCTTCCGCGCGCAGGCAGGCCAATTCGCATTCGGTCTCGACGCCTTCCGCGGTGATGGTCACGCCAAGACCCATGCCGAGCGAGATGATCGAGCGGACGATGGCCTGCGCATCCTGATTGGAGCCGAGATCGCGCACGAACGAGCGGTCGATCTTGATCTTGTCGAACGGGAAGCTGCGCAGATAGCTCAGTGACGAGTATCCGGTGCCGAAATCGTCCATCGAAATCCGCACGCCGAGCGCGCGCAGCGCATGCAGCGTCGCCAGCACCTGATCGCTTTTTTCCAGCAACAGGGTTTCGGTGATTTCGAGTTCAAGCCGCTTCGGCGACAGGCCGGATGTTTTCAGCGCATCCATCACCACCGACAGAAGATTGCCGACGCGGAACTGCAGCGGCGACAGGTTGACGGCGACACGGACATCATCCGGCCAGCGCGCCGCGTCCATGCAGGCACGGCGCAGCATCAGCCCGCCAACCGCGTTGATGAGGCCGGTTTCTTCCGCGACCGGAATGAACTCCACCGGCGGAATCATGCCGCGCTCCGGATCGGGCCAGCGCACCAGCGCCTCGAAGCCGGTGATGCGCCCGGTCTTGAGATCGACCAGCGGCTGATAATGCGGCTGCAGAACGTTGTTCTCGATCGCCGCGCGCAGATCGATTTCGATGCGGCGGCGCGATTGCGCACGGGCATCCATTTCTGACTCGAAGAAGCTGAATGTGCCGTGGCCTTCGCTCTTGGCGCGCGACAGCGCCATGTCGGCGTTCTTGAGCAGCTTCTCGGCGTCGTCGCCGTCGCCGGGCGCGATCGCGATGCCGATGCAGGCGCCGCTGATGATGGTGTGGCCCTCGAACAGATAGGGCTCACTGATGGCGTCGATCAGGCGCCGCGCCAGGAATGCCACTTCCTCGGGACGGTTCACGCCGGCCTGAACGATGGCGAATTCGTCGGAGCCGAGGCGCGCGATCGCGTCTTCCTCGCGCAGCGAGGAGCGCAGGCGCTTGGTCACGCCTTTCAGGAGCTTGTCGCCGATCGCATGACCCAGCGCGTCGTTGATGGCCTTGAAGTTGTCGAGATCGAGAAACAGCACCGCGACCTTGTCGCCGCTGCGGCGGGTGTGCGCCAGCAGTTCATCCAGCCGCTGCCGCAGCAGCATGCGATTCGGCAGTCCGGTCAGGCCGTCGTGCTGCGCCATGAAGGCGAGCCGCGCCTCGGCGCGCTTGCGCTCGGTGATGTCCATCAGCGCCAGCAGTACCGCGGATTGCCCCTCGAACACCAGCGCGCGCGAATAGATCGCCACGTCGATCAGCGCGCCGTCGGCCTTCACGTGTTTCCAGGTCCGCGCGGCGCGTTCCTCGGTGGTCTGCTCGCCGGTCCAGGGTGAGGCCTGATCGAAGGCCTGAATGTCCGAGACCTTCAGCTTCTCGAAGTCTTCGCGCGCGTAGCCGTAATGCGCGACCGCGGCGTCATTGACGCTGATGATGCGCTCGCTGTCCTGTGCGCAAACGATCATCGGCACGGGATTGCCATCGAACAGCAGACGGAACGAGGCTTCGCGCTGTTTCAGTTCGGTGATGTCGACGCGCAGCCCGATCACGCCGCCGTCGCCGGTGAGGCGCTCCTCGATCAGGATGCAGCGGCCGTCGGACAGAGTTTGTTCGTGGCGATGACCGGGATGATAAAGCTTCTCGAGCCGCTCGTTGATCCATTCATCCTCGCGCCCGATCGCATCCGGATAGTCGCCGCGCGCCACGCCCTCCTTCAGGGTATCACGCAACATCGCGCCCTCTTCAAAGAGGTCGGCGCTCTTGTTGTAGATCTCTGCGTACTTCTTGTTCCAGAGGATGTAACGCCCCTCGGCATCGAGAAACACGATGCCCTGCGGAAGAATATCGATCGCCTCGCGCAGACGCGCGTTGGAGCGCGCCGCATCAGCGATCGCCGCCTCGGCTTCCGCGCGCTTGCGTACGATCTCGCTGATCTCGGAGATCTTGCGACCCTTGGGCGACAGCTTCGGCGCGGCCTTGGGCCGGCGGACCGATAATCTTCCCCTTGTGAGCGCTGACTTGCCGGTCCTGTTTTTTGGTTTTGGCCGATTGATCGGCATTGCCCCGCATCCCTTGCATTCTGCGGGCAGCAGTTTTGCTATAAGTGTCTGAAAAATTGGTATCCTTTGGCGGGCTGGCCGACTTTCAGTGGACGCCGCGTCTGCACCGGTCTGCAAGGGTGCTCAATTGCGAGGCGTGATCCAGGTTTAAACGACAGGACAGAACGCCCATTACAGCGGGCGCAATCGCTTTTCGCCCGCGATCGCGGTCATACCTCGGTTCCAATGCGCCATCTGCCCAACGAATATCCGCGCGGGTGGCATTGCGCATCAATTTGCGTCAGTCTCCGGCATGGCTAATGCCGGGTTAAGAATCGCGCCTCCTCGTCGCCGGGCCCGCCTTCCGCTATAAGAGAATCATGATGCGATTCCGTATGATTGCCGCGCTCGCTCTGATGTCGGCCGCTCTCGTGGTAACAGGTCCGGCACAGGCGCAGGACAAGGGCAGCGTCAATCCCAAGCCGCTTCCGCCGCTGGCCAATCCCAACGATCCCAACATCGCCGCCAAGGAATTGTTTGGCCGCAAGCTGGCGCCGGCTGCGCTCGCGCCGCAAGCCATCGGCTTTTACGCCAAAGGATGTATCGCGGGCGCGGTCGCGTTGCCGATCAACGGATCGGCGTGGCAAGTCATGCGGCTGTCGCGCAATCGAAACTGGGGGCATCCCGATCTCATCGCCCTGCTCGAACGCGTGGCGATCAAAGCGCAGAAGACGGCCGGCTGGCCGGGGCTTCTGGTCGGCGACATGTCCCAGCCGCGCGGCGGGCCGATGTTCACCGGGCACGCAAGCCACCAGATCGGACTCGATGCCGACATCTGGCTGACGCCGATGCCGAACCGTCAGTTCTCCCGCGAGGAGCGCGAAGAAACATCCGCCGTCATGATGGTGCGGAAAGATCGACTCGATATCGATCCCAGCACCTGGACGCCGACACATCTTACGGTCATTCGCGCCGCTGCGCAGGAGCCGCAGGTCGAGCGCATCTTTGTCAACGCCGCGATCAAGAAAGCGCTGTGCCGGGAGGCGAAAGGCGACCGGAGCTGGCTGTCCAAAGTGCGCCCGATGTACGGGCACGACTACCATTTTCATATCCGCATGAAATGCCCTCCGGGCAGCGCCAACTGCGAGGCACAGACGCCACCGGCCGACGGTGAGGGTTGCAGCGCAGGCGACCTCGCCTACTGGTTCAGCGACGCGGTGCTGCATCCCAAGCCGCCGCCGAAGCCGCCCAAACCGAAGCCGCCGCTCACGCTCGCAAACCTGCCGTCCGAATGCCGGCAGGTTCTTCAGGCCCCGGACGCAAAATAGCCTGAGTTCGTAACCGGGTAGCGATCCGGGACTTTACGCAGCGACCACGCCTGATATTGTCCGGGCGAACGATGCTCCAGCATGCTGCGCGCTGCCGGGGTTGCCGGAACGGCGCTTCCGCTTGTCGTCAGATGAATTGATCAAAGCCGGCTTGCGCGCGCTATTGCGCGCGTCCCGCTATGGAGCGCCCAATGACCTTTATGTCCCGTTTTCTCGTTGTGACCGCGCTTGTCTGCGCGCCGCTGTTCTCGATGGCTTATGCGCGGGACGCGAAGCCGGCGGGCGCACCACCGGCGGCCGTGCAGGGCAAGACCCTGACCGTGTTCGCCGCGGCCTCGATGAAGAATGCGTTGGATGAAGCCAATGCCGCTTACACCGCCAAGACCGGCGTCAAAGTGATCTCAAGTTATGCTGCAAGCTCCGCGCTCGCCAAGCAGCTCGAGCAGGGCGCGCCGGCGGATATCTTCATCTCGGCCGACACCGACTGGATGGATTACTCCGCGGGAAAGAAGACCATCAGCGAACCGAGCCGCGTCAATCTGCTCGGCAACAAGATCGTGCTGATCGTTCCGAACGATTCCAAGCTCACGACGGTCACGATCGGACAGGGCTTCGATCTCGCCAAGCTCGCGGGCGACGGCAGGATCGCCACCGGCGACGTCAAGGCCGTGCCGGTCGGCAAATACGCCAAGGCGGCGCTGGAGAAGCTCGGGTCGTGGCAGGCGGCCGAGCCAAAATTTGCCATGGCGGAGAGCGTGCGCGCGGCACTCGCATTGGTGGCGCGCGGCGAAGCCAATCTCGGCATCGTGTATGAGACCGACGCCAAGGTCGAACCCGGCGTGAAGATCATCGGCGCCTTCCCGGCGGACTCGCATCCGGCGATCATCTATCCGGTCGCTGCGACTGCGAGTGCAAAACCTGACGCAACGCCTTATCTCGCGTTCCTTCGTTCGGCGGCGGCGAAGTCGATCTTCGAGAAGTACGGCTTCACCTTTCTGATCAAGCCGACATCGTAACAAGCCGCTGTGTCCGAAATCTCCGCCGAAGAATGGACGGCGATCCTGCTCTCATTGCGGGTCGCCGCCGTTGCGACACTTGTCGCCACGCCCCTCGGCATCGCCGTGGCGTGGCTTCTGGCGCGGCGGAACTTCTGGGGCAAGGCGGCGCTTGATGCGCTGATCTATCTGCCGCTGGTGCTGCCGCCTGTCGTCACCGGCTATCTGCTGCTGCTGACCTTCGGACGTAAAGGCCTGGTCGGCGCGTGGCTTGCCGACACACTCGGTATCGTGTTCGCATTCCGCTGGACCGGCGCGGCGCTTGCCTGCGGCGTGATGTCGTTTCCGTTGCTGGTACGGCCCATACGGCTGTCCATCGAGGCGGTGGACCGCAAGCTCGAACAGGCGGCCAGCACGCTCGGCGCCGCGCCCTGGCGCGTGTTCCTGACTGTCACACTGCCGCTTGCGTTGCCGGGAATCCTGGCCGGCATGGTGCTCGGCTTCGCCAAAGCCATCGGCGAATTCGGCGCGACGATTACATTCGTCTCCAACATTCCCGGCGAAACGCAAACCATCTCGGCGGCGATCTATTCGCTGACCCAGACCCCGGACGGCGATACGGCTGCGCTGCGGCTTGTGATCGTATCGATCGCAATTGCCATGGCCGCACTGATCGCGTCTGAAATTCTTGCGCGTCGCGCGACGGCGCGGCTGCACGGTTATTGATATGCTGCTCGTCGACATTGAAAAGCAGCTTGGCGATTTCAGGCTTGAAACATCCTTCACAAGCGATGGGCTGGTGACCGGGCTGTTCGGCAATTCCGGCGCCGGCAAGACCTCGATCATCAACATGATCGCCGGGCTGGTGACGCCCGATCGCGGCCGCATCGTGCTCGACGGGGAAACGCTCGACGATACGGCTTTGCACCTGCACATTCCTCCGCACCGGCGGCGGATCGGTTACGTCTTTCAGGATGCAAGGCTGTTTCCGCATCTCAGCGTCCGGCAGAATCTCGATTACGGGCGGCGCATGAACCAGCTCGATCCGGATGCCGCCGCCGAAAAACATACCGTCGACCTTCTCGACATCGGACACCTGCTTAATCGGCGCCCCGCCCAACTCTCCGGCGGTGAGCGCCAGCGTGTGGCGCTCGGCCGCGCCCTGCTCGCGAAACCGCGCCTGCTGCTGCTCGACGAACCGCTCGGCTCGCTCGACGAGGAGCGGAAAGCGGAGATCCTTCCCTACTTCGTCCGGCTGCGCGATGAAGCCAGCGTGCCGATGGTGTTTGTCAGCCACGATGCCGGCGAGATGCGGCGGCTGGCGACCAATGTGGTCATCCTGAAGCGCGGCAAGATCGCCGCGAGCGGCGGTATCGAGGTTCTGCCAGCGGCGGTCTGAGGTCGTTACTTCAGCGTCTTGATCGCCGTCGCCAGATAGTCGAGCCCTTGCAATAGCGGCGGTCCGCCGCACAGCGTATAGCGCTCGGGGAGATCGATCCGCCGGTTCGCGCCATACCGCGCCAGCAGCGCCGGATGGGTGATGAACAGCGCGCCCTGATCCTGCGCCTCGCGCGGCGGGTCCTGCAAAACCAGCACGTCGGGTCCGTCAGTGAGCAGGTGCTCAAGTGATACGAAGCCGCCCTGCTGCGCCGACATGAAACCGCCCGCTCCTGCCGATTCGCGTTGCGGTGGCCGCAATCCGGCGATCGACAGCATGCCCGATGCCAGACTGGCCGGACCTTCCCGGTATCCTTCGCGCTGAATCACCAGCGCCGTCAGCGGCGGCTTCAACGCGACTGCCGACAGCCTCGCCTCGGCCTGTTCGATTTGCCGCGCCAGTGCCTCGCCACGCTCGGGATGACCGACAAGCTTTCCGACCTCGATGGCCTGGCGGCGTGCATCGGCGAGATTGCGGATCAGTTCGACATCCACCACGCGAATGCCCATCGCGCTCAGCATGGCATGGATCGGGCGATGGCTGGGTCCGCCCAGCACAAGATCGGGCTTGAGATTCACGACCGACTCCGCGTCCCAATCCAGACGGGGAAACGCCGCGGCCTTGTCCGTCATGACCGACAGAAGCGGATTGACAGCATAGGGCGATAATCCCGCGATCTGGGCGGGGTCGGCCAGCGCGAGCAGCAACTGATCGGCGCAGAGATTGAAGGACACAATGCGCTTCGGAGAGCCCTCCGCACGCACATCCTGCACGCTGCCGCAGAACGCCGCAAAAACGACCCAAACAAGCAGGCCCGCGAAGATGGTTTTCTTGATCATGACAGCCTGTTATGCCACGCCAATCGTATTGCGTCAGCGGCCCTTCTGCCGTGGAGATATGCCGGAACACAATGAAGAGCGATAGCCGAGGCGATATTCAGGGATCCCTGCTGACCGCGACGCTCGCCGTTCTGGTGGCGGTGCTGTTCGTGCTGTCGCTGATGACCGGGCCTGCATCCTTTTCGCCGCGTACGGTCATCGCATCATTGTTTTCCGATCAGGGCGTAGCGTCGATTATCGTCCGCGACATTCGTTTGCCGAGGACTCTCCTGGCCATGCTGATCGGCGCCACGTTCGGGCTGGCCGGTGCGTCGTTGCAGGGCCTGCTGCGCAATCCTCTCGCCGAACCGTCGCTGTTCGGCGCGCCGCAGGCGGCAGCGGCTGCGGCAGCGGCGATCATGGCCTTCGGGCTGGCCAACGCGCTGTCGCTGGCGGTGCCGCTGGCTGGCATCGCGGGCGCACTGCTCTCGGTCGGCGCACTGGTCGCCATTGCCGGACGCCGCGCCTCGCTGACAGTGACGCTGCTGGCGGGCCTCGCGCTCGCCAGTCTGGCGGGCGCAGCCATAGCCCTGATCCTCAATCTCGCGCCCAATCCATATATCGCGCTTGAGATTGCATTCTGGCTGCTCGGCTCGCTGCGCGATCGCAGCATGGAGCACGTCTGGCTTGCCGCACCCTTCATGATCGTGAGCTGGTTCGTGCTGGCGTATAACGCGACAGCCTTTCGCGCGCTCACGCTCGGTGAAGACGCCGCGGCCTCGCTCGGCATCAATGTCGAGCGCACGCGCGTGCTGGTGGTGATCGGTGTCGCGCTCGGCGTCGGCGCCGCCGTCTCGGTCGCTGGCGCCATCTCCTTCGTGGGGCTGGTCGCGCCGCATCTGGTGCGGCGGTTCTATGGATCGGAACCTGCGCGCGTGCTGCTGCCGGCATCACTGGCGGGCGCGGCGCTGCTGATGGCGGCGGATATCGCGGTGCGTCTGATCCCCGCCGTGATCGAGATCAAGATCGGCGTGGTGACGGCGCTGATCGGCGTGCCGTTCTTCCTGGCGATGATCTTCCATGAGCGCCGCGCGCTGGAGGACAGCACGCAATGAAACCGAATGCTGCCCCGCGCCTCGTCGCTTCCGGCATCACGGTCACCCGTGGGTCACGCCGGATCGTGGACAATGCCGATCTGACTTTGAATGCCGGCGAATTCACAATTCTCGCCGGACCGAACGGCGCGGGCAAAACCACACTGGCGCGCGCCGTGGCCGGTGTGATGAGAACGGAGGGTTCAATCGCCTTCGACGGCGTCAGCCTGCACGGTATGCAGCCTCGCGCACGGGCGCGTGCCATTTCCTATCTTCCGCAGGGACATGAATTTCACTGGCCGATGCGGGTGGACAGCATCGTTGCGCTCGGACGCGAACCTCATGCCGATCCGTTCTCGCAGACCTCCATCAGGGATCGGATCGCCATCGAGCGCGCCATCGAGGCAACCGCTGTCGGCGAGTTTTCTTCGCGGCTGATTACGACACTGTCAGGCGGGGAACGGGCGCGCGTCGCCATCGCGCGGGCCCTCGCCACCGAAGCGTCGGTCTTGATCGCAGATGAGCCGACGACCTCGCTGGATGAGCGCCACCAATTGATTGTCATGGATCTGCTTCAGCGGATCGCCCATGGCGGCACCGCCGTGCTTGCGATCATTCACGATCTCGCTTTGGCAATGCGGTTCGCCGATCGCGTGGTCATCATGAACGAGGGCCGCATCGTCGCCAACGATACCCCGCAGCTTGCACTGACACCTGATCGCATTGCGGAGATCTTCGGCATCTCGGTGAACCGCGTCGAGACGCCGGACGGACCGTTGCTGCTGCCGTCCCGCGCACTTTAAACAGGCTCAGCTCCCGAGCAGCCGGGTCCCGATCCGCGACAGCTTGCGTCTGGCGGCAGCGGTGCGGCTCAGTTCAGGGGCCGGCGGCTCCTCATCCTCCGGCAGCCGCAGACCGACCACGTTCACCCGGTTGCCGCCGATGCTCCGCGCCACCAGTACAATGGAATCGAGCGGCAAGGTCGCGCCGACGCGGGGCGCATGATCGAGATGAATGTCGAAATAATCCGCCAGTGTCAGATGCGCGTCGCTGGAGGCGATGGTGACGCCGTAAATATCGGCAACATCCTTGAGGGTCACGTCGCCAGGCATCATGAAGTCGCCGAGCAGATGCGGGTCCGGCGCCGGCACCACCGGCATGTCGACAAAGAAGCGATCCAGCGCCTCGGCTTTCTCCGGCGGCGCGAGCAGATAGAGGTAATCGCCCTTGACCACCGGCTCGGCTTCGACCGGCGACAGAATCTTCTCGTCGCGGATCACCAGCGTCGGCTTCGACCATGACGGGATCAGCCCGCGCTTCAGAAACAGGCTGTTGGCGCGGACCGGATAACCCACAAGCTGCTGTTCGAGCTGTCCCGGCAGATCGAGTTCGACGCGCCGGGGCCCGCGATCAGCCCGCGGCAACGCCACATGCAGGCGACGCGCCGCCGCAGCGAGGGTCCAGCCTTGCAGCAGCAGCGAAATAATGACAACCACGAAGGCGACGTCGAAATACACCTGCGCGTTCGGCAGCCCGACCAGCATTGGGATCGAGGCCAGAAAGATCGCGACCGCGCCGCGCAGGCCGACCCAGGCGATGAAAGTCCTTTCGCGCCAGTTGAACGGGAACGGCGCGAGGCAAAGAAACACCGCGACCGGCCGCGCCACCAGCATCAGCACCAGTGCTACCGCGACAGCCGGCAGCACGGTCGCCAGGGTTCGCTCGGGTGAAACCAGGAGACCGAGCAGCACGAACATCACGATCTGCGCCAGCCATGTCGCGGCGTCGAGAAATGCCACGACGGAATTGTGCGCGCGGGTCGGGCGATTTCCGATGATCATGCCGGCGAGATAGACGGCGAGGAATCCCGACGCGTGCGAGATCTGGGACACGCCGAAAATCACCAGTGCTGCGGTTGTCACAAAGGGCGCATGCAGTCCCTGCGGCAGGGAGATGCGATTCAGCGCGAATACGACAAGCCAGCCGCCGATGGCTCCGAAAAGCACACCGAGCACGCTCTCGCGTGCGAGTTGAAGCACGATATGTCCCGCCGAGCTTTGGCCGACCGACAGGAATTCCACCAGCATCAAGGTGAGGAAGATCGCAAACGGATCGTTGGTCCCGGATTCCACCTCAAGGGTCGCGCCGACGCGAGGACGCAGACGAAGACCCTGGCTGTGCACCAGAAGGAACACGGCGGCCGCGTCGGTAGAGCCCACGACAGCGCCGACCAGCAGCGCCTCGGGCCAGCCGATCCCGAGCGCGTATTTGGCGACGGGTGCTGTAATCAGCGCAGAGAGAAGCACGCCGATGGTGGCCAGCGCCGCCGATGGCGCCAGCACGGCGCGGATGCTCTGGAAGCGGGTCTTCAGGCCGCCGTCGAACAGGATCAGCGCCAGCGCCACCGAGCCGACCAGATAGGTCGATTGCACGTCATCGAAGCGGATGCCGCCGGGACCGCTGTCGCCTGCGAGAATACCGACAAAAAGGAAGACCAGCAGCAATGGGGCGCCGAAGCGCAGCGCCAGGAGGCTCGAGAGGATGCCCGCCATCACGAGGACCGAGCCGAGCAGAATGGCAATACTGACCGAGTCGAGGGATGCCATTAGCCGTGTGTCTCTCCGTGCATCGGTACGAGCCCCGAAATGCCTGCAAATTCATGAATATCGTCGCCGCCGCCCGCCGCCAACCGATTTGTCGTTCTCTTCCCTGTTGTGCCGGATTTGCTGGTGTTAAGTCGGCCCCACGCCGGATTCTCACACGCCCATAGCGGCGGAATGTGGGAATCTGGCGCAGTGATCGAATCGACCCCAGATCGAAGCCAAGGCAGCCGAAACCGGCCTGCCTCCTTTTGAGGTGAGTTGCCCATGGAATGGGATGATATCCAGCAGGCGCTGCAGGCGAGCATCAAATCCGCCGAGGCCTATCTCGTATCGCCCTGGTTCTACATGCAGGCGGGCATCGTCCTGGCCGCCGCGGGCCTGTCACTGGCTCTGGCGAGCTTCCTGCGCGCGCGGGTGAACCCGACATCGCTGGCGATGGGGCTTCCGGCGCCGCTGCGCGCGCTGATCCGTGTCCTGATGAGCCGCGCAGGCACGATCATCTTCGCGCTGCTGATCAGCATCTCCCGCGCCATCATCGTGAAAGCCGAGGTGATGCGGCACGGCTACCTGCTGTCCACCGCAGCCAGTCTGGCGACCGCGTGGGTCATCATCCGGCTGGCGACGGGACTGATCCGGAATGAACTCGTGGTCCGTGCGGTCTCGGTGGCAGCGTGGATCGTGGCCGCCCTGAGCATTATCGGCAAGCTGGACGATGTGGCGACCGCGCTGGACTCGGTCGCGATCCCGCTCGGCGCGCTGCGTGTCACCCCTCTGCTGGTCCTGAAGGTCGCGGTGTCTCTCGGCATCGCGCTATGGCTGGTCAACATCCTCGGCAACTTCCTCGAAGCCCGCATTTCGCGCTCCCGCGATCTCACACCATCGGTTCAGGTGCTGCTGATCAAGATGGTCCGCCTGGCGCTGATGGTCGCCGCATTCGCAGTGGTCATGAGCGCAGCGGGCATCGACCTGTCCGCCTTTGCGCTGTTTTCCGGCGCCATCGGCGTCGGTCTCGGCTTCGGCTTGCAGAAGATCGTCGCCAATTTCATCAGCGGCGTGATCCTGCTGGCGGACAAGTCGGTGAAGCCCGGCGACCTCATCACCATCGGCGACAGTTCGGGAAAGATCAGCGCGATGAACACGCGCTATATTTCCGTCGCGGCGGGTGACGGCCGCGAAATCCTGATTCCGAATGAAGATCTGGTGACCCAGCGGGTGGTCAACTGGACCTATACCAACAGGAACATGCTGGTGAAGGTCAACTTCGCGACCAACTACGATGCCGACCCGAATGTGGTGTGCAAGCTCGCGATCGACATCGCAACCCAGACCGCGAACGTCGCGACCTTCAAGGCGCCGAACTGCCTGCTCACGGAGTTCGCCGAAACCGGCATGAAGTTCTCGCTGACCTTCTGGGTGGCTGACCTCGATGTCGGCGCCGACAACATTCGCAGCGAGGTGATGCTGAAGCTGTGGAACGCCTTCAAGAGCGAGAACATCCGCGTGCCGTATCCCGTGCGCGAAATCCGCGTGCGCGGCGGCGCGCTGCCGGTCGAAACCGTTGTCGACGTGCAAAGCTGATGCGCTTCGCCAGCGAACTGATGCCGGCGACCCTGATCCGCCGCTACAAGCGTTTTCTCGCCGACGTCGAACTCGCCGACGGCAGCGTCATCACCGCGCATGTCGCCAATCCCGGCGCCATGACCGGCCTGCAGGCCGAAGGCGCGCGGGTCTGGCTGTCGAAGTCGCCGAGCCTTGCGCGCAAGCTGCCCTACTCCTGGGAACTGATCGAGGTGGACTTCGGCAGCGGTGTTGAGCTGACCGGCGTCAACACCATGCATCCCAATCCGGTGGTCGCCGAAGCACTCGCAGCCGGCGCGATTCCGGAATTGACGGGCTATGCAAGCATTCGCCGCGAGGTGAAGTACGGCCGCACCATCAACGGCAAGGGCTCACGCATCGACTTTCTGCTGGAAGATCCTTCGCGGCCACCCTGTTATGTCGAAGTCAAGAACGTGCACCTCATGAGGCGCCAAGGCGTCGCCGAGTTCCCGGATTCGGTAACGGCACGCGGCGCCAAGCATCTCGACGAGTTGGCGGAGATGGTCGCTTCGGGCGCCCGCGCGGTGATGCTGTTCGTGATCCAGATCGGCTCGGCCCAATCGTTTGCACTGGCGCGCGACATCGATCCGGCCTATGCGCGCGCCTTCGACAGGGCCCGGCTGGCTGGCGTCGAGGCTCTTGCGTGGACATGCGATCTCACCCACCGCGATATCAGGCTGGGGCGTTCCATTCCGATCGAGACCTAAACAGGGCAGAAATGCCCTGAAAACAGGGCTGGGCAGCCCGGCGGATGCTGCGGCTTGCACTGGGGGCTGCATCCATTAAATTGGGCGGATGCACCCTCAAATTTCCTCGATTTCAAGCCAGATTCGCTCATGAACTACGTCGAAGCCACCGAAACCTCGCTGCGAAAGACCGGGCAGATCAAGCTGCACGGCCCCCAGGCGTTTGCCGGCATGCGCAAGGCCGGAGCCCTGGTCGCGCGATGTCTCGATGAACTGGCCGCCATCGTCCGCCCCGGGATCTTCACCTCGCAGATCGACGATTTCGTTCGCAAGTTCGCCTTCGACCACAAGGCCTATCCCGCGACGCTGATGTATCGCGGCTATCGCTATTCGACCTGCACCTCGATCAACCATGTCGTCTGCCACGGCATGCCCGGCGACCGGCCCCTCAAGGAAGGCGATATCGTCAACGTGGACGTGACGATGATTGTCGACGGCTGGTATGGCGACTCGAGCCGCATGTATGCCGTCGGCGAAATTTCGCGCCGTGCGGAGCGGCTGATCGACGTGACCTATGAGGCGATGATGCGCGGCATTGCCGCCGTGAAGCCTGGCGCCACCACCGGCGACATCGGCCATGCCATCCAGAGCTTCGTCGAGCCGCAGCAGATGAGCGTGGTGCGCGATTTCTGCGGGCATGGCCTCGGCCGCATGTTCCATGACGAACCGAACATCATTCACGTCGGCCGCCCCGGCGAGGGCGTCGAATTGAAGCCCGGCATGTTCTTCACCATCGAGCCGATGATCAATCTCGGCAAGCCGCATGTGAAGGTGCTGTCCGACGGATGGACCGCGGTGACCCGCGACCGTTCGCTGTCGGCCCAGTTCGAACATTCGGTCGGCGTGACCCAGGACGGCGTGGAAATCTTCACGCTCTCCCCCGGCAAGCTGGACAAGCCGCCTTACAAGGTCTGACGCTCTGGCTTCGCGCGGATGGACATATCCGCATTCAGCAAGGATTCTTGATACTGGAATAAACCCGGTTGCAAATGCAGCCGGGCGCGGCGATGCTTGCAGCATACTTGAGCACGCATTCCGTCATGCCCGCAAAATCCGACGATCCGTCCGCGTCATCCGGCTTCTCCGAAGCGCCGCACTATCATGGTCATCGCGAACGGCTGCGGGATCGCTTCCGCGAGGCGGGCGCTGATGCGCTGAGCGATTACGAACTGCTCGAAATGGTGCTGTTCCGCGCGCTGCCGCGCCGTGACGTCAAGCCGCTGGCGAAGGCGCTGATCGGGAAATTCGGATCGTTCGCCGAAGTGGTTCACGCGCCGGAATTGCGCCTGAAGGAAGTCAGCGGCCTCGGGGATTCCGCGATCACCGAAATCAAGCTGATCGCGGCGACCGCAAGCCGCGTCGCGAAGGGGCAGATCAGCAAAGAAAAGACCGTGCTGTCGTCGTGGTCAAACGTGATCGAGTATTGTCGCGCCGCCATGGCCTTTGCCGACAAGGAGCAGTTCCGCATCCTGTTTCTCGACAAGCGCAATCAGTTGATCGCGGACGAATTGCAGCAGGTCGGCACCGTCGATCACACGCCGGTCTATCCGCGCGAAGTGGTCAAGCGCGCGCTGGAGCTGTCCGCCACCGCGATCATTCTGGTGCACAACCATCCCTCCGGCGATCCGACGCCATCGACCGCCGACATCCAGATGACGAAATCGATCATGTCGATTTCGAGCCCGCTTGGAATCTCGGTGCACGATCACATCATCGTCGGCAAGAACGGGCATGCGAGTTTGAAGGGAATGCGGCTGATTTAAAACTACTGCCGTGTCAGCAGCAGCGGATCGGCGCTGTCGGGAATGCGCCGCCACTGCGCGTTGTCGTCGGCCTCGAAGCGCCAGATTTCGCCCTTCGCCGACTGCAGCAGCAATTCGCCACGCTCGATACGCCATATGGTCGGCGCGAAAGTCGTCACCAGCGGATCGCAACGCGGCTTTAGATACACCGCGAAATTCTCCGGTGTCGTCGCTTCGGTATTGGTCAGGGTCAATCCGCAGATCGCCTTGCCGCTGCCGCGCACCATCGCCCAGTCGCCGATCAGCTGATCGGCGGATTTCGACAGGGCGCGCGCAGCCGCGAGATTCTGCAAGAGATACACGCCCTCGCCCTGCCGCAGGCCTTCGAAGATGCCGCTTTCGACCTCGGTCACATCGATGACCGATTGCCCCGCCGCATCCTGCAGCCGCACGATGTCGAGTCCTTTTACGCTCCACGCCACGATGCTCTTGGTGAAGGGCAGCGCCGCGCTGCATCCCTTATCAAGCTCCAGCTTCAGGCCCTGCGGGGTGGAATCGCTCTTCAGCGTCACAATGCAGGTCTTGTCGCGGCCTGCGGTCGACAACTCCCACTCTCCGACCATTTCCTTGGTGAGAGAACGCGCGTCCTGCGCCACTGCGTCCGGTACGATCACGAGAACTCCCGCCAATGCGAGCAGGCAAACCCGCCCAATTAGCAGACGTTTCGTGAGTCCAGACAGCGCAGCGCGAAGCATGCTCAGCGGCCTTTCACCGGCGTTTCCGCGATGGGGGTCAACGGCGCCTTGCCGGAGAACCACAGCTTGAGATTGTCGACCACGAGCTGATCCATGGCATTGCGCGTGGTGATCGAGGCCGATGCAATATGCGGCAGCAGCACCACGTTCTGCATCGCCTTCAATGCATCCGGCACTTCCGGCTCGTTCGCGAACACATCGAGACCGGCGGCCATGATGGTGCCGTCCTTGAGCGCCGCGATCAACGCGTCTTCGTCCGCCACCGATCCGCGCGCGACATTGATAAATACGCCGCGCGGCCCGAGCGCCTTGAGCACCTCGGCATTGATCATTTTCGCGGTGGATGGACCTCCGGGCGTGATGGCGATCAGCGTATCGACGTCCTTGGCCATCTCGATCAGGTTCGGGTAATGCTTGTAGCTCACGCCCTTCGCGGGATTGCGTGAGTGATAAACCACCGGCACCAGCGATGCATCGAGGCGGCGCGCAATGGCCTGGCCGATGCGCCCCATGCCGACCATGCCGACCTTGCGGTCACGCAGCGAACCGGGGCTGAGCGGAAAGCCCTTCGTGGTCCAATGCCCTGCCCGCAGATACCGGTCCGCCTTGATGAACTCGCGCAATGTCGCGATCAGCAGACCGAGCGCGGTGTCCGCGACTTCTTCGGTCAGCACGTCCGGCGTGTTGGTGACAATAATGTTGTGCCCGGCAGCGTATTTCGAATCGATATGGTCGTAACCGACCCCGAAGCTGGACACGATTTCGGTCTTCGGAAACCGTGCCAGCATCTCCGCATCGGCCTGCACCAGGCCGGTCACCGCGACGCCGCGAATGCGGTCCGCAACTTCAGGGGTCATCCGGCCAAGGTCGCGCTGGTTCTCGAATTTGTGGAGAACGAAGTTCGCGGGAAAACCGTTATCGATGACCGGCTTTGAAGGGCCGTACACCAGCACATCGATCTTTTCCTGAGACCCGTTCGCAGCCATTAGTTTTCCTTTCCAAGCGCGCTTTCGTGCCAGCGTCGTAGCACAAGATACGAGGCCAGCGAGAGACCCAAATAGATGACAATTCCGGCAATCGAGAGCAGCAGCAGCGCCGCGAACATCCGCGGGATGTTGAGCCGGTAGCCGGCCTCGGCGATCCGGTAGGCCAGTCCGGAACCGGCCCCGGCCGAGCCCGCAGCGATTTCGGCGACCACAGCGCCGATCAGCGACAGTCCTCCGGCGATCCGCAGACCTCCGAGAATATGCGGCAGCGCCGAAGGCAGCTTCAGGCGCCGCAGGGTCTGCGTACGCGTGGCCCCGTACAGTTCGAACAGACCGAGCAGATTGCGATCGACCGAATTCAGCCCCAGCGTGGTGTTCGACAGCACCGGAAAGAAGGACACAATCCAGGCGCAGACCACGACAGCCAGATGCTGCGGCAGGTAGATCAGCAGCAGCGGCGCGATCGCGATGACCGGCGTGACCTGAAGGATCACCGCATAGGGCAGCAGCGCATATTCCAGCCATTTCGAACGGCTGAACAACACCGCAAGCGCGATGCCGCCGACCGCCGCCGCAATGAACCCCTGAACCGTGGTCGACAGCGTCGTCAGTAGCGATCCGAACAGAAGCGGCCAGTCCTGCACGAGAGTGGTGAAAACGACGCTCGGTGCGGGCAGCACATAGACCGGAAGATTGTTGATGCGAACCACAGCCTCCCAGACTGCAACGCCTGCAGCCAGGGCGATCAGCGGCAGAAGGATTCTCAGCAAGCGTGCCGGCGATGACTCCCGCGCCGTCATGGGGCAACTCCCGCGCCACTTGCCCTGGCGAGCGCCGCGGACACATCGCGGCAGTGCGCTGCATACTCCGCGGATGTACGGAATTCCTCGCCGCGCGGCTCGGCTGCATCGATGCGAAATTCGCGCGCGATGCGCCCGGGCCGGGATGTCATGATCAGCACGCGCTGCGACAGGTACACCGACTCGAACACCGAATGCGTCACGAACACGACGGTCTTGCCCAGCTTGCGCCAGAGCGCGAGCAGGTCGTTGTTCAGCTTGAAGCGCGTGATTTCGTCGAGCGCCGCGAACGGTTCATCCATCAGAAGAATATCCGGATCGGTCACCAGCGCCCGCGCCAGCGAGACCCGCATCTTCATGCCGCCGGACAGCTCGCGCGGATAGACCTCCGCGAACTCCGCGAGCCCGACTTGAGCCAGCGCCTGATTGACGCGCGTTGTTGCGTCAGCGCGGGATGCATCGGTCAGATCGAGCGGAAGCTGGACATTGCCGCGCACGCTCGCCCACGGCATCAGGGTCGGCTCCTGAAACACGAAGCCGACAGTGTGGCGCGAACGATCCCTCGCATCGCGCCCGGCGACCTGCACGGCGCCGGATGTCGGCTCGCTCAGACCGGCGATGATGCGCAGCGCCGTAGACTTGCCGCAGCCGGACGGCCCGAGCAGCGACACGAATTCTCCCGCCCGAACCGTCAGGTCGAGCGGGCCCAAGGCGGCAACGCCGTTGTCGTAGACCTTGGTGACGCCGCGCAGCGACACTGCCGCGCCACCCCGCGGCCTGCCCTGCGTATCGTCAGCTTCAAGGATGGACATTCCGGGAAATCCGCCGCCGTCAGTTCTTCGGCCGCAGGTTAAGACCCACAGCCTTGTTGACGAAGCGCAAGGTGTAGGCCTTGCGATAATCGATGTCGCGCCGCGTCACTCCCGCGCGAACCATCTTGCCGAAAAACTGCGCCATGTGCGCATCGCTCATCGCGCCAATGCCGTCCTTCAAGGTGTCGCCGGAATCGACGATGCCGTACTGCTTCATCTTCTCGACAGAGTAAGCGAGCAGATCGTCGGTCATCTCGGGATTGGCTTTCTTGATGAGCGCATTGCCGGCGCGGTTATCGCCATAGAGATAGGTGTACCAGCCGGTCACCGACGCATCGACAAAGCGCTGCACCAGATCGGCCTTCTTCTCGGCGAAGGCGGTTCTGGTTTCGATCAGCGTCGAATAGGCGTTGAAGCCATAGTCGGCGAGCAGGATCACCGTCGGCTTGAATTTCGCCTGCTTCTCGACCGCGAACGGTTCGGACGTCACATAGCCCTGCATTGCGCTGTTCTTGTCGGCAAGAAACGGCTGCGCGTTGAAAGTGTAGGGCTTCACGTTCTCCTCGCTGAAGCCGTATTCGGATTTCAGCCACTGGAAGTAGGTCGGCATCCCTTCTTTGGAGACAAACAGCGTCAGCGGCTTGAGGTCTTCCAGTTTGGTGACCTTGGATTGAGGATGCGCCAGGAAAACCTGCGGATCCTTTTGAAAAATCGCGGCAACGGCGACCACGGGGACGTTGTTCGCGACCGCATCGAACGATTGCAGTGTATTCGCGCTCATGAAGAACTCGATCTTGCCGGCGATCAACTGGATGCGGTTGTTGACGTTGGGTCCGCCGGGAACGATCGTCACGTCGAGGCCGTAACGCGCATAAGTGCCATCCGCCACAGCCTGATAGAATCCGCCATGCTCGGCCTGCGCCACCCAGTTGGTGCCGAACGACACCTTGTCCAGCCCCCCCGGCGCCTGCGCATATGCGGGCGCGGCGGCGAGCGCCATCCCGACGAGAAACGCGCGCAGCAAGTGGCTGGGGGGCATCATTGGACTCCGTTGGGCGTTTTGCCCATGATGGGCATCGCAAGGCTACTCTGCTAATTGATTCAATGAAACGCCTGTTCGAAGAAACCCGCGCACGATGATCTCCAAGCCTCCGCATGACTGGACCGGAATTGACCTGTCCGGCATCGACAAGACCGATGCCGCACACTGGATCGCCGTCTTGCCACTCGCGGCAACCGAGCAGCACGGGCCGCATCTGCCGCTCGAGACCGATACCCTGATCGCGCAGGCCTATCTCGGCCGCGTGCGCGCGATCGTGCCCGACAGAATGCCGGTCACGTTTCTGCCGATCGAACAGGTGGGCATTTCGACCGAGCATACCGACTATCCCGGTACGCAGACACTGACGACCGATGTCGCGCTCAGCAAGTGGATGGCGCTCTGCGACACGGTCGCGCAAACGGGCATCCGCAAGCTCGTCATTGTCACCAGCCATGGCGGCAACAGCGCCGCGATGGCGCTGATCGCGCAGGATCTGCGCGCCAAGCATCAGATGCTCGCGGTGACCACAAGCTGGAGCCGGTTCGGCGCGCCGGACGGATTATTCCCGGCCGATGAATTGCGTTTCGGGATTCATGGCGGCGCGGTTGAAACCTCGATCATGCTTGCGGCATTTCCCGATCAGGTCAGAAAAGACCGCCTGGCAAATTTCGAGTCTGCAGAAAAACAGATGACGAAGGACTTCCGCTGGCTTTCGGCAGGACGCCCCGCACCGTTCGCCTGGGCAATGCAGGATCTCAATCCGCTGGGCGCGGTCGGCGATGCCACGACAGCCACGGCGGAGAAAGGCGCAGCGCTGATCGAACATGGCGCGCGCGCCTTCGTTGAATTGCTCGACGACGTCCGCAGGTTCGATCTTGCGCGGCTCTCAAACCGGCCCCAAATGCCGTGATGCCACGCAAGATATTGAATTAATTTGATTTTTTGAGATTTCGATTTTTCAAAAGAATCTTCGAACCGAATTCCGTCAGCTCACCACCAATTGGCATGCGGTCCAGACGGACTGCCCCAAACAAGGATGGAGAGTTTCATGTCGATCAAGACCAGGATTGCCGCCCTCGCTGTTGCTGCTGTCGCTTTGACCGGTGGCATCGCCGCCACCACCCAGGAAGCCCACGCCGGCAAGTTTCATCATCACCATGGCGTCGGCATCGGTGTCGGCCTCGCCGCCGGCGCGCTGTTCGCCGCCGCTGCCAGCAACGCTTACGCCAACGACTATTACGGCTATCGCCGCTGCGGCTGGGTCCGCCAGTTCGACGCCTACGGCAATTACATCGGCCGCGTTCGCAGCTGCTACTGATCCGCTTCAAAGTTGAGTTCGGCGCGACGCCTCATCCACGCCGCGTCGACCCAAGGACCCGCCCGGTTGTCCCCCCGGGCGGGTCATTTCATTTTTGCTTGCGCGATTCGCGGAGCGTCTCTAAGCCACAGCTGCATGTCGTCTGATTGTCACATAACAATGCCATGGGTCCCGGGCGAATTCCGGCCGGCCCACAGATCGGCTGCTCACAAGCAAAACAATCACTTGAGAACAATTCGCAAATACCGCCAAATGCCAGCAAGCCCGGTTCTTTCTGGTCCCTCCACCCGCAGATGCGATCCCGTGCGCTGGCCGTTTCATGATCTCGATCAAACGCCACATAGTCCTGATGAAAGGCGCAGTCGCGGGACTTGCGCTGGGAGCGACGTCGCTTGATGTCGTGCTGGCGGCCGACGCCGCCCTGCCCCTTAAAGCGCCGCGGGTTGCGCCGGTTTTTGACTGGAGCGGTCTCTATGTCGGCGGGCACGTCGGCTACGGCGGCGGCAGCTTTGGTCCAGGCACCAATCCGTTGCCACAGCAAGGCATCTTCTTTCCGCACACCATCACCGGTCTGATCGGCGGCTATCAGGCGGGATACAACCTGCAGCTTCCGAACAAATGGGTGGTCGGCGTCGAAGCCGATATTTCCTTTACGAGTCCGCTCGATCGTCCGAAGCTGGTGCCTGCGCCATTCCACACGACGTTCGATTACTTCGGCACGGCGCGCGGCCGCATCGGCTACGGCTTCGGGACGTGGCTGCCTTATGTGACCGGCGGCGCCGCGTGGGGACGCACCCGCGTCGATCTCAATGACCCCGCAGGCGACGTGATCGGCAACAAGTCGCGCATGCATCTGGGCTGGGTTGCCGGCGCCGGCGTCGAATTCGCGATGGGCGGCAACTGGTCCGGCAAGGTCGAGTACAACTACATCGATCTTGGCGCGCGCACCTATGGGCTCGGCGACGTGCCGCTGCCCGATGTGCGGGTCGATCCGCAGGTTCACACCGTCAAGCTCGGACTGAACTACCGGCTGTGGGATGCACCTCCATGGGTGACAGGCGCCGCGATCAAGCCGCCTTCGCTTCCGGAATCCACCGACTGGAATGTTCACGGCCAGACCACGGTGATCACCCAAGGCTATCCGTCCTTCCGCGCGCCGTACCAGGGGCCGAACAGCCTGCCCGGCGCCGGACGCACCCGCGAGACCTGGACCGCCGGCGCGTTTCTCGGCTGGCGGCTGTGGGAGGGCGGAGAATTTTACTTCAACCCTGAACTCGCACAGGGATTCGGCATCGGCAGCACGCTCGGTCTTGCCGGCTTCTCGAATGGCGAAGCGCAGAAGGGCGGAGCGGAGTATCCGAAATTCCGCGCGCAGCGCTATTTCTTCCGCCAGACCTTCGGTCTCGGCGGCGAACAGGAAGACGTCGCCGACGCCGCCAATCAGTTGCCGGGCAAGCGGGACATCAATCGCGTCACGGTGACGGTGGGGCGCTTTGCCGTCGGCGATTACTTCGACGGCAACTCCTACGCAAAGGATCCGCGCGCCGATTTCCTGAACTGGGCGATGTGGGCCTCCGCCGCCTACGACTTCCCGGCCGATCTGCCGGGCTTCACGCGCGGCGCCGTGGTCGAACTCAACCGCAAGGACTGGGCGATCAGGGCCGGCCTGTTCCAGGTGCCGTCGCAGCCCAACAGCGACGTGCTCACCTTCAAAACCGGCGGCGCGGTGGTCGAATTCGAGGAGCGCCATACGATCTTCAACCAGCCCGGCAAGCTGCGCGTCGGCGTATTCGCCAACAAAGGCAACACCGCCAGCTATCGCGATGTGCTTGGAATCAGCACGGCAAATCCGGGTCTGGACATCAACGACATTGTCATCGGCGAGCGGCGCGAGCGATCCAAGTACGGATTCTATGTCAACGCCGAACAGCAGGTCGCAACCGACATCGGCATCTTCGCGCGCGCGAGCTGGAACGACGGCCAGAACGAGATCCTCTCGTTCACGGATGTCGACCGGAGCGTGTCCGGCGGCGTTTCAGTTAAAGGCAGCTACTGGGGACGGCCGGCCGACACCATCGGCCTCGGCGGAGCCATCAACGGACTGTCGGGCGCACACCGCGATTTCCTGGCCGCCGGCGGCAAGGGTCTTTTGATCGGCGATGGCCGGTTGAACTACAGCAACGAGCGCATTCTGGAGACCTACTACGCGCTGGCGCTCAGCAAGGCCTTCACCTTCACCGCCGATTATCAGCTGATCGTAAACCCCGCCTACAACGCGGACCGCGGACCGGTCTCGATCTTCTCAGGACGCCTGCACGGCGAGTTCTAGGCCCCAACTCCGCGCACGGCGACCGGCGTCGCCGGCATGGACGCAGGTGGCACCGGGAGCGGCGCAAACGATTCCGCCTGCGCGAATGCCCAGGCATGGAAGCGCGGACTATCGACCTTGCCTTCGAGCAATTCGCCCGGACGAAGCTGCGGATAAAGCCGCGCGAACGACAGCACATCGGTTCCGGATATCCGGTGCGAGAAGTGAATCGGGCGAATTTCCTGCGGGTGGCTGAGACCAGATGCTGCGATCAGTTCCGCCAGCGCATGCAGCGTGGCGCGATGATAGTTGTAAACGCGCGTGGTCTTGTCCGGCACCACCAGAGCGCGGCTGCGCGTCGGGTCCTGGGTCGTCACGCCGGTGGGGCAGCGATCGGTATGACAGCTCAGCGACTGGATGCAGCCGAGCGCGAACATGAAGCCGCGCGCGGAATTGCACCAGTCCGCGCCGAGCGCCATGGCGCGCGCGAGATCGAAACCTGTCGCGATCTTGCCGGCCGCGCCGATCCGAATGCGGTCCCGCGCATTGATGCCGATCAGCGCATTGTGAACGAAGCTGACGCCTTCGCGCATCGGCATGCCAAGATGGTCCATGAACTCGGCCGGCGCCGCACCGGTGCCGCCCTCGTTGCCATCGACCACGATGAAGTCGGGATAGATTCCCGTTTTCACCATCGCCTTGCAGATCGCAAGAAATTCCCAGCGGTGACCGATGCAGAGCTTGAAGCCGACAGGCTTGCCGCCCGACAGCCGCCGCATCTCGCCGATGAACTGCATCATCTCGATCGGAGTTGAGAAGGCGCGGTGATAGGCCGGCGAAATGCAGTCTTCGCCCATCGGAACGCCGCGAATGCGCGAGATTTCCTCGGACACTTTCGCCGCCGGAAGCACGCCGCCGTGCCCCGGTTTGGCGCCCTGGCTGACCTTCAGTTCGATCATCTTGATCTGGTCGTCATTCGCAACCTTTGCGAACAGCTCAGGATTGAACGTTCCGTCGGGATTGCGGCAGCCGAAATATCCCGAGCCGATTTCCCAGATCAGGTCGCCGCCGTTCTCACGATGATACGGGCTTACTCCGCCCTCACCGGTATCGTGCGCGAAGTTGCCCCTCTTGGCACCGGCATTGAGCGCGCGAACCGCATTGGGGCTGAGCGCACCGAAGCTCATCGCGGAGATATTGAACACCGACGCCGAGTACGGCTTCGTACAGTCCGGACCGCCGATGGTGATACGGAAATGCTCATCGGCCGGTGGCTTCGGCGAGACCGAATGGTTCATCCATTCATAGCCTTCGGCGTAGACATCTTCCTGCGTGCCGAACGGGCGCTTGTCGAGCACCATCTTGGCGCGCTGATAAACCACCGCACGCGTGTCACGGCTGAACGGCTTGCCGTCCTTTTCACTCTCGAAGAAATACTGCCGCATCTCGGGGCGGATTTCCTCCAGGAGAAACCGGATATGCGCAGAGATCGGATAGTTGCGCAAAACCGCGTGGCTCTTCTGCAGCATGTCGTGGATGCCGAGCACCGACAGCGACCCGAAAATCGTGATCGGAATGGCAAACAGAAAAATATGCTTGAAGTCGTAGTAGATCGCGCAGCCAACCAGAAGCGCGGTGATGCAAATGCAAAGAGTCAGGATAATAAAGCGGGGCGAAAGCAGCAGCGAGAGCGTTTCCATAAAAACCTCGGCAGCAATTCATAAGCCGTAGCGGCAGTCCGCATGTTGGCGCGTTTCACGACGCAGGTCGATAGCGCAGCGAGAACAGCATCGATAGACGGGAACTATACACCAAAGCGTGAGGCACCGGCATCGGAAGTGCCGCGGGATATGCCGGCGCTTTGACGTCATGCTGTCATATCGCGAACGTAGAACCTGCGGCATATTGCAGAGCAATATATCAATCGCGCTTCGCGCCGAACGCACTCAGTGCCGGTGCGGACGCATTTCGGCCGGGATGCCCGCCTTCCCAAGCCCGCCACCGGCGATCCATTCCTCGGTACTCTTGACGGCCCGCGTGATGTGGTCGTCTGTGCGGGTGAAGTCATAAGGCGAGCCGACCAGCGGGCACAGCGGCGGCACCACGCAATAGTCAATGGTCGACTCCAGATACTCCAGCTCGGTGGTCATCTGCCGCGAGATCAGCAGTGTCAGCGCGTGCAGTGCGGTTGCAACCGCGCCGACCGGCGGGTCCTGCCCCGCACAGGCAAACCCGGTCGGCATGATAATGAGCCGCTTTGCGCCCTTCTGGATGGCAACCCGGATTGGCGTGTTGCTCGATATCGCTCCGTCGGCCAAAAAACGGTCGTTGTGTCTGACCGGCGCGAACGCGCCCGGAATGGCCGTACTGGCAACGATCGCTTCGGCGGCAGAGCCTTCCGACAGCACAATAGTTTCGCCGGTCACAATGTCGGTGGTGACGATATGAATCGGAATGATCGAGTCTTCCAGTTTCTGGTACGGAAGATGATCCTCGATCAGCTTGCGGACGCCGTCATGCGAGATCAGAAAATCCCGCCGCCACAGAAAGCTGACGAACGAACGCGCCGAGACCGGAAACACATCCTGCCGTGTCAGCCCCCGCCAGATCTCCGCGAGTTTCTTGACGCCGTCCGGTGTCGGCGCGCCGGCATAGTAAGCGCCGTTCATCGCGCCCACGCTTGACCCGACCACGAGATCGGCCGTGACCCCATGCGCTGCCAGCGCCTGCATCATCCCGACCTGAATCGCGCCAAAGCTTCCGCCGCCCGCGAACACGAAAGCTGTCTTTGCTGAGGTGTGATCGTCTCTGCCGTGCATCGAGTTTCACTCGTGACTCGCCGATCCGCCGGCGATGTCCATGCGGGGCTCGCTCATTTTATATCAACGCCTTCGGACGGCGGGCAATCAAGATCGCTTGTTCACTCCCCGTCGTGAGGGCGATGGCAGCGCTAGGCGGTGAAGGATCGTTTCGGATTCTTGTGCAGCGCGACAGCATCGGCCTTGTCGCTGGCCTGCGGGTAAAGCTCGCGCACCATCGGATCGTGACCGGGAATGACACGGTCGGGATGACCGGCAAGGCGCTCGACGATCTTCCAGCCCTCCATCATGTCGCCGACGTTGTAGACGATCGGAAATGGATTGCGGCGATGCATGTTGCCGTAATAGTGCGCGGCGTCGGAGGCGAGCACCACGGGGCCGCGTTCGGTTTCGACGCGCACCACCTGAAGGCCGTCCGAGTGTCCGCCGACATGATGCAGCGTCACACCCGGGACGATCTCGTCATCCCCGTCATGAAACACGACACGGTCGCTGAACACATGGCGCACCATCAGCGTGACGTCTTCCGCGGAAAACGGATGCCGCAGCAGGCCGTGGCACATACAGCGGCCGGTGGCGAAACTCATCTCGCGATCCTGCAAGTGAAACCGCGCGCTGGGAAAGCGATCGAGATTCCCTGCATGATCGTAATGCAGATGTGTGATCACGACGTCGCGAATGCTGCCGGGCGCAACGCCGAACCGTTCCAGCGCATCGGACGGATTGATGGTCAGGTTACGCGAGCGCTCGCGCGCCGCGACATCGTTGAAGCCGGTATCGACCAGGATGTCGCCGCCTTTGCCCCGGATCAGCCAGATGAAATAGTCGAGGTCGGTGCCCTCGTTGTGGACATCCGGCGTCAGATAATTCTGATGCGGCTGGCGCCCCGTCATCGTCGCATAGCGGATGGCATAGATTTCGTGACGATGGGGCAAGGTGTTCCTCGTCGGCTGTTCTTTTGCCGGCACATTGCACACCGGCAGCTATGACGACAAGCCGCGCGACAGGATGGACGTCCCTACGCCAGCGCAGTGGAGTAGATCGTCATCGCGCCGATCCCGATGGTGACAATCCCGACAGCGGCCTGAAGTCCGCGATTGGCCCATGTCAGCCATCGCGCGGAAACAGCCAGCGGCACCGCAATCACTGTCGACAGCGCGCCCATCCCCAGCATCGATCCAACACCGAACAGCAGGATGTAGAACAGGCTGTCGAGCGGGTTCGTGAACTGCGAGACGACCAGCACCAGCAAGGCGGTCGAGCCCGCCATGCCGTGCATCAGCCCGACCAACAGCGACCGCCATCGGAAACCATGCCGATGATCGTGGCTGCTGCGCTGGTGCGGAACGGACTCCGCCGCATGACTGTGCAGATGAAGGTGCGCAGTTCCGTCGCCGTGCCGGTGCTGATGGAAATGCACGCGGTCGCGCCACAATCGCCACAGCACATGCGCGCCGAGGCCAACCAGCATGACGCCGACGGCGGTTTCCAGTGGGGACGCCAGGTGTTCGGGGATCGCATGGCCGAGCAGAATTGCCGCGCCGGCGAACATGAACAGGGTGATGGTGTGACCGAGCCCCCAGGTCAGCCCATGCTTGACGATGTCACCGACGCTCGATCGCCGGGCCGCGATGCTGGACACCGCCGCGATGTGATCGGCCTCTAACGCATGCTGCATGCCAAGAAGAAAGCCGAAGCCCAGAATTCCGAACATTTGGTGTGACGTCTCATCTCTGAACCGGCAGCGCACGCTCGCATGCGCTGTATGATATTGTCAATAAATCCTCATACATCAGGCCAATCTGGGCGGAGTCGCGCGCCTCGGAGCGCAAGGGCAGCGGCGAAACGTCCCGTTGTCGGGCGAGACGCATTGCAGGAACATGAGCGGTATTTTGCTGCGTAACGACACCCAAAGCGTCGCCTAGAGACGACGCAATCCAATAATCCCGGGAGGATCTGACGTGAAACTGAAACTCGGCTTGTACGCTTTATCTGCACTCCTGGCGGGCTCTGTCGCGGTGGCCGATCAGGCCCGGGCCCAGACATGGCCGGAGAAGCCAATCGTCTTTGTCGTGCCGTTCGCGGCCGGCGGCGGCACCGATGCCTTCGCCCGCCCGCTTGCTGCCCAGCTCGACACGCAACTGGGCACGCGCGTGCTGATCGAAAACCGCGCCGGCGCCGGTGGCACCGTGGGCGCATCCCAGGCATCGAAGGCCGCGCCGGACGGCTACACCTTCTTCGTCGGCGCGGCGCATCACGCCATCGCTCCGGCGATCTATCCCAATCTCGACTACAATCTCGAGAAGGATTTCGTACCGGTGGCGCTGATCGCGCGGCCGCCGCAGGTGATCGTGGTCAATCCTGACAAGGTTGCCGCCAAGACGCTGCCGGAATTCGTCGCCTATCTTCGCGCCAATCCGGACAAGCTGAATTACGGTTCCGCCGGCGCCGGCACCACGCATCATCTCGCCGGCGAGTTGTTCAAGATCGTGACCAAGACGCGCATTCTGCATGTGCCCTATCGCGGAGCGGGCCCGGCGATGCAGGATCTTGTCGCCGGTCACGTGCCGCTGGTGTTCGACGGGCTCGGCTCGTCGGCGCCGCAAATCCGCAGCGGGCAGTTGCGCGCGCTTGCAGTCGCGGCGCCAAAACGGGTGCCGGCGTTCCCGGATGTGCCCACAGCCGCGGAAGCAGGCGTGCCCGGTTACGAAGTCTCGACCTGGTACGGGGTCTTCGCACCGAAGAAAACGCCGCCAGCCGTCGTCGAACGCATGACCAAGGAGTTGCAGAAGGCGATGCAGACGGCTGCGATCAAGGAAGCGTGGGAGCGCAACGGCTCCGACGTTCCCGATGTTACAGGCGCGGCGTTCGGCACCATGGTGGCCGCGGAAACCGTGCGCTGGCAGAAGGTCGTGACCGAGGCAGGCGTCAAACTGGATTAACCCGTACAAGACGGGCGCACGCACAACGTCTCGCCAGTCCGGCATGCGATGCCGGGCCGGCGACACATCGCGGACAAACGCATACCGCCTTGGGGCTGCCGACCGGGCATGTCTCATAAGGTTCACAACTGCTGTAGTGGCGTTCAGATGAACAACACAGAGCCGGCCGCTGAAGAACCGGTGTCGAGCGCGGCCTGAAATCTAAAGTCAATCGGCCAGTGCCATTGCACTGCTCTGTGCCATCGGCATTTGGACACGGCGCGATTTGCGCGCGACCGGCAAGACTTGGCGATCCCGGGAAGACTCGAACTTCCGACCTACGGTTTAGGAAACCGTTTTCACCTCAACAACTCCAATAACTTACGACTGTCGTGTTGCAGATACGTTGCAATGGGACTGGCCACAGCCAATTTCCAGTCGCTAGTTAGCTGACCACGATGACCGCGGCCAAAGGCGGACATTCCCCGGAGTCCATTTTTTGCCCGCAACGAACGCCCACGTCTGTCAATGCGGCGTTAAGCTGCAAGTGCTTAGCACTCGGACTTGAATGGCCATCCCACAGTCGAATGCCTATCGCGAGCGAATGTCGATCGTAGTGTGCCTATTAATCACGGTCGTTCTGTCACTGCCGTCACACCAGTTGCTCCAGTTCACAAACGGTCGGCGACACGTCGGCATGGCTACGCTTCCTACCGTCATCCGATCATCAGTTTCAACTATTTCAATCTCGGTCGTTACCTAGAAAATGACGAGTGATAGGGGCTAAATCAACGCGTCACGTCGCCGAGGTGCGAGCGCTCCCAGTCAAGGACATAATCTCGGGTCAGCGGTACAGCGTCGATGCGTTTGCTCACCTGAATTTGGAAATTCAGCAGACCGCTATGGCGGAATCCTGCTTCGCAACCAGCCAAATAGAATTCCCACATGCGGCAGAAGCGCTCGTCATAGATCTCGGCGACGCTCTGCCGGTTCACATTGAAGCGGCGCCGCCATGCCTTCAAGGTTTCCGCATAGTGCAAACGCAACACTTCGATGTCTGTCACATAAAGTCCGGCCTGTTCGATGGCTGGTAGAATCTCGGAAAGCGCGGGAACGTATCCACCGGGGAAGATGTATTTGTTGATCCAGGCATTGGCCGCGCCGGGACCATCAGCACGGCCAATCGTATGGATCAATGCAACACCATCCTCGTTGAGGAGGTCCCTGACCTTCTCGAAGTATTCACGGTAATGTCCGACGCCGACATGTTCGAACATGCCGACCGACACGATGCGGTCGTACTGGCCTACTTCTTGTCGATAGTCCTTTAGGAAAAATCTTACGCTATCTTCTGCACCAATCTCGAAGGCGCGTCGTTGCGCATATGCTTGTTGCTCGGTCGAGAGCGTCAGACCTGTAACGTCAACGTCGGCAACCCGCGCAAGATAAAGACCGAGCCCACCCCACCCCGATCCGATGTCAAGGATCCGCTGGCCTGAGCGGAGCAAGAGTTTTGCCGCGAGATGCCGCTTTTTCTGTTCCTGTGCGCGCTCCAACGTATCGTCGGGTGAGACGAAATAGGCGCAGGAATATTGGCGATCGGCGTCAAGAAACATCTCATAAAGTGTGTCGGAGAGATCGTAATGGTGCGCAACATTCACACGTGCGACTGGAATGGGATTATGTTGGGCGATGCGTCGGACAAGATGCCTGATAACGGCGCGAAGGCGCTGTAGCCCATGCCCGCTGCCCCAGCCCATATTGGCAAAACAGAGAGCGAGGAAATCGTAGATATCGCCGTCTTCGACGACGAGCGCGCCGTCCATATAGGCCTCTCCAAAGGCCATATCGGGATTTAAAATCAACCGAGGAATTACGCCGGGATCAACGATACGAATGGTTATAGATGGTGAACCGTTGCCGATATGGTGCGAACAGCCGTCTGGCGCGACCATGGTCAATGCGCCCTTGCGGATAATCTGCTGTAGCAGTCCCCGCAGTAGAAACACGCCGGTGTTCACTCCAGTATTTTTGAGCGACTGGCGTGGGTTTGACCGCCTCATCTCATTTTCATCAAGCGGTTGGAGTCTGCTGGAGGTCGTAAAGATCGAGGAACGGTCAGACTGAACGCTCATTTTTAGCTCCGCCCCTGTCGACGACGACCGATTGGCAGTCAACTACCGGCCGCGGCTGAATTCTCTGATGCGGATTAAACAACCGCGCTCGACTACGAGCGCGATCCGGCACGCGCCCCGAACCTTCCCGCTCCATTAACCTCGGCGAACAGCCGAAACCGTCTGGCTCCCTGCGGCGTCGCCAAATAATCTGGAGACGAGCTTGCTCGTGTCATGCCGTCAATTGTTCTGATCAATCTTGCTTCTGCCGAAGCTGTTCGAGCAGACCGGGCTGTGTTTAACGTGGATTAACGTTTCGATCGCAGAAAGATGAAACATCATCGATATAGGCAGATTTCAGCGTTTGGATACTATTAAAGCCGCCATCCGCGCGAGATTTGCTCCTACTACAGGATCATGGAGAATCTCATGAAAGTCGCGTCGAAACTCCTCGCTGGACTTCTCGTCGTTAGCTCTGGCGCCCTCGCCCACGCGCAAATGCCCAGCGAACCGCCGGCGACGCCGTTGCCTCAAACATCGCCAAGTGGCCCCATGACGAGCAACAGTATGCAGGGCATGCAGCCTTCCATGAAAAAGATGCAGGAGCAGATGGCGAAGATACATTCCACGTCCGATCCTGTAGAGCGCCAGAAACTGATGACCGAGCACATGTCGACCATGCAAGAGGCGATGGGAACGATGATGAAGATGGGCGGCCCCAGCATGGGAATGATGCCTGGCGTCGGGATGATGCGGGGTGACAGTAAGAAGTCGTCAACCACGCGGGAACCGCATGATATGCGCGGACGCATGGGGATGATGGAAGAGCGTATGGGAATGATGCAGATGATGATGGAACAGATGATGCAGCATCAGAACATGATGGACCGTCGGCAGTAATTTACGTGGCGGGTATTGAAACCTGTTGCATGTCGTCCGGCCGAAGTCATTGATCGTCATCTAAGAAGGCTGCCTGATGAAAGCGTAGAAGTGAACAATGGTCCTACCGAGGCCATGGACACCTTGGCAGTCACCACGTTTGTGAAAGGAGACGTCTCATGGCGAAGATGAAGGCTGCCGTCTTTGTCGAACCTGGCCGGATCGTTCTGGACGAAAAGCCGATTCCGGATATCGGTCCGCTCGACGCGCTGATCAGGATCACGACCACGACGATTTGCGGAACCGACGTGCACATTCTCAAAGGCGAGTACCCGGTGGCCAAAGGCCTGACCATCGGTCACGAGCCAGTAGGCGTTATCGAAAAGCTCGGCTCCGCCGTTACGGGATTTCACGAAGGCCAGCGCGTCATTGCCGGCGCGATTACGCCAAGTGGCCACAGCAACGCGTGTCTTTGTGGCTACCACTCGCAAGATGGCGCGGGCACCAAGCACGGCTGGAAGCCGATCGGCGGATGGAAGTTCGGCAATACCATCGATGGCTGCCAAGCCGAATTCGTATGTGTTCCCGACGCCTTGGTTAATCTGAGTCCTGTACCTGATGCTTTGACCGACGAGCAAGTTCTGATGTGCCCAGACATCATGTCGACAGGTTTCGTCGGCGCAGAGAACGGAGATATTCGCATCGGCGACAGTGTCGTGGTCTTTGCTCAAGGACCGATCGGGCTTTGCGCCACGGCGGGCGCCAAGCTGAAAGGCGCCACCACGATCATCACTGTCGATGGGGTCTCTGAACGATTGGCAGTATCGCGCAAGCTCGGAGCGGATTTCACAATCGATTTCAAGAAAGTGAATCCGGTAGAGGAGATCATGAGGATCACTGACGGTCGCGGGGTCGATGTTGCCATCGAGGCGCTGGGTACGCAATCGACCTTCGAGGCAGCGCTACGCGTGCTCCGGCCGGGCGGCACGCTGTCGAGCCTCGGCGTCTACTCGACCGACCTCACCATCCCGCTCGGGGCCTTCGCAGCTGGGCTGGGCGATCATAAGATCGTAACGGCGTTATGTCCGGGTGGAAAAGAGCGGATGCGGCGCCTTATGGGTGTGATCGCTTCAGGCCGGGTCGATCTGACATCGTTGGTCACGCACCGCTACAAGCTCGACGATATCGAGAAGGCCTATGATCTTTTCTCTCATCAGAGAGACGGAGTGCTGAAAGTCGCGATTACTCCCTGATATCGGACGCAGCGCTTATGGCGGAGCTGACCATGTGATATGCGCACTGATGCGCTCGGATTCCTTAGTCAGTTTATCCAGCTGCGTGTTTCGGTAATGTCTCAGTTTGAAGATAAACTAGCAGAAAGGGGCCGCACGCCCACCATAGATGTGTTATAGTTAGCAACAAGCAGGAAGCTATCCGTGCGGCTGGAATCAACCCTTACCTGTCCGAAGTGCAACTATCAGGCTATCGAGACGATGCCGACTGATGCCTGCCAGTTCTTTTATCACTGCAAAGGCTGTGGAGCGAGACTAAGACCACTAGCAGGCGACTGTTGCGTATTCTGTTCTTTTGGATCTGTGCCGTGTCCACCGATCCAGAGCAGCACCAGCTGCTGTACGGGGAAGACCACTTAGATGCCCATAGCCCTAAAGCCGATAAGCGCTGGGCCGACGTCATAAGACCTGCCGTCATGATCGGCAGGATTACGACTGGCGATATCGAGTGCGGAGCCACGCATACAGTGTCAATACATGGACACCAATGTTAGGCAGACGGATGTCGGCCTGTCCATGAAAGGACCGTTTGGGGATCAATCCCAGCTACATCCACTAGCTTGTCGGGATTCAGAATACGGAGTCGTCGATAGTGGAACTCGACAATCTTTTCGTTGGAAAGGCCACGCAGGATCCGATTGACGTGGATCCCAGTCAAACCTGTCGCGTCGCCAATATGCTCCTGGGTTAAAGGAAGATGCATTTCCTCCGAACGATAGGCTGGCCACGTCATGCGATACCGAACATAGAGCTCAAGTAGGGAACGTGCGACCCGTTCGCGTGCCGAGCGCTGCCCGACACTTGAAAGGTGATCATATGCAAGATTCCGCTCACGCCAGACGGTCCAGGCGAGGCGCAATCCAATTCCGGGATGTTCCTCGATGAGTGGCCCGAGGTTTTCATGCGGGATGACGCAGACTGTGGCTTCCGTTAAGGCCTCAGCACCGTAGACTGCGACAGGTCCAGGATAGAGCCCAAGCAACGCCCCAGGGAGCACAAAATGGAGGATTTGACGACGCCCATTTTTGATCAGGCTATATAAGAATACCCATCCGTCAACGAGATGATAGAGCCCCGCACACGGTTCAGCCGGCCGAAACAGATCTTCACCAGCGTTAATTGTACGATCGCTCGACTTGTAGCCTGCAAGAACCTTCCGCACTTCCGAGGCACAGTCTCCGCACAACCCTTCAATACTTACCCGACAGGCGACACAATCAACCGGTAGTGCTCTTGATCTTCTTGGAAAACTCGCCATCGCTTGACCACCCACGTCGTCGCAGACGAACTCCCTCGCCTAGGGGGAGTGGGTGGAAGGCCGAATCTTGGAATTTCAATGGTTTCCACTTCAGCAATCCGAGACCTAAATTTGAGGTAGCACCTCTCCTTTTATTAAGACGCTTTGGTCTGTGTTATATTACACTTTACATAACTCCGATGTTTACATCTGGTGAGATTTGTTGGGATCACCATCGCCTCGTGATGGCGCCCGAACACTCACGGGGGTGGCATAGCGACTTTCGTGCACCCCTCGTCGCATCCCGCAGTGTCATCCCCCGACGATAGTTTCTCAAGCGTTCGGTTGGCCCACCGAAGCTACATACGAGCGCTTTCCTGCTTCCGAAACCGAGAAGCCTGCATCACGATCCCCATGTAGAACGCCTACATAACCCTCTGCACCGCAGTCATTTCTGAGACACGCAGAAGATAATGGAGGAATATGACGTGACCTCCACCAGACATGGATCACCTCAGGCGACAGTTTCCGAAGTGCTTCGGTAAGATCGTGTTCACCGAGCAACCTTCTCAAAATGCTCGTCGTCTTGAGAAAAGCTAAAGCGCTTCCATGACGGGGCAATCCGAGAGAGCAATCTGCTGTCACCGTCCCGATTTGAACGATCCAGTCTCTAATTATGATTCAAGATGGTCCCTTCTTAGGCAAACATGATGGCCGCTGCAAATCAGCAGCTCAAGGCTCGCACAATCGGAGCAGAATATCTAAATGCTGCCGACGACGCGACGCTAACAACATCGCAGCGTCGATGGATGTGAATGGGTGAGACTAGTAGAGGAAACGCTGGGCATTTTCCTCATTCAACAAATCACTATCGATCCATGCCATAGCAACACGCGGATCGATTCCAGCAACATCAACGAGTCTGTCCGGATTTAGGATACGAAGGCGTCGATAGTGAAATTCAGCCACCCCTTCCTTTCGTAAATTTCGCAACACCCGATTGACATGAATGTGGGTGAGACCCGTTGCGTCACCAATGTGCTCCTGAGTCAACGGCAGATACATTTCCTCGCTGCGATGTCCTGGCCAACGCAGCCGACATCGAATGAACAGTTCGAGAAGCAAGTATGCCACCCGCTCTCGTGCGGAACGTCGACCCATACTGGACAAATGGTCATAAGCGAAGCTACGATCTTGTGAGATGAGACCTGCAAGCTGCATTCCGATCTCAGGATTGCTCATAGCAAGACGCCCAAGATTCGAATGCGGAATGATGCCGACGGTCGCATCGGTAAGGGCCTGCGCGCTATAATTCATCACTGAACCCTGTGTAGGCATAAAGGCCAGCACGGCTCCTGGCAGGGCGAACTGGAGAATTTGCCGACGACCATCTTCCATCAAACTATACAGGGCAACCCACCCGCTGATGAGGCTGTAGATTGCATCGCCTTTCTCACCGGCGCGGAATAGATCACATCCCGCCTTAATCTGGCGATCTGTTGACCTATAGCGGTCATCTATATCCAACCCGCGCGTTGCGCGGTCGGCATCAAAGTCATCCCCGCGCACCGGACTGGTTTGACGATTTGAGGAAATCTTTCTTGCCACACTCATCAAGCTTAACATCTTTCGACTCCCAAAGAACTGAGCACACATGTCTCATCAAGGACGGGTTCGAGAACCGAGACCCGCAGCATCTATTGCCTTCCGGTCGAACGCTGCTCACCCGCGAAACCAGCGATGGCGTGTTCGATCGAGAGCTTGATCAGAGAGTGATTCTGGGGGGTCGAAACTGGCTATCCGATTGAATCGAAGACAGGTACGTTTGGGGGAGTGGAAAATCCAATTTCAAAATGAGGCTTTGAGCAGCGGACCAGCCCGTAGCAATCATACCTGCCGTACAACCAGCACAGCACGAGCCGACCTCAAGACCATGACGATAGCCTGATTCCTCATCAAAACGAGCGACAGTTATAATTGCAGGCTTGGCAACAGAGGCGACTATAGCCGGCTGTTTTGCAATCAACTTAGTCGCGGCTTGCGTAACATGTGGTGCCGACTTATCGCCATCTTGGCATGCATACGAGGGCATGACGGTCACAAACGTAAACAAGAGCAGGATCGCCGCGACAAGCGATGCCCACTTCAGCACCGTTCCACCACGCTCTAAAAGCGAGATTGCACTATTGGGCCGATTTGGCGATGGCAAGGCTAACATGCCGCGCTCGTTCAATTTCCGAGGACACAGGACACACTGCAATTTCAATAATCGTGTCCGCCGCCCAGTGGCTTGATCTGTATCAATTCGCGCCGGTCGTGCAAATCTTATGTAATGATGTGCTTGATGTCTGATCGAGATTAAGGCCAGAAGCTTGGGTTTTGGCTATCTTTTAAAAATGTTGGGTACATATAGGAAACTCGTGACCGAGAATGCATCCGGCCAGTCGGCAGTGCCGACTGCTGTACTGGTGATGAATTCTGGGTCCACATCTCTGCTATGTCCATTTTTCGGCAAGTGTGACGGTATCTTGCTCATCAATGCGGCCAACGGCTCCAAAGAATTTCGTCCACGGAAGCGATCGGACGCCGAATCGATGTGTGACCTCATTCTGGAATTGAAGCCCAGGCGAGTGATTTGCGGATTCATCGATAAACCCGAAAAACAGCGGCTACACGCCGCTGGTATCGACGTTCGTCTCGGCGCTTGTAGTTGTACCGTCGATGAGCTTGTGACCTCGTTTTCCAGTTTACCAAGGGCTTGATGGACTGGCTCTCGTCGCGAATCCTTCATGCATATATAGCGAAATTGATATGTGGCGAACCCGCGCCGCAGCTACAGCATGATGTTGTCCGGAGCGCATTGTCGAATCCCAGCTGACCCTGGTTCGATACGCTAACCGTCCTTCTTATGTTGCTGCCGGGTATGCGCCCAGATTGCTGCTGGCAGCTTTGACAATCAGGCGATTTGTCCGGTGGCGTGAGCCCTCGGTGTTCGCGGACGCCAGCCACCCCCGAATATTATCCACACCAGATAGAGGGACATCAGCGCTCCGCCGAAACAGAACACAGAGATGTAGGCGTATGAAAAAAAGAGATAAGTGACGATCAAAACCGTGGCAACTAACAGTCCGAAAATCCTGATGTTCGCCTCGCGTGATAAAAGCAATGATCCCACCACGACGGCAACGTAGATTGCATAGGTCGTGTGGCGACCGATGATATAGTCAAAAAGCTCCTTGCCCTCATAGACAATGACGCGCGGTAGGAACTGCGTCGTGAGCCAGTCATTATGTGCAAAATAAGGGAAGTATTGCATGGCGCCGAGCATGCCGCCCACAATAGCGAGCACCAAGTAAAGGGGTTTGCGTCGCTCGGATTCCAGGAAATACACGGAGAATGGAACCCAAACCGGCCACGCAAGCCAAGAGAAAAACATGTAGGCCAACGAAAATTGCGCGACCAAGGCAGCATTCCCGTTTGCCATCCAGACCGCACCTTCAAACCCCTGCTGCAAACCGAATAGAAGAGGAAGAGCGGCAATGGGGAGATACCTGCGATCAGTCTTGTAGGCACGAACCACGCTAACAGCACCAGCCAACACTAGAACTGCGGCGGCAGTGAAACTGGCTTCGGCCGAAAAGCACATGAGGATATCCTTCATCGCCACCCGCGAACGATTGCACCTAATCTGGCGATATTTTGAACGAGCAATGGAGATTTCTCCAAATTGCCGGTGGAGGTCAAACACTTTCCGATCTCACTTACCAGTTCAGTTCGGATGTGCCTCGCATGATCGGAACTTCTATTCTGGCCCCTCGTTTAGCCCGTCATGGTCAAATCAGAAGGTAGCCTGCTGACGGGGAGCCCGGCCCCCGCGTATCTGCACTCACTGGCCGCCGTGCCGGCGCCCATCGGAGCGTATCGAAAGGGACGACCTATGTGTATGCCATCCTGAAGGAGCCATCGGCGTCCGGGATTTGGCAGCGGCTTCACACTAAGCAAAGTTTGTTTAACCGAGATTAAATACGCCGGTGCCCGGTCGCGATACTTTTTCACGAGAGTTTCGACATCGAAGATAATCGACGACGGACTCAAGAATTGCAGAGTGACGCAATGAGCTTTGGCTGCGCGTTGCATACGCTGGTTGTTTTATGAAAGAACCGCATGTCACATCATGATCACGCAGACCGACCTTCTGGGCCAGAAGGCCGATTTCTGACGTCACGAACCGGTATTGCCCTTCTGGTCCTGCTCGCGATCGCTGGATTTCTGCTCTTCACGGAGCATCGTGCCCACGTCCTGAATTGGGGGCTTTTCCTCTTGGTGCTCGCTTGTCCGCTCTTGCATTTGTTCATGCATGGCGGACATGGAGGTCACTCGCGGCATGATACCGGATCTCAATCGGATGCCGGGACCAAGAGGGATGGCACATGAGCGACGCCGCGCCCGCCTACGGTCTCTGGAGCTTGGTCATCGTCAATTCAGTGATCTTCATCTTCTTCGCTTATAGCTTCTTCAAACCGCAAACGGGCCGCGACTGGCGATCGTTCGGAGCATTCAGCGCATTTATCGTCGCGTTGTTCACCGAAATGTACGGGTTCCCGCTCACAATCTATTTCTTATCAGGCTGGCTCCAGAGCCGGTATCCCGGCATCGATTGGTTCTCCCATGACGCCGGGCACCTTCTCGAAGAGTTGTTCGGCTGGCAGGGAAACCCGCACTTCGGTCCATTTCATATTCTAAGCTTTGTTTTCATCGGCGGCGGGTTCATCCTGATTTCAGCGGCCTGGAAGGTGCTCTACGAAGCCCAGAAAAGTCATAGCCTGGCGACCACCGGACCCTATAGCTACGTTCGTCACCCGCAATATGTTGGCTTCGTCTTGGTGATGTTCGGATTTCTTCTGCAATGGCCGACCATTCTGACGCTTGCGATGTTTCCTTTCCTAGTCTGGATGTACGCCCGCCTCGCACGGCAAGAAGAACGAGATACATCGTCTACCTTTGGCAAGTCCTATACTGACTATGCCGCGCGCGTGCCTGCCTTTATTCCGCGTCTAAGTCGTATCCGTCAGTCCGCCGCCTAGGCTCGGTCGAGGCAGAGTGCTGAGCGTAGCGCATAAGCTGGTTGCCAAGGAATCGCGTTGACATGTGAAGGCGGGTGACATGAGAGAACAATCACGACGACTCGCATCGCGCTATTGGATCACATCCAAGAAGCATTTCGGCTTTGTCGTCGTGCTGCTTGCCGTGGTCATCCTGACATGGAGTCCTGCGAAAGCCGCGGAAAGCGATGACACCAAGTCGGCGGGTGGGTTGACTGTCTATCTCGGTGTGGTACCGGCCGAAATCATTAAAGGCCCTGGACCTCACTTGGCCGAGCGACCGATGCATGGCGGAGCGCCGAAGGGCCAGCACGAACACCACGTCGTTGTCGCGGTCTATGATTCCGCTAGTAATATACGAATCACGGATGCGACCGTGACCGCAAAGATCTCCGGGATCGGACTCTCGGAGAAAATACTTGAGCCCATGACAATCGCCAATACGATTACCTATGGTGCTTACTACAACGTGTATGCCGATCTCTACACGATCAGCGTAACGGTTCAGCGTCCAGGTTCACAAGCTGTGGTGCTGGACTTCAAATACGATCACCGCAGCCCTGATCGCGGACCGATCGCAAGCGTGAAACCAACTTTTGGCGAGACAATTGAAATAAATGGGTCGTCATATCGTCGTCGATTGGCCTACACGGTTCATGTTTGCAATGATCCCTGCTCGTGCTGTTTCACGTTCACGTTGCGAGCAATCCTGCTTTAGCGTGCGCTTCGTCGTAGGTAAAAATTACATTGGCATCCGGCACCGCCAGATGCTCATTCGTCTCGGGGCAAGCCAGACGCGCAAGCAGATCGCGGATCACGTTAAGACGCGCGACACGTTTATCGTCGGCGCGAACTACAATCCATGGAGAGATAGGACTCGACGTTCTCGCCAACATCCGGTCCCGAGCCTCGCTATAACCCTCGAAGTGTTTCAGCGCCACCTTGTCGATGGGGCTCGTCTTCCATTGCTTTAGCGGATCGTCACGGCGAGATCGAAGACGTTTCTTCTGTTCTTTTTTACCAATGTCCAGATAATATTTTAGAATCTGAATTCCTGAACCGATGAGCATTTGCTCGAACGGAACGACTTCCTCCAAGAAGCTCTCATACTCACGATCCGTGCAGAATTCCATTACCCGCTCGACACCCGCTCGATTGTACCAACTGCGATTGAAGAGCACTGACTCCTGGGCCGAGGGCAAATGCGGCACATAACGCTGAAAGTACCAGGAGGCGCGGTCTCTGTCAGACGGCTTGCCTAGCGCTACGACGCGAGTTTCGCGCGGACTAAGGTGTTGGACGATACGTTTGATCGTGCCGTCCTTACCGCTCGCATCGCGACCTTCGAATAAGATCAAGACTTTGTGTCCATGCTTGATAATATGCCTTTGGACCTTCACGAGCTCAACTTGGAGCTCGTGCAATAACGCCTTATATTTTGCATGGTCCTCTGAAGATCGGCTCTTTGCTTTCTTTGCCATTGGCTTACTCCAATTTGGGGACTGCTGAGTAATCTCAGTTGTGCCCCGTGTAGCTATTCACGACAAACAGGAACTGACGCAGGCCGATATCGTTTCTTGCTGCGAAGGGCTTCGTGCCCGCAAGCGCTGGTACGTGGAACGCGTGATGGTCGGTTATTAGCCCATCTCCACTTGATCGGCCTCCTTCTCTCCGAGTGCGGCATCGCATGGCCCGGCGAATGAGCAAAGAGGCTGTCAGTGTTGAGCTTGCCTACGAGATGAACGATCGGCAAACTTAACCTTGATCAAAGACATGCTTTGGGGAAGCAGCGACCAAACAGACCCCGCATGAAATAGCGCTCGCGTCTCACGCGGGCCAAGCTTCGTTAAACATTCCATGGGCGCCATATTCTCCCGAAGGCCGTAACAAACAGCAGGTGCGTAAAATGACCTCCGATCGGCCTCATACCCACCACCACGATGGTCATGCAGTCGGCCGACGGCCAGACGACCATACCGATGCCAAGATTGTGGCCGCTGCCGGCTCCAGCCATTCCGAGCATGCCGGGCACGGTGGCCACGACCACTCCGCAATGGTCGCTGACTTCCGCAAACGGTTCTGGGTCACGCTCATTCTCACGCCGCCGGTTCTGCTTCTTTCGCCAATGATCCAGCACTGGCTAGGCATCGCCCAAAAGCTCGCCTTTGCTGGAGACGGACTGGTTCTATTCGCTCTTTCGACGATCGCCTATGTCTATGGCGGGTGGCCGTTCCTTGTGGGCTTTACGTCCGAACTGCGAAAAGGGCAGCCCGGAATGATGACCCTGATCGCGCTGGCGATCTCGGCAGCCTACTTCTTCTCGGCCGCCACCACTTTTGGCTTTCCGGGAGAACCGTTCTATTGGGAGCTCGTGACTTTGGTCGCCATCATGCTTCTCGGCCACTGGGTCGAGATGCGCTCCGTGATGGGTGCATCGCGCGCACTTGAGGAACTGGTCCGCCTGCTGCCCGACAGCGCAACAAAAATCGACGCCGACGGCTCAACGCACGAGGTTTCCATCTCCGCATTGCAGCCGGGGGATCGGGTTCTCGTCCGCCCTGGCGCCAAGGTACCCGTAGACGGGACGATTATCGAAGGATCATCCGGCTTCAACGAGGCGATGCTGACCGGCGAATCCCGCCCGGTCTCGAAGACGGTTGGCGCCACCGCTATCGGCGGCGCGATCAACGGCGCCAATGCCGTGACCATCGAAGTGACCGCCACCGGCGATGCGACCTATCTCGCCCAAGTCATCGATCTCGTGAAGAAGGCGCAGGCTACAAGATCGCGGACACAGGATATCGCCAACCGTGCTGCCGCCTGGCTGACCTATATCGCTCTCGCTGTTGGCTTCGGCACGTTCTTCATCTGGTGGCTTGTGCTCGGTGCGTCGCTCCAGTTTGCGCTCGAGCGCATGGTAACCGTAATGGTCGTCGCCTGCCCGCATGCGCTCGGCCTTGCCGTTCCACTCGTCGTTGCCGTCAGCACGTCGCTTTCCGCCGGGAACGGACTTCTGATCCGCGACCGTGCGGCGTTCGAGCGGGCGCGTAACCTCAACGCGGTCGTCTTCGACAAAACCGGCACGCTGACAGAGGGCCGTTTTGGAGTCAGTGACATTGTACTGCTCACCGGCGGCAGCGAGGACGAGGAACTCGCGTTCGCAGCCGCAGCCGAGAGCCAGTCCGAACACCCAATTGCCCACGGTATCGTCGCCGAAGCAAAGAATCGCGACTTGACCGTCCCGAAGGCAAGCGATGTTCGCAACATCACCGGAGAAGGCATCGTTGCCAATGTCGATGGTCAGGACATCCGTATCGTCAGTCCCGGCCACCTCGCCAGGCAAGGCAAGGCGATTGACCACGAGCGGCTCAAGCAATTAGAGAGTCAAGGCAAGACCGTCGTCGTTCTTGTCCGCGCTGAAGAGCCGCGCGCGCTGTTCGCGCTTGCCGACATTGTCCGGCCGGAATCGAAGGACGCCATCGCGGAATTGAAGGCGCTCGGGATCAACTCCGTGATGCTCACTGGCGATGCCAAGGGAGTCGCCCAAGCGGTGTCTGAGGAATTAGGCATAGCTGAGTATTTCGCCGAGGTGCTGCCGGACCAGAAGTCCGAGAAGATCGAGGAGTTGCAGGCCCGCGGCCTGCAGGTCGCCATGGTTGGCGACGGCGTGAATGACGCGCCGGCGCTGGTCGTAGCCGATCTCGGGATCGCCATCGGTGCCGGTACCGATGTCGCCGTGGAATCCGCCGACGTCGTCCTAGTCAGGAGCGACCCACGCGATGTGGCCGCAATCCTCGGCCTGTCGCGCGCCACGTACCGCAAGATGGTGCAAAACCTGATCTGGGCGACCGGTTATAACGCAATTGCCATCCCGATGGCGGCCGGCATCACCTTCGGAACGGGTTTCCTCATGACCCCGGCCGTCGCCGCCGTCTTCATGTCGGCCAGTACTGTCATCGTTGCCATCAACGCGCAGTTTCTGCGTTTCTACAGGCGGCACAAATGAAGGCGTCGCCGGATCAAACGAGCAGACGGTCATGCGCCTGATTCTGCCCCTACCCGGAAACGAGACCTTCGCCCGCCATTTGGCAGAAGCCGGAAGATGGGAGCTTGGCGAGATCGAGACACGCCATTTTCCCGACGGAGAAACCTATGTGCGGATTCTATCGGATGTCGCGGACCGACGCGTCGATTTCGTCTGCACACTGGCGCGACCGGACGACGGCTTCCTGCGTCTCGTTTTCGCGGCCGATGCGGCCCGGTCGCTCGGCGCGCGCGAGGTCACGCTCATTGCGCCTTATCTCGCCTATATGCGGCAAGATCGTCGCTTTCTTACCGGCGAGGCAGTAACGTCAAAAACCTTCGCCCGCCTCGTGTCCTCGACCTTCGATCGACTGGTGACTGTCGATCCACACCTTCATCGCTATCCCGCTCTTTCCGCTCTCTACACGATCCCAACCGAGACGCTTCATGCCGCGCCACTTCTCGCCAACTGGATCGCGGCAGAAGTGGAAAAGCCTTTCATCATCGGGCCAGATGAGGAAAGCAACCAGTGGGTCTCGGCCATTGCAGCACGCATCGGCGCACCCTACACAGTGCTACGCAAGATTCGCCATGGCGACCGCAGCGTCGACGTCGAACTCCCTGATCTTTCGGAATGGCGTGGGCGGCAACCGGTTCTCGTGGATGACATCGCTTCCTCCGGCCGCACGATGATCGAGGCGGCCCGGCAATTGCCACTTCAGGGGCTGCCACGGCCGATCTGTGCAGTAGTCCATGGTGTCCTCGCCGACGACGCCTACGAGCGTCTTCAGGCCGTCGCACAGCGGATCGTCTCCAGTGACAGTGTTTCGCATCCGAGCAATGCCATTCCCCTCGCGCCGCTGATTGCGTCCGCCATCGCGTTCGCGGATAAAGCCGAGGAGGACTTGATCCGTCACCGTCGGCCACCGGAACCGCTGGATGAGGTTGAGCGAGCGGGCATGGACTCCTTTCCGGCCAGCGATCCTCCGCCATGGACGGCCGGACGATGATGCCGAAGCCCCTCCGGAGAACGGCATGTGAAGCAGAGCGACCCCGTTGCGGCATCCAATTCTCGTTTGAAGCGGGCAGAACTGGCGTCATCCTTTGGCTCCGGCCTTCTCGGCCTTGGGCTGGGAGCGATGGCGTCGCCCTACATCGCCGATTTAGCTCTATTCGTGCTAGTCACAGGAGCTCTGATGCATGGCTGGGGCATGTACGACAAGCACGCGACCGAACGCGATCTTGGGCGACCGGAAGTCGTCTGGATGAAAGCGCTTTACCGGTCGTGTTGGCTTGTCCTGGCTGGGCTGGCGACCTTGCTCGTTTTCAGGGTCCTCTTCTAGACAACCCGATACGAGCTACGGAGCAATTCTGCCAACAATCATTCGACCCGGCCGAGTGGTGTCAACTGCGACGTCGCCTAAGCGGAATGCCCGGACACGGAACACAATCACACAAGCGTGGGCAGGAAGTATGAGCGAATTGAAATCGGCAGCATTCGAGCAATGGCGGAAGGGTTACGGGCCGATTCAACACAGCGCTGAAACAGCCGATCGAATTGCCAACTTAGCAGCATCCGCACCGCTTGATGCCGACACGCTCTACAACCTACTCGCCGCCGCCGACCGGCTGACCTGCGCGGCGATGTGGACCGTCGTCCATATGACCTATGCCCGCCGGGTCGATCTGTCCGGCGCCCCATTGCCGGCGGACGCCTTCAAGCCAACCCCCGAAGGCCATACTGGCGGCTCACTCAATATGGTTCCAGCCTTCGTCGGCTATCTCGCCGCCAACTCGATCACCGCAACGACCCGCTCCTGGATAATGGGGCAAGGTCATTGCGTCGCCGCGATCGAAGCTGTCAATGCGCTGACCGGCGATGTTTCGCCGGCACAGAAAGGCCGATACGACCGGACCGAGAAGGGCCTCTCTCAACTCGCCGCAGATTTCTATTCCTATGCCATCGATGCGGAGGGTAGCGCCGCGGTCCCGCTCGGGAGCCATGCCGGTCCCAACACCGCTGGCGCGATCTCCGAAGGCGGCTATCTTGGCTTCGCGGAAGTCCAATACATCCACATGCCGCTTCCGGGGGAGAGCCTTATCGCCTTCCTGAGCGACGGTGCTTTCGAGGAGCAGCGCGGCTCCGACTGGACGCCCCGCTGGTGGCGCGCCGAGGATTCGGGCCTTGCGATCCCCGTCATGATTCTCAACGGACGCCGCATCGAGGAGCGCGCGCAGATCGCCCAGCAGGGCGGTTCCGATTGGCTCGCAGCCCATCTTCGCCATAATGGCTTCGATCCCTTCACCGTGGACGGACGTGACCCAGCCGCCTTCGCCTGGGCGATCCTCACGGCCGAGGAGCGTCTTGAACGCTTCGCCGCCGATGCCGACCACACCTATCCCGCACCCATGCCCTATGTGATCGCCGAGACAGTCAAGGGGTTCGGCTTTCCGGGCGCTGGCACAAATGCCGCGCACAATCTTCCGATCGATGGAAATCCGTTCCGGGACGAAGCGGCGCGACGCGCCTTCAACGAAGCTTGTGCCACTCTCTTTGTATCACCCGAAGAGATCGACAGCGCGGTTGGCGCGCTTGCCATCCACGATCATCAAAATCGACCGCCCGAAAGCAGGCATTCGCTGGCAATCCGCCAACCGCCGCCGCCTCAGCTTCCCGAACCCGAATGGACTCGCGCGGGCGAGCCGCCCGACTGCGCCATGCATGCGCTCGATCGCTGGTTCGTACGCGTCGTCGACGCCAATCCGGACCTGCGACCGCGAGTTGGCAACCCCGACGAGTTGCGCTCCAACCACATGGGCGCGACCCTTAATCGCTTGCGGCATCGCGTCAACGCGTCGGAACCCGGCGTCGCGGAGGCAGTGAATGGGGCCGTCATCACCGCGCTGAACGAGGAAGCAGTGGCGGGTGCGGCGCTTGCCAACAAAGGCGGGATCAACCTGATTGTCAGCTACGAAGCCTTCGCTATGAAGATGCTTGGAGGTCTGCGTCAGGAGATCGTTTTCGCCCGGCGGCAGCGTGAGATCGGCCAGAAACCCGGCTGGATTTCAGTCCCCCTCGTCGTAACCTCCCATACTTGGGAGAACTCCAAGAACGAGCAGTCGCACCAGGATCCGACGATCGGAGAGGCATTGCTCGGCGAAATGTCGGACACCGCCCGTGTTATATTTCCTGTCGATGCCAATAGCGCCATGGCGGCGCTCCGTTCGGTCTACCAGGGGCGTGGCCAGGTAGCCTGTCTCATTGTGTCGAAGCGCGACATGCCGCACCGGTTCGACGGTGAAGCCGCGAGCCGCTTCGTCACTGAGGGTGCGGCTCATATCGACGGCAATCCCGGCGAACCCGACCTGCAATTGGTAGCGATCGGAGCCTATCAGCTTGAGGAGGCGCTCAAGGTGTCACAACGCCTCTTGGCGCGCGGCCTCAAAGCCCTCGTGACGGCGATGGCTGAGCCGGGTCGCTTCCGTGCGCCGCGCGATCCGATTGAGGCCGCCTTCACCGCGAGCGACAAGGATCTTGCCGCGTTGTTTCCTCCGCAGCTTCCCCGCGTGATCGTCACGCATACGCGGCCTGAGCCGATGCTCGGCCTGTTGCGCCGGCTGGACGGCGGCCCGACACGGACGGTCGCACGCGGCTATATTAGCCGCGGTGGCACGCTCGACGTCACCGGCATGCTGTTCGCCAATCGCTGCACCTGGGCTCACCTGATCGATGCAGCGGCCGCGCTTGCCGGGTGGCAGCGCAACGAATTGCTCACGCCAGCCGAACGCGACGCCATCGACGGACGGGGTGACCCGGCTGATCTTTTCCAACCCTCGATCTGAAGGCCGTCATGCTCACACTCACCTCACTCGGCGGTGCAGGAACCGTCACCGGCTCGAAACATCTTCTCTCTCACGGCGGAAAGCGCATTCTGATCGACTGCGGCCTATTCCAGGGCTTGAAGAATTTGCGCGAGTTGAACTGGACGCCATTGCCGATCGAGCCTTCCAGCATCGATGCTGTCGTCCTGACCCACGCCCATCTCGACCATTCCGGCTATCTGCCCAAGCTTGTGCGCGACGGTTTTCGAGGCCGCATCTTCGCAACCGACGCCACGCGCGATGTGGCCGAGATGATCCTTAAAGATAGCGGCTATCTTCAGGAGAAGGATGCGGAGTACGCCAACCGCAAGGGATTCTCGAAACACAAGCCCGCCTTGCCGCTCTACGGCATTCACGACGCGGAACGTACGGTTGAGTTCTTCTCGCCGATCCCCTTCGGCAAGACCGTTCAGCTTCCGGGTGGCGCGGTGCTGACATTCCGTCATGCCGGGCACATCCTGGGTGCCGCAACCGCTGACATCGAATGGGCTGGCCGCCGCGTTGCCTTCTCCGGCGATCTCGGACGCTATGACGATCCGGTGATGCTCGATCCCGAGCCGATCCTGAAAGCCGATTACATTGTCGTCGAATCCACCTACGGCAACCGTGTCCATCAGCCGGGCGACACCACAGAGCTTCTCGGCGCCGTTATCGAGCGGACGGTCCAGCGCGGCGGCACCGTCGTGATCCCAGCCTTCGCCGTCGGTCGAGCACAATCTCTGCTCTATCATTTTTGGAAGTTGAAGACCGCCGGCAGACTTTCGAACATTCCGATCTATCTCGACAGTCCCATGGCGATCAACGCGACCGATTTGCTTCACGCGCACCGTTCTGATCATCGCCTCACACCGGAAATCTGCGGCGCGATCTGCGGAATTGCAATTTATACAAGAGATGTCGAAGCTTCCAAAGCAATCACCGCCAGCCGTTATCCCAAGGTGGTGATCTCCGCGAGCGGTATGGCGACCGGCGGCCGCGTGCTCCATCATCTGAAGACATTCGCGCCTGATCAGAAAAATACGATCCTGTTTTCCGGTTTCCAGGCCGCCGGGACGCGAGGACGAGCGATGTTGCAGGGTGCTCAGGAGATCAGGATCCACGGTGAATGGATTCCAGTTCGCGCGGAGGTCGACGATCTAACGACGCTCTCGGCTCATGCGGACGCCAACGAACTGATGCGCTGGCTCTCAGGCTTCCGTCACGGCCCCTCGCGTGTCTTCATCGTGCACGGCGAGCCCGAAGCGGCTGAGGCGCTACGCGTTCGCATCGACAAGGATCTCGGGTGGAACGCGACCGTTCCCCGTCAGGATCAGGCGTTCGATCTATGACCGCCCTCGAACCGAACGACGCAGTCGCACAGCCGACGCTCCGCGCCAAACGTCTTGGCCTCCATACCCAGCATCAGGCGGTTGTCATCATGCGCACAGACTGCCATGTCTGCCGATCGGAGGGCCTTACCGCAAGATCGCAGATCCTCGTTTCGACCAACAGCCGACAAGTACAGGCAACCCTCTTCCAGGTTGAGGGCGACGGATTAGTCGCGCACGACGAGATTGCGCTTTCGGAGACCGCCTGGACAATCCTCGGCATTGTTAACGGCGAGGCCGTGAAAGTCACACACGCCCCCGCGCTCGAATCGCTGGCAAGCGTCCGCCGGCGCATCTACGGCAACCGCCTCAACACCTCCGCCTTTGCGGCGATCGTCAAGGATGTCGTGGCGGGTCGGTACACCGACGTGCATCTTGCCGCTTTCCTGACAGCGGGCGCTGCCCTGCCTCTGGATGAGGAGGAAACCGCCGACCTGACCAACGCGATGGTCGAGGTGGGCGACCGCATGCACTGGGATACCCCGATTGTCATTGACAAGCACTGTATCGGCGGTCTGCCGGGCAATCGCACCACGCCGATAATTGTCGCGATCGTTGCGGCACATGGCCTTATCATGCCCAAGACCTCTTCCCGCGCGATAACCTCGCCGGCGGGTACGGCTGACACGATGGAGACGCTTGCGCCAGTCGACCTCGACATTGCGACGCTCAGGCGTGTGGTGGAGGCCGAGGGCGGCTGCATCGCATGGGGTGGGGCGGTGCATCTCAGTCCAGCCGACGATATCTTTCTGCGCGTCGAACGTGAACTCGATATCGATACGGAAGGTCAGCTCATTGCTTCCGTGCTGTCAAAGAAAATTTCCGCTGGCTCGACCCATGTGGTGATCGACATTCCCGTCGGCGCGACCGCAAAGGTCCGCAGCGAAGAGAGCGCCGATCACCTTGCTAAGCGTATTGGCATAGTCGCAGCACGCTTCGGCCTCACCGCGACATGTCTCCAGACCGACGGGTCGCAGCCCGTCGGCCGGGGTATCGGGCCGGCCCTTGAGGCTCTCGACATCCTGGCTGTCCTTCAAAATGCACACGATGCACCGGACGACCTTAGGAGGCGCGCCGCGGCGCTTGCGGGCGCAGCGCTCGAAATCGGCAGAAAAGCCGAAAAGGGCGAAGGGACTCGGCTCGCGCTCAAAACGCTTGCCGAAGGTTTAGCCTGGACGAAATTTAAGGCCATCTGCGAGGCGCAGGGCGGCATGCGCACACCCCCGACCGCCTCCAACGTTCACCCGCTTGTGGCGCCGCATGCAGGACGTATTGTCCATATCGACAACCGAAAGCTCGCCCGACTGGCCAAACTCGCCGGAGCCCCCGAGGCCAAGGCTGCCGGCGTTCGCATGGACGTGCGGCTGGGCCACGAAATTGATAAGGGCCAGCCAATGCTTCATGTCCATGCCGAGACGCGCGGCGAACTCGCTTATGCTCTCGAATACGCTGCCCGGTCCGGCGATATCATCAAGGTCGAACCATGAGGTGATTGTGGACGGGTGCAATCGCATCGTTCTCGCTGATGTCTTGGCACACCTCGATCGCCTCCATTGCTTTGCTAGTGTCGAGCTGATGTAGATAGTAAATACTCGCCGTCTGGTCATACAAGCCTTGTCGCGCTAGAAGGAAACAAAGCCTTGCGCATATACGACGCTCGCCATGCAACCGGAGGACCAACCTCTCCCGCGTCAGTGGATCGCAACCGGACCCAGGCTTTTTTGACACGGTGCACGACGTGGATTCGCTGATCCCTCAGCTTGGCCTGGCTCTGGCGATTGGATTACTCGTTGGGCTCGAGCGCGGCTGGCGGGAAAGGGAAACCCCGGACGGTGGCCGCACTGCTGGCATCCGAACATACAGCATCGCGGGATTGCTCGGTGGTATCATCGCGGCGCTCGCCGTCAGTCTGAACGCGCCCTCGGTGCTGATCGCGGGCTTCCTTGGCTTTACCGCCGTATTCGCGTGGTACAATGTGCGTGAATCCGCTCATGATCAGAACTACAGCGTAACCGGCGTTGTCGCCGGGCTCAGCGTGTTCGCACTGGGGGCTCTCGCCGTCGTCGGGGACCATCGAGCCGCCGCCGCCGCCGGGACAGCACTCACTGCCGTTCTCGCCAGTCGTGATCTTCTGCACGGACTTCTCAAGCGAATTTCCTGGATCGAACTTCGTTCGGCGCTTGTGCTTGCCGTGATGACGGCGATCATCCTCCCGTTGCTGCCCGATCGTGCTATCGATCCCTGGGGCGGCTTCAATCCTCAGCAGGTCTGGTTCTTCACCGTGTTGACGGCCGCCGTTTCTTTCCTTGGCTATATTGCCGTTCGGGCGTTCGGTACGACTCGAGGTGTCCTGGTGAGCGGTCTCGCGGGAGCGGTCATCTCGTCCACCGCAGTAACGTTGGCGTTGGCACGAAGCGCCAGGACCGGCGCAAACCAGTGGCCGCTGGCGGGAGCGGCTAGTCTAGCTGCAACCGTATCCCTGATTCGGGTCACCGCGATTGTTGCAATCGTCGCGCCGTCCGTACTGGGCGTTGTGGGCTTGGCCATTCTGGCGGCGATTGGTGGCTTTACGCTCTGCGGCATTCTCTTCTTCTCGCGCCATGCTATCTCCGGCGTAGCGACACAACCACCACGCAACCCTTTCGAACTGGGACCGTTGGCCCTGTTCGCGGGGTTTTTCGCGGTCGTTTCCACAGTGAGCGCTGCGTTCTCGATCGGAAGCAGCAGTGGAATGGTAGCGACTTCCGCCGTCTCGGGTATGTTCGATGTTGACGTTGCGGTGCTCAGCGCGCTGCGGCTTCTCGGGCAACAGGCCACCGTAGAGGCAGTCGGGCATGCAGTGCTTCTCGCACTCACGACGAACGCACTAGGCCGGTTGTCGGTCGCCATCGTCGCCGGGCCGGTTCGCTTCTGGCTGCCGTTGGCCGGGGCCACGGCTGTGGCCGGTGCCCTCGGCCTTATGGCGTTTGTTACGTTACCGCACTTCGAATGGCTGGGTATGCCCGCGGTTCTAGGAAACTAAGCCAAGAAAATTTCGAGCGATCCGTTTATCCAATCCCGAATTGCACGCGTTGCCGAACCTCCAAAAGACAACTGTCTCTTGGGGGCATCGCATTCACGATCCTGCCTTGTCGGAAAGCCCATTTGGCTGCTTGCACTTTCACAGGTCCGGTCCTCCGCTCATCCTGTGCCCTTATCGCCCGCACCTCAACAGCAGGGACAGAGCAGCGCCTACTGCCAGGAAGAAGGGGACCGCGATGAACCAAAGAAAGTCCGAACTCAGGACGAGATTGCCGTAAACGAAACGTCCGAAGGCAACGACAACGCCAGCCGCAGTTGCCCAAGAAAGCCACCGCGTGCGCCCTGTCAGCATGAAGGTTCCGATACCGAGCAGCACAATCCCGAAGCCGGCAATGAACCCGCCCCAGCTCCGGAACACGACGCCAAGCCAGACGAGAAATGCCGGTGGCAAGGTCGCAATGTCGATTCCAGAATATCGGATGTCTTCCGGCAGAAGTGGGGGGCGCAGAGCCAGGAAATATACCGCCGTTCCCAAGGTGAGGACGCCGAGCACAAATATCAGGATGCCGCTGAGGGGGTCTTTGCCGAAGTCCATGGGGTGCTTCCTTCCATTGCGGACAGCCCTGAGGTTCAGCAGGGCTATGCTTGGCCGCAAACCCGGGCGGGCAACTGCACATTGTGCGGGTATTACACTGTCAACAGAACTCTAACGTAAGATGCGCCAGTGGCTGGGCGCCGCTTTGCCAATTTGTCAAATAGATTGTCTTGCGAGAGAGAGATTCTAACGCTGAAGTGCTTTGTCACCGGCCATTACGATGCGCTTCGGCCGCTGATGATGCTGCCGGCCGTGCAGACTTGGCACCATCGTAAAGCATTCGGAATATCTGCTCTTCCGCCGCATCGCGCTGCTTGCGCCCGTCTTCGATCGATTCGGAAACTCGCCCGATCGCTTCCCGTTCGCGACGGAGATCGGCATCGCCCTCCGGCAGCGGCTGGCGGCGTGGCTCAATCAGACGCGCGAGCGCGGCGACGCCGTGCATCCAAGGACTGAAGGATTCCGAAAGCAGGTAGCGGCTCGTGCGCATAGGGTGCAACCACTCGAGCGCGGTCGCCGTCCAGGGATTGGAGGCCATGCGCACGAATGGGCTGATCATCGTCTTATAGAATTGCTCGTTCACCTCCGACAAATGGCGAACTTGCTCGAATGCCGCCCGCGGCGTCTCAAACCGCAGATCTTCAACGCGCCGCTCCTCGAAACGGACCGAATATTCCGGCTTGTGGCAGTCGGGATTACCGGTCGGATTGTCGATCTTCATCTCGTAGAGACCTGGAGCGAGGGTCTCGATCTCACCGAGGCTTTCGAGCATCGCGCGATGTTCGAAGCGCGCGACCTTGGCCGACACGAAAATGCCGAGATGGCCAGCATGGGGGTTCGTCAGATAAACGATGCGCTGGCCGGCAGCCTTGAGATCGCCTGTATCCTTGTAGACGATCGTGATCCAGCCGAGCGCCTGGTGTGGTGGGCTGATGTTGTCGCCATAGGAAGCGAAGATCACCAGCGGATTGCGAATGCGCCGAAGGTCGGCGACGCATCCATCGCAGATCCGCATCTTGCCCTCCTCAAGGCGATTGCCGATGAAGAGGTTTTCGACGATGGCGACGATCTCTTCCCGGCTGAGAAAATAGAAGCCGTTCCACCAGCGCTCAAACTCAAGGAATCGCTCCCGTTCCGTATCGACATGCATGAACAGGTTGGCGTATTTCTCCCAGACGGCTTCTGGCTGAAGATTCTCGAAGTTGAAGGCGAGCCACGCGCCGTCCAAACGGCCATCGTTAAGATCGGCGAGAAGATGGGTGGACCAGACACCGCCGAGCAGCCCGCCAGCGATCCGCATGGGATTCACCCCGGATTCACCCGCCCAATAGGAGAGTGGAGAGCCGTTGAGCACGGCTGGCCCGACCAAGCCTTCGCAGTCCGCTGAGAGCAAGGTGACCGCCCAGCCGGCCTGACAGTTGCCATAGAGCACCGGGGGCTTGCCGGGATGGCGCTTGACTACGTCTTCGACGAAACGTCTGAGCGCATGAAGCACGTCGGCCAATGTCTGGCCCACACAGGGTTCAGGAAAGAAGGAAACGAAATAGACCGGATAGCCCTCGTGCATGGCCATCCCAACCTCGGAATCATGCTTGAAGCCGCCGATGCCCGGCCCCTGCCCCGCGCGAGGGTCAACGATGACAACAGGCGGCTTTGTTGGATCGACGCAATCTTCAATACAATTGTCGCCGATCCGGGTGATCCGCAGGAGGGCGTAATTGACGGGTCGTTCGAAACGGCGGGCATCGACCAGCGTCTCATAGTCGAAGTCGAGAAGCGGCGGCATGCCGGCACGCTGATGCGCGAGCATGTTGTTGGCGCGCTGGCGCAACGTATCCCAGAATAAAATAGACCGCTCGAAGAAATCCTGCTGATAGGCAAGGGGATTACGCACGATCTCTGCCATTCGGACTGGCGACGCCGGGACTGGATACCCCTCGCCGGTTGGTTTCACGTCACTCGCCGTAGCGGCGGCCACAACACGCTGTTGAACAGCCAACTGCTGACTTGGTGAAGCCTTCGGCACTTCAATCAGATCGGAACCCGACTTAGCTTCACGCATCATCATCTCCAATATCTGATCCTTAGTTTGAAGAAGTTGAAGGCGGATCGAAGATCAGGACGGCCGCCCGATATGCAATTACGAAACTTTGGCGTTGCGTTCGGAATCAGTGGCTTTGTTTGCCTGCTGTCGTATCTCGTCCGCAGTCTCGCTCGCCACAGTCGCGCAATATTCCTGAACCCTTTGCGAAAGTTCGAGCCATGTCTTTGTCTGTAGAGACGCCTCATCCAGGATCGCAGCCATGATGATCGATTTTGCGGCTATCACGTCCTGCGGACGCCGACACTGGATGAGTTCGAGAAACGAGCGCCCGATTCGCTCATTGGCACCAAGGAGAGCACTCATCTGAGCACCATATGTCTCACCACAGACTTTCTGAAGATCGGACGTGAAGGTCTGAAAGCGCTTAAACTGACCGTCAAATTTACCGGCACCATCCGCACTCGATAGTCCCCACCACGCCAGCACAGCGTTCATGCGATCCAAGCTAATTGGCGGGTCGTTTCTTGTTGCCATTGTATCCTCCTTCATCATTTCTGCTTCACCGCCGGAAGCTGACTTGCACAGCATTTACCAGATTCATGTTGGTCTCTTTTCGATCTCGGGGTGCACTACAACCAACGACGCACGTGGCCTCACCAGAGATACCCAGATTCTTCTTCTCCATTATACTCACCCGTCTTCGGACGGAGCTTTGGCATTTTCAGCGACACGTCGAGTTAGTTCGCGAATACGTTCAGCCTCATCGCAGCGACAATCAAGGAAGCCGTGTACCGGGCAGGTCAAGCAGATCTCCTCAAGCCTCTTCCGTAGCGCTTGTCGTCCTCTGTAAAGTCGGACCGCGATGTTGTTGAGCGTTGTACCAAGGCTGGCAGCAATTCGATCGCGGGGCTCGCCAAGAATGTCCGAGCGCCAAATGACATCGGCATATTCTGCCTTGAGCGTCGGTAGCAGTTTATGAAGGCAGTTGCAGACGGCTTCGTCGGTTTCTCGATCTGGCTCAATCGCCAAATTCTCGACATCAATATGCTCCATGTCGATCTCCAGGCGGCGACGTCTTGTGACACGGCGCTGATGATCGACGAGGGTGGTCGCCAATATGCGCCCAAGCCATCCGCGGACTGTACGCACGTCTCGCAACTGCCATGCGCGTTCAATCGCCCGGAGCGAGAAGCGATGTAGGAGTTCTTCGGCCTCGTCCCGACTGCCCAATCGGTGTCGCAAAAAAGCGAGGAACTCCTCGCGCGCCTCGACGAGCGCGCGTCGTACAGCGGCGTCCGCTGGTTTCGCGGCCTCCTGTCCTTCCGCATCATCTTCAGGCTGCGGGTCATCGGACCCGCGGTTTCTGTTCATCGGCCAGCCAAATCTTTCCAAGCAAGACTGAGACGCTGTCCTGAACTGCCGTTAACAGCACCAAAATTAAACGTACAATTCCAACCGCTGACGGTCTTTAACGCAGATCAAGCATTAATCTTCGGTCCATCACTAATGAGTTCGTCTTGGATGATAGCCATTTAAAGGCGGCAAGCTGATCTCGGCGGACTATCTCCTTGCACCCTGATCTGAGAATTTTGACGTCGGTTTCGATTGGGATCCGCCATCTCATATAGCGCATTTGGACGTGCTTTTACTGATGTACGCCAGTGCCCACTTGTAGGCCCGTTTATTCGACTGGCTCCGGAATACGTGCCGGTGCCACCACTCCAGCATCCCGGACCGGAGGCTGAGGAACACCGGCATCGCTTGATGGCAACCGGAAGCCCTTGACCAGCCCGAAGATCGCCGGAATCACGATCAGCGTCAGCAGCGTGGACGAAATCATGCCGCCGATCATCGGCACCGCGATGCGCTGCATGATCTCCGAGCCCGTGCCGGTGCTCCACATGATCGGCAGCAACCCCGCCATGATCGCCACCACGGTCATCATTTTCGGGCGCACGCGCTCCACCGCGCCAACCATGACGGCCTCGTAAAGATCGGCGCGCGTCAATGCCCGGCCCTCGGCGTCACGCCTTGCCTTGATTTCCACCAATGCATGATCGAGATAGATCAGCATCACGACACCGGTTTCGGCTGCCACGCCCGCAAGAGCGATGAAGCCGACGGCAACCGCGACCGATAGATTGAAGCCGAGCCACCACATCAACCAGAGTCCGCCGACGAGCGCGAACGGCAGCGACAGCATGACGATCAAGGTCTCGGCGATGGAGCGGAAGTTGAGATACAGCAGCAGGAAGATGATGAGCAGCGTCACCGGCACGACAACCTTCAGCCGAGCGGTGGCGCGTTCGAGGTACTCGTACTGGCCGCTCCAGACCACGTAGTAACCCGGCGGAAACTGGATGCTGGCCTGTACCGCCTGCCGCGCGTCGGCAACATAACCGCCGAGATCGCGGTCGCGAATGTCGACATAGATATAGGTCGCCAATTGGCCGTTCTCGGTGCGGATCGATGTCGGCCCGCGCGCCGGTTCGATCCTGGCGATCTCGCCGAGTGGCACCGCGCCACCGGCCGGCATCGGAACGAGGACATCGTTTGCGATCGCCTGCGGACTGTCCCGCATGTCGCGCGGATAACGCATATTGACGCTGAAGCGCTGCCGGCCCTCCACCGTCATCGTGACGGTCTGGCCGCCGAGCGCGGTCCCGATCACGTCCTGAACGTCCTGGACCATGATGCCGTAGCGCGCGAGCGCCGCGCGGTCCGGCGTAATGTCGAGATAATAGCCGCCGATGCCGCGTTCGGCATAAGCTGACGAGGTACCAGGCACGGCCTTGAGCACCTGTTCGATCTGCTTGGCGAGCTTGTCGATCTCGACCAGATCGGTGCCGATCACCTTGACCCCGACCGGCGTCCGGATGCCGGTCGACAGCATATCGATGCGCGCCTTGATCGGCATGGTCCATGCGTTCGAGACGCCGGGGAATTGCAGCCCCTTGTCCATCTCCGCGATCAGACTGTCGATTGTCACGCCGGTGCGCCATTCCTCCTTCGGTTTCAAATTGACGATGGTCTCGAACATTTCCGACGGCGCCGGATCGGTTGCCGTCAAGGCGCGGCCGGCCTTGCCGTAGACAGACGCCACTTCCGGAAACGACCGGATGATCCTGTCCTGCATCTGCAACAGTTCACCCGCCTTGGTCACCGAAATTCCCGGCAGCGTCGTCGGCATGAAGAGCAGCGTGCCTTCGTTGAGGTTCGGCATGAATTCGGTGCCGAGCTGACGAGCCGGCCAGACCGTTACCGCAAGAACGGCGAGCGACAGCGCGATCACCAGAATCTTGGCGCGCATCACGGCCTTGATCACCGGCCGGTAGATCCAGATCAGGAAGCGGTTGATCGGGTTCTTGTGCTCGGGAACGATTTTTCCGCGCACGAAGATGATCATCAGCGCCGGAACGAGCGTCACCGACAACAAGGCCGCAGCAGCCATCGCAAATGTTTTTGTGAAGGCCAGCGGGCTGAACAGTCGTCCTTCCTGCGACTCCAGCGTGAAGATCGGCATGAACGACACGGTGATAATCAGCAGGCTGAAGAACAGTGCGGGGCCGACCTCCGACGCCGCCTCGATCAGAATGTCGACTCTGGACCGTTCGGGTTCGGCCCGTTCCAGATGCTTGTGCGCGTTCTCGATCATGACGATCGCCGCATCGACCATGGCGCCGATCGCAATCGCGATGCCGCCGAGACTCATGATATTGGAGCCGAGACCGAGCAGCTTCATCGCGCCGAACGCCATCAGCACCCCGACCGGCAGCATCAGGATCGCCACCAGCGCGCTGCGGACATGCAGCAGGAAGACGATGCAGACCAGCGCGACGACGATGCTTTCCTCCAGCAACGTGTGCTTGAGGGTGGCGATGGCCGCGTTGATCAGGTGGGAGCGGTCATAGACCGGAACGATCTCGACGGATTTCGGCAGGCTGCTGGCGATCTCCTTGAAGCGTTTCTTGACGTTGTCGATCACGTCGAGTGCATTGACGCCAAACCGTTGCAGCACGATGCCGCTGGCGACCTCTCCCTCACCGTTAAGCTCGGTGATGCCGCGGCGCTCGTCCGGACCGAGCTCGACGCGGGCGACATCACGCAACAGCACCGGTGTGCCGTTGTCAGTCTTCAGCACGATGTTGCCGAGGTCGTTGATGTTCTTCAGATAGCCCTTGCCGCGAATGAGGTATTCGAACTCCGACAATTCCACCGTCCGGCCGCCGACATCGGCATTGCTGGCGCGGATCGCATCACGCATCTTCTGCATGGTGATGCCGCGGTCGCGCATGCGCTGCGGATCGAGAATGACATTGTATTGCTTGACGAAGCCGCCGACGCTGGCCACCTCCGCGACGCCTTCGGCCTTCGCCAGCGCGAACTTCAGGTTCCAGTCCTGGATGGTGCGTGTCTCGGCGAGGTTCAACTCCTTCGACATCACCGCGTACTGATAGACCCATCCCACACCGGTGGCGTCGGGGCCGATCGTGGGGCTCACACCGGCCGGCAACCGCGAGGCCGCGCCATTGAGGAATTCGAGCACCCGCGAACGCGCCCAATAGATGTCGGTGCCATCTTCAAAAATGACGTAGACGAACGAGACCCCGAAGAACGAGAATCCGCGCACGACTTTCGACCGCGGCACGGTCAGCATCGCGGTTGTCAGCGGATAGGTGACCTGATCCTCGATCACCTGCGGCGCCTGTCCGGGATATTCGGTATAGACGATGACCTGCGTGTCGGAGAGATCGGGGATCGCATCGAGCGGCAGATGGACCAGCGCATAGATGCCGGCGGCGGCGGCAAAACCGGCGCCGAACAGAACCAGCAGCAGGTTGCGCGCCGACCAATCGATGATGCGGGCGATCATGGCTGACCTCCCGCTTCCGAGAAGCCCTTGAGGGCGGCCTTCAGATTGCTTTCCGCGTCGATCAGAAAGTTTGCCGACACGACCACAGGATCGCCCTCGGCGAGGCCCTCACGGATTTCAACATGGCCATCGCCGCGATGACCGAGTTTCACGTCGCGCGGCTCGAAGCGTCCCTGCCCCCTGTCGACGAATACCGCCTGACGGCTGCCGGTATCGAGCACGGCGCTCTCGGGAACGGCGAGCACCGGCCGCGGACTGCCGATATCGATGTCCGCATCGACGTACATGTCGGGAAGCAACGCGAGGTCCGGATTTGTCAGTTCGATCCGGACCCGCGCCGTTCGCGTTTCACGATTGACCTGCGGATAGATGACGCTGACTGTTCCGGTGAACTCCCGCCCCGGAAAGCCACGCGCACGCACAGTCACCGGCTGGCCCACCGCCAACGCGCCAAGATTGCGCTCCGCGACGTCGATCATGGCCCATACCACGGAGGTATCCGCAACCCGGAACAAGACGTCGCCGGGCTGCGCCCGCATCCCCTCAATCGCGTTGCGCTCCAGCACCACGCCATCGCGCGGCGCCGACCAATCGATAGTGATGGGAACGGTGCCGCTCTTTTCCATGGCGGCAATCGCCGCGTCGGGGACGTCGAGGTTCATCAGCCGTTGCCGCGAGCCGCGGCCATATGCGGCCACGCCGCTCGTGCCTTTCGACGTGATTGTGGCGATATATTCCGCAGCCGCCGAGGCCACGGACGGACTGTAGATCTCCATCAGCGGCTGGCCCTTGCTGACCTTGCTGCCGGTGGTGACGTTCGCGACTTTCTGAACCCAGCTTTCCGCCCGCATTGAAATGACGGAGATGCGGCGCTCGTCGAGCTGGATCGTGCCCGGTGCGCGGATCAAGGTGCGAATGATGCGAGGTGCCGCGGGTTCCGACTTCACGCCGGTGCGCTGGATCTTTCCGGCCGAAAGTTTGACCGAGCCGTCGTCGCTGTCTTCGCCTTCATAGACGGGGATGTAGTCCATCCCCATGGAATCCTTTTTCGGCGCCGGCGATGTGTCCGGCAGTCCCATCGGATTGCGGTAGTACTTGATCTTTCGATCCGTCGGCACTTTGGGAGCGGACGCCTCCTCTGTGTCGGCATAGACGGCGATGTAATCGCGGCCGTCCGGAGTTGTCTTCGGCGTCGGCGAGTATAGCGATTTGCCGTCCGGATCCTGGTAATAGATCGGCGCGTCATTTGCCCGCGCCACCGTCACGAGAGCAAGGCGCGGAGCCTCGGCTCCCCGATGTTGCCCGTGAACCATGATGAATCCGCCGCCGGCCGCCGCGATCAACGCGGCGGCGGCAGCGATAACCGTGCTGACGGTTTTCATTTCTGCGCCGTGATGACGAACTTGTTTTCGACAGTCCCGGCCTCGCCCTGCACCTTGGCTCCGAGCGAGAGCTGCCAGCGGCCTTCCATTCCGAAAGTCGCCTTGAACCTGTACGTCCCCGGTTCGCCGCCCGGTACCGGCACGACTTTCGTCGCCATCTCCTTCATGCCGTCCGGGGCCATGTCGAGACGGGTTGCGATGATGATGGCGTCCGGCACCATCTTGCCGGTGGTCTTGTTGATAAGCCGAACCGTGACGGTCTTGTCCGGACCGGCCTTGACGGTCTGATCTACAAGCTGGAATTCATAGTCCTTGATGTCGGCGCGTGCGACGGTGATCGAACCGGCAACGGCAACACCGATGAGCGCCGTCCGAAGGACGCGCAGTGAATTGAGCTTCTTCATTTCAAAAATCCTCGAATGATCATGATTGCCGCAAAACGGCATGCGTCGATCCGCGCGAATTCAGCGCGCGGCAGCACGGCGGCGAAGCGCCGATCAGATCAGGATTCGAGGAGGCTGGTCGGGAGGCGGATGACCCAGGCTATCGGGCCAGGACTCATTCCGCAGGGACATGACGGTTCCGGCGGCGGTGAAAGACGGCTGGACAATAGCCGCCGACAGGCCGGTGAAGCACTGGGCGTTGCAGCCCGCCATGAAGATGCATTTGTCGCAAGTGATCGGCGCCGGAGCCTTCGACGGACAGCACGGCATGTCGTTGGCCATCTCGTCCGTCGTGGCCGGGGCAGACATGCCATCCATCATCGCGTGCGTCGAAGCATCGGAAGATGGCTGCGCCATCACGGGGCGCGGCAGTGGCACAACAACGAGCCCAACGATCGCAAAGATCATGAGCAAACGACTGATGAATCGATAAAAATCCATGGCCCAATTTCACATAGGATCGCGGACTTGGGAAGAGAGATCACATTACAAATCCGCAAACACAATTGATCTGGAACAATCGCGTGCCGGTTACCTGCAATATGGTTAAAAGAACCGCCTCAACCAGCCAGATTTCCTCTATAAACGCGAAAATGTTTGACGACCAGAGGCCCCGGAGAGAATGGCCTGATAGCTTTCGGATACACCGCTCTCCATTCCGAATGAGCCGCCGGGCATTCCAGGAACCGACAACCCGACAACATTGGGCCGCCTTTCTAATAGTTCTCGTATAGCGGCTACAGCGGACATGACCCTCAAGGACGTATCCGCTTATCTCAGCAGTATCATAAGCGGTCAAATCGGGGCGATGCCGAGACGCCTCCGAACGTCGTGAAGATTTATCATTTCATTAATTTTAACAGCGAAGCGAGCTTTCTTGAGCTGACGAACCCAACCCAACCAACCTTGCGGAGCATGACCTCATTATCTTGCATTTAGGTGCACCGCAGCTTCAAAAATGTGGCTCGAAGATTACTGAACCTTATCTCGCTTGATCTATTCAATCGGCCCGGCCCATTAGACCAGCAAGCATGCGGGGAAGACCCAGAGTTGCTGCGATACCCGCTATAACGATTATAATGGCGACGGCAAAAGCGGCATTCGGTAGGATCGAAACATCGAACAGCAGGCCGCTTGTCGTCGAGCCGAGCGCCTGCCCAAGACTCGCTGCCCCGGTTACACGACCCAAGTTAGCACCTCGCGTCTGACCAGCATGAAACGACACCCAATATGTCACGATCGGAAAAATGGCACCGGCACCAGCCGCGACAAGGGCAATATCTATAATCACGGCGATATGACTGCTTGCCAACGGAACAAGGACGAGTCCTACCGCCAACATTAGGAGGGCCGGCGCCAAGAGCCAACGCGTGATTTGAGGCTTGATGAGGGGCGAAAGCACCATCCCTTGGACAACGAACATCACCAAGCCGCATTCAGTGAACATCATGCCGACTTGGAACTTATCCATGCCGAGAGTTTGTTTGCCTCGTAGGGATAATCCTACTTCGAAGGCACCGACCGCCGCCGCAGTAACGAACACGATGAACCATAGACGTAGAACAAGCGACCACTCGCCTCCTCTTTCGGCTTTCTTGGCCCTAACATCGTTCTGCTCTATCGTATCGGGAACAAGGCTCCACACCGCTGATGCTCCTAGGAGAGTTAGAACCACAGCAGCAAGAAAACCGGCGACGAATGTTTCCTCCGCCCTTTCGGTGAGGAGGCCAGTAGTAGCACCCAGAACCATGCCGCCGATCATCGGTCCAACGAAAGAGCCGGCACCGCCGGCGATATTTATTAGAGCAAAACGGTGAGCGCGCCATTCCTCTGAAGGAGCATGGTCGCAAATCAGGGCGTATGCCGCCGGCGTGACTGCTGCCGCGAATAGACCCGCGAGAAAACGGCCAAAATAAAGGGCCGGCAAGTTTTGCACCAACACGAACAGCCCCAACGATCCGGCAAAACCAATCAATCCTAAGAGAATGACAGGTCTCCGCCCGTGCTGGTCGGAAATTTTCCCCCAGAGCGGCGCAAACAAAAAGAGGGCGATAGCATAAATTCCACTCAGAAGGCCGGTATGCCCCGATAGCGTCGTAGCGTCCGTAGTGCGGGCAAGTCGTTCAATCAAAAACGGAAGCATCGGCAGAATAATGCCGTAGCCGACAGCGATGGCAAATACGCCCATCAATATTGCAAACCGCGCGCGTACTGGAAGCGGCCGAGAGCATGTTTCTTCGAACACTCGATAGCCCCCTTACTGGACAGTGCCGCCCTCTAAGCGCAGTGATTCCAAACGACTTCCCGCGCATCCTCTAAGCGCTTTATGTCTGCGCATTGCTGTGGGCATCGCAAGCAGAAACAGACTAGTGATCCTAGAAATTTTTGCCCCTGATAATTTGTGCCAAGTCCCACCACCAACCGACCCGGCCCAAAAGAAACGAGTTTTATTTGGATGCTACCGGCGGCTGGTTGGAGCTACAACTGAACACCGTAGCAATGCCGGCCCTTACGATCATCTTCGCCGGCGGTTTGTGAACAAGGAATTTCTCGCGGATAAGTTCTCGAACCAAGTGCGGTGTTGACTTAAATCGAGAGGTACCGTCGGTGCGGGTTCAATTTCCATATTCGCCAACGATCTATTCGTAACGACGCTTCGCCTCGATCAACGACAAAGCATTGGCGTTGGCAATCGACGGATATACGCCAATCCCAAATTATCGGTTTTCTTTTCCGAAAGGATCTAAATCGCCATGCTCAGCACTAAACACATCAAATAGTTTGGATCCGTGTAGCGGATAGCAAGCTTCGTCTGCCTAGCGTCTGCTGGGGGCGGAACTTAATCCATGCTACCCTGACACTGTCGCATAGTGAGCGCGTGGGCGGTCAGAGATGTCTACTCGCGAGATCGATGCCGAACAATTGCTCGCGCATCGACCGTCACAATTATGATTTAGCTCAATCCTCCGAGAGTCCGCGTGATTTATCAGAGCGAAACTTCAATATAAAATTCGGCAAAGATGGGGCTTTTATGAAAGCATATTTCATCGGCAGTGGCGTCGGATCGCTCGCGGGAGCGGCCTTCTTAATCCGCGACGGCGGGGTCGACGGGCGGAATATCATAATTTACGAAGAGTTGCCGACGCTTGGCGGGAGTTTGGACGGCACTCAACTTGCCGACGGTTCATATTCGCTACGCGGTGGCCGCATGCTAACAACAGATCACTATGAATGCACGTGGGACCTTCTATCGAGCATTCCCTCCCTAGAGCATCCAAGCCAGTCAGTCCGCGATGAAACCGTGGCATTCAATCTCCAGCATAAATCACATTCACGGGCTCGCCTCGTCGATCGTAACCGCTTCAAAGTGGATGTGTCGACGATGGGGTTCACAATGCGCGACCGGATGGAATTAGTTAGACTGTCTGAAGCTTCGGAGGAAAAACTCGGCAAGAGCCGAATCACAGACTGGCTGTCTCCATCATTCTTTCAAACAAACTTCTGGTATATGTGGCAAACGACTTTCGCTTTTCAGCCTTGGCACAGTGCCGTCGAACTGAAGCGCTATCTTCATCGCTTCATGAACGAGTTTCCACGTATCGAAACGCTCGGCGGCGTGAAGCGAACTGTTTACAATCAATACGATGCAATCGTCCGTCCCTTGATGACTTGGTTGGAAAAGCAGGATGTCCAGTTCGTTCGGAACACGCGGGTGACCGATATGAGATTTGAAGAAGATGGCGACAAAATCTCTGTAAAGCACCTTGTTCTGGATCAGAATGGAAACGACACAATCGTTTTTCTCGATGACGATGACCTTGCATTCTTCCAGAATGGTTCGATGACAGATGCATCGAGTCTCGGTTCAATGACAAGGCCTCCGGGACAACTGACCAAGGCCGATAGCCGCGGATGGGAGTTGTGGGAGAAGATCGCTGCGAGGCGACCGGAGTTCGGCAATCCCACCGCATTTAACACCTCAATTCCAGAGTCCTATTGGGCATCTTTCACGGTCACATGTCGTGATCGAACATTCTTCGACCAGATGGAAGCATTTTCTGGCAACCCCGCAGGAACAGGCGGACTCGTCACCTTCAAGGATTCGAACTGGCTGATGTCGATAGTTCTCTATCATCAGCCGCACTTCATCGGACAGCCACAAGATGTTCAGGTGTTTTGGGGCTATGCGCTGCATCCTGACCGGGTCGGGGATTTCGTTGCCAAGCCTATGTCGGAATGCGGTGGCGCCGAGATTCTTCACGAGTTGTGTGGCCACCTAAACTTCAGCAGGACGGTATTCGAAAAGTCCACCTGCATTCCCTGCCGGATGCCATATATCACAAGCATGTTTATGCCACGGAGCAGCTCTGATCGGCCACTCCCGGTCCCCTCGAACTCCAAGAATCTTGCCTTTATTAGCCAGTTTGTTGAGATTCCGGATGACGTTGTGTTTACTGTTGAATACTCAGTCCGGGCAGCACAGACCGCAGTTTACGAGCTTCTGAAAATTAGGCGCCCCGTCCCTCCCATCACCCGACACGATAAGTCGATTAGCGTTCTCATTGACACGCTAGAAAAAGCCTTCGCCTGAGAAATGCTGATCACGCGCGAATTGAATCACTCGGATAGGCGGCCGGGTGTGGTCTAGATCCACCGCTATCGGATAAGGCCTCCGAGGAAAGAATTGGCTTTTGATGCTTATTTCGTGGTCCTTGGATGATCTTCCGAGATATGGCCGTTTCGCGGATCACAACCTCCAGCTATATTTCGTGCAATTGGCTGAGGGATTCGGCGAACAACTGCATCGGTCAGCGGGTTGTGAACAGAAAGGACTTTAGTAGGTGGATGAGATATGGATCGGAGAACTCATACGGCACTGGAGGGACGACGAGGGTGGGACCTACCGGAACTGGTTCCTGTGGGAGGAAAGGATCAAGAATTTCCGGTCCATCCGGCGCGGGCTACAGGAGGTCATCACGGAAATCAAGGCCGACACCTTCGGTAACGCCTATAGGGGATCCTCCCTGGAGACGGTGCTCGATTCGATCGCCGAGCAGCGGCAAGTGTTCAAAGGTGCCAATCACGCGTTTATGTGGAAGCCAAAACTACGTATTCCAGACATCTATGAGAGCCGTCCAAACCAGATTGCCTTCGGTCGTTTCCTCGACACCTGCCTTTGCTGCGATACCGAGCAGCACGTACTCGACGCAATCCGGACTTTAGAGCAGGTGGCAATAAAAGGCCTCGGGCCGGCTGCTGCTAACCTGCTGTATTTTTTGCATCCGACGATCATGCCCCCGTTCAACACAGCTATCATTAGAGGCTACAACGCGCTGACAAATGCCGGCGTCAAACTTGGCCGGTGGGATCAATATCTGGGGATGCGAAAAGGGATCCTGACGCTGAACTCCCAACATCGGAGCCTGCTGTCAAATGATTTAGGAGCGGCCGCTGCGTTCCTGTTCGATTTAGGTACGGAACGTTATCCGCTACCGCCGCAGGCGATGAACGGCTCGCTCGATGCATGGAAAGCAATTCTCGAGCAGGTCCGCGCCGAATCCGCTGCGGCAACGACAACTATCGCTCGCGACGCCGACCACACTCACACCGAAATCCAGGGATGGCTCCGGGATCTTGGAATGGCACTGGGCTATAGCGTATGGATCGCCTCGAATGATTCCTCCCGATCCTACCGTAACGGCCGGCTTAGCGACGGCTGCCTTGTGCAGTTGCCCGACAATATTGCATATGCAATGCAAGGCGATACCATCAAACTAATCGACGTTCTTTGGATCGATACCCAGGGACATGTCGCAGCGGCCTTTGAGGTCGAGCATACGACCAGCATCTACTCCGGCATCTTGAGAATGCTGGACCTCGCGCTCGGCATAGAAGGCGGCGCCGCGCATCACCTTTTTCTCGTCGCCCCTGATAATCGGCAAGGCGAGGTCCGGACGCAATTTGGCCGACCTGCGTTCTCCCGCGTGTCTGAATTAAATTTACGGTATCTTCCTTACAGCGAACTTCGAAATCATCGAGAATCGATTGCCCGCTTCGGCGAAGGCCTAAAGGGCTTGCTTGCCATCAGCAGACCGATCACTTCCGTTTCGTCATCCACCAAAATTCCAAGCGCCGGAATGCATGGATGTGGGTCGTCCGAAGTGCCGACTTGAAGGCCACAGCCCCGCTCGCCACGATGAATATCGGCAGTTAGGCGATCACTGCAGCCCGACGCCTTCTCGCAAAGACTATCAACTCACAGCTTCACGTTGATCATTCCACGACAATGCTGGGCGCACTCGCGACACGTCGCAGCACAGCGCGCCATCCGGTCGTCACCAGCAAACAATTCGCAATCCTTAGCGCAAGCCTCACATAGCTGAGCACATGCTCCGCATATGACACCGTGTTGCGGAGAAAAGCGAAGCAAGGAATTAGCTGTGGTTTGACACATCTCCGCACAATCGAGCAGGAGAGCCATATGTGCTGCGGCAACATGACCTTCTCCCTTTTCGGTACAGTACCTTGCAGTCTCGAGGCACATACGATGGGATCTTAGGCACTCTTCTATGCAGCTCTCCCGCGTCATGGCACCTGGAGTCATTCCAGGCATCGCAGAATGATCTGGTCCGTGAGCCGAAACGGGCCCCACGGCGAGACTGACTGCGGCAAGAACCGCAGACGATCCGAGAAGCTGACGACGGTCCATCATGTTATCTACCTTCGTTCGAACTGCTTGATACGGCGTCGAGATTTTGAACCTAATCAGCCAGCAAATCCCGCGAACGCTTAATGTTCAAGGTGCCTCTAGAAGAACGTTTAAACTCAATCCACTTGGAATTTCTCACCAGAGAAGGCGTACTCCGCCTACGAAATTCACGCTTGAGACTGCCTTCAGGTTGCGCTCCGCAATAGCCGCCGTCTCGCTTAGCTTACGATCCCAACTCACGCCGACATACGGCGAGACATTGCGTGTAATGTCGTATCGGAGCCGAGCGCCGAGTTCGAAATCGGTAATACCGCTGCCGAGCTCCAACTCTGGAACCGACTGTAGCTGCCATCTTACGTCGATACGCGGCTGTAGGATAAGTCGGTTCGTTATCAAAAGATCATAAAACCCAGTGAATGATGCAGATAACTCGCCCTTTTGGCTAACATACGCGTCCGCATCGATTTCGAACACGCCCGGCGCCAAGCCCTCAATGCCAATTACCGCATAAGTACGCGACGGGTTCGGCGAGACATCATGACGAACGCCAACCTGTAGATCAAAGAAGTAACTGATCATGCGCGAGTAGAGCGCCTGAAATCGAGCCTCCTCAAACTTCTGCTTTCTGCCATCATAAGCACCTTCTGATTTAAAGAAGAACTTATCGTAGTCATTGCCGACAAAGGCTTCCATATCCCAGCGGGCAGAGTTACCGGCGCCCAAACCCGCCCATTCCAATTTGTCGAAACGGACACCGCCGAACAGGGCCTGATCTGGAAAGTTCGACCCGGGCAAACTGCGAAGCCCGGAATATGGAATGTCCAGGGATGGGCTCGAAACCGTCTGAGCGGTGGCGAGACCCGCCCGTGCGAAAGAAGCGGCGAGACAGAGGCTGAACAGCAGGACCCGATTCATGGCCGCCTCCTAATGGGTCGACGCAGTCCGGCGCACCACGTTGACCTGGCGCATCATGCCTGTCTCCATGTGGTAGAGCAGATGGCAGTGAAAGGCCCATGGTCCTTCCGCATCTGCCGGTATGTCGACATCCAGCGTGGTACCGGGCTTGATGTTGACCGTATGTTTCATGGGATTGCGTGCCCCGTTTCCAACTTCCGGAAGCATCCACGTACCATGGATATGCATTGGATGATTCATCATGGTCTCATTGATGAAACGGAATCGAGCGCGCTCGCCGAAACGCAAGGTAATAGGTTCAGCTTCGCTGAATTTGCGCCCGTTGATCGACCAGAAATATCGCTGCATGTTCCCGGTCAGCCGGATTTCGATGATCCGGTCAAAGCGCCTGTAGGGATAAGGTTTGAGCGGCTTCAGGTCGCGGTAGGAAAGAACTCTTGTGCCGGGGGGCGCTCCGGTGTCGTGAGTGATCGGATCGGGCATCGCCTGCTGACCCATCTCACCAACGCTTGGCATATCCTCTCCCCCTTGCTCAGGCGCCGGCGTTATCGGAACTGCTGAAGGAGTGGAGTTGCCGGGCTTGCCTTTCGATTGATCAGCCATGCTAGGCATGCTGCCGTGACCTCCGCTTTGCATCTGCGCAAAGGCCACCCTTTCGTCGGCCGGTGCCCCACTCATCCCCGGCATTCTCTCATGCTTCATTCCCGGCATGCTTGGACTAGAAGAAGGCCTTTTCGTCTTTCGCTTCTCCTCCTGCCCTACGCTGCCGCGCTTCATGGGCATGACGCTTTTTCCCGTCATAGGCGCATCACCCATCCTTGGCATGCCGCCAGTGCCGTTCTCCATTTCCATGGGAATCTGCGGTGCTACATGACCCAGCATGTCCTGTTCCGGATGAACCGTGCCACGATCAATACCCGTCGGCCCAGGATTCATCGCCATTTCGGACATGGACACGAGCCGTCGAGCGCGATGAACCGGTAATTGTCCAATCATCCCCAGTCGCGGCGCCAAGGTCGCGCGAGCAAAGCCGGTCCGGTCCATCGACTCCGCTACAATTGTATAGGCGCGATCTTCCTTTGGTTGCACAATGACATCGAAAGTCTCTGCGACTGCGATACGGAATTCATCGACCTGCACCGGTGACACGTTGTTGCCGTCGGCCTGCACGACCGTCATCTTGAGCCCTGGAATGCGAACATCGAAGTACGTCGACGTCGCCGCATTGATAAAACGCAAACGTACCCGCTCGCCCGGACGGGCCAAGGCAGTGTAATTCCGCTCCGGCGATTGACCATTCACCAAGAACGTGTAGCCCGACACATCCGCGATATCAGTCGGGTCCATCCGCATGAGTCCCCACGTCGCGCGATCATTAATGATCGCTCGGCGCGCTTCCTCATCGGGGGCTTGGCTGAGCTCCTGTATCAACCCGACCAGGGTACGGCGGTTAAAATTATACCAGCTACTATCCTGTTTGAGATTCCTGATAATGCGTTTCGGATCCTCATCCGTCCAGTCTGAGAGCATGATCACATAGTCGCGGTCATAACTAAATGGCTCACGCTCGCGCGGCTCAACAATGAGAGGGGCGTACATCCCGAGTTGCTCTTGCTCGCCCGAGGAGTGACTATGAAACCAATAGGTACCGGCCTGCCGAACCTTAAACCGATAAGTAAAGATCTCACCTGGCTTGATACCATCCCCGTATCCCGGTGAAATTCCCGGCACACCGTCCATTTCGGGTGGCACGATCAAACCGTGCCAATGGATCGACGCATTCTCATCAAGTTTGTTGGTGACATTGATCTCAGCGTCTTCCCCTTCCCTGAGCCTTAAAATTGGTCCTGGAAGTTGGCCATTGATGAGCATGCCAACGCGCTCGCGTCCCGTTACATTTACAACATGACGCTCGATCACGATGTCATGTGTTTCGGCGACCGCCGATCCGCTGCTTGCGGGGATACAGGCAATCACTGCACACCAAGCAGCGCTCCATATCTTGTGCATGCCAACACCATTTTGGACGCATCTAATCGAGGCAACCATGGTGCCTGACCAGAGTCAGCGTCGCGTACAAGCGACTGGCAAGTTAGGCTTCCGTTGATTTAAAAAACTGATCTACGTTAAAGATTGCTGCGATCTCGCAAGCTTGATGTTTTCGCGCAACAGTAAGCAGCGCGGTTGTACCCTTGTGCAGGAATTTCTTTTGGTGCTCTCGATCACTGCGTGCCGTTCTCCGTGCTGTGATGGCAAGCTGTTATGAGAACTGCTTAGTGCCACCGGCGACATCGACCGACCGCCACCCAGGATATCGCAGATCACCTCGGCGTCACGGTTGAAACAATTCCGCATACATTGGGTTCGAGACTGTAGGCTAGATTGAACCATTAGTCCCGGTCCAACCCAACTAAGGAATCGAGCTACGCTCACACGTTTTGTTTCCTAGAATGCAGGCTTTCACGTATCGGAGGGCGTTCGTTCATTAGACGAGATCGGCGAAGCCAAAATCAAATGGTGTCGGACCAAATCTGACCATGCTCGTCATAAGGCATGTTTTCTCAGTGGTGTTTAAACCAGCCGACGCCTTTGATATTGTTGAACGAGTCTGTACGATGGCATTCGAAACACTGGTTTACTTGAGCATGCTCCCGACCGGTAATACCCCGGTCCATCATCTGGAAATGCATCATGTAGTGACTCGGCGGTGCTTGATGGCACTGCGCGCAGTCTTTCGAAGTCGGCGATGGGTGCAAGAATGGGGAAATCCGCCAAGTCGCGGTCGCATGACAGTTCGCGCAGTCCCGCCCAAACAGCTCCCGATGCGGATCACGGTTGCTGTGGCAGCCTGCGCAGTCGAGTTGCGACTTCTCAATCGGCTCCGAGGCGGGTAGCCCCAAGAGCTCTTTCAAATCGTCCACCATCTGGCGCGGAACGTTCGGATGTCCTGTGTCGCCATAGGCAGCATGTGAACCGATCCGAACGAGAGAGGTGTGAGCCATTTTTATCGGCCGCGCTGCACCGGTGTGCTCTACATGGCAACCAGTGCAGTTCTGGGCGTTTGCGTGAAATGCGGTCGACTGCTTGGCCAGGTCGGTAGCAGCCGTGGTATGACAGTTGATACAGGCAGTTGCCTCAACACCGCGGGTCGGCGTGTGACAAGATTCGCATTTCTCAGCAAGAAACGAGTGCTTTGCGGAAAGCGGCCCAGGCTGGAACGAGGCCTGCCAGCCTGGAAACGATATCGATCCCTTTTTGTAGAGAGTTCCAATAGCCGCTACGCTAATTACCAGCGCCAGCGTGATCAGCACTGTATAGAATGCGCCGAGCTTCTTCACGATAGCCACCGCAATCCATAATAGATCTCGCCCGCCACGTGAAGCGACAATAGGAAATACATCACGATCGCCGCCACAACATGCGCGACGATCCACGGCGTAAAGATGCGCTTCACCCCTTCGCGCGATCCGATAGCATATTCCAGATCGGCTATGCCGTCGACGAGTTGCAGGATCGGCACTTCAAGCAAGGTCGATGCGCTAGGGAGCGGGCTGTTTCCCGCCGCGCTACGGTTTGCCAAGGCGGCTGCCGTGCGGTCGTATGCGGACCTTAGCGTTGCCAACCGCGCTTGCTCCTCGCGCAGCTCCGCTGCGGTCTCAGGCAGGTGGTATCTGCCCACGAGCCCTGTTACCACCACCACCAGTATGCTGATCACCAGTGCGACACCAAGCGCACTCTGGTACTTGTGGCCAGTGTGCAGGATAGCAAGAAAAGCTCCGAACACGCCCGCATAAACGTGAAATGCGAGAAGAGCGCGCATCGATATCAGCCGGTTGATCAGTGACCTCAGCCCAAGACTGCGCTTGGCAAGCGGATAAATGAGTAGGGAGACCATCAAGGTTGCGGCGATGGTACCAAGCGCAAATCCGGCCAGGCTTCCGGCAAATCGTTGCGATGAATGAAGGACGAACGCAGGAACCAAAAAAAGCAACATGGTGAGCACGAGCCCAACGATAGCGCGCTCTGCCCCGCTCATGTCAGGCCTCGACGACTAGGTTATCGATCGACTTCGCTTGGCACGCCAAGATGAGGCCACGAGCCTTGTCATCGGTCGTCAAGGCCTCTTCAACCTCCATCGTTACCTTGCCTTCAAGAAGCTGGGTCTTGCATACCCCGCAAATGCCGGCGCGGCAGGAATAGTCGATCGGCACACCAACGGATTCCGCAACCTCGAGTACGCTCTTGTCGGGTGGGAGCGGCGCCACCTTGTTCGATTTTGAGAAGCGTATCGAGGCGGTTGCTGGACCAATAGCCGGTACATTCGCCTCAGACGGAGCGATTGCGGCGCCGGTAGATCTGGCCTCGCTTACCACGGTGAAACCGGGTGGTGGCACGGCTCCGAGGGCCGGTCCGAACGCCTCTGTCTTGATCTGTTCTGCCGGAACTCCAATCTCGGCAAGGAGCTTCTTCATCGCCTGCATCATACCCGGCGGGCCGCACAGATGGATGCGACGCTTCACCAAGTCGGGAACGGACTGTGTAAGAAACTCCCGGCTAATCTGTCCTTCGGCCCCCATCCAAGACGTACCAGCGGCCCGCGCCATTGTGGCCGCCACATGCAGATGACGCATGCGGCGCTGGCGAAATTCCAGCTCGCTGCGAAAGATGAAGTGCTCGGTCGTCTGAGCGCCGTAGATGAGGAATATCTCTCCAGGCCACGCCGTATCGTCGAGATAGCGAATGGCCGCCATGAGGGGGGTGATACCGACCCCCCCGCCGATGAGCACCACGCCCTCGGATTCTTTACCTGTAAACGTGAATGCGCCGGAGGGTCCCATTACGTCCACCAAGTCGCCCTCGGAGATCTCCTGGTGCATGTAGTCCGAGAAAATCCCTTTGTCCTCACGCTTGATGGTGGTCTCGACATAAGCGGTCTGAGCGGCCGATGATGCAATCGTATAGGACCGTTTCAGCACCTTGCCGTCGATCTCGGCGGAGTAGGTGAGAAATTGGCCTGGTTCGAAACTGAAGGGAATCGGCCCACCGCCTGGATCCCTCAGCCTGAACGTCTTGACGTTGGGAGTTTCATCGAAGATAGCAACAACGCGCAATTTCCCTTTCCAGAGCCCCGGACCCGTACGGCCAGCTTGACCAGCCGGACCAATCGCTACGACAGAGGGTGGCAGCCCGGTCACCGGCGCGGGTGAAACCATCGGATCTGCGACACCAAGCGTCCCGCCAGGGGATGACCGTGCCGACGGGGTGACCGCCGCCGGGCCAAGCGCTGCGGCAGGCGTGCCACCGACCAGACGATCCACGAGCGCATTCGCGCGGCGCATGCGCATCAGATAAATAGCAACCATGGCAACCGCGAAGGTTGCCACCAATGCCATTGTGATCAAATGAAACCAGGAGAAACCGAGCGGCCCGACCACTTCTTGATCGTGCCGATCAGATACGAGGCTCATCTGACTTTTGAACCAATCCAATGCGATTTGCTGGGGCGGCGCCCCTTCAGCGAGTGATCGCAGCGTCGTCGTTCCACTCTTGACCTGATTCAATGCGTCCCGGAGGCGTGATGCGGCTTGCTCGCCGCCAGCGGTGTCGCCAGCCGCATTAGCGTGACGCAGTTCGTCCTGCGCACGCGCGATCTCATCCGTACCTGAACTGATCCAACCACGTGCCTGCGCCTCGATGCTTTGACGCTGCTCGTCGGTCAGCGACGGGAGAGCCATCAGGGATGGGTAAAACTCCTTACGCCCGCCGCCCATGCAGCCGCCGCCCATACAGCCGCCCGCCATCATTTCGCTCATGGCGCCGCCCCCGCCCGAACTCATTCCCCCTGCGGCCGGCGCAGCGCTCGGCGTGTTTGCGGGTGCGCCCTTTTGATTTGTTGGCGGCTCTATATTGGGGGAGATCGGACTCGCCCCAGCATTGGGATGATGCTCGGAGTGACCATCTGGCGCCTGAGCCATAACCCAGCGGCTTTGAGCGGTCGCGCGCACTTCAGGGATGAAGGTATCAGACGTGAGCAGCAGACGGATTCCAACTGATATCTGGCTTTCTTGCAAACGACCAGCGTTTGCTGCCCGGCCCTCGATAAGACCGAAAACAGCAAGCGCAACAATTCCTACGATTGTTCGTTGCAGCGGATTTTCCAACGTCGCATATCTCATGTGCGTTGTGAGCACCGAGAAATCAGAATGCCCCGATCAGCGGCAAAAGTATCGTATCTGAAGTACGCCTCTGCTCCTCGCTCAGCGCCGCGTACAGGCGGTTGTATGCTGCACGCGAGGATTTGACCGCCTCAAGCCGTTCTGCCAGGTGTTTTTCGTAGGCTTCGAGACGCTCGGCCGAGGTCATTTTCTTATCGGAAGCCACAAGTTGCTGCGCCTGGACAAGGTGCGAGCGCGCGGATCGCAGTGCATCCGCCAGCGCATTCCAGTCACCAACCTGCTTATCCGAGATCTGTAGTTCTGCTTTCAAAAAAGCGATCCGTCCTTCGGTTCGATCAGTAATATCGGTTGATGCTGCGGCCCCTGCAGTGCCTGACATTCCGCACATCTGTCGCATCATCCGTTCCATCATCATGCCGCCGGGTTGGTTCGTTGAACCCGAACCCATTTTATCCTGATCCTTTTGCGGCATTTCCATCTTATCGTCGTCCATCATGCGTCCCATCTTCGGAGACTGACCGCTCGGCGTCCCCATACTAGGATCGGCCTTTTTCGAAGAGTCCGGCTGCATGGATTTCATGTCATCCATAGCAACGATGAAGCGACTAGGTGACTGTTGCCCAGCAACTGATACGCTTTGTGGATACCCGAAAGCGGCGATGATTGCGCTTGCGGCTGCAATAGCGGGCAGCTTGACAGATTTCTTCATCGGAATCTCCTCGATCACTGCGCTCGACAAATGCCGAGTTGGCCGTCGTAATCTTCAAGAGTCCTTGTAAGCCTGAAATTCCCTTCGTAAATTGACCCAGGTTAAGTTTTATAAATACAGCACTCGCTCAGCATCTGGCGACTTCGAGCATGTCCGAGAAATTGGGGCCCCGAGCTGAAATTATATAAAATGATGATCGATAATCAGACCAGCGATCCGGAATACCGCTGCGGGCGTGGAGGAGTTTACGGAAGCCATTTACTGGATCTTCCTCAACTCTTGCCTCCAAGCGATTTCAGATCTGTAGAACGCCAACGTCGTGAAGTGGTTACATCCGATGCGGATGGACCAACATATAATTTCGTCTGTACTTACGACGAGTGTTCAAGGTTTGCTTGGAAAAGCCTCCGCCATCGTGCCGGGCTGTCGAACGCCCTCTTTGGATCATCCAATGACGAAAGGCGAGTGCGAATCGATCAACAGGATGACCGAGACACTTGAACAATTTCGAAAGCAGCGTGACTCGTGCCGGAAAGGACTTTGACCTGATCTATCAGCTTTCCTCTGAACGACTCGATCGTGTCACGCCTTGCCTTTATGCGACCGAGAAGAGGCAGAATTAGTTTTCAATTCGTTTGAACTTACCGCGTTCACAAGACATCTTTTTCCCCATTCTGAGCGTCTGCCCTATATCGGCGCCAAGGCCATTGGCCTTCGATCTCGATCTGCAAAGAAAAGCTCAAGAACGTTCGAATGACGATAATCAACCCAAGAATCCCCAGTCTTTCGAACGTTGGCACGATCGCCACCATGCCTATGATGTCAGCCGCGATGAGGAACTCAAGGCCCAACAGGATACCGCGCCCAAGATTGGCGCGATACGAGCGGAACGCTCCATTCCATTCGCCTCGATAGGTCTGAATAACCGACCAACCGCTCGCAGCAATCACGCCGAGAACAATGACCGTCACACCGAGCATCTCGATGCCGAATGCCATCCAGTGGAGCACGTGAAGCACCGCCGCTCGCGCCTCAATGCTGAGAACCATTTCGGAAGTCATCATGCTTCCATTCTCCCTTCGCACTGATTCTCACGCAGTTCCACCGATACTGCATGAGACACGAGTCGTCATATAAGCAAAAACTTAGACTTCTGCACCGACTCAGGTTTGTTCCGCCAGCACCTTCGGCTTTCCGTAGATGCCGCTAATAACCTTCGATCTAGCTTGTTCGATCAGCGCCCCTCAACCCGGGAAAGCGGCTTTCGCGAGCAGCCCCGTCCATACGCACCGATAACAGCTTGTCGACCTGTTTCGACCATGACCGATAGTAGGCTACGCCTGTCATGATCGACAGTCCGGCGACACCGACAAACAATTGGGCCAGAATTCCATTCGAGATTGTGTCGAGTACCAAGTGCGCCGCGAAGGAGAGAAAAACCCCAAGACAAAATACTGCAAGAGATTGTTGGCCGCACTTGATCAATGGACGAAACACCGGCCAGTTGAGACCTGACCAGTCACTGGGCATAAAGCGGACGACAAGCAAGGTTAAACTAGCCAAGTGCAGCATTCTGTAAGGGGCGAGGTTCGTCTTATCATTGGGGACGAATACCTCCATCACCATAGCAGGAAACATCTTCTGCAACTCTGGAATCCGCTCTGACAAAGTCAGCAGAAGGGCAAAGACTAAAAATCCAACGCTTAGGAGTAGTGCCAGCCGAGACTGGATCACAAATCGAAGCGTATGGGCGCCTCCCAATACAAGCCAAGCGCCCAGGACGAAGGCCAACTGCCACGTGAGCGGGTTGAAATACCAAACGCCCGCTGGGTAAGCGTGAAGATTCCACTGAAAATATCGCGCAGCCACATAAAGCAGTACAGAGCCAATCATAACCAAGTTTCGCCATCGCAGCATAAGCCAGAGGACTGGTGGAAATAGTCCCATCAATACGATGTAAAGAGGCAGCACATCTAAATTAAGTGGCTTGAGCCTCAATATCAGCCCCTGGCTAAGAGTTTCAACCGGATACTCCATTAGACGGGCAACATTGAATTGATCCATCAGATGGGGAACGTCAAAATTATGTGCCACGTAGTGAATCGACGTCACGTAGAAGACAAAGAGCAATATGTGCGCGACATAGATCTGCCAAACGCGTCGCATCAATCTTGTGGCGCCTATGACGAACCCATGCGCCACCATCATTCGACCGAAGACCAACGTTGCTGTGTAACCCGATATGAACACAAACAGGTCGGCTCCATCGCTGAAGCCATAATTCCGCGTCGTGAACCATGAGAGAATCGTGCCGGATATGTGCCCCAAAAAGATCGCCCAATTGGCAAGTCCTCGGAATAAATCGAGGCGAACATCGCGCTGTGTAGTTGGGAAAATGGCGTCAACTTGCATCTATCGGTCCGAGATAGTTACTGGCGAATCATCGCCTCACCGTACACTTGGTCGAGGAAATCGCACGCTCTACAGGACGCGTCGGCCCGAAAACGTTTGACCTCGACACCACATTGGATGGCACGCCATCCGCTTATGATAGATACCAGCCGCACTCAATGTCATCGAGTTAGTCATGGTATCTGGGATATCGAGCGCGATCCCGAACAAGAGCAAGAGCCATTCATAGAATTCTGCATTGAATTGATCCAAGGTTACAGCGCCAATTATACAAAGCACAATAATCGTGATACCGGGAAATCTTCTAAAGTCATTTCGCGGAAGTTAAAGACCACAAGACAAGCAGCCGACGCGTAAGGGATGAAGACGAATGACGATCTATAGCGGTCCTGTTTTCGATATGGCGTCGCAACAATTCAACGTTATAGCCGATCATCTGTCGATCCCTATCAACGAGCGCGATCGTCTGTTGATGCCCAAGCGTGCTATCACGATCTCTTGCCCGATCCATCGTGACGACGGGACCACCGCGGTGTTTGAGGGTTATCGCGTCCAGCATCACTTGACGTTGGGCCCAACGAAGGGCGGCACCCGCTTTGCGGGCAGTGTTGATCTCGGCGAGGTCGCTGCGCTTGCGATCTGGATGAGTTGGAAATGCGCGCTCGTCGGCCTTCCGTATGGTGGCGCGAAGGGTGGGATCGGCGTCGATCCGGCCAGCCTTTCAAAGCGTGAACTAGAATCTCTATCGCGCCGCTATATGCAGGAGATGATTCCGTTCGTCGGACCTCACACCGACATTATGGCGCCCGATATGGGGACGAACGAGCAAGTGATGGCGTGGTTCATGGATACATATTCCATGTACCACGGCCGCACGGTGACGGAGATCGTAACCGGCAAGCCGGTTAGTGCTGGCGGTACGCTCGGGCGTCGGGAAGCGACGGGCCGTGGCGTCGCATATCTCGCCAGGCGGGTAATGAGCGATCTATCGATCAACTTGAGTGATGCTACGGCTGTTATTCAGGGTTTCGGTAACGTCGGCTCAATTGCTGCGCTGGAACTAAGCAACATGGGCGTCAGGATCATCGCCGTAAGCGATCACACTGGTGCCCTGTATAGGGCGGCAGGTCTCGATGTGCCCGATTTGATAAAGCACGTCTCCGCACATGGGAATCTGGCCGATTACTCGAACGAACTTTCGTACGATCCGGCGAACATTTTGACGCTGCCGTGCGACGTTTTAGTGCCGGCTGCGATAGAGCGCGTTATCGACGCGAGGGCTGCCGACGAACTGCGGTGCAGAATTGTAGCAGAAGGAGCCAATGGACCGACTACACCGGAAGCCGATCTGGTGCTGGAGAGGCGTCAAAAAGAGATATTTCTGATACCTGACATCCTTTGCAATTCGGGCGGAGTGATTGTGAGTTATTTTGAATGGGTACAAGACCTGCAACAATTATTCTGGGAAGAAGATGAGGTTATGCAGCGCGAATTTCAGATCCTTGATCGTGCTTTCGATCAAATGACGTTGCGCGCCAAGCGGGATAGAATCTTCAATCGAACAGCTGCCATGTCGATAGGTGTGGAACGTGTACGTGCCGCGAAAAATATGCGTGGACTGTTTCCATAACGAGTGCTGGAAGATCAAGTCATAGCCTTGAGGAAGATCAACATCTATATCCGATTGCCGTCTTAAATATTTTAGATATGGAGAGGCACCATGGCGATTAAGGACATTCTGTTACCACTCGTAACTTATCCGAAGCCAACGGGGACTGCCGCGATCGAAAAAAGTGTCGCAATCGGCAAATACATTGGAGCTCGCATCTCCGCCATCGAAATGATTGTCAAGCCCGCAACTCCGTATGCGGAGACGTTTATTCTGAATGATCTCTCCACGGTAGAGGCGACGGAATCCCAAAAGCTCCTCCATCTTGCGGAAGAAATGTTGCAAGCATTTGAAAAAGCCGCTCGTTCCTCGCAGATAGCGCATGAGCAAAGATTGGTGCGTTGCACTACAGAGGATGTGACCTCTGTTCTGATCGAAAGCGCGCGTCTCAGGGATCTGACGCTAGTTGCAATCAGGGCATATGATGGCCCTCAGGAGAAATTTATCGAAGCGCTAATATTTGAATCCGGACGACCGATTTTGATTTTCTCGGAGGAGTTGGCGGACTCATTGCCTAGTTCGTTTGATCATGTTGCGATTGCTTGGGACCATAGTCAGCATGCAGCGAGAGCTGTAGCTGATGCGCTCCCTTTGCTTCAAAATGCCAAGATCATTCACGTCTTTGCTGTGACAGACAATAGAACCGCCGCAGAGTTGGAGTCCGGCGCGGCCTTAACAAGACATCTTGCTGAGCATGGCATCAAAGCGACGTTTGAAACGATAAAAAGCGGTGATAGCTCCGTTGGAACGGTGATAGATGCCTACGTAAAGACTAACAATGTCGATCTCCTAGTAATGGGAGCTTATGGTCGCTCTCGGCTAAGGGAGTTTATTTGGGGTGGCGCAACATACACGATACTCGGGCAACCGCCGTGCTGGGTGATGATGTCGCACTAGGATCGACCCAACTCACAACCTCAGTAGTGACGCTAAGGGACGGTCACGGCGCATGACTCACTTTTCGAGCATAGAACATGCCAAAATAATAATGCGCAATATTAACCCAAATCAATTTTGGGAAAATTTCGAAAATGTAAAGAGGATACTGATGTCGAAAAGAGACCTAGGGTAGAACAGTGCATCCCTAAGTCTGCGGGGAGATGCGATGCTTAAGGTATTGGTTTGCGCATTATTGGCGGGCCTGTTTATGACCGCTACTCTTCCGGCTTTCGCATCGATGACCGGCGTTGAATGGCTTACGCGCATGGAGCAGATGCAAGCAACAAACGGACTTCCACCGTCGCGCCACGTTCGAACGCAGGGAACAGTGGAGGCGCTTGACGCTGGTCCGGGGACGGTCAATATTTTTCATCCCGAGATGCGAAGCCCCGATGGCAGCATATGGATGCCGGCCATGTATATGGTCTTCCATGTTACCTCTCGTAAACTGCTCAACGGATTGAAACCTGGCGATCATATTCATTTCATCGTAGGTCGACACCGTGGCGCTGTGATGATCACCCACATCGACAAAATTCCCTGACAGATGCTATTCGGTAGCTGTCGCAGGGACTTTACCCAATTGAGCGCGCACCGCCTCAGAAAAATTCACCCACTGAGTCATCATCGGCTCCAACATAGGCCGTTGGTAAAGCGCTGTCCTAGTTTACCTAGAATGTTGTTGTGCCGGATGAGAGCCACGATGTTGGTTCAGCTACTTAACGAGGTCTGAACCCACCGGAGCCCTCCGGCTGGTCGAACAATGCGGCTAGACTGCCGCTGACCTTAGGTTCAATCTTCAGATGGTGTCGGCGATCTAACGATTCTCGTGAGACACTCTCCGGAAATGACTCTGGCGTCGCGACGAGCCTAGTGGCTTCAGCTTGGCATACTCCTCAAGCGACTTCACTATGTAGCGCGGTTATCGTGTTAGCTGAGGACAATCAGCTCCGTCACGGCTGCTTTACGGATCTCGGCCGGATTTACGCCGAAGATCAGAAGAAATTACACAGGATGGCTCCGCTTCGTCGTCACGCCGGCCGACTCGATTGTCCAAATAGCGTGTATTTTTAACGCACCACGAATCCGATCTATGCAATCACCAAACAGGCTGCGGTAAGTACTTCTTCATCCTAATATAGGCGCAGACAATCTCTGACTCCTAGGTGCAACATCGGGAAAAAATTCAAAGTAATTGGCTTGTCTGAAAGCAAGTGAACCCGCGATTTACTGACTCGTATCTCCACAAATGTCGGCCTACTACGCGTCTACGCTATGTTGTTAAAATTTCTTGCTTAAATACTAGGCACAAATTTGGTCGCTTACGTCCGACCAAACATTAACTTCGATCAATATATCGCTCGAGATTTTCAGCTTTCATATCGACATTCGATGCATACACGGAGAAGTTCGATGATCACGCGGAAGATGGTTGCTATCGCAGTTGCAGTTCAGTTCATGGCGGTTCCCGCCATGGCGCAGACCGCATCTGACACAGGAAATGCGCATCACTATCAAGGAGGATCAAAAACGGGAGTGCCTCACTCGACGACGCATCCAAAGTCCCCGTCTAAAAAGACTGGTGTGAACACCGGGACTGGTGGTCATCACTATGAAGGCGGTCCCAAAACGGAGGTGCCTCACCACATGGGTGACAAAAAATAGCAACGCGCGGCGCTGGGAAGACGGCAAATGTTCCTGCGAGTTGATTTGAATGAATCGCAAAACGTTTGTCGTCAGCCTGTCTGCTCCTCGGACACCCGCGCCGGCACCATCTGCTCCTTAAGTGTCGCCCTCAGGCACCTCAACTAGCGGCCTTCGTACCAACAAACTGCATGAATGGTTGCTGCCCGGTCGCTCCGAAAATGACCACTTCGTACTTCTGAGGCGCGCCGCCCTCCATTCCAGGTGATCCGATGGGCATTCCGGGAACTGCCAACCCGACAGCTTTGGGTCGCTTCGCTAATAATTGCAGTACAGCAGCGACGGGGACATGCCCCTCCAGAACGTATCCGCCCACCTCAGCGGTATGACAAGCGGTCAGTTCAGGCGGCACCCCCAGACGCTTCCGAACAATGTTGGGGCTTGTCGTTTCATCAACTTTAACCGCGAAACCGGCTTCCTTGAGATGGCGAACCCAACCCGTGCAGCAATCACAATTTGGATCCTTAAACACCGAAACCACGGCTCTATCGGCAGCAGCAGCACCTAGCGGAAACGCCACCAGTGCAGCAGTCAATCTGAGGGTACCTCGCCGCGTGAAAAGGCGTTGATATTTTCCCAAGTTATTCATGCGTAATCCTGTCTGCTATTGTCAAAGAGACTTAATCATTACCGATACGATCGCATTCGATTATTTGTGCGTCGATCGGAATCGTTCCGATCTCTCCTTTACTTGGATTTTTGAAGGGTGATGACGGTGATCTGTCCATTGACCCGGTCAGCATCGAACTTGACCTTGTCCCCCACCTTGACGGTCTTCAGCATCGCAGGATCCTGAACCCGGAACACCATCGTCATCCCTTCATCCATATCTAGCTTCTTGATGGGACCGTGCTTCAACGTGATTTTTCCGGCAGCCTCATCGATCTTCACGACCGAGCCTTCAACGGGAGCTGTTTGAGCCTCCGCAACGAAGCTCATAAATCCGATCGAAAGTCCGGCGGCGATAGCCAGAAGTTCTTTACGCATGTGTTTTTCCTTTCAGTTGGTTGACCGTTATAGGGAAGGTTTTCTTTCACGCTGCCAGCGCTGCATCCTGTTGCGCACATCGCGCAGGGAAAACAGCCCTCCAACGACCAAACGCGCGACAAAATCAGGACAGAAGTGAAATTCTTGGACGGCAAGCAGACTGCCGCGCTTGCCAGCGAGGCCCTTTTTGAACTGCCTGATTCCCGGATCGCCGGGACCGCCAAGTTCGTACCAGCGCACCGCGGAATGCTCGTGTAACCAGCGAATGACGTGCCACTGCAATACGTAGCCGGCATTCAGCTCGACGGCCTTATTGCTGCTCGCGCCGAAGACATAATAGGCAAGATCACCCACGATACTGAATGCAACACCGCCGATGGCCTTCCCTTCATGGTCAGCTAAGGCGACCTGCATGTTCATTCGCTCCGGAAGCCCCACGAGATCAGGGATGAATGCAGGGAGATCGACTCCGGGGTAGTTCAGATTTTTGCGAAGAACCATCTCGCCGTAGATGGCCTGGAATGTCTTAATAGTGTTCGGATCAGTGGCGATGCGAATATCAAGATCGTTTCCCAATCCCTTTTGTAGGTTATAGCGCCATGTCTTTCCCAAGCTCTTTCGTTGTTCGGATTCATCGATGGACACGTCTACGAAATAGCGGTCGAGCATGGTCGTTGAATTGCCGGTTAGGCCTAGTTCTTGCAGCTCCTTCGCCTCTTGCGGATAAAAATCGGGATGCGGACGAGGCCGCACAATGAGATATAGCTTTCGCTTGCCGCCGTACTCTTCAATTAGAGCGCGAATAACGTCTTTGTAAGTGTCACTTATTTCGGAATCTGGCCTACGCCAGAAAGGCCCGAACCGAACTAATGCCAAGCCACGCTTGAGACCAGGAACAAGATAGAGGCCGACCCGAGCGCCTCCAACCGATACACCGTCACGTTTTAATAGAATATGGCTCGAACGTTCTCCTCGTTGCCCGGCACTATAGATTGCGGTCTGCTCATAATGCGTGTCAGAAAACATGCTCATTTCAGTGTGCCAGACGTCATCAGGCACACTGTCGAGAATACCTTCCATTCGATAGCGCGCCTTCATGACAGAGTTGTCCACTTCACTTTACGACAACCGTGCCGACCATGCCGGACTCGCGATGTCCAGGAATCAGGCACGCAAATTCGAACTGACCTGGCTTGCTAAACTTCCAAACGATCTCGCTGCTCTTCTTCGGATCAATCCGCTTGGCGTTTGGGTCATCGTGCTCCATATCCGGATTCTTCTTCATTACCTCGGCATGTTTGAGATTGTCCGCAGTGCTTGCCAGCACGAACTCATGTTCAAGGTCGCCGTTATTCTTGAGGACGAACTTAATCTGCTCGTCAGCACGAACCTCGATACGGTCTGGGATGAACTGCATTTTGCCGTCCGACTCTCGCATGACGACCTGCACGATCCGGGCGGGCTTTTTGGAGTCTCCAGGTTCGCCCGCCGAGTAGCCCGCGTCGTGGCTATGACCTGGTTCACCTACACCTGCGTTGGCTGAAATCGTTGCAGCACCTATCAATGCCAATGCTGCCGCGTAAACTTCAGGTTTTCTCATTTGGTTCTCCCGTTAATGGTTGCTCATGTGGCTGCCCTTTGTGCCTGGCTTGACCACATTGATTTCGACATTTGGTTTGTTTGATGAAGGTGCTTCTGTCTTTCGCGCCGGAGCAGCGGACGGATTTTCGACCTCGTAGGCCACCGTTCCGTCCGGATTCTTGTAAGGACCTGGATCCTTGTAATCGCCGGGGGCGATCCCATCGCGCACCTTCACCGTCGTGAACATACCGCCCATCTCAAGGGGCCCGAACTGGCCGAAGCCGGTCATCATGGGAATAGTATTGTCAGGCAACGGCATTTCCATCTCACCCATGTCCGCCATGCCGGCACTACCCATTGCCATGTAATCGGGTGCGAGCTTGCGGATGGGTTTGACGAGATCGCGGCTTCGGGCACCAATAAAATTCCGAATATTGTGCCCCATGGCGTTCATCGTGTGATGTGACTTGTGGCAATGCAGCGCCCAATCGCCTTCCGCATCGGCTACAAATTCGTAAGCGCGCATGGCGCCGACCGGAATATCGATGGTGACTTCCGGCCAACGCGCTTCTGGCCGAACCCATCCGCCATCCGTACACGTCACCTCAAAATCGTAACCATGCATATGTATCGGATGATTGGTCATGGTGAGATTACCAACGCGAACCCGCACGCGTTCGTTCTTGCGCACAACCAGCGGATCGATGCCGGGGAAGATCCGTGTGTTGAAGGTCCACATGTTGAAATTCAGCATCTCCGCGACCTTTGGCAAATATGTCCCGGGATCGATGTCGTACGCGCTAAGCAGGAAGACAAAGTCGCGATCTACCCGCATGAATGTCGGATCCTTGGGGTGAACGACAAAGAACCCCATCATGCCCATTGCCATTTGCACCATTTCATCAGCATGTGGGTGGTACATAAAAGTGCCGCTCTTCTTCAGAACGAACTCGTAGACGAAGGTCTTACCGGGCTTGATATGCGGTTGGGTCAGGCCACCGACGCCGTCCATCCCGTTCGGGAGCAGCATTCCGTGCCAGTGAACTGTCGTGTGTTCAGGCAGTTTGTTGGTGACGAAAATGCGGACCTTATCGCCTTCGACCGCTTCAATCGTAGGTCCCGGCGACTGGCCATTATAGCCCCATAGGTGTGCTTTCATTCCAGGCGCCATCTCACGGACCACGGGTTCAGCGACAAGATGGAACTCCTTCCAGTCACCGTTCATGCGCCAAGGCAAGGTCCAACCGTTTAGCGTCACGACCGGCTGATAATCCGGCCCCGTTGTCGGGTGTAAAGGCGGTTGCATCGTATTGGTGGTGGTGACCGCCGCTTCCGGAATGTTTGCCGCTTGCACACGTCCGCTAATTGCAGTTGCACTGGCAAGGACCGCAGCACTTCCGAGTAAACCTCTCCTTGAAATCATGTCAGTGCTCCTTTCAATCGCCTGCCGCACCGGATGTACTGGTGGTTGCAAACGCGACCTCGGCTGGACCGGATAAACCGCCGCCGACGACGGCTGTTGTGAGGTTGGTGCTGGCAAGCCAGAATTCTCGCCGCATCGCGATCGCCGCCAAATTCACGGTGATGCGCTGTCGTGCTTCAAGCAGCAAATCGAAAACATCGATGAGCATGCCGTTGTAACGAAGCTGGGCCTCTTCGGAGATGATCTTCCGCAGCGGCAGAACCTCCCGCGTGTAGTGGTTCGCGACGTCATATGTCGACCGGTAGTTTTGATAGGCGGCGCGTGCTTCCGAACGGACGTTGACAGCCCGTTGCAGCAACCGATTGACGGACCCCATGTAAGTCGCCTCGGCTTCGCGCACGCGCACTTCACCGAAATCGAAGATTGGAATTTCAAACGCGACATCAAAGCCGCGATCCTTGGTACGCTGGCCTGTTGCCTTGTCCCTAGTGATTTTATCGGCGTAGCCGGCATCCAGGACATTGATGAATCGTGTCGCCTGGGTGAGACCATATGCCTTGGCGAGCGCGTCAACCTCCATCCGTGAAATTTGCAAATCGACGCGGCGCCGAACGGCTTCGGCCTCAATGTTGGCCAGCGCCTGCACGCGCTTGGGCAGCGGCGGAAGTGTGTTCGGAAGCCTAAACTCGAGATCGCTTCCCCACACACCCATCGCGCGGATCAGAGCTTCGCGAGCGGACGCCTCGCCCGATTTTGCGGTAGCACGCTGTACGGCCAGTTCGGCGTAGAACGCCTGCTCACGTGCCTGATCGAGTTTGTTCATGGCGCCAGTTTCGCCGAGCCTCGTCGCAAGCTTGGCGGATGTTTCGGCCGCACCTACCGCCTGGGTCAAGAACTCACTGAGCTCGCGCGCGGCAACCGCTTGATAGTATGCGCGGCGTGTGTCGGCTGCTATACGCAACGTCTCCCAGACCGCGCGCAATTGCGCTTGCCTGAATTTTTCCGCTGCGATCTCAGATCTTGCCGGCAGGGTCGCTAGTGCCAGCACGCTAACGATGATCTGGCGATCGATCTCCACTTCCGCTGAACCCGCGATGCGCGACAGCGAAATGGACGGGTTTGGCGGCAGGCTCTCGCCCACCATGACCGCTTCCGCAAAAGCCAGATCGTTGAACGCCGCCTGCAATCCGCGATTGTTCAGCAGCGCAATCTGGACCGCCGCATCGGCCGTCAAACTCCTCGCCAGAAGCTTGTCAACAACGGCGCGCGATGACGCCACATCGTCTGCCGTCTTCAGTGCGACGACGTCCCTGTTCATCTCCTGACGTGCGACGTCCGATACGAAGCTCATCCCACCGTCGGTGGAGAACTGTGCGCAGCCGGATGTGAGAGCGGCCAGTCCGACGATCAGAATCAATCGGATCCGAACACTTAGAAGTGGGATGATCAGCGGAGCGAGCGTTGCTTGGGAAGCTCTGAAAATGTCCATGTTGCCGCTCCTACTGGCTCGACTTAGGCGCGGAGCGCTGGTTTTGTTCGACCCAAGGTCCCGGCGAGACCGGGCGCATGCTCGTGTAGGAACTGAACCGAGATCGATAGACAATGCCCGAAACCTTGGCGCTTGGATCTACCGGGTCGGCTCGGACCAACGGAACATCCGGCGGCACACATCCCCCAAGCGCAATAGCGACGACCGCCATTCCCGTAAGAATGTTAAATTTTCTTTGAACGAATCCGATCACTACCGAATGAACGGCAGCAGTCTTCGCCCCAAACTGCGAAGGCATGACATTTTCCTGAACTGCTGATGAGCCATAGATACAAGCGTCCTTAAAGGACGTTGCATCACATCATTTAAGTGATGTCAGGAAATAGGGGGGCGGTAGAGCATGGGAGGAGTACTGTCTGCGATGCTCCGATAATTCTCGGAGGAGCAGATGGAGGTCGGGACAGAAGGGTCTACGATATCGACGATGGTTGCAGGCAGTGCACTCAGACACACCATCCCGCAGCATTGAACGTTCGGAGCGTTGTGCTCTCCATGGGCCGGAGATGGCTCTTGCACATTTACCGCGGCCTGTACATCGCCATGGCCGCCCTGAAACGCGGATTTCCCATACATTGCCGAATGGGCATCCGCGTATCCGTCCGTGTGGATATGCTGACCAACACTGACATCGTGGACATGGACAATGCCGACGACATGGCCTTCCTCAATCAGGCAAGGCGCAGCCCGCCCACCGTTGCTGAACGCAAAGGAAATGCCGGGAGCCAGAACGCAGAACATATAAGCGATGGCTAACAGCCAGCCGGCCTTCAATCGCTTTGCCTTGGTCAAGCATAGTAACATTGAGCACTTATTTCCCGCCGCAAATCTAGCGTTCTAGAACTTTAACCGCAAAAACAGTCTTCGCCAAGTCGGGAAATCCGGTTTCTATCAAGTTCCCGCAATTCATTTCGCCAGTATCTTCAAGGCAGGGACGCCAGTTTAGCTTTACAAAGGTGGCCAACGGAAATTGGCGCAGCGTCTTGAAGGCGTGAACATTAGTTTTTTAGATCTGCCATTGCTCCCACTCTCCCATTATCCAGTGAATAGAGAGCCGCCGTCGTCAAATGGCCGCTTAAGTCCGCTGCACGGCTGGTAAGACCTTCTAGCAAAAGCCCCGTAAACAGCCCGTCCCGACTCCCCTCATCGACCTAGCCTTCGCAGGGACAGATTGTAAGGATCGTGACACCGGTGCGTATAACGAAAACCTGACCTTGGGAACCCATCTGAGAAACTTCAGCGACGAAGCCAGAATGGCAACTGTCGAAGATGATGTCATAGCTGGTTTAGACAGCGAAAGAGCGATCAATCACTTCGAATCGGAGCCACTGAACCTAACAATGGGTTACTTCGCATTCGATTGCTCTTGACCATTCTTAGCGACGTAATCCTTCGAAGCCGCAATCTGATTCCTAATATCGGTCGCCATGACATTCGCGATCTGAGCCTCATCGGCCCCGCTCCAAAACTGCGAAGAAGACGACAAAAAGAAGCACGCTGCCAAAGTGAAAAGCCGAAAGAAAATCGTGAAAACGTCACCAATAAAGAAACGCTACCCCGCGAAGGCTGCAAAGGCCAAAAACCAAGACACGTAAGAAGTCGCCACGATACTGATTCCGGATCGACCACTTCCTCGGACTGATTTGTCACCTACGATCGGAGATTTCTCACCTGCCGCCGCGAACAAATTGCGACGCACGCTTGCTCTTTCTCCACTAATCTCGCGGTTCCGAGTCCACGCTCCTGTTCAACCAAGAAGACCGGTCGCTTCGGCACTGAACGGCGAAACACACGTCGGTCTCGCTCTTTCGCTCTGCGGCGTTCGAGGAAAGCTCGGCTTGATCAAGAGCCGCGCTTCATCACCACTCCCTCGCCGCTCGCCTTACTCGCGAAGACGAAGCGGATATTGAATTCATCCTCCAGCTTTTCACGAATAGCTTTGTGCATGGCAAGTCTACGCGGGTTTGTGGGCTCGGCATCATCGGCCTCGATGCGAATGATCGTTTTGCGCGCGACTCCAAGAGCTTCTGCAAACTCTGTCTGATCGAGTCCAAGCAGGCCGCGCGCGGCGCGTATCATGCGCGATGTCGGAATCTTATCAGTAGCCAACTCGCTTCCCCGATGTTCGAATCGTTATGGAAGGTTAACTATAAAATTGAGGAGTGTCACTCAGAGGGACTCTTCGCTTGCAATACTTCTTACGGTCCCTTAAAGGGACAGTTAGAAAACAAGCAAGGGCATACTTGAATGGACTACAGGCTTTACATCGGGAGCAACGCGTGGCGGACGAACCCCGCGCGGCTGGCTGAACTCGAGGCCGCAGGCTTTCGCTGCCGCCTGTGCAATGGCGACGGTGAAGACAGCGCGCTCGAAGTCCATCACCGGACTTACGCCAATCTCGGCAACGAGCAGCCCGGCGACCTGACCACGCTCTGCCGAAGTTGCCATCGCGTGGTGACGGATCATTTCCGGCGCCTTCGGTATGCGCCGCGCATGCCTGCGTTCGCGAATGTTCGCTCCGCACTGGACAACCCTTCCCCGCTCTTCGACCCCACGTTCAAGGAGACGTTATAATGTCTGTCGAACGCCTTCGCGTCCGCCTCAGCGGCGAGCGGCCTCTTCTGATGCACAGTTCTCGTCTCGCCGATCCGCTGGATCCGATCAAGATCGACCTCGAACGGCTGACGAAGAAGCGCGACAAAACGCTGGCAGATCATGAGCAGATCGCCAAGGTCGAATGGCACGGCGGTTTGTGGCTGTCCGACGGCAAGCCTTGCGTTCCGTCCGAGGCCATCGAGGCCGCCTTCATTGCGGCTTCGAAGACCCGCCGCAAGGGCAAGCACGCAAAGGCCGGCTTCGCCTGCCCGATCTCGCCGCTGCTGCAGTATGAGGGCCCGAATGATCTGCCCTCACTGTGGGACGACAAGGCGTTTCGTTTGCGGTTTGCCGTCAACGTCAATGATTCAAAGGTCATGCGCACGCGGCCGCGTTTCCCCGAGTGGCATGTCATCGCTGATGTCGAGTTTTTGCCGAGCCTGCTCAATCCCAACGAGGTAATCGAGATTTTCGAGATTGCGGGCTTGCGCGAAGGGCTCGGCGACTGGCGACCGAAGTTCGGCAAGTTCTCCGTGACCCAGCTTGAGTAGTTCCGGCGCGCCGTAGGCGAGGCGGGGTGTGGCCCGATGAGGCATTGCACGGCCCCGCGTGGCAAGGCGAGAGCTCCGTAACAGGGGCTGCTCCTCCCTAAACCTTCAAGTCATCCCTATCCCAAAAGGATCAGTGCGCAGGCATGCCTGCGCGAACAGGAGAGTTTTGTCATGCGTGACTCCACGATCGAGACTGTTACAGCCGCACCTGAAACTTCCGTTCCTTCCACCGCGGTACATCCCACACCGATGAACAAGCTTGCAGATTTTGACGGCGATGCATCCTCACTGTCGCCGTTTGATGTCTCACCGCTACAGTGGTGGCGCACCACGCCGGCCGACCAACTCAGTGACGCACAGCATCTGCTGTTGCGGGCGACGCTGCAGAATATCGCCACCTTTACCGGACGCCAGTGGCTTGCCTGCTTGCACGAGGATGCCGCTGCCTGCATCAGGATTGCCCTCCGCTCCCTCGGCACCCTCCCCATCACCGAGATCGCCCTGGAGGTCGATCTGGCGATGAGCTTCTTGATGGCGAGCGCGCTTGGCGGCAATGCCGGCTCCGCACTGGTCCTGTCGCATATCCTGCGCCGCGTGCCGATCGACCATCCCTTCGCCAGGAAGCTGTCGGTGTCGTGGCTTGAGCTCAACCTGCGCCGCGCTCTGGAGGCGAAGGCGACCAAAGAAGGCCAGGCACTCAAGACGCGCCACGCGCCCGCAAACCGCGACACGGACGATCATCGCGCCGCGTTCCACGCTGGAGACGTCTCATGAAAATCCAGACCTTCTCCGACCTTCATCTCGATGTCGCCCGTATCAAGCCGATTACGATTCAGGAGGGTGTCGACCTGGTCATCGTGGCCGGCGACACCTGCGAAGGCGTGCTCAAGGCATTCGAACATCTGCGCCGCATCGTGCCGATGGTGATTCCCATCGTCATGGTGATGGGCAACCACGAGTACTATCGGCGCTTTCTGCCGATTGAACTGTCGCTGGCAAGAGAGCACGCACCGTCGTTCAACATCCATCTGCTGGAGAACACCAGCATCGTCATCGGCAATGGCGCTGCAACCGACGGCATTCGCGTCGCTGGCGCAACGCTGTGGACGGACTACGCCATCTTCGGCACGGCCAATGTGGCCGGGGTGATGAACGCCTGCGCCAACGGCATGAACGATCATCGCCTGATCGGCTGGCAGAAGCAGCCATGGCTGCGGTTCCGGCCGCAGGAAGCGGCGCTGCTGCATCATCGCTCAAAAGCGTTCCTCACCGAGACGCTGGCGACGCCGTTCGACGGCCCGACTGTGGTGGTCACCCATCATGCGCCGCACTGGGATTCCGTGAATCCCCGCTTCCAGAGCGACCCCGTGACCGGGGCCTATGTCTCTGACTTCTCCACCGTCATCGAATCTTACCAGCCTGCACTCTGGGTCCACGGCCACGTCCATAACTCCAGCGACTACCGCGTTGGGCCAACCCGCGTGCTGGCCAACCCGCACGGCTATGGGTTCGAGAACTCGGAGTTCAACGGCGAACTGGTGGTGGAGGTTGGTCCATGAGGCCGCCCGTCCCGACCATTACGCCGCGTTCACCCCCATCATCTGAGTCTTCCCTTTGGTGCTTTCATGCTGACACAACAGTTCCCGTTTCTTGATCCTATCCACGCCACCCCGGACCTGACGATGCGGCTGCGCGCGCTGGCCGATGACGCCGCGCGTCTTCAGCAGGTCCGGTCGGTCTCGCCGGCGCGGCTGCGAACCGCTCCTCTTCTTAAATACTGGACACCGCTGCGCCGCCCGGAAGGCCTGCGGCTGATCGGCCAGGTTAGCGGCCATCCCCTGATCAAGGGCCCCATGATCATGACGTCGCCGCTGTGGTTCGCGGATCCCAAGGGCCGGTGGGTCAGGACTCTGTCGCGCTACTACCGGCTCGGTCCGCCCGCGAACCAAACTGAAGCCGGCCTCATGACGTCCCTGAAGATCACAATGCCTGACACCCCCGATGATGAGACCTCGGAGGACCGGGCATGAGCGCCAACACTACCGATGACGAGATCAACAATCTTGATCTGCCCGTGATCGACGGGGATGCCATCGCGACAGGGGCCGCGGCGGATTCCTCGGAGGCTGATGAGCGGTTCAGGAATCTGCCACGGCTCTTGCGCTACGCCATGCTGGTCTCAAACGCCTCCCACCATGTCGATCGGCGGCTGGCGGCGGAGATCGATCAGCTCTGCCCGAATCTCGGACTCAATGCCGGATGGCTGATCAACCGGGAGGGGGATTTCAACAGAGACCTCGGCACCGATCTTGGTCTACTGCTCGCAGCCGAGCTGGATCAGCGAGCCGTCAGCGAGGACCGCCCGGAGCTGCGGTCGCTGGCCGACAGTGTCCGGCTGCTGTCGCTGCCGGTACAGCATGATATCCGCCTGTTTTTTGGCGAACACCGTCGGGTGGCCAAGAGCCTGTTGATGACGTTTTACGGGTTCGTGCGCAACAATCACGACGGGCGTCTTTGCCGTGAACTCGAGCAGTTCTGTTTTGGCTGGGCCGCGTTGCCGTGCTGCAGCCACATGCTGGATGAAACCGGGTCAGCCGCCTATGCCGCGGGCATTCTGGGCGCCCTCATGGCTCAACGCCGTATAGCTGAAGCCGAGAGCGCGGTCTGGCGACAGATCGAGGAACGGGAAGCGAGGAACAGGGAAAAAGCCCGGCAGGACGCCGACGAAGCGAAAGACACAACGCGCACCGATGCATCCACTGCTCCGGTCCTAGCGGAGCATCATCTTGTCGTCGCCCGTCTCTCCGACGAGCAGATGAAGAACGCCAAGCTCAAGGAGATCATGCGTCCCATGACGGCGGTCATCAACACCGCCCTGCCTCTGGTGATGGCGCCGCCGCTGCATCAGGCGCGCAATGCCCTGATGTTCGAGTTCCCCTACGCCACTGAGGTGATCGACTTCGTGCTCGCCGATCTGGTCGGCCGCGCGACAGTACATTTGCGGCCACTGTTGCTCGTCGGCGATCCCGGCGGCGGCAAGTCGCGCTTCGCGCGGCGTCTCGGCGAAGTGCTGGGCCTCAATGTCTGGCGCGAGGATGCCTCCCGCGCAGACGGCGCGGTGTTCGGCGGGACCGACCAGCGCTGGTATTCGGCCGAGCCGTGCCACCCCTTTCTCGCCGTATCCCAGGGCAAGATCGCCAATCCGATGGTGCTGCTCGACGAGATCGAGAAGGCCAGTACCCGTGCCGACTATGGCCGGCTGTGGGATTGCCTGCTTGGATTTCTCGAACCGGAGACCAGCTGCCGCTACCCGGATCCCGCACTGCAGGTCACGCTCGATCTCAGCCAGGTCAGCTACGTCGCCACCGCGAACAGCCTCGAACCGCTGCCATCACCCATCCGCGACAGGTTCAGGGTCATCACCTTCCCGAAGCCGGCGGCCAGCGATCTCGATGCTCTCTTGCCGGCCGTCATCGCCGATCTCACCCGCGAGCGCGGTCTCGATAGCCGCTGGGTTACTTCGCTCGACGGCGCCGAGCGCAGTGCCGTCGCCGCTCACTGGCGTGGTGGATCGGTCCGGCGTTTGCGGCGCCTGGTTGAGGCCATCCTGCGGGAGCGCGATCTCCGCACTGCCCGAAACTAAACAAGGCGCTGATCATGAATGACAGACCGAATTCTCGTCATTTGCAGCCGATGTCGCGCCTGCCGCGGCGCCCGGCAGCAAGACCAACCGACGCCACGGCCTTAGGCCAGCCCGCGAATCCCGCTACACTCGACACCAACATTCACAGGACCCACACCGTGACCGAACCTCAGATCGTCTGCCCGAACTGCCGCACCGAAATCAAGCTGACGGAATCCCTCGCCGCACCGCTGATCGCCGAGACCCGTCGGCAGTTCGAGCAGCAGCTTACAGCCAAGGAAGCCGACTTCGGCAAGCGCGAGGCCGCGCTCAAGAAGACGCAAGATGAACTTGCGAAAGCCCGGGAGGCAATTGACGAACAGGTCGCCGCCAAATTGAAAGCCGAGCGCGCCTCCATCGTCGAGGCCGAGGCCAAGAAGGCTCGTGTGGCGCTCGCCAACGATCTCGAGCAGCGTGATAAGCAACTCGCCGAGTTGCAGCAGAACCTGACCGCCAACAATGCGAAGCTGGTCGAGGCGCAGGCCGCCCAGGCTGGGATGTTGCGCAAGGAGCGCGAACTGGAAGACGCCAAGCGGGAGCTCGAACTCACCGTCGAAAAGAAGGTGCAGGAGAACCTTGTCGCGGTTCGCGACAAGGCCAAGCTCGAAGCCGAAGACGCGCTCAAGGCCAAGGTCACCGAAAAGGAAACCCAGATCGCCGGCATGCAGCGCCAGATCGAGGATTTGCAGCGCAAGGCCAGCCAGGGTTCGCAGCAGCTACAAGGCGAAGCGCTCGAGCTTGAACTCGAATCCCTTCTGCGTGGCCGCTTCCCTCGCGACCTGATCGAGCCGGTGCCGAAGGGCGAGTTCGGCGGCGATGTCCTGCATCGCGTGCTTGGCCCCGCGGGCCAGACCTGCGGCGCCATTCTCTGGGAATCCAAGCGCACCAAGAACTGGAGCGACGGCTGGCTCGCCAAGTTGCGCGACGACCAGCGTACCGCCAAGGCTGAAATCGCACTGATCGTTTCAAGCGCCTTGCCGAAAGGCGTCGAGACCTTCGACTTTGTTGACAACGTCTGGGTGGCGGAGCCGCGCTTTGCAATCCCGCTGGCCATCGCGCTGCGGGAATCCCTGATCAATCTTGCCAGCAGCCGTCAGGCCCAGGAAGGTCAGCAGACCAAGATGGAGCTGGTCTACAAGTACCTGACCGGTCCGCAGTTCCGGCACCGCATCGATGCCATCGTCGAGAGATTTACCGACATGCGCGACGATCTAGACCGCGAGCGCAAGACCATGATGCGGATGTGGGCCAAGCGCGAGGAACAGCTCAAGGGCGTACTGGATTCCACCGCAGGCCTCTACGGCGACCTCCAGGGCATCGCCGGCCGCGCCATGCAGGAGATCGAAAGTCTGGATGTGCTGATGATCGAGGCCAAGACCATTGCGGAATAACTTCTGCGCAACCGCTCAGGACCATTGCGGCGGACCGATACTCACCACTCTTCAAGGAACGCCTCCGATGAGGACCGATCAACCTCCCTTCGCACGCACCACGACTTGGGTAAGCCCAATATCCGCAGCGAACCGTTTGGCACGGGCGACCGCGTCGTCTAGCCGCCAGTCGAATGGACCGCTACCGCCATGATCGCGGTCAGCGGAATCGTAAAAATAACCCTTCTCAAGGCTTGGCGGTCCCATACGATGAGCAATGACGACGACGTGACGCTCAGTTGGTCCAGCCGCCCCTAGCAAAGCATAAATTACGTCGACCAAATACCCCTCCCACTCCTGCACAAAGTACAATCGATATTGCCAAGTTAATTAAGCACTACGCGCGGGCCGGTTGGCCTCCAGATCCACAGGGCAATTTCCGGCTCCTTGATCGCTGCATCAAGAAATTGTAGGGGCACTGGCAAAAAGCCGTTATTCGGAGCACCTTCACGGCTACCGTTGATTGACCAGCCGGCGTACAATCCCACAGATCCATCATTTGGATTTGGATTATTCAAAAAGATCGTGGAGACGCTGTCGCCCGACTCGCGGGGAATCAAAATGATTCCATGTTTGAAGGCCGGGAATGGGCCTGACGGCAATGCGAGGCCAGTGCGCGTCACGAGATCTTTTAATTCTCTCAGTTCTGGCCGATCTGCAATTTGCGTGCGCATGGTCCGCACGCAATCCGTCAACAGCATGTAGAATGGGGTGTCACAGGGCGAATATCCGACGTAAGCTGACTTCCACTTTGCAAAGGTCTCGCCCACCTTATCGATATCGTTATCTGGTTCAGCAAGAATGCGCGGCGTCTTGCGGTCGAACGGAGCAACTCGAAGGCCTAGCCCCGCCAGCACGATCGCAGCATCGCGTCCTGTGGCCATTGCGAATGCGTCAGAGGTCGACAGCGATTGCGCTTTCAGCCGTAGAAGAGCCGTCTCAAACAGAGGATGCTGAAATGCTGCCAAACCATGCTTCAAAGCGTCCAGTTGAGCATTTGGGAAGTTCTCCGCCGCGACTCGAAGCATTACGTCCTGAAAGACTTTTCCTGCGACGCCGGGAAGCAGTTGATCCGGAGATGTGACGCCATACTGCGAGAGCGCTTCCGCAAGCAAAGGCTCAGCCTTTTGCATGGCGCGCGTCATTGCCGCGATTACGATTTCGTCAAGCTGTCCCATTGCGATCGCAGGCCCTTCCTTTTTGGTCCAATACACGTGCGATGAAGTGTCGTCTTCCGAGCCAATCTTTGACTACCTTCAAGACGGATCATCACAGTTCTATCAGAGATACGTCGCCTTTCATCGACTGCAGCAGCGTCACCAGCCGCGACGCCTGCGATCTTGGAACCGCAATCGTCAACAGGCGCTGTGCGCGCGAGGCGCCAACATAGATCTTCCGCGCTTCCTCGTTATCGGTGGTGGGGTTACTGGCGCTTAGAAAGTCAAGAATCCCCTTGGCTGTCCGCGATGACATCACCACGCACACCGCAGGAAACTCCACGCCTTTCACGCTGTGTATCGTGCGCGCGCTATGCCCGTTTGGTGGGGCGGTGGATAGCGCCTTTGGCAAATCCACATTACGGCGAAGCCGCTGATTGATCGACTGTCCACCAACCGGCAGCAAGGGAGCGAGCAAGACACGCGCGTGATCATGCCATGCATCAACAGTGGCAAAGCGTGCAGGGTCGAAGCGAAGCTCCTCAACAAGTTCGAGAACGCGAGCACGCCAGTCACCAGGCTCAAGTTCGGCGTCAGCAATATGCTGATGATAGGTCTTGTCAGCGGTATGGCCCTCAAGCTCCAGCATAATCCTGTGTACCGCCTCGAGCCCTTCTTTTCTGCCGCCCAATTCAAATGAGAAATGGTAGTCGCTAATCGCAACAGCCAATCGGTAACTGAGATCCTTGACACCGTTATCAACCGGATGGCCGAGCGCATTTGCCCCGCTTCGCCTCGTCGCCGCTAAGACCGGGCACTGGCCTGGATCGAGTTGTAGCGCTTCCGTCAGTTCTCGGAATTTGATCCCGACGCTCGCTGGCACACTGTTACCCCGATAGGACAGGACATAGACCGGCGTTGGATCATCGCGATGTTTGCCGAGAGCATGGTCGACAACGGACCGTGCATTGGGCGCCCGAAGTGCGACGATTGCCTTGGCAATGTGGCGGCTTGACCGAAAGTTTCCGGTCATCGGCAGTCGTTCATCGTCCTGAAAAGTCTGGGCAAAGACCTCGAGTTCAATCGTTACGCCACCACGAAAACCGTATATCGCCTGATGAGGATCGCAGATGACTTTCACCGGAATTTTTGCGTCCTTGAACCAGGAGATAATTCCAAGATCGAGCGGATTGCAGTCTTGAGCCTCGTCCACGACCAGTTCTCGAAATCGCGCTCCCAAGGCACGAGCAAGAACGGCAGATGAAGCTGGGTCGCGCAGCCGCGCCAGTGCGATATCGCGAGCGTCGGTGAAATCGATCTCACCTCGCTCCAGGAAACGGGTGCGGGTATTGCGGGCTGCCGTCTCGTGCGCCTTGATCTGACCCTTGAATCCGTGACGCGCGAGCAACTCCGGTATGGCGTTGCCGGTCGATCTGTCGAAGCATTCCAGCGGCAACGCCCGCGCGACAGCAAAAGGCTGGATGGACCGCTGATCTTTGTCTGGGATCAACCGAGGCCGTACCACGCAACCAGGCACACCGAAAGGCGAGATCAGGAATTGCCAGAGAAAAGCGTCAAATGTCCCGATGAAATGAGGAAAAACCGGAGTTTCAAGAAGTCCTTCATGGCGTAGCCGATCCTCAAGTTCGGAGACCGCTGCGATCGTGAACGAAAGAAACGCGACGCCGCGTCCCGCCGCTTGGTCAGCCGAGAGAAAACGCGCTCGCTCGACCAAAACACGCGTCTTGCCCGCCCCTGGACATGCGGAGATAAATGCAGAGCCATCGTGGTGAATGATCCGCGTCTGCTCATCCGTAGGTCTGAACAGCTTCGGTGTCATGCAACCAGCACATCGATCGCACGCTTGAGATATCCGGGAACAGCGAATGCTTCGCCCTTGTTGATCTCTTCAGCCAGAAGCTGGGCAAAATCACCCTTGCGCGTTGTCTCGAACAGCTTCTGAACGGCGAGCGCTTGGGCATCACCGCTTAGGGCAATCGCGGTATCCCACTTGTCGCCGGAGCGGGAATGAAGCTTGAGATAGACGTTTTTCAGAAGCGCCGCATTACCTGCTCTTACAAGTTCAGTTTCGAGCGAATAATCGTTGATGATTACCTCAAGCAATCCATCCGCGCCCAGTCGAGTGGCGATGGCATCGAGATTTCGTTTCCGCAGCACCCCAGGCGGCTCCTGCCCGACTTCCAGATCGCCGCCGTCGCCATCGGTAACTACGACAAGCCGGTCTGCAATGCGAACTTCATCAAGCGGAGTCATCAGAAGCTTCGCATAGGGTTCAAAGTCAACGCCATCGATCGGCACAAAAACCGCCGAGCGAAACAGCCGCAACTTTTCTGGATCGTCCTTTAGCACGATCTTCTTGGCAATCACGGGCAGCAACAGCGCCTCGGCAATACCCTCGACCAGGAGGATGCGCCCACCAAACAAGAAGGCTGATTTTGTCACGTCAAGGTAGCGGTCCACCTTGCGACGTTCAACGGGATCAAGTGCCAGTTCGGCCAGTGGAATGCAGCGGGTTTCCCGGCGCAGCCGGGGCTCCGACGTGAGCGTCTCCTGATCAACCACCGGGTCGTCAGCCGGCTCAGGCGGCTTCGGGAGAAATGAACGAAAGAATACCAACTTTCTGCTCTCTACCCATGCCGAGAGATTTGGAGAATGAGTCGCCACAATAATCTGCAATTCGCCGGCCGGCCCGTGATGACCGAGCTTCGGTTTACGCGATTTTTCAGCCTGCTCATCGAGAAAGCTGAGTACCGCCGCCTGAAGCTGAGGATGCAGGTGCGCCTCCGGCTCCTCCACCAAGAACAACGTCAGGTCGGCATCGTTTACTTTCTCCAGTTCGACTGCGATCGTCGCCATGTAGAGCAGATTGGCGTAGCCATGGCCGGAATACCGAAGATCCTCGGGCTCAATGCCATGGTCGGCAAGCTTGAACCGCAGATCGCGGGCAATATCGATCAGCTTCTCATCATTCGCAAAGCCCAGTGCCGCCGATTGTCGACGGACGCCGGAGGTGAGCGCGCTGAGACCAACCTCCACCGCCCCGCCAACCTTCCCGAGGATTTCCGCGTCAACACCGCGCCTCAGGGCTTTCGCCAGAACCTCGGGGTCACCGCCGTCGAGAAAATGATTCAATAGCGCATAGATTCGCGTCGGATTGCCCGACGCGAGCGCCCTTTTCGCATCACGCAGCGGTGGCAGATAGACATGCCGCACCATCTCGTGGCAACCGGCCTCCGGTGTGCCTTTCTGAAGGCCACTCCATAGCAGCGGGCGAACCGGGAAACGTCCTGTGCTCTCGTCATATCGCAGGCCGAAAACGCAGCCTGTGATGGCGTGATCCGTGGCCGCCGAGATCATGCGTCCCTGCTGTGCTGGGCTAAGCTCCTCAAAGCAACCGATGAGTTCGAACATGCGCTTCGTACTACCGAAACGAATATCGGTCGTCTCACAATACAGTTCACGTCGGCCGCCGAGCGGCGTGGTCAACAGCCGTATGGCATCGATAGCGTTGCTCTTACCGCCGTTGTTCTCGCCAACAAGGATTGTGAGATCTTTGCTCAGCGGAATTTCAGATTCCGCAAACGACCGGAAATTACTCAGCGTCAAGCTCTTAAGATACATCGCCCGCTCCGGCAAAGGCCGGCCTCCTAATTGAAAGCAGACGGCTGCTTAATTGTGCAATTGTCTACGATCGCCGATCGTGACCACATCGCCGTCATGGATCCGAATCAATAATGCTAACTTGCAGATCGTTTAATACGGTGGCCAATCCTGGCGTTCCTATAAGTGTCGTCACGCGTCCCGCCCTCAGCTTTACGATGGCATGGTCGAATACAGCGAGATTGGTGTGTCCGTTAAGCCGGGACGGGTAGACAATGCCGTCCGGCTTCTCCGGATGATCGTGGAACGCTACGGACCACTTCCGCGCGAGGCTTTGGTTGCTCGCCTTTGCCACATCGGTCGGAACGCCCATGACGACGGCCCGATCATCGCGAAGATCGACCATCTTGAGCGTCGCTGTCGTTTCGATCACCGCAAAGCGCCGAACGAATAATTCCTTCTCCTCGATCGGTAGATCACCGATGACGCCATCGCGCTGATCGCGAAGCACCGCTTCCAAAAAGCAGACCTTTAGGGTTTCACCGAGATATAGCAAACCAAAACGGTGTGCTGTAGCGCGCCGTCGAGAATCGCTGAACCGGCTTGGCGTTTTGCCAAAACCGAGAGGGTCGGGATAGCGGTCCATATAGATACGGCCGAACCGAAGTCCGGCCGCTACGCGGTGAATCTGAAGCTTTGCACGTGCAAAATCTTTCGGAGGGAGAACCTTCACCATCTAGTGGAAATCTCGGCCGACACTTTCGGCAGCCGCCAAAACCATCTTTGGCTTTCCCTGCTCTAATGCTTGTCGTCCCGTCAATCCATCGAGCTCACCGTGCGGCTGGACCAGAAAGCGATAGACCGCCCAGGCTCCGCCGAGAAGATCGTGCAAGACTGCAAGTTCAGCGAAGGGCTTCCCCTCGGTATTGAGCTGCCACGTCGGGAAACGAAACCCTCGCTTCGCCCCGTCCAGCCCTAGAATCTGACCGCTCTGCCGCTTGGTATTCACCGTCACACGCGTCGTCCCAAGCAGTTTAGCGAAGTCTTCGGCGCTCAGCATATCGTCACTACTGAGGATCTCAGCGGCTCGCAGCCGGCCGCGCTCGCGGGCGGCCGCGAGCGCAACCTGCAGGTCCGCATTCGGCGCTACAATTTCCTCGGGCAGATGTTTCGGTGCAGGCCTAACTTCCTCAACAGGGGTCATAGTCGTGGCACCCGCGGGATCCACATCGACGCGAAAGCTAACGGTGTACCCGGCGGCCCGGCTTCTTGTGACCGCGTTGCCATATTGCTGTAGCACGGCCTTCACGCGATCCGGTTTGCTCACGAGCACCTGATAGGCCTTGCGCGGGACCCGGAGCTTGAGGCCGGGGGCCCCCTTCGGCAGGCTTGTGCCTTCGGCAAGGAAAAAGGCCGTTTTCAGGGTGGATTTCGATGCGGCTCGTCCCTGCCGACCCGAACTGCTCCGCATGCCAGCCTTCGATTTTGAAGATGCCATGTCACTATCTCCTACCAGAAGGCAATATGGCAAAACTCGATAAGTTCGTCAAGTTCGTAAAGAGACCGTCTCGCCGCGGGCGAAGCTCTCACTCGCGAAGCCGCATACGAAAAGCGAGAGAACACCATATAGGAGGAACTGCCGCTACGGCTGAGAACGGTTGAGGCCGGCAGCCTGAATTGGACTTCGGGCAGCGGTCCTTACCCATGCGGTGCGCACAGACGGACAATTTCCGCTCGCGGTTCGGCTTCGCGCGGGTGATTTCTGGATCAGAAGGACTCGTTCGACCTGTCCGGTGCGACTAACCGACGGCGCACACACCAAGCGGCGATCGCAAGTCGTCACTGATATTCTGTCTACTGCATGGCCAAAACATCTTTGGATTTAGCCGCAGCGTCATGCTCAATTCGGTCGCCGGTCTTGCGGATCGCCTCTGTTGTCGCACAACGAACACCTTCATCGGCAGCGGCGGCTGCTGTAATCTCACGACAGTGAGTCGTCGGCCATATCGGCTGCGGCATCTAATGGTCGTTCCCGGGACTGGGATAAAGAATGATCACCGAGATTCCGGCTAATCAGATATGGCCGACACCGGCATTGATACGCGCCGCCCGCGGTTTGGTCGGCATCGACCAGGCGACGCTCGCGAAAAGTGCGACGGTCAGCCGCAAAGCCGTCATCACCGTGGAAAACGACAGTTCCGAGCAGATGGACTACCGGCGGGTGGCGGTGCTGAAGAAATTAGCGATAGCGCTCGAGAAAAAATTCGGAGTCGAATTCACGAAACCAGTTGCGGGACGCGGCGAGGGAGTGCGGCTTCTTAAATCAAGGGGCAAATAGGCGGCGGCTGGGTCCACAAACATGTTGCCACATCCTGCAGACAAACCGAAAAGCATGTCGGTCGGATGAAAATGAAATCTCACGACCATCTACGGCGCAGGCGCATCGGTCCCTTCCTGCTCTCTAACAGAGGACTACTAGCCTGCCTCCTAACCGTTTCCGTACCGGATTTGTGGCCACGGCCGAAGACGGGGCCGAGTTAAAGCTCGGCCGCCCGAAACCCGGACGTTGGACGCTCCACTATCGCCCAGCGCGTCAGGCGATCGAGATCGCCAGCCGCGGCAGACCATCCGTCATCCCCGTCAAATCGCGGCTCCTTGTCGAAGCCGACGAACGAACCGATGTCGTAGTGACGTATCCACTGAATACGACGGCTACGAGTCCATCGTTCCTAGAGCCAAAATACGACACCCTGCGCACCATCACCTTCGACCAATTCGGCTTGGCCGGCGCTGCGCTGGAAGAAGATGAACTCCGCGAGCTCTTTCAGAGACTTCCATCTGGCTTCGTAAAAGACCCGTTTTTCGGACTCGGCCTTAATTTCGATATCCGTCACATCGCGAAGACTGTGGAAGAGATTTCGGGCGTAGTCGATCTTTGCCTTCGGCGGGGCCGCAGCACCAACTTGCCGACCGTCAAAGGCGGAAGTTATGTCGTATCGGCGCGACAATTCGACGATCTGAGGAAGGCTATAAACCGCATCCACAACAAAGCATTGAACGTGGCCACTGACGAGAAGTGGATGGTCACACACAACTCTCTGCTCTCGACGATCGATTCAACGAAGTTTCCTGTGAAAAACCGGACCTACCGCAGAGATGCGATCCGGGAAGCCGTTGGAGCAAGCGTTGTCCGAGGGACCGCGTTGTCGAAATCTGATCAGAAGATCGTGTTTGAGGCAACAGTATCCGCCGCCCGCACAATACAACGAACCCAGCCCGAATCCCTTCTGAAGCTAAGCCGCGAGATCGAAATAGTCACCTTGGAAGAGCTCGCGGAGCGGTTGAGAAAAATGCTTGCGAGGAAACTCAACGAAGGCGCATGGCAGTCCTTTTTCACCGACAATCCGTTCGTGTTGCGTCTCGCTTTCGGTCATCCGATTATGATGATCGGCGGACAGATTTCGGTCGGCGGACGGAAATTCAGCGGAGCCGGCGATAAGATCAGTGACTTCGTGATCAAAGCCGCGGCGAGCGGAAACCTCGGTCTAATCGAGATCAAGACGCCCGATACCCTCTTGATCGAGAAGACGCCATATCGCGGCGATCTTCATGCACCCAGTCGCGAACTCACGGGCGCAGTCAATCAGATACTTGACCAGCGCCATCATCTGCAAAAATCGATCCCCGCGCTCAAGGATAACTCCGGCGCATGGGACGTCCAAAGCTACGCGATTCAAGGCCTCGTGATTGCGGGGCGAATTCCCGAAGGCGCTGCACTGCTCAAATCCTTCGAACTCTTTCGCAACGCTCTGAAGTCGGTCACCATTATTACGTTTGATGAACTCGGTCACAAGCTGGAGCATCTCCTAGAAGTTCTGGGAACCTCCAATGCGATGCCCGACGAGAAGCTAGACGGAACCGATGCGAAGTGACGCATGGTGTGATCCCGCCTGTGTGAGTTGGCTGTTGCGAACGTGAATCGAAGTGGAATTTGCCAGCGCGGCCGCTTGGCGTGGCCTCACAAAAGAGAGATCCAGTGGTGATCGGATGCGTTGCTGCTTTCAACAGGCTCATCAGATGTGTTACTGGCACTCATGCAACGCGAGACGCCAACGCAGAGGCCCGCGCGCGCAATCCTTTAGTCACCGAACAACGAGGGTTGGTCCGCAGAGTTGCCCTCTGTCGGGCGCGGTTCCTCCCTCACGACTGCTTCCAACAAAAGGCGGGGTTCGCTGAAATCCACCATCAATTCATTCCGTCTGAGCGCGAACAATTCGGGGCCAATTCAGGCACCAAAACTTGGCACCGGGGCACCAACAAACAAGCTATCATATTAAAAATGCTGTACTTTCTGCGAAAATGCAGGTCCAGTCGGACGTTTTCGCTGTACTCTTATACATGCATAAAACTCGTTCAATTTCGTCCAAAATGACCCCTTTTGGGGCCATTTGAGCCTCCTTTCGCAGTCCGATTCATTCTCATTCTGGCAATTTCCGATACCAATTCGGGTACCAGCTTTCCGTCTATTGGAGGTATTTAGGTAGTCAAAAGCCGCTGCCCAAACTTCGCCAGATTCGTCCAATTTCGCCACAATTCAGCTGATACGGCAGTCATCTGGATCTCCTGTTCGCATCTGGATGACCATAGACGAACGCCGCCCGCCGCCGCAGGCGGTGGCATGGGGGCACTTCGCGGTGTGTCGTTATCTTCGGCTGGAGCGGTGCGGAATCGCGAACGCCGTCCTGATATCCTCATAGGACGCCAGCCGAGAGGACGCGTTTGGTTTCGCTGGCCGCAGCTTCTTCGTATGGCCGGTTTCATCGATCGTGATGATTCCAACTCTGGGCATGTCGAGCAGGTCTAGCGCCTGTTCACTGGCTGCGACCGTTGCCGCCGACACGCCAGGCGCGAAGACGAGATAGTAGGATGGCAGGTAGCCGGCCAGCAGCAGTGACTGCGCGAGTCCCTCCGACGAATCCTTCGAACCATCGGACGCTTCTGCCAGATAGAGGTCGGCACCGCCGAGGATTCGACCCCGGGAATGGATCTCGAAGCCGATGCGGCGAAAATGCCTAAGCACCGGCCGGCGAACGATTGTGCTTCCCGCCCCAAAGAGCCTTCCAGCGTACTGCGCCAGCGCGTCCTCGCAGCGCTGCACCAAGATGCCGCGCTCCCGCAGCGACACCGACCGGGACACGGCGCTCGGATCGGCCGCTCCCGCCGGGGTCTGAGACAATTTCTTCTGCAGCGCCTCTATGGTCGTTCGGCGTTCGCGCAGGTCAGCGAGCGCATCGAGGCCTGACCTTGGGTCGCGGTCGTAGAGCCGTAGCGCCAGTTCGACCGCACCGTACGACGACGACACCAGGTCCGCGACAGGCACACCAGCGTCGTGGGAAACCTTGTCCAGGCGGTTCATCAGCACCAAAAATCGCTTCAGCACGACGGGCGCCAAACCGGCAGCTTCGCCTGCGGTGTCCCAGGCTTCAGTCCGGCGGCCCCAATTCTGGCTGCCCTCGAACCGCTCCTGCAGCAATCGACCGAGATGATGCCAAGGCAGCCCGTCCTGCCGCGCAGCCCTTAAACTTTCCGTTAACCGGATATCCGGATCGCGACCGGTCATTCGAAGAGTCTCCTTGGCAATCTAGTGAATAATCACTAGACTGGTAGTAACATATTAAACTAGTGCAAATCTGACGGAATCACTTCCTAGTCCGGAGGTCAAGCGACGTGAGCGGCGCCATCGTTCAAAGTTTAAGGTTGTCTCCTTTTGCAGGCCCTGCCTGGATCGGCGCTGCCGACAACCTCATCGCTGGGGCCCGACGGGATGGACGTCAAAAGCGCCTTGCCGAGAAGGATCTCGCGCTGGTTCGGCGGCTCGCGCGCGAGCGGATGATCGCCACCTTCGGCGAGGAAATGAAGCTTCCCTACGAGGCCGAGTATTCCGGCTGGAGCAAGGTCACCGGACCGTCCGTCGACATGCTCGAAGTGATGGTCCGCCGCCTCGTGATGGACGGGGTGCCGATCGATCGGGCGCGCAGGCTCGCGGACGTAGCCGACGCCCAAGAAAAGGCACGCGGCAGGAAGGGTGGAAAGCGCAAGCGCGGGCGCCGCCCGTCCGGCGCCCGTCTGTGGGTCCGGCGGCGCGGCGGAAAGGGCCCGCGTTTCGTCTACATCAAGTATCGGTCGCAGCGCGTATCGACCGAGATCGAAATCGCCGACGACCAGGATGTGGAGAGCCACCTTGGCGCGCTTTACGCTCTCGGCGACTTCGTCGAGACGAAGGTGCGCGAGATCCTCGGGACTGTCCTCGTCCGCGACGTAACGATGAAACGCGTCTATGCCGAATATCTCGACGAGCATTTCCCGGGCAACAATCCGGATGCCCTCGACCGCGATGCGTGGAATCGCGCCGCCGCGATCCTTGAATCCTTCGAAGACTTCAATGGTGATGCCGCGCTGGACAGGATTGGCATCAACACGGGCAGGCAGTACAGCGCCCACTGCACCACCGTTCAGAGCAAGACGCAGAGCTCAGATGGTGAGGAGATTGAATATCTCTCGTCGATGACGGCCCGCATTCACGTCGATATCATGATCACCGTCGTTAACTGGTTCTGCCGCAAATACTCGCTCTCTCCGATCAAGATTGATCGGCCCAAGGTACGCGGTACCGCCTACAAGTATATTCCGTTCGCATACGTCCTTCGGTTGCTGAGGGCCTGCCGGGGGCGAGTTTTCGACAAAGACGGAAGACTTATCGGCCGACATGAATTGGCCGCGCGATACGAATGCGTCGAACGGTTCATTTGGCTTTATTTCTACTCCGGCACACGGAACGCCAATCTCCCCGAGTTACTGTGGCACTGGGACGAAAAGATCGGACACATCAGCATTTCGCTCGGACGCATCGTTCGCCAGGGGCAATGGGCGACAGTGACCAACAAGCGTCGCGGCCAATCGAAATTCCTTGGTTCCCTCGATCTCCTTATTCCGGATTGGGAGGCGAAAGACCGCAACGCGCGCGGCGAGTCGAACGTGCTCTACCGGAACGTCCTTCACGACGCGGACGGCAGGAAGCTGGCCAAGAATCGCATCGCGGCGCTCTTTCGCGAGGTCCGCGAGTTGGCCGGGCTGAAGAACGTGACGCCCCACATGCTCAAGCATGCCGGTGTGACGATCTGTACCCATGCGGGCATGGATCGCATGAGCATTTCCTACGCCTATTCGACCCATCCCGATACGCTCGAGCGTTACTACACCCATCTGAACGAGGAGTGGAGCACGCCGCGGGTGTTCGAGGATCGCGATCTGCTTTTCTGCAACCTCCGCAAATTCTCGGAGCGCCCCTTCATGGTAGTCGCCGATGCCGCCTGACGTAGCCGAGCGCTGTCCTCTTCTCCTTGCCGGGCGCGATATTTCGGTGGCCGACGTCTTCGTCCTCTTGCAGGATGGCTTCTGGCTGCGACGACACCTTTCCTTCGATCCGGTGTACGCCGCCCGTCAACGACTGGTTATGGGCCTTCACGCCCTCGCCGGCTTCAAATCCCCAACGATTAGCGCGATCGCCTTCGAGAATTGCTACCCCGAACGGCGGTTGATCAAGATGGCCTTCCGCGACCAGCTACTCGAAGTGCCGATCACGCCCGCGCTTGCCCTCATCTTGAGTGACTGGATGAGGAAGCGTCCGGCTACAGCATCGACACGGCTCCTCACCACCGCAGACGGCCCGATCGAGAGACAGACTCTCGACGCAAGCCTATGGACCGCCGGCGAGACGTTCGGGGTGGGCCACAATCTATCGGAGATGCTCTGCAGATTCTTCGAGAAAAATCTTACCGGAGAAGACGCTCCGAACGGCAGCGAAGACGTGGTGGAAGCCTACCTTCGGCGTCGAATGGCCGGCGGCCAAACGTCGGCGGTCAGCTTCCCAGCGTTCCGGCGGCTGATCGAATGCACCGATCCCTTTCGCGACAGCCTCCGGCCATTCGGCAATATCGCCTTGGTGAAGCGGGATGCATTGTTCGCGGCTTCGGCCCTGCCGCCGACCTACGACGCGTGCCTCTCGGCAGGGTCATTCCCGGGAAAGCCGAAGCGCGATCTGACGGCGGCGCACCCATTGATCGCGGAACTTTCGTCCATGACCTGGCCCAAAAACCGCCGCGAACGGGCGGCTGCGAGAGAGGCGGCCTATAGGAAGCACCAAGCGGAGATCAACGAACTCGTGGATTCGGGCAAACTTCCCGTTCGCCAGCTCGCGCGTCTGTTCGGCATGAGGCGGGAAAGCTTTACCAGGTTACGCCGGTACCTGCGGAATCGATCCGCAAGGATCGGGGAAGATGCTCCTCCCGCGCACCGGTTTGCCGATCCAACCTGTGCGCTTTTTCCCTCGGTCGCGGCGTTGTCCCGCGTCACCTGGTCGAAGAACCGGGAGGAACGTCTTGCCAAACGTGAGCCGTTATTCGCGACGTACGGCCGCGACATCGAAGCGCTGGTTGCGCAGGGTCGCCTTCTCATGAAGGAGGCCGATGCGCTGTTCGGCTTCGCGAAGAACGGTTTCAGAAACCGCCTCGCGCGCGCCGATCGAGAAGAACATCGCGGACGTCCCGACCACCGAGTGTCCGGTGCGCTCCGCGATTGCTCGTCCGACGAGCGGACTCGTCTTGACAAAATCGCTCTCACGAAGTGGCCCGAGGGCGAACGTCGCATCGCGTTTCGCCGCGCCATGTTGCGCAAAAACGCGGGGTTCGTCTTCGCACTGATCAAGGCCCGCAAGCTCCGCGTATCTGATGCCGCATCGCTTTTTGCGGTTTCGCGGACGAAGCTCTCGGAGCTTCGCGGGGAATTCAAGGCTGGCACGTTTGAGCTGGCCATTGGCACCGACCGTGAACAGGATCGCGATCACTGGCGCGAGATCGTGATCAGGGAGATGCCTAACCGGCCGGAGGGTCAGGGCGATCGGGCCTTCTGTATCGAACTGCGCAAGAAGTTCGGCCTTCGCCTTCCATTCGATTTCGTCCGTACCGTGGTCCGCTCGATCGAGAGGAAGCCGGTACCCGCGAGACATGTTCCTCCGACACGGGTGGATCGCGCTCCGGACGAGGAACAGCGGATCGCGCTGATTGCGTCCGTGCTGTGGACGAAGGACAACCGGTCGGAGCAACGCCGAGCGATTCTGAAGGAACACTTTCCATTCGTGTTCGAGATGATCGATGCACGCAAGCTGACCGTGCCGGAAGCGGCACAGCTCTTCCGGTGTCCGATTGGCCTGATGACCGAACTGCGTTCCGATTATCGGGCCGGTGTATTCGACTGGGCCATCGCGCCTCCGGTCTCAGCAAGCGAGCACGCGGAATGGCTCGCGCTCATCCGGCGCGAGTGGCCCAAGCGACCGGACGCGCAGACGCCCAACGAATTCTGTCGCGCATTGCGCAAGCGGTTTGGCTTTCCGCTGCCTTTCGCTTCTATCAATGGCTTCCTCGCAAGGCAGCGGAAAACTCGCCCCGCGGACCCATCGCTCTTCACCGTCAAGGCAGGCCGGGTGAAGCCGGCGCTATCGATCGCTGACAAGGCATGTCTTGCCGCCATCACCAAGGCGAAGTGGTCAACAGCGGACGATGTCACCGCATTTCGACGGGAGCTGTTGCGGGCGCATTTTCCGGTCATCGCGGGCATGCTGCGCGACTGGAAGCTGAATTCGGAACAAGCCGGTAAACTATTCCGGCTCAGCCCACAGCGGTTGCAGCGGCTCTATTCCGAATATCGGAACGGAACGTTCGACCTTGCCATCGCCGAGCCGCTGTCACGCGACGAGTTCGCCAAGTGGCATGCCTTTCTGGTGGATGAGATTGCGAAACGCGGCGGGAGGGTCGACAACGTCACCGAGTTCTGGCGAACGTTGAGGAAGGAGCGGCGATTGCCACTCTCTCTGGACACGGTCAGATCGGCTCTAAAAGCAATGCACCGCGATACTGCACAGTTTACGGGTTGCGCATTGGCCGCGTGACGCTAGAAGCGGCCGCACTGCTCGTCGATGCTTATATTCATTTCGAACGCGTTTGGCCCGAGCCTGCCATCCTGGTTCTTTCCAACTCCAGTGCGCGTTTGGCGCGAACTTCTGCGACCGACCGTGGCACACTATTCTGTTGTCCTGGGCTGACGGGCTCATTCTCGCGACGGGGCCGGCACTCCGACATGCGGCCGATGGCTCGCTTGTTGGTCAAGAGCTTCCCCGCGATTTCCGCGACCTCCAATACCTGATCGCGGACGGCGGTGCGCAGGCTCGTTGTGGTGAGCGGCCCATCTGGCCAAAACAATGCGCTCGCTTCAGCAAGCGTCATCAATTCGTCGTCCGACCAGTCCTCAGGAGTTGGCCGTCGTCTGACGCGCTCGGGCATCTTTGCGTTCGGTTGTAGCCCGCCCATGGAATGCTCGCCTGTCATTTTTGTTGGTCCTCGCCTTGAGATCTCGACGTTGCGATCCGGGAGCCGCTACCGCAGCGCCTCGCTATCGGGTCGTCCCTGCTCTTTCGCAGCCTTGGCATTCGGTGCACTCGCGCTTGTGGGTTACGAACTTTGTTGGTGACAATAAGTAACCTACGATGCTGCTGGTCACAAGCTGAAATGGACGCAGATCCGCATCGAAGCGGCAGCATGGTTAACCGAGATCGAATGTGCGGTGTTGCGATGCGTCGGACACTGGACGCAGAAATTTCCACGGTGCTAGGTGATTCCCAACTCGGCGATGGTGTCGCGAGGATTTGCAAAGGATGCCGGCGCGCGCAGAACACAAACAGCATCGCGTGCTTTTCCGGGGAAATCCACTTAAGTACGGCCGGGCTCCGGATAGTACGCCTTTGGCGACTCGCTTAAGATGTCTGCATCTTATGATCCGGAAGTCCTCGCCCGAAAGCATCGCAGAGCAAATTGTGAACTTTCCCGACCGAATTGAGCCTCATGCGAACCTGACCTTTGAGGTAGTGGACGACCTCGTCGGCGCCCATGCGCGCGGTCGTCTTACGGAACAAGCGAGGACCCGTTACGCCGCGGCGGAGGTCTGCCCTCTCATCGAGCTGATGTTTGAGAAAACGAATGGCCGCAGTGGCCCGTTGTTGCGCAGTGCGTGGCTCGATGACGAAACGCAGATAGATTTGCGGATGGCGCTCTCGGGTCGGCAAAACTCGTGGTTGGATCAGGCGGGCCGTCGCGGCTTCCTGCGTACGATCTTCGATCCCTTAAATGAAGACGACGATGTCCAACGCAACCGTTTCCTGATGGCGGCGCGGGCCGCGGCGGAGGCGGCGGGTCTGGACAAGCGGACGGCGCAATGTCTGGCGGCCGCACTTCGCGAGCTAGAATCCAATATTCACGAGCATTCGGGGCGCGCGGCGTCCGGCATACTCGCATTTCAATCGCAGCCGACATTGTTCGAGTTCGTCGCGGCGGACGGCGGAGTGGGAGTGCTCGCGACGCTCCGCGAGGCTGAAGAATTCGGTGATCTCGCCGACCACGGCCTAGCAATGCACGCAGCTTTGCAGGAAAACGTCTCGCGCCACGGCCGTGGGTCGGGTCACGGCCTAGGTTTCCGCGATCTCTTTCTCGGGCTTGCGCATTTGAATGCGGATTTGCGTTTCCGTTCGGGGGACCACGCCCTGCTGATCAGCGGACCTCAGCCCGAACTAAAAACCGCGCGGCTGGCGCAGAAGACCCCGTTTCAAGGATTTCTGGCGGCGGTGCGCTGCCGACCGATGATGCCGGGTTCTTCTACGCGCCATTAAGAAAACCATCGACGCGCGCCCGCATCGTCGCGATGTTGTCGGCCACCAACCCGTCCACCGGTTGTCCGGTCAATGTGAGCTCGGAGACCTTCCGCATCTTGCCGTCATTGGCAACGTAGATCCGTTGGCGGTGGACAGCACCCATGAACGCCGAAGTGTCGATGTAAGTGATCTTTGCATAGGCGGCGGCAAGCATCGGCAGGGCGGTGATGCCGCCAACCATGATTAGGTTGAGCGGACGGCCCACGCGACCCGCCAATTGGGCCAGTTCGGCGAGATGGAACAAGCGTCGTTTCCTCCAAGATGCGCCGGTCTTGAATTCAAACGCCACTTCGCTCACTTCCTCGCGCTCACCGATGAATCTCGCGAGGCGGCGATAGTCCTGTGGCGTGCGCGCGTTCAGGTGATAGGCGCCGGGCACGCCGCCGGCGACGATCTCCTGCCACGCGGTGCCGATGCGCTTCATGTTGTACATGTCATTGTAGCGAACCTCGTCGGTGAAGATCGAGTAGTTCGGCCCGGTGATTAGGGAGATGCCGAGCGCACGCAACGCTGCGATGACCGTGCGACGTTGGTCGCTGAGCCCCCACCACGCTTCGATCGGCTTGTCGCGTCCGCTGCCGATCAGCACGATGCGCGTGCCCGGCGCGATGCCGAAGGTAGCCTCGATGTGCGCTCGGCTGGTGAACGCAACGCTGCCGTCGGACCGGTAGAATCGGCGCAGCGGCAGGGCGACTGCCGGTATGTCGAGCGGCAAGGCGCGGCGGTTGCCGTGATAGATGTAGGGAACATAGGATGGAATGCCGGTTGCGGGGCAGGGCTGCGTGCGTGGTAGATTGTCCAGCTCAAGCCCGTTGATTTCGCGCATACGCTCGATGAAGCCCGCTTCGTTGCGCGGGCACATGCCGTCGCAGGTGGTTGGATCGCCACAGCAATCGTCGAAGCACCAATATGAGTCCTGTTTTTTGCGCACGCCGCCGCATAGTTCACGGTCGATACAGGCGGCGCATCCGAGCGCCATCGGCAGTGCATCGCCTTCATCCCACCGGCGCCGCTCGCGACGTAGGCTCCGGGCAGCCTCCTCCTGTGTCGGGGGCGTCAGTCGCAAATGCCAATCTCCACGGTCTGACTGATGGGTTGCAGGGACTTAATCTCGCCCCGTGCCACACCCGCCCCTGAGTTCAGGTGGGCTACAAATTCAGCGGGTGGGCTAACACATTCGGCGATCACGAGATTGCCGCGTTGCGCCACGATCTTGTCCTTCATCATGCGGAGCAGTATCCGTTCTCCCACCATCACCTCGGCACCGCCGCAGATGTCCGCGATCGCAGTACGCGAGACAATCGCCATGTCGCGTCCGAAGAGCTTCGGCGTGCGCATCTCGATGGCGCGGCGATCAAGTGCGCGCGTGAAGACTGGGGCCGTCAGCCGGATGAAATCGAGTCCCATTAATTCACCTCTAGAACAGGCCGGTACTTCTTGGTCCGGCCTTGCAGGACTTCTACGACCAGACTTTTCGCGGCTAGAGCCGTGAGCCGGTTGTTCCATGCGGTCGGACCTACAGCATCGACGGTCCGCGATTCAGCATGTAGCTGGGCAGCGGTCGTTTCGCGTTTGCGGCTGACGAGGGTGAGCGTTTCTTGAAGCTTGTCCTCGAGATTTCCGCAAAGCTGTACGTCTCGGATATGCCCCTCGGTATCGGTCCTACAAGTGAGCAATGCATCGCCCGAGCGGCGCAACATCTCCTCGATCTCCTCGCGCACGATGTCGGAAAGATTCGCGGCAACGGCGTAGCCCGGCGGATGGCGAAAACGCAGGTGATCGCGCAGCGGCAGCACCACCTCGCTGAGAAAGCTCGAAGTGGCGAAGTCCACATTACGGAAATCAAGCAGGACTAGTGTGGGCTCGACCATTTCTGGCAGCGCCTCAAGGGCTGTGACGAAGGCGCGTTTGCCCGTGAGCCGTCCCGCCAAGATGGGCTCGTTGCCGGGTCGAAGCATGGGAAGGGAAAGATTCTTCATTTATCTCACTGCGATTAGTGAGATACATATAGGGGGTTTTGCGCCCCAAATGCAACTAGATTCTGTATCTCCCCAAAACCTACAAAGATTCAGCCAGTTGCCGGATGCATCTTTGGCCCTGCGGTGCACCCGTACGGAGAATCGCCGCAGGCAGGCGAGCCTGCGATACCCCGAGTCGGTTTAGTAGACGACCCGCTGCGTTCCAGCACGGAGCTTGGTTACGAATACTCAGGTCACAGGGAATGGGCGAAGAATGCCACGGCATCAGGCAACCCACTTTTTTACGGGGTGTATTCGGGGGGTTGGTTGCGGAAACCGAACATTGGCTCATCCGACTCCTGCGCCCCTCCTGTGGGCACGTGGCCCGCTCCAGGTGGCATTCACTTGGGAAATAGCGGACGCTTCTCATGAAGCTGGATCCACTCCAGAAGCTTGGACTTTCGCGCGTAGAGAGTGCTGCCGACTTTGAAGGCGGGGAGTTCGTGGTCTTTGGCGAGATGGTAGACTCGCCTCCGCAGGCGATCATCCACTGCTCCAAATAGGAACTCCGTGATCTGATCCCCTCCGGCCAATAGATCACCACTCCCGCGCTCCTCATCCCCAGGGTCGCGCATGATCATGGCGTCCTCAAGCACGTCGCGATGTCGCGCAACGCGCCCTCATCGCACTCACGAATCTGCCTGAACTTCCGCTGGCGCTTCTGGCCGTAGATCCAGCCCTCCGAAAACTGACCATGCACGCCGACCGTAAGCGAAGCGAAGTATTCTGGATAATGGACCGCGAATCTCGCATAGATTCCGGTCTCCTCGCCCCTCCGTGCATGCGGATCGAAATGTTGACGAAGTTCTTCCTCCCTGTCGAAGAGCTCGATTGCTGCTGCCAGTCCGTCGACGATCGTATGTGACGGCTCCAGTCCGAGTGTGAAGAGGGGTACCATCCGTGCTCTGTCTTCGTGAGGTGTCGGCCGTCGTACACGGACGCCGTGTGGCGATGCAGGAAGGCTCTTCAACGCGACGAGAGTCGAGACACTCTCCTGCACCGATTCCGAGCCAAAGACGGCGCAAACAAGAGAGGCTGCGTCGGCGGCCGTCATGCGCGGAGCAGTGATCCCTCTTCCACCGGTCGTCACCAAACTCGGCTTGGCCTCGCGCAAGTTTCTCATATGGCCAACAATCTTGGGCACGGGTCGGCCCGTGACCGTCGCTATGCACTCCACCAATTCACGAGAGTTTGCCATTAACCAAGCGAGTTTAAAGGGTTGACCGGCGACATTGCTAACTGTGATATACCCATTAAGTAAATGGGATATTCCCAGTAAGAGGCGGTGTCAAGTGGCAAGTATCCGGAAGCGTTTTGTAACCAACCCGAAAACAAAGAAGAGGACCGTCTCTTGGCAGGTCGACTATCGGGACCTGAAAAAGAAGCGCAGGCACCGACAATTTGCGACGCGCCGAGAGGCCGACGCATGGCTCGTCACGGCGCGCTCGGAGATCGCGGAGGGCACCCACGTGCCCGCCGGCGAATCCCCTACGTTCAAGGAAGCTGCGGATGCATGGATTAAGGACTGCAAGCGAAACGGACTAGAAAAGACGACGGTCGACGTCTACGAGCAGCGGATGCGCGACTACTCGGTACCGCTCATCGGCGATCGCAAGATCGGCGAACTCACCGTTGCCGATGCCAATACTCTCTATGAGGACGTGCTGGAAAAATCGCTGTCCAGGGAGACTGTCCGGCGCGTCCGCATCGAAGTGGGTGCCGTGCTCCGCTATGCCCAGCGGAAGGGATGGGTGGTCAAGAACGTCATCTCGCTCGCGCCCTACAAGCACGGCAAAAGGAACAAGAAGCGTCCGCCGATGCCGCGGCTCGAGGAAGTCCGGTCGATGATCGACACGACGACAGAGAACTGGACTGACTGGCTCGCCATGTTGTTCGTCCTCGTTTTCTGTGGCCTGCGCGGTTCCGAGCTCCGCGCGCTTTGTTGGAGCGACGTCGACCTCAAGAATAACAGAATGTCCGTGACAAGGCGCGCCGACCGCTGGGGCAACATCGGCTCGCCCAAGTCGGATGCCGGGACGCGCGATATCGTGTTTCCAAAGATCGTCGCCAAGGCGCTCAAAGAGTGGAAGCTGCGCTGCCCGAAGAGCGACTATGGCCTAGTCTTTCCGACTTCGACCGGCACGGTGCAGAACCATTCGAACATCATGAACCGCTGGTTACGCCTCGTCCAAATCGAGGCCGGAGTCTGCAACAGGAAGGTTATCGTCGACAAAGACGGAACAAAGACGGTCAAGCTCGTCGCTAAGTACGGCATGCACGCGCTGAGGCATTTTTGCGCCTCGGTTTGGATCGAAGCCGACTTCTCACCAAAGAGGATCCAGACGATGATGGGCCACGCGTCGATCGACCTCACCTTCGACACCTACGGCTATCTGTTCGAGGCCCGCATGGATGTCGAGAAGGCGACGCAACGCACCCAATCTATCGTGCTGGCCAGTTGATGCTATCGACGACAGTTGCGTTTAAACACAAGAAAATGCATGGCTGAAGTTATCATCGCCGCTTTTTTTGGGGCCGTCCAAACATCGAAGCCGGTATGCGGCGGTTTGAGCACGCTGGCTGGCGGACGAGAGTCAGTCAACTGGGCAACGCCAAACAGATTCCGGCGTGTGCATCAGTTAGCAATAGATCACGAGACTCCAATGCCAAGCGCCGTATGCGATCTGTCCCAAAGCCAAGAACTCTCGCGACAAGTTGAGGAAGGCCACCTGATCGTCTCTTCCCGCAAAACACCAGTCGCCGGCTAAGCGGCCGGAACGGGTGGCCTTCGTGCTTCGGCATTACAGACTTCCGGCAGAGGATCATCCTTGGTGCAGACGAGCCATTCGCAACCCCGCGTTCGTCCGCACCCTTGTCCCCGCCCGCGATACGATCGCCTTCAAAAAAGCAGGGGACGCGTGGATCGCCAACTGCAACTGTCGCCGGTTAGAAGATACGACGATTACACCGATACTGGCTCTGTCGCGGTCGTGCCATCCGAATATTGACCTTGCCAAATGCCTAAAAGCTCCGTCAGACTTACCGACGTGCTGGCCAACCCGAGGAGAATTAATTTACACTCCCTGAACGACCAGAATTATTTCTATGCATCGCTAAGCGCTACTTACACCACCCGCTTGCTCCTTTGTGGGCTTACCTGGTTGTCTACTCTCCTACACCCACGTTTATTTTGAAGGAACGAAGTTATGTCTTCGGACCAATTTTATTACGGCAGAGACGATATTGAGAAGCTGCTTGAGCGGGAGAAGGAAGAGATTGCACGAGGTCGAGAGCGATACGACGCCAACGAGTGGACAGGCGTTGCGCTATCGGGGGGAGGAATTCGGTCGGCTATCTTTTGCTTAGGAGCTCTTCAGGCGCTTGGCGCCAACGGCGTCCTAAAAAACTTTGACTATATGTCGAGTGTTTCGGGCGGCGGCTACATTGCGTCCGCACTCCAGTGGCTCTGGCGCACGGATGCTTCGAGCGGTACCCAGAAATCCGACTTTCCGTTTGGAGTCGATCGGTCGCTCAAGTCTCACGATGAACTAAAAGATAAGCGGCTTTCTTATCTCAGAAATCACGGGAAATACCTTACACCAGGGAACGGATTGAGTATTTGGTCCATGACCGCGGTCACGATCAGAACTCTTTTTCTGAATCTCATAACCTGGCTGCCAGTCGCGGCCCTCGCGATGTGGGTCTGCGTCGTGATCTGTAGATTGTTCGACACGATTTTGAGGGATATGCCGAACTTCTATTCTCCTATTTTAGTACGATGGCAGTGCGGAGAGTCGTGCGCAAAGACATGGCCTGTGGAGACGTTTTTCGGACTCTCAGCCTTAGCCGGTTTCCTTGGGGTTATATTTTTCACGGTTTGGGCGCTCGGATTTGCATTGGATACGATGATCTCGCCCGCTAAAGACCGCGACCACGTCTCTATATCCAAACGTCGACTGTATTTGATCGTTCAGGCTGCACTCGCGCTCTCCGTCGCCGTAAGCTTGGTTACTTTGGAGATCGCCGTAAAAGCCGGTCCGATTCTTCAGGGTCTTGCGATAACCACCACCGTAGTTGCACTTCTTTTTGTCGTCGTCAGGGTTCTCCAGGTGCGGGGAGCAGACATGTCGATGAATTACGAATGGCGACGGGCTATGGAGGTGGTTGCTGGTAGTTGGCTTCCGCGGATTTTGATTGCCTTCGCTATCTCGACGATTCCTGTTGTGCCGTATCTGTTAGCGAACAATCCCGACCCACTTTTAAAATTGGCCGCCGCCGCCACCGCGGCTGTAAGTGGTCTTGTGTCCGCTTTCGCGGGTCATGGGGCGCAAGCGCAAAACAAGCCGCCGAGCAATGCCGTTCGCTGGATCCTTATGGCCGCGTCGGGGGTGTTTATCTACGCACTAGGCATCGGGGCATACTTAATTGCACAGCTTATTCTTTGCCCGGAGTGTGTTGTCGGATCCGACTCGACTAAGCAAAATCTTTTGCGGGGAGCCGTTCTCGGTCTAAGCGGCGTCGCGATATTTTTGACGTTTCGCACGAATGTAAACTACGTGGGCCTGCATCGTTTCTACCGCGATCGGCTGATGGAAGCTTTCATGCCATCTACGGAGAGCGTTCAAAACAACTTGGTCGGCGCTTCCCCCGACGCCGACCGATTATCGCTCTCCGAACTCTGGCCACCCCGGCTTGACCCGGATGGTTCGAAGCGACCTATCCCCTTCCCCATCCTGAATACGAATGCAGTACTCGTAAACGATCCTGATCGAACGATCATGTCGCGCGGGGGAGATAGCTTCGTTCTGACTCCGCTACACATGGGCTCCCCGGCGACTGGCTGGGAGGTCACAACACGTCATATTTCCAAACACGGGCCGATAAGCTTAGCGTCTGGGATGGCGGCCTCCGGCGCTGCGCTCAACGCAAATGCGGCCTACGTCGGGGCCGGCGTAACACGCGACCGACTCCTTTCGATTGTTCTTATGCTTCTGAATTTGCGGTTGGGATTATGGGTCGGGCGTCCCAACAAGAGGGAAGCGAAAGGCCGAATCCAAATGCCAAATCATTTCAATCCTGGCTTTCGATACGGCATGACTCTATCTGGATTTCGGAGTGATTCCTCGTTCATCGAGCTCTCGGACGGTGGACACTTCGACAATCTGGGAATTTATGAACTCATACGGCGGAAGGTGTCGATCATCGTTACGTTGGATGGGGAGCAAGATGCCCCGAGCTCGATGCCCGCCCTCTATTCTGTTGTTCAGCGTGTTGCTGAAGACTTTAATGTGCGGATAAACCTCGAGGGACGGCTGGACGAGCTCATTTCTCAACCGCATCCGGGGTACCCGGATGGCGTCCGCTTTGTTCGGAAGCCCTTCTTCGCCGCTCCGATTGAGTATCCTGATGGAAAAGTCGGGGTTCTTGTATATGTGAAACTATCGCTGGCATCAGACGCCAGTTTTGCTGCGAAAGGATATCGCGCGCAGTATCCCGATTTCCCACACCAATCCACCACCAATCAGTTTTTCGTTCCTCAACAAATCGAGGCCTATCGGGATGTCGGCTACATAAACATGAAGAACGCTATTGATACTCTCGGACTTGGCATCGAGTTCGAGCCTGCGAAAATTTTGGTGAGGTGGGACAGACTTACGCTCTACTCGAAAGTCAGAGCAACCAAATCTACCTAGCTGCGGGCTCTAGAGCGCAATTAGGAAAATGCCGCTGAGAAAGAGCGCGACGCCTAGAAAGAAGCTGACGAGTCTCTGTATGAGAACGCCACCCAAGCTATCAAAACGAGTTCTAAGAAATCGCCACGCAACAACGGCGACAAACCCCAATCCGATGTAGATCGCCGAGAGTACTAAATACCGAAGCGTACCCGGCCCGAACGTGTCGTAAATCGAATTCTCGTAGAACTTCGACAAAGAAGTAATGCGTAGAAGTACGAAAGCTAAAAGCGAAGAAGTCCAAATCGCAAGAAAGTCAGCGCTCTCGACGGCCGCGCGCGAAGACGGCGCGAACTTCATAACGAAGAAATAGCCTGCGTAAGGCAGAATCGCGAGTGCCCACAGTCCCACTTCGGCGAGTGACTCTTCACGGCCCCAAACCAATTTCCTACTTGCGGCGAACAGCAGGCAGCCGGCTGCAACGGCCACGATCTCCGCTGCAGCGTGGCGGTAGCTTCCTCCGTCCGCAGGATTCTGGTTGGCGAGAATACTCAAAGCGAAGCCTCCCGGATCGCGCCTATCATTACGCTACTCCAATAATACTCAGTTAAGACCTGGCCAACGTTTCTCTCGCAAGCGGCGATTTGAGGGCGGGGCTTCGCGACCTTCCAAGTCATTGATTCGTATAATATACTCCTGAGGAACCAATGGGATTGCAAAAGTCACACAGGCGTTTCCGTTCGATGTCTGGTATTTGACCACCCGCGTCCGATTGTCAGCCGTTCTTTCAAAAGGAGACGCCACGGGAAAAACCAATCGCCATTCCCCTAGTACTCCGCTCGCGACCACATGCTCATTGAAAGAGAATTGGGCTCGATTGCTGTTTTGGTTCCAAGGCCAACTATCATAGCTATCGTCGTCCGTGCGCACGCAGCGGCGTTTTGCATCGGAGCGATAAGCAAAGTGGAAACTCTTTATGACCTTTTCGACTGCGCGGACAGACGCCGGATCTCGCGCTGGATAATCATGGTAGTCTTCGTAGGCTTGGGTTGGAATTCGTAATCCTTCCCGAGGGAAGTCTGGCACGCTGTCGCACCCCTCATCGCTCTTGACGTCTTTTCGAACCAACAGAACTTTTTTTGTCAGCTCTTCATTGTCGCCGGCCAATGCTGTGCGGTTCGATTTAATGACAAGAATTCCGCGCCTGTCGTTCCCGAAAAAGGGACGAACGACGTAAGCGAACATTTGCTTCTTGGGCGCCGCAAGGTTCAACGCGGAGACCGACGTAAACCGCGTCCAGCCTGCGTCCGTTTGAGCAAAAATAGCGCCGTCCTGAAGAACGTCTTCGGTCAATCCGAGCGCGCCGCAAGTATAATCCTTGGCGTAGGTCGCAGAATGCAGCATCGCTAAGCTGGCTAACGCCAGCACTGCAATAAAAGTCGAAAATCTCATTTTTGAACGCCTGCCGGAAATTCGAAGGCTTCAAGTTAGTAGATATTTATCTCGCGCACAACCTTTGCGTGATAACCTTAAGTTACTCTGAAAACTCAAGAAACAGCCTTAGTGCGCTGAGAACTGCAGGAGTTGCTCAGAAGTTTCGCAACGTAGGCTGCCGCGCAGATTGCGCCTCTAATAGACAATTCCGAGTTTAGCCAACGTCCCATTGTCCATCGTGCCGGTCTCACCAAGCTTATTGATGATTTGAAATGCTCTGAGGGAATTTTGCGTTTCCTGGCTCAACTTTCCGTCGACTGGGCCGCTGTATAGCCCACGTGCCCTCAGCTCGAGTTGAACACGCATAACCATGATCTCCGGGTTCTGCGGTCTGACCGCCGGCGGTGGCCGCGGTGTCGTAGGCGGCGAAACCAGTCTCTGCTGCGGTACCAATTGCATGGGTGGCGCCAGCGACGGCGCCGGTGGTGCAGGAGATGGCAAGGGGGCGACCCCACTCACCGGTGGAAGCGGAGCCGACGTTACGGTCGGCGGGCGGGAAGATGTCGCCGGCGCCATGGTTGAAGGCTCCGTCGAGGTGGACGGCGACGCGCCAGGTGCAGAGGGCGCTGCTGCTTTGGGAGTCTGCTTCGCGCTGTCTGCGGGAGGCGGCGTGTAGACGGGCGGAGGCACATAGAATGGAGCAGAATATGAACCTCCGCTTCCGGAGTAATGACTAGAGTGGCTCCTGTGGCTCGAGTGGCTGCGATGGCTCGAGTGACTTCGGTGCGCTGCGTAAATATCAGGTCCATCGATGTAGTTAGGTCGCTCGAAGGTCAATGGCGAGCCGCTACCACCGGAGCGCAGATCAGTCCCGCTGTGGTCTCGTGACACAAGTGCATTGGCTTGAGACCAAACCGTAACCGTTCCCGCAACGGGCACGGTCCATGCCAGAACGTCCCGAAGAAACTTTTTCCAATCCCTCTTCATGCCGCCGCCGTAGCCAGTTGCGGATGCGCGACGCGGCGCCGCCATTCTTGATCTGCCGATCGAAAAAATCCGCAACAATCGTCCTTGAGTGCACAATCTTCACAAGCGGCCGCAAATTCGTTTTTCCAGTCAGAAATGCTCTTCTTAGCGAACGGCCGAAGGACAGGATCCAACATACAAAGCGGGATGTTATAAAGGGACACCCGCAGTCCCGCTTGGTGCAGCCGACTTGTTCCTGCAAGGATCGTGGGGCCCAATCGCTCTGGATCGTACCGAAGCCTAGGTGCATTTGTGCGGGCTAGACCCATTGGCTCCATGCCCATCAACGCCACATGTTGTACAAACGGAAGATTGCGACTGATGAACTCACAAAGCTGCGTTATTCGCGGGAGCGTCATCCCGTGCAGGACTGTCCGTAGTTCAATGCTGTGGCCATATTCCGCGAGATTATGCAGGCCATGCATTGTCTCAGAGAATGCTCCTTTTGAACCAACCACCTCGTCGTGTAGACGAGCATTATCTGCATAGAGCGGCACGGCCCAAGTGACCCTGCCCCTGAGCTTATCGAACGCTGCGGCGAATTCCCGATCCAGAAAACGCCTCCCGTTCGTAAGAATATGGAAAGTAGTCGTGGGGAGCGATCTCATTCCTGCCTCAAGCAATTCGACAAGGCGCCCGCCGAGCAATGTTGGTTCGCCTCCTGTCAGACCGAGGGTATCGAGATCATGGTCAATTAACGGGAGAAGATCGAGGATCTCATCCACTCGCCAGGAGTCATCGACTTCACGAGGCGGCTGGCTGCACATCACACAGAGGCTATTGCAGTTCTCCGTTAGGAAAAGAGTATTGGCGTTTGCGCCCCTGCGGAAGAGGACATTGATCTTCCCACTCGGCTGAAGCCTGATTACGTCACCGACATTCACTGCGGCGGCGATAGAAAGTGATTGAAGAAACGGTAGCGGAAATCCCGTAACTTCCGACTCGCGAAGCGCGCCGCCGACGCCTATGGACCTCAGTGCCTCAGCTTCAACATCGCAGCCTGAGCGAAAATCGATAAGGACGCGTTCCAACGGCACCCGCAATTCGATCGCCTCGCGGGCATTAAGCACTTTGTAGAGGCCTGGTTGCAACGGACCACAAATTTTGCCCCGTAGATGTAGCGCCAGCGACATTAGGCGCACTCCGCGCGGTCCACACCCGGACTTCCGTGCACCCAACGGTCGAAGGTTCGCATGGTGGCGGGATTTGCTTTGCGCACAATGCCAAAGAGGAGCTCAAAAATGCCGGTGTGACGTCCGCAATGATCGCTCCAGGCACGGTGTCCCGCAGGCTCTCCCGCCGACGAAAGCGACCTTGCCGGATCGGGGCCGCAGTAGTGGACGAAAGCACAATCCGCGCAACCGGGAAGCGACTCTGCAAGGCCGCTGGCTGCGAGAAGATGCATCGCATCGGAATCTATCAGGTCGCGATAGAAATCTTGAACGCTACCCATCCGCAGGGAGTTATCACCCATCTCCGCCAGCATCCGCCCCTCGTCGGAGGCGTAAACATCACCATCATAATTATAGACAAGCGTACCGAAACCTGCGCCGACCGGAGAACGCAGATCGACATAGCCAGTTGAATATGAGGTGAAGATGCTCTTTAGCAGAATGGCCGTGTATACCTCCTCGATTTCAACGCCCCTCGCATTTAGATCGAGAACATGGCCCAAGGCGCGCTCGTAGAATGTGAGAAAGGCTGATGTACCGTACTCCATTCGTCGCGCGGCGCGCGCTGCGAAACCGAATGGACTGAGCGGCCGCAGAAAGACAGAGCGAAATCCTAGACGAACATACTCGTCAACAATCGCTTCAGGTTGTTCCAGGGATGCCTTCGTTAAAGTCGTCAGCGCCGCAACGCCATCGATGCCAAGAGCGGCCCTCGCCTTTGCGATACCTTCGAGAGTTCTTGTGTGCGAATCTCGCGTTGGCAACGGCCGGTTTCCATTGTGCAGATTGGCCGGGCCGTCGAGCGATGTCGATACGTGAAAATTGTAGTGCTGCAGAAACTGAAGCGCGCGCTCGTCGAGGTGATGTAGCGTGGAAGTAAGTGTGTACCGAATACGCCTCCTTCCATCAACGTTGCGGGCTTCGATGAGTCTGACGATCTGGGATATTCGATCAAATGCAAGCAGCGGCTCACCGCCCTGAAATTCAACAGTGAGATCAGGTGACGGGGATTCGAACATCCGCTCCACGGCGGCAACTGCGACACCTTCAGGCATCTCGGCGCTGCCAATGCGGCGCGAAACCTGGCAATAAGCGCACGAATGATCGCAAGACAGTGTGACGACAAAAATGTGCAAGGATGGCCCGTGCCGCAAGAAAGATTTGCGCGTCCTTAGCTTTGTGGCAAGGAGCCTCACCGCAAGCGAGCGGTCATCCCTACAGAGAATTTGTCGGGCGTCGAGGTCGTCGGCTATCCCAAGGTTTAACGGCTTCAAATTCACAAGCTGATTGAAAGAGCTTTCGTCGAGGAAGGCGTGCTCACCAGCTTCTGATGTCACTAGAACGGTATCCGGAGTCCGTTCGAGGCGCCGGAATCGAAAAGGCATTAGTTGGTAAGCCTCGAGCGAATTGGCAAGCTCGCTCATTTCGTATCGCTCCCGCGGGCTTCGGCGAACGCAGTTCGCCAAATCAGATTACGTAGATCTCCCGTTCTGGCTTCCACGCTCTCACGCACTGAAAAATCGATCACGGCCGAACGAAGTAAAGGCTCAATGCCTTCGACCCCGCGTCGAGGCGAACAATAGACGAAGCGACGGTCATTTTGGTTTTCGATTTTGAAAACACAGAGATGGTCGAGAGAGTAACAAGCCCGCAACAGCGCCTGCTCCGAGTGGACGCGCGCATCGAACTCAACTCGGAACGCAACAGCGTCGTCGCCAGCGTTTGCGGTCACTCCACTCCCCCAGACATATCCCCGCGAGATGCTCGCTCAGGACCATCGGATGCGCAAGTTTTGAGTCTCACCGAGCGCCACCAAGCCTCGTCTACAGGCGCGTTATTTTACTTCGCGGCGGTCGTCCGCGTCAGGCGGCAGCCGACCTCCTCGTGTTGCATCCGTGTTGCATGGAGCAGACGGTACCCTGTGTAACTGCTTGTAATCACACGTACTGCTCGAACCAGGCGGAATCGACGAACTGGCACCAAAATCGGTGCGCGAACAAATGGAGAAAGTCGATAAACGCCCAATTCGCAGGGGTTTCTAGAGTTGAAAGACTGGCGATCCCGGGAAGACTCGAACTTCCGACCTACGGTTTAGGAAACCGTCGCTCTATCCGGCTGAGCTACGGGACCGGTCTCAATCTCTTACCGAAGATGAACGGCAAGAGCGCTTAAAACTTTCGCAATTCCATACCAGAGGGCGTGCACGACCGCCACCCCGCCTTGTAACCGTCATGGCGGGACACTAGTCTTTCCGCTGGGCGGGCGTTCGACAGGAGATAACGATGGGTTTGCTCGACATTCTCAACGGCATGCAAAACGGACCTCGCGGGCCAAGTGAACCAAGCTCACCGGGTCAGAGCAGCGGCGGGATGTCGCCAATGACCATGGCGATCCTTGCTCTTCTTGCCTACAAGGCGGTCAAACATCTTGGCGGAAGCCAGCAGGGCACAAGCCCCAACGCGCCTGCGCCATCTGCACCAACCCCGTTGCCGGGTACCACGACCGCCAGCACCGGCGGACTTGGTGGTAGTCTTGGCGGCAGTCTTGGCGGCGGACTCGGCGACCTGATGAAGGGTCCGCTCGGAGGGGCTCTCGGCGGATTGCTGGCAGGCGGCGCAGCAGGAAGCGTTCTGAGCGGCGGACTGAACGATCTGCTCAAGCAGTTTCAGGAAAAGGGCCATACCGAGACCGCCAACTCATGGGTCAGCGCCGGTCCCAACAAGCAGATCTCCCCCGGTGATCTCGCCTCCGCGCTCGGTGCGGATCAGATCAGCACGCTGACATCACAGACCGGCCTGTCACGCGACGAGCTGCTTGCGGGTCTTGCCAGGCAGTTGCCTGATGTCATCAATCAGCTGACGCCGGATGGACGGCTTCCGACCGAAAAGGAAGCCTCGCGCTGGATCTGACCGGGATCACGACCGCGTGGAGCGATTGTTCGCTCCACGCCGACAAGCGGCTCTTTGAATTTCAGCACGAAGGACACCAGCAATGCTTTACGTTCTCATCGTCGGACTGGTCGCGGGTTTTCTTGCACGGCTTTTATCACCGGGGCCAAATAATCCGACCGGCTTCATCCTGACGATGGTCCTCGGCATCGCCGGCGCATTTCTGGCGACCTTCATCGGTCAGGCGATCGGCCACTACGGTCCGAACCAGGGCGCCGGATTCATCACCGCCACCATTGGAGCCCTGGTGGTGCTGTTCATCTGGAACCGGCTGGTGGCGCGCGGCGTCGTCTCCGATCCCGGCAACAAGGTCTGAGCGGCAGGCGTTCTGCGCTCAGGTCCGCTTGGGCAGGAGCGCAGGGCCCAGATGCACGCCGGCATCGATACGCACGATCTCTCCGGTCATGCTGCGTGACGCCGGGCTCGCGAGAAAACACACGAGTTCGGCAACATCCTCTGCCGTGGTCGCGATGTGGAGCGGCGCCTGTTCCATCACCGTCTGGCGAACCTTCGCTGCCTGGTCGGCGCCGCGGCCCTTGGTGAACCACGGCGTATCGATATATCCGGGACAGACCGCGTTGACACGGATCACAGGCGCGAGCGCACGCGACAGCGACAGCGTGATGGTGTTCAGCGCGCCCTTGCTCGCCGCATAGGCCACCGACGAACCGATACCGGCGATACCCGCGATCGACGAAATATTCACCACCGACGAGCTGCGGTCGGCGTGCTTGGCGCCCGCCTCCAGCAACGCGCGCGCCGCGCGGATCATCTGGTACGGACCGATGCTGTTCACCGCATAGATGCGCTGGAAATCCTCGGCGGACAGGCCATCGAGATTGCCGTGATCGACATGCTTGGTCATGCCGGCATTGTTGATCAGGGCGTCGAGCCGGCCCCACGGCGCGGCCGCGGCAACGATCTTCTTGCAATCCTCGTCGCGCGACACATCGCCCTGCACGACCACAACCTCTGCACCGGCGCTGCGGCACACATCGGCTGTCTGCTCGGCTTCCTTCTGGCTCGACGAATAATTGATGACCAGCCTCGCACCCTGCTTTGCCAGCAAAGCGGCAGATGCCGCGCCAAGACCCGAAGCCGAGCCCGTTACAATTGCCGTCAATCCATCCTTGGCCATCTGTTGTCCTTCTTGCGAGGCTGTCGTTGTGGGCCGCAACCTAGCGGCCAAATTCCGGCCGGAACAGCGATTTTTGATCCGATCCGGCGCAGGAATGGCAGATGCGCGATGATGCTTGCGCGCGCCGTCAGCCCGCTGACGCTGCTTTTCCTGCAATCAGCGCATCGACGATCGTGACACCCTTCCCTTCCTCATGCACGCGCGCCGGATTGATCTCGATCTCCGAGACAGAGTCCTTCAACTCGGCCGCAAGCAGGGAGATCCGCGCAATCAGTTTGGTCAGTGCATCCTTGTCCGCCTTCACAGCGCCCCGGAATCCGTCGAGCAGCGCAGCCGACTTGAGTTCGGCGACCATCGCGGCGGCTTCCGCTTCGCTCACCGGCGCCGGCCGATAGACCACGTCCCTGAACAATTCGGTCGCGATCCCGCCGAGCCCGGTCATGATGATGGGGCCGAATGTGGGATCGTTGATGGTGCCGATAATCATCTCGACGCCCTGCCCGGCCATCGGACCCACCAGCACGCCCTGAATACCGGCCGCGGAATTGAACCGCCGCGCGTTTCCGATCAGTGCGTCATAGGCTACCGCAGCCTCATCGGCATCGCGGATGTTCACCTGCACACCGCCGGCTTCGCTCTTGTGCGGAATGTCGCGCGACTGGATTTTCATCGCCACCGGAAAACCCGTCGTCGAGAGCGCCGCAGCGAGCGCGGCCTTGTCCCGCACCAGAATTTCCTGCGGCACATCGATGCCGGCGTTACGCAGCAGCGCCTTGCTTTCATGCTCGGACAGACGCGCGGGCACAGGCGTCTCCAATCGCGACGGATGGGCCTCCACCTGTGGTGCGAGTGCGTACCGGCTCCGCTTCACAAGCTGGCTCACGGCCCGCCCCAGCGACGTAATGCCGGAGAAGGCCACAATCCCGGAAGCAGCCAGTTCCGTCCGCGCGAACTGCGACGGCAAGGTGTAAGTGAAAAACAGGATCGGCTTGCGCTGTGCATCGATCAGCGGCTTGATTTCATCCGCCTTGACCGGAATGCGCGTCTCGCTGGCGAGCGACACCACGACGACGATGGCATCGATATCGCTCGATTGCTCCAGCAGTTCGATCACCTTCTGCAATCCGCCGCTATGAACCGCCTGCGCGGTGATATCGACCGGGTTGCGCGCCGAACCATAGGACGGGATCAGTGCACGCACTTTTTCCTGCATCGATGCGGCGAGCTCCGGAATCTGCAATCCCTCGCCCGCAAGCGCATCCGCGACCCAGGCCCCCGCGCCGCCCGAGACAGTGACAACGGCCACGCGGTCGCCGCGCGGCAGCGGCGCCGCCGCGAATGCTGCAGCGATCGCCACCGCCTCATCAAGATCGTTGCAAACGACAAAGCCGTATTTGGCGAACACCGCATCGTAAGCGGCCGTCCATCCCGCCATGCTCGCGGTATGAGAGGCCGCGGCCCGCTCACCCGCACCCGAGCGGCCGACCTTGATCACGATCACCGGCTTGCCGGTCTCCGCCGCACGCCGCGCCGCGGCCGCGAACATCTGCGGGTCGCGAATGCCTTCGATGAACATCAGGATGACGTCGGTCGCATCATCCTGAACCAGATAGTCGAGGAATTCACCGGCGGCGAGATCGGACTCGTTGCCGGTGCTGATGACCTTGCTGACAGCGACGCCCATGGCCTTTGCGCGATTGTAAATCGCAAAGCCGATGCCGCCGCTTTGGGCAACGATGCCGACACGGCGCTGGCTTGCCAGCAGCCGTGGTGCGTCCGGCCTGACATCGACCGTCGGGCTGAACGTCGCCGCGATACGCTGCGGCTCGTTATAGTAACCCTCGGCGTTCGGCCCGGAGATGCGCATGCCGGTGCGTTTTGCGAGTTCGGCAATCTCGGCCTGCATGCCGGCGCTCTCACCACCCTCTTCCGCGAACCCCGAGGAGATCACAATCGCATTCTTCACACCTGCCGCGGCGCATTCCTGCAACGCGCCGAGCACCGCCCGCGCCGGAATGATGACAATGGCGAGATCGACCGGCTTTCCGATCGCAGCGACCGATGCAAAACATCCGAGATCGCCGATGCTGTCATAGGCCGGATTGACCGGGAATATTTCGCCAGCGAATCCGTTCCGGCGCAGGAACGTCAGCAGCAGACCGGGAATTTTCTTGTCGTCCCGCGACGCGCCGATGATTGCGATGCTGCCCGGTGAAAAGAATGTATCCAGCGGATGCTTTGTCACGTCTTGTCTCAGGCGGTGATACGAAAATCGACGCCGCCGATACGAAACGAATTTCCGGCGATGGCGTATCCCCTCGCCTGCGCGGCATGAAGCACAACGGCGGGATCGCGGACACGAAACGTCAGCGCGCTCATGATCTCGTTGCCACCTTGGGTAAAATGAATCCTGCAATTGGGCAGCGTGATGTCCGCTCCCACCGCAGAGATTCCGATGATCCGGCCCCAGTGATCCGCGAGCCCGCGCGGATCGGGACTCGTCAGCACGACCTCGGTCAGCGCGGTCGTCACATCGCCGCGGATCGCCTTGTCCCAATCGGGCCCGGCCGGTGGATAGGCGCCGCGAATGTGGTCGCTGCCACTGGTGTGATTGAACTCGATGAACGCCGCGCGGCAATCGCGCGGGTGAAGCTGAACGCCGAGATACGGCGGCCGATCGATGACATGAGAGGTTCGCACGCCGATCTCTCCGGCATTCTTCTGCCGCTCGCGCGGATCGGCACAGGAGAAGATCGCCATGTAACCGCCATGCCCGCCGGTCTTTTCGATAAAGCGGCCCGCAGCCGTACCGCCCTGAAACGGGGCCACCACTTCAAGCAGAATTGTATCGACCGGAAGCAGCGCGTTTTCCAGACCGTAGCGGGCGACATTTGGATCGCGATAACAGACCGTCAGCCCCATGATGGCGGCGATGTCGCCAACCACCGGCTCAAGCTGCGGCGCGACGAGACATATCTGCCGCAGCCTCGTCGCGTCCGTCATTCGCGCTCACTCCCGCTTTTGATTTTTAGTGGACTAGTGTCCCTTGAACACCGCAGCCCGCTTTTCCATGAAGGCCTTCGCGGCTTCCTGGTGATCCGCCGTTTCGCTGCAGCGGGTATGATGCGCAGCCTCGGCATCGAAGCAGGCTTCGAGCGAGAGATGTTCGGCATTGTTGATGTTGCGCTTGATGTAGCCGAGCGTCACGGTCGGCCCCTGCGCCAGCGACATTGCAAGCTCCGTCGCGGCATCGGCAACCTCCGCGTCCGGCACGACCTTGGTGACCATGCCGAGAGCCAGCGCCTCCTGCGCCGTAAGCACCGGTGACATGAGATACAACTCGCGCGCCTTGGCGCTGCCGAGCATCTGGGTCAGGAAATAAGTTCCGCCGTAGTCGCCGGAAAAGCCGACCTTGGCGAAGGCCGTCGTGATTTTCGCAGACGCCCCCGCAACGCGCAGATCGCAGGACAGCGCGATGGAGAGACCCGCTCCCGCCGCCGCGCCGTCGATCTGCGCGACGACCGGCTTCGGCAATTCATGCAACAGCCGCGAGATTTCCATACCCCGGCGCAGATTGGCGCGCTTCACCTCGTATGACAGCGTCGTCTTGTTCTCGGCCATCGATTTGACGTCGCCGCCGACGCAGAACGTTCCGTTGGCGCCGCGCAGCAGCACCGCACGAACCTCCGTATCGTCCGCCGCCCGCCGCGCCGCCTCGATCAGGTCTGCCGACATCTCCGCATTGATCGCGTTGCGGCGATCGGGCCGGTTCATGGTGATGGTCAGAAGACCACGGTCGAGGCTTTGCAGAACGGTGCCGCTCATGGGGATTTTCCTGTGCTGAACAGAGGACAAGCGCCGGCCTCAGCCGGCGCTTGCGACAACATTACTTCTTGATGAACGAACAGCGCGACGCGTCCAGCGACTGGAACGCCTGATCGCCCGGAATGGTGGCGAGCAGCTTGTAGTCGTCCCAGCGCGCCTTCGATTCCGACGGCTTCTTCACCTCGAACAGATACATGTCGTGAATCATGCGGCCGTCCTCGCGGATCTTGCCGCCCTTGGCGAACATGTCGTTGATCGGGGTCGACTTCATGACCTTCATCACCGCAGCCGAGTCCGTGGTGCCTGCTTCCTTCACCGCCTTGAGATAGTGAAGCACCGAGGAATAGACGCCGGCCTGCGCGGAGGTCGGCACGCGTTTGACGCGTTCCTGGAAACGCTTGGTGAAAGCGCGGGTGTCGTCGTTCAAATCCCAGTACCAGGCTTCGGCCAGCACGAGGCCCTGCGCGGTCTCGAGCCCGATGCTGTCGATGTCAGTGATGAAAGCCAACAGCGGCGACATCTTCTGTCCGCCCTTCATCAGGCCGAATTCCGCACCCTGCTTGATGGCATTGATGGTATCGCCGCCTGCATTGGCGAGGCCGATCACCTTCGCCTTTGAGCTCTGCGCCTGCAGCAGGAACGACGAGAAGTCCGAGGTGTTCAGCGGATGCTTGACGGTGCCAAGCACCTTGCCGCCCATCTTGGTCACGACGGCGGATGTGTCCTTTTCCAGATCCTGCCCGAACGCGTAGTCAGCCTGCAGGAAAAACCATGTGTCGAGTCCCGCCTTCACGGCAGCGAGGCCTGTCGAGTTGGCCTGCCCGAACGTGTCGAACACGTAGTGGACCGTGTAGGGGCCGCAGGCCTCGTTCGTCAGGCGGATGGAGCCCGGACCGTTGAACATGATGATCTTGTTGCGTGCCTTGGCGATCTCATTGGCGGCGAGCGCGGTAGCGGACGCGGCAACGTCGACAATCGCCTCAACGCCCTGATTGTCGAACATGTCGCGCGCAATGCTCGACGACAGATCGGCTTTGTTGAGATGATCCGCCGCGATGATCTCGATCTTGCGGCCCAGCACTTCACCACCGAAATCCTCCGCCGCCATTTTCGCGGCGGTCTCGCTGCCGACGCCCGTGATGTCGGCATAGAGGCCGGACATGTCGAGGATCGCGCCGAGTTTCAGCGGCGGCTTGCCTTGCGCCATTGCGCCGCCCGAGGTGAGCACAAATGCGGACGAGAAAAGGGCTGCGAGAATTTTCTTCAATGTTGTCTCCCGTGATCGATGACGCGCCTTCGCGGGCGGCATCTTTGATTGCTTTCATCATGGCGCAACCCTGACATGGCAGCAAGCAACCGGCCATGCAAATGCCGCCGGTCAACATGCGCGCGCACTTGACTCACATCGGCAAGCCGCAACACATTCCGCAGGTCGAAACTGGTTTGGTGCCGAACTCGCTTCGGCGTGCCCGCAAGGCCTGACAGCGTGGTGATGAACCGCCGCATCCCGATCACCTTTTGTTGCGCGCTGCTGCTGATCGCGAGCAGCGGCTCGCTTCATGCCGCATGCGAGTTCGCTCGCCAAGGTGACGGCCGCGTCAGCGAGGTGTTCGACATCCGCACATTCCGGCTCGATGACGGGCGTGAGGTGCGTCTCGCCGGAATCGAGCCGGCGGGAGAAGCAGCCGCTCGCGGCAAGGAAGTGCTGGCTTCGCTGATCAACGGCCGCGATGTCACATTGCACGGCTCCGATGACAGGCCGGATCGCTACGGCCGTCAGGCCGCCTTCGTCTTTCTGCAAGGTTCGGAGACTCCCATTCAATCCGAACTTCTGGCACGCGGCGAAGCGCTGGCGTCTCCCTCTGCGGCGGACAAGGCGTGTTCCGCTGTGCTGCTTGCTGCCGAAGCCTCCGCCCGCGCTGCAAGGCGCGGCATTTGGGCCAATCTGGCTGCCTTAAAAAACGCGGAAAGCACCGACGATATTTTGGCTGGAATTGGACGGTTTGCCGTGGTGGAGGGGACGGTTTCGTCGGCCCGTCTCGCCGGGACGGTATTTTATGTCAATTTCGGCCGGCGATGGACACGGGACTTTGCCGTGACTATTTCAAGGCGCATGATGCCGTCGCTGGAAGGCGCCGGGATCGACCTTAAGTCTCTGAAAAACAAGAGAATTCAAGTTCGAGGCTGGATCGAGAAGCGTGGCGGCCCAAGGATTGAGGTCACTCACGTGGGGCAGATCGAGTTGATTTCTGCGGCTAATGTGGCCGCAAAGGACACGATACCGAGGGACGAGGGCAAATAGCGGCGTGGCAACACCTGCGAACCAACGCGAGGCGAGGAACCTCAACCGTGTTTTCGCGGCGGCTACGCTGTGCGCGTCATTGGCGTTGGGCGCTTGCGGCGACCTCGGCCGGTTCCAGACCGCATCCAGTCCGGGGTTCGCTCCGGTCAAGCCGAACAAGCCCGCGGCCCAGACGCCGGCCACCGAGCGCGAACACAGCCGCATTCTCTCGTCCTACGGCGGATCGTATGACGATCCGCGGCTGGAAGCCCTGATCACCAAGACCGTCGATCGCCTTGTCGCGGCCTCCGAGCGGCCTGATCTCACCTACAAGGTGACCATCCTGAATTCCGGCGCGGTCAACGCCTTCGCGCTTCCGACCGGGCAGCTCTATGTCACGCGCGGCCTCATTGCGCTCGCCAGCGATACATCGGAATTGTCATCGGTGCTCGCCCACGAAATGGCGCATGTCCTCGCCAAGCATGCGGCGATCCGCGAAGACCAGGCCAAGCAGGCCGCCGTCGTCACCCGCGTCGTCGCCGACATGGGCAATGACCCCGATATGAACGCGCTGGCGCTGGCCAAGACCAAGCTGACGATGGCGAGCTTTTCGCGCGCACAGGAATTCGAAGCCGACGGGATCGGCGTCGGCATCTCGGCGCGCGCCAAGTTCGATCCGTTCGGCGCTTCCCGCTTCCTCACCGCGATGGAGCGTAACGCTGCGCTGAAAGCCAATCGTGCGCCCGCCGATCCGCGCTCGCTGGACTTCCTGTCGTCGCATCCGGCGACCCCCGAGCGGGTGCAGAATGCGCAGGCCAATGCGCGGCAGTACTCGTCGCCGGAAGCCGGCGAACGCGACCGCGATGCCTATCTCTCCGCCATCGACAATCTGGTCTATGGCGAAGATCCCAGCGAAGGGTTTGTGCGCGGACGCCGCTTCCTGCATCCCAAGCTTGGCTTCACGTTCCAGGTGCCGGACGGCTTCGTGCTGGAGAACACCGCGCAGGCCGTCGTTGGCGTTCGCGAAGGCGGCACCCAGGCGATGCGCTTTGACGTGGTGCGCGTCCCCGCGGAGCAGTCGCTTGGCGACTATCTCAATTCCGGCTGGATGGAGAATGTCGACAAGGCCTCGACCGAGGATGTGACCATCAACGGCTTTCCGTCCGCGACCGCGACGGCCAGCGGCGATCAGTGGCAGTTCAGGATTTACGCCCTGCGTTTCGGCAGCGATGTCTACCGCTTCATTTTCGCAGCGAAGAAGAAAACGCCGGAAAGCGACCGCAGCTTCCGCGAAACGGTGAATTCCTTCCGGCGTCTGACGCTGGCCGAGATTCAGGCGGCACGGCCGCTGCGGATCAAGATCGTGACCGTACAGCCCGGTGACACGATTGAATCGCTGGCGTCCCGGATGCAGGGCGTCGACCGCCCGGTCGACCGGTTTCGCGTTCTGAACGGTTTCGACAGCCGCTCAACGGTGAAGCCGCGCGATCGCGTGAAGATCGTCGTGGATTAGGCATGATCCCGAAAAGTGGGAACCGGTTTTCGGACAAGATCATGTCCTGACAAAAATGACTCTCGATAAAAAAGCCCGGCTCTGCAGCCGGGCTTTTGATTCAATCGCTCGCGATGCGATCAGGCGGCTTCGTCTTCCGACACGGAGTCGTCGCCATCACTATCGTCGGCGTCGTCAGCAGTTGCATCGGCTCCCGCATCGGCATCAGCCTTGGCAGCGCCACGGCGCGGGCTCTTGGCGAGATTCGATTCGATTTCCTTGACCGCTTCGGTTTCCGTCGCATGCTGAACCACGGCGATCTCGCGCGACAGGCGATCGAGCGCCGCTTCGTAAAGCTGGCGTTCGCTGTAGGACTGCTCAGGCTGGGATTCCGAGCGGAACAGGTCGCGCACCACTTCGGCAATCGCGACGATGTCGCCCGAATTGATCTTCGCTTCGTATTCCTGCGCGCGGCGCGACCACATGGTGCGCTTGATACGTGCACGGCCCTTGAGGGTTTCCAGCGCGCGCTTCACCAGCGACGGATCCGACAGCTTGCGCATGCCCACATTGGCGACCTTCGCCGTCGGCACCCGCAGCGTCATCTTGTCCTTGATGAAGTTGATGACGAAAAGCTCGAGCCGCGCGCCCGCGATCTCCTGCTCTTCGATCGCCAGAATCTGGCCGACGCCATGCGCCGGGTACACGACGAACTCGTTGGTCTTGAATCCCTGACGCTGGGTCAGCGGCTTCTTCGGCTCCTCCACGCGCGGCGCGGCGGCAGCCGGCTTCGCGGCAGGCTTGCCCGCAACGGTCTTCACAGGGGCCTTGGCGACAGGAGCCTTCGACACCGTCTTCGCAGGCTTCGCAGCGGACTTTGCTGGGGCCTTCGCAGACGGCTTTGCAGTTTTTTTGTTGGGCATTGTGCTTCTTTTGTTTTTTGAGGTTGGGGCGGATGCGCGAGCATCCTTTTTCGGCGCGCTGCGAATCGCAGACGCCTTCTTGGTGCCCTTATCCTTGGAACCCTTGTCTTTTATTTTGGAGTTCTTTTTATGACGCAATTTGTCTGACACAGCGCCTATGCGTGGAACCGCCACGCCCCTGTTCAAATGGTTTCTCGGGGAACCCGTCCGAGTCCTAAGCCGGGGACAAAAGGGGGTTCGGCTCTATAATGTGCCCAAAATAGCACATTTCCCGCAAAAATCAATGATTTATGCCCTACAGCCCCCCTCGGACGGTGTCCGGGAGGCCCTGATCGCAGGGTAGGGTTAAAAGTTACCCGCACCTCGGGCGGCGCAGACAGGCCAGATCAGTCGCCGGAGCCCGGATTGGCAGAAAAATATTTGTCGAACTTGCCCTCGACGCCGTCGAATTCCTTGGCGTCGTCCGGCGCGTCCTTCTTCTGGGTGATGTTCGGCCAGGACTTGGCGTATTCCGCGTTCACCTCCAGCCATTTCTCGAGGCTGGGTTCGGTATCCGGCTTGATCGCATCAGCCGGGCACTCAGGTTCGCACACACCGCAGTCGATGCACTCGTCCGGATGGATCACAAGCATGTTTTCGCCCTCGTAGAAGCAATCCACGGGGCAAACTTCCACGCAGTCCATGTACTTGCACTTGATGCAGTTTTCAGTGACGACGTACGTCATCCAAGGCTCCGGAAGGTCTAAAATTCAGGTTTGGCGTAGCGCAGGATGTGCATCGCCGCAAGGGAAGTTCTGCCCGTCATTCGAGGCAATTGGTTACTCGGGGGGCGTTTGCAAATCGGCGTAAATCGTGCGCCCGGCGGCCGCATCCCCGCGCCGGTCCGCAAATCCGGTCACCTTCAGCACACGAACCCGGCTGTCGAGCGCGATGGTGAGAACGTCCTCTGCCTTCACCGCATGTCCCGGCGACGTCTGGCGCATACCATTGATGCGAACGCGACCCTTTGCGACCAGCGCTGCCGCATCGACGCGGGTTTTCACGATCCGCGCGTGCCACAACCACTTGTCGAGGCGCTGACGATCCAAATTATTCCTTGCGGTTGCCCGCAAGCTGCTCCTTCAGCGCCGCGAGCTTTGCGAACGGCGAGTTCGGATCGGCGGGACGGTCACGTTCACGCGGCACGGCGCTGGTCGCGAAAGTGCGATGCGAGCCGCCACCGCGGTCGCGATCATCCTTGCGCCCGTCACGGCCACGCTTGTCGAACTTGCCCTTGCCGCGCTCCTGATTGCGGTCCTTGCCCTTGAAGTGCTCGCGCGGCGGACGTGCCTGCGCAGCATCCGCGCCTTCCGCAGCAACCGCCGGAGCGTCACCGCGTGGCCGGCGATGTTCGTTGTTGCGGTCGCGGCGATGGCGGCCATGACGCTCGCGCTTGTCATCGCCGGAAGCGGCTTCACCTTCGGCTGCGGGAGCGGCGGATTTATCCGGCCCCTTGTAGCGGCTGCGGTCATGGCGCGGACGGCGCTCGTCGGAGCGGCCACCGGGCCGCCAGACTTCCACCAGCACAGGCTCAGGGGGAGCCGTCGCTTCGGCGGCCTGATCAGGCGCGGCCTCGCCAGCAGGCGCTTCAACAGCCGCCATCTCAGTGGCTTCGGCCACAGCAGCCGGTTCGGATGTCTCGGTCACAGCCGCTTCCGCAACAGATTCGGAGGTTTCCGACGGCGGGGCGAAATTCACTTCGGGTAGACGCGAGGCAGATGCATCCGCCGCTGGCGGCGCATCGGTCGTTGCTGCGTCGTTCGTCACGTTAGCAATCGACTCCGTTGCCGCTGTAACTTCGGGCTCCGTCACGACAGCTTCGGATACCGACACAGTGTCGGTTGTTTCAGCGGCCGCATCCGCCACGGTGTCCGCAGCGACGGGCGGCGCAACGACCTCCGGCAGCGGCGGACGCTTTTCCATGCGATAGCCGAGCGCCTTCAGGATCGAAGCAAAGTCCTCACCTGCCGAGCCGGTCAGCGACGTCATGGCCTGTGTCGCCGTGAACGAGCGGCCGTCGAATGCGCCTGCCGGCTTGTCACCGGGCGAGCCGGGACGCCACGACAGCGCCGGACGAATGAGATCCGCGAGGCGTTCGAGAATATCGACGCGCACCGCGCGGTCGCCGCACAGCTTGTAGCCGAGCGTGCGGTAGGCCTCCTGATCGAGCGCCTTGTCCGCCGGGAACGAGGTGCGCCCGCTCGCCGCCAGATGCTGCGCGCCGGTCAATGCCGACCAGTCGACATTGTCGCGCTTCAGACCCCACAACAGCGATGCAAGACCGCGCGCGGCGGGCTTCAGCAGTGCGGGAAGGAAAATATGATAGGCGCCGAAACGCACGCCGTACTTGCGCAGGCTTGCGCGCGACGGCTGATCGAGATCCTTCATCTCGGCGGCGATCTTCGGCCGCTCCAGCACGCCGAGCGCCTCGATCAGCTGGAAGGCAATGCCGCGCGCGATCCCGGTGACATCCTCGGCCTTCGACAGCTCGAACATCGGCCCGAGAATCTTTTCGATATGCGTCTTCAGCCACAGATCGAGCCGCGTCTGCACGGCCTCGCGTGACGGACCGGTCAGCCGTTCGTCCGCAATGATGCGGATACGCGGATGCAACGCATCGTCGGCCGCAACAAGCTTGGCGACGGCGTCGCCGGTCCAGCGCAGCGTTCCGTCGGACGCCAGCACAAACTGTTCGTCCGGTGCCTTTGAAAGCTTTTCAGCGCGCGCATCGATTTCGCCGGCCAGCGCCTTGAGCGCCGCGGCCTGCAAGGCCTTCGCATCGGAGCCCGCTTCAGCGGACTCTGGCGCGAACATGAATCCGTCGAGACGGCCAATCATATGGCCCTCTACGATCACTTCGCCCGTCTTCCCAATCTCAGTATTCAGCATCGTGTTTTCCCGCAAGCGCCGCATCAATACACTGGTCCGGCGATCAACGAAACGCTCAGTTAGCCTTTCATGCAGGGCATCCGACAATTTATCCTCGACGGCGCGGGCAATTGCCTGCCAGCGCTCGGGGGCCACCAGCCAATCGGGACGATTTGCCGCGAATGTCCAGGTCCGTATCTGCGCAATCCGGGCCGATAATGTGTCGATATCGCCGTCTGTGCGGTCGGTTTGCGCGATCTGGGCCTCGAACCAGTTATCCGGGATCCGGCCCTTCCGCATCAGGAAACCATACAGCGTGGTGACGAGTTCGGCGTGGGCGGCGGGCGACAGCTTGCGGTAGTCGGGAATCTGGCAGGCCTCCCAGAGCCGTTCCACGGCGTCGGCCCCCTTGGCCATGTCGCGAACGTCCTCATCGCGCGCGGCGTGGTCGAGCACGCGGATGTCCTCCGCGATCGGCGCGCGGGTCAGAACCTCGTGGTTCGGCGTCAGCGCCAGCGAGACCTGGAGCGCGCCCAGCGAGGAGAAATCCAGCCGCGTGTTCCGCCACTGCAACATTTTCACGCTGTCGAAGGTGTGATTCTGCAGCGCATTGACCAGTTCCGGCTCGAACGGCGCGCAGCGGCCCGTGGTGCCGAACGTGCCGTCGCGTGTCGCACGGCCGGCGCGGCCCGCGATCTGTGCAAACTCGGACGGCGTCAGGCGGCGAAACTGATAGCCGTCGTACTTGCGGTCGGAGGCGAAAGCCACGTGATCGACGTCGAGATTGAGGCCCATGCCGACAGCATCGGTGGCGACGAGATAATCGACGTCGCCGGACTGGAACATGTCCACCTGCGCATTGCGGGTGCGCGGCGACAACGAGCCCAGCACCACGGCTGCACCGCCATGCTGGCGCCGGATCAGTTCGGCGATGGCGTAGACTTCATCCGCCGAGAACGCGACGATCGCGGTGCGCCGCGGCTGCCGCGTGATCTTGCGGTCGCCTGCAAACTCAAGCTGCGACAGCCTAGGCCGGGTGACGATGTTCACACCGGGCAGCAGCCGCTCGATGATCGGCCGCATCGTCGCCGCGCCGAGCAAGAGGGTTTCGTCTCGCCCGCGCCGGTTCAGAATCTTGTCGGTGAAGACGTGGCCGCGCTCAAGGTCAGACGCGATCTGGATTTCATCCACCGCCAGAAACGACACATCGAGATCGCGCGGCATCGCCTCGACCGTGGAGACCCAGTAGCGCGCGTGAGGCGGCTTGATCTTTTCTTCGCCGGTGATGAGCGCGACCGCGCCTGCGCCGGCTCGTGCTGCGATCTTGTTGTAGACCTCGCGCGCCAACAGGCGCAGCGGCAGGCCGATGATGCCCGACGAATGGGCCAGCATCCGCTCGATGGCGAGATGGGTCTTGCCGGTGTTGGTCGGGCCGAGCACCGCCGTAACACCGGCTCCGGGGGCGCGCTCATTGGAAAACAGCGGAACGGAAGACGACAGAGGCATTTCGAGAGGTCCGCATGACGCACACGACGCGGACGCCGCAGCAAGTTTGAAAGAAGTGTCTCACAATGCGACGCTTTTCGTGCCGCAACTTAAGCTTTGGAACGGGTAAGGAACGAAAGAAGCCCGAATCGCTGACTCTCGGCCTAGCAGGCGATATGGCCTCAACATGTCGCACAATCTGGTGACCGGCGATACTATATGGGGTTTGAAGTTACTCCTCGCATGCCGCGATCGGGATAAAATCGTTAAATCCGGAGTCGAATCGGATTGGCCGGAGAGTCAACACGATTCACGGTGAGATTCGTTCCTGAATCGCAGCGCTGCCGGATCGGGGCGCTCGTCTTGATCAGTTCGTCTTGGCGGTCTTTTGCGCCGAAATGAATTCCGTCGCCTCGATCATGCCGGTGCCGAGCGGTGTCGGAATCGTAATTCTGAAGGGTGCCAGCACCCGCGTTCCGGCGATGGGCGCGAACCAGATTTCCATGTTGCGCTGGGCGGCGACGTACTTGATCGAGGCGCGATCGGGAACGTAGCCGGCGATCGGGGTGAAGTAGACCGCGCAGACCACGACGGGGCCGTGATAGCCCTTCTCGGCCTTGACCGTTTCCATCCGCTTGTAATCGAGACGCAGATCGTAGCGCATCCTGCCGTCGAACACCGACAGCGTCTTGCGGCAGGCCTCGGGACCGACCGGATCGCCGGTGCCCGCAACTTTCAGCAGCGCACCCGTCATCGGATCAAGGACGTTGCGGCGATGCACGTCAGTGACCGGAATCCGGTCCGGATTTTCGTCCGGCTTGGGCTCGATGGACGAGTCTTTGACATTGCCGCCGCCGAGCGTGATGCGGATGACCTCAGCCTTCTTGCCGTAGTTGACCGTCGAAATGTAGCTCAGTGGCGCAAACTGGCCGGCGGTGATCCGCCCCTGCGAGGTGCCGGTGCCATTGCCGCCGCCTATGGATTTCATCAGCCCCGTGGTGGCGCCGCTGACGGCTGCCGAATACTGATCCTCGGCGACGTCGACCACCCAGGCGCCCTTGCCGATCGGAAGGCCCGCGAGCGTTGCTTCATACTTGGCGTCCAGACGGCCCTGGGCGCTGGCCGGGCTGGCAGACATCGCCAATGGAGCCACGACGGCCACAACACCCAGACAAAGCTGGTTTTGGGCGGTCCGGGAGAGCATCCAAGAAAGCTTTGGGAACCGGGGCATTGCCGACGAAATCCTGCTGACCAGCGATTGACCGGAGCCACCGGGCGCAGCGTCTGCGGGACTTGTTCCCGAATAGGCCGCGAAAGTCGTATCGATAGCCTCAGATATCTGTCTGGTCACGGATTACGTCGATTATATGTTAGGAAATCACTGGTTTGACGGGCAAAATCGTCATTTCCTGCCGCCGCTACCTGCCCCCTGGCGCGCAGAAAAGCCGCTGAAACCGCCTCTCAACCTTGACGCTGGGCCGCCAGCCCCTTATAGCTCCGCCGTTCCTGAAATGGACGGTTTAAACCCCCACGTGACCCCTTTGGGCGGTCCGGGGCGACACTAGGTTTCGCCAAAGGATTACACGATGTCTCGGCGCTGCGAATTGACGGCCAAGGGCCCTCAGGTTGGCCACAAGGTCAGCCACTCGAACCACAAGACCAAGCGCCGGTTCCTGCCGAACCTGTGCAACGTCACCCTGATTTCGGAAACGCTGGGCCGCAACGTGCGCCTGCGCGTCTCGACCAATGCGCTGAAGTCGGTCGACCACAACGGCGGCCTCGACGCGTTCCTGCTCAAGGCCAACTCCGGCGACCTGTCGCCGAAGGCAGTCGAGCTGAAGCGCCAGATCGAAAAGAAGAAGCTCGCCGCAGCGAGCTGATCCTTCGATCCGCAATTTTAGATTTCAAAAAGGCCGGGTTTCGACCCGGCCTTTTTTGTTTTCGTGCGAAGCCAGACACCGTCATTGCGAGGAGCGTAGCGACGAAGCAATCCATTTCTTTCTGTTTCAAAGAGCGGTTTGCTTCGCTTCGCTCGCAATCACGAAGAAAACGCGAGCGGTGGACGATAATCACTCCTCAATGAGCGTGAACTGCAGCAACAGCGTGCGCTGGATCATCGAGAAATTATCGTCGGACACCATCGTCAGCACCGTCGCGCCATCGTCGGCGACATGCACATCGATCCCTTCCATGTTGTCGATCTCGTATCCGAGATCGACCTCGAAAATCGTCGGCCCATCGATCACCGCATCCGGAACGATGGATTTGGCGGGAATGCGCCGGATGCGGATGCCAACGCCTTCCAGCAGCGAGAACTTCCGCTCCAGCAGCAACAGATCGCCGGACGGCAGCAGAACCGCATCGCTGATGTCGAAATTGCCGGTGCGCTTTGCCGTGAACTGTCCGGGTGAAGGCCCGCCGATCAGAAAGCATAAAATGTTTCCCGATGGATCGAGCCCGCGTTCGGAAATCGCGATCAGCGTTCCCGCAAGCGGCTGTCCCTTCGGCACGAACACAAGCGCCTCGAGCCCCTTGTTGAACGGCAGCTTGCCGATTTCGGGCGGCACCGGCACGACCTCGCCGCGCGAGCGCACGCCGCCTTTGCTGAAATCGAACCGCAGGATCTGATTGACGCGCTCAAGACCCACATAGAGCGCCGATCCATCGCGCGCGAGCGACTCGGTGTCGAACCAGCCGCGTGCCGTAATCTTCCTGCCGTCGCTGTCCAGCATCGGCGCGGACTTCACGTCGGAAAGGCCCGTCATGACCTTGCCGCGATAGGCGATCCGGCCCGTGAACCAGTTGCCCTTGTCGCTGACGGCGATGAACTGCTCGCCCTTCTTGTCGAGCCGCAATCCCGACAACCCGCCGAAGCCGCGGAACGGCGAGGTCAGCACCAGCCCGCTGCGGAATTCCAGCGCACCATAGCGGATGTGGGACGCATCGCGCGGATCGAACGATTCGATCCTGCGGGCATTGACCACAAGCGAAGACGTCTGCGCCTGGGCGAACTCCGCTCCGGCCCCGATCATGCCGGCCGGCAGCGCCGCCATGGCGTTCCGCAGAAACGACCGGCGGCTGATGTCGATGGCCATGATCTCAGGAATGCAGTCTGCGGCGGCGCGGCGTCGGAGCCTCAGTATGAGTCTCGGTGAAAAGCTCAGCCAGCTTCTCGGTGATGGCGCCGCCGAGTTCTTCCGCATCCACGATGGTGACGGCGCGCCGATAGTAGCGCGTCACGTCGTGGCCGATACCGATCGCAATCAGTTCGACCGGCGAGCGGGTCTCGATCTCTTCGATGATGTGGCGCAGATGCCGCTCGAGATAGTTGCCCGGATTGACCGATAGCGTTGAGTCGTCGACCGGCGCGCCGTCCGAAATCATCATCAGGATCTTGCGCTGCTCCGAGCGTCCGAGCAGGCGCTTGTGCGCCCAGTCGAGCGCTTCGCCGTCGATGTTTTCTTTCAGGAGTCCTTCGCGCATCATCAGGCCAAGGTTCTTGCGCGCACGCCGCCAGGGCGCGTCCGCCGACTTGTAGATGATGTGCCGCAGATCGTTGAGGCGGCCCGGATTGGCAGGCTTGCCCGCCGCCAGCCACGCCTCGCGCGACTGACCGCCCTTCCACGCCCGCGTGGTGAAGCCGAGAATCTCGACCTTGACGCCGCAGCGCTCCAGCGTCCGCGCCAGAATATCGGCGCAGGTCGCAGCTACCGTGATGGGCCGGCCGCGCATCGAGCCGGAATTGTCGAGCAGCAGCGTCACCACCGTGTCGCGGAAGGTCGCTTCCTTCTCGTGCATGAACGACAGCGGATGGAACGGATCGGTGACGACACGCGACAGCCGCGCCGGATCGAGAATGCCTTCCTCGAGATCGAAGTCCCAGGCGCGGTTCTGCTGCGCCATGAGCTTGCGCTGCAGGCGATTGGCGAGCCGCGCGACGATGTGCTGCAGATGCGCGAGCTGCTTGTCGAGATAGCTGCGCAGCCGCTCCAGTTCGTCGTGCTCGCAGAGATCTTCCGCCGAGACCACCTCGTCGAATTTCGGCGCGAAGGCATGGTATTCCGGCCCGCGCGGCTCGTTGGCGCCGCGGCCCGGCGGCCGATGCGCTTCACCCGGCGTTTCGTCCTCGCCCATTTCGTTGTCGTCGAACGCATCGCTGGCGGACGCCTGCGCGCTCTCCATCGCGTTCTCGGACATCTCCTCGGTGGAGGACTGCGACTGGTCGGCGCTCATCTCCTCGGCGGCTTCGCTGTCGGGCGAGCCGTCCGCACCGGACTGGTCCTTCTCGCCGTCGCGATTCTCGTCCTGACTGTCGTCCTCGTCCTGATCGGCGTTACTTTCGTCGCCGAGCTCAAGTGCGTCCAGCAGATCGTGAACCACATCGCCGAAGCGTGTTTGATCTTCGGTGAACTCCTTCAATCGGTCGAGACGCGCACCGATCTTGTCTTCGAGGATCGGACGCCAGAGATCGACCATCTTGCGCGCGGCCACCGGCGGCGCCTGGCCGGTCAGCCGTTCACGCACCATCATCGCCAGCGCATCGGCCAGCGGCGCATCGGCGCGGTCGGTGATCTCGTCGTATTTGCCGCGATGGAAATGATCGTCGAGCATCGCGGTGAGGTTCTTGGCGACGCCGCTCATCCGCTTGGCGCCGATGGCCTCGACGCGGGCCTGCTCGACGGCATCGAACACGCCGCGCGCCTGCGGATTGCCCGGCACCAGCTTGCGGTGAACCTTCGGGTCGTGACAGGCGATCCGCAGTGCAATGGAGTCCGCATGGCCGCGCACGATGGCCGCGTCCTTGCGGGTCAGTTTTCGCGCCGGTTCAGGCAGCCGCGCCTTGCCGGGCGAGAGGCCCGGACGTTCGGCGGCAAACGTCACTTCAAGTTCAGGCTGCTTGGCGATGGCCCGCAAAGCGGACGTCACCGCGCGCTTGAACGGCTCCGTCGGCGATTCCTTCGACCCGGTCCTGAACTTGATATTGGACGTGCTCATGCAACCTTTCCTCCCCGCTCAAGGGGAGAGGCAATCCTAGCTCAACGCCACATTGACCGCGGATTCCGGCAGTTCCGCATTGAAGCAGCGCTGATAGAACTCCGCCACCAGCGGACGCTCAAGCTCGTCGCACTTGTTCAGGAAGGTGACGCGGAATGCGAAGCCGATGTCGCCGAAGATCTCGGCGTTCTCGGCCCAGGTGATGACGGTGCGCGGCGACATCACCGTCGACAGATCGCCGTTGGCGAACGCGTTGCGCGTCAGGTCCGCGAGGCGGACCATCTTGTTGACGGTGTCGCGGCCGGCATCGGTGCGATAGTGCTTCGCCTTGGCGAGCACGATCTCGACTTCCTCGTCATGCGGCAGATAGTTCAGCGTGGTCACGATCGACCAGCGGTCCATCTGGCCCTGGTTGATCTGCTGGGTGCCGTGATAGAGGCCCGACGTATCGCCGAGACCGATGGTGTTGGCGGTCGAGAACAGGCGGAACGCCGGATGCGGCTTGATGACCTTGTTCTGGTCGAGCAGCGTGAGGCGGCCGGACACTTCGAGCACGCGCTGGATCACGAACATCACGTCCGGGCGGCCGGCGTCATATTCGTCGAACACCAGCGCGACATTGTGCTGGAGCGCCCACGGCAGGATGCCGTCGCGGAATTCGGTGACCTGCTTGCCGTCGCGGACCACGATGGAGTCCTTGCCGACCAGATCGATACGGCTGATGTGGCTGTCGAGGTTGACGCGCACGCAAGGCCAGTTCAGCCGCGAAGCAACCTGCTCGATATGGGTCGACTTGCCGGTGCCGTGAAAGCCGGTGACCATGACACGGCGGTTCTTGGCGAAGCCGGCGAGGATGGCGAGCGTGGTCGCGCGATCGAACCGATAGTCCGGATCAACATCGGGCACATGGGGATCGCTGTTGGAATAGGCAGGAACCTCGAGGTCGCTGTCGATGCCAAAGACCTGACGGACCGACACTTTCATGTCGGGAAGGTTCGTGGGTTCCTGCGATAGAGTCGTGGCGGCGCTCATCAGTCCTCCGTGGTCCCGGATGCTCCCGAAACCAGACGTGCTTGCTGCGGGTGGGGTGCGTGATTCAACCTAGCAGACAGATGCAAACGGCAGAAGCCCACCATACAATGAAAGTTCCAGTGTATTTTCATTGAGATAAGCTATTTTTGCGCGTTTGGTAGGTCTGCCCTGCGATTGCGGCGATACGCGGCGGATTTTCACCGAGCCGATTTGACCGTTTTGCCGGGTCCCCTGCGGCGCCACCTCCGGTTTCCCGTGTATGTTATGGTGCAGGAATCGCGCCAGCAGCGGGCATCCGGTGAGTGATCTCAATCAACTGATCAGCTTCGTCTCGCTTCACGCCGCATTTGCCTATGCCGCAATTTTCCTGGCCGCGTTCCTCGAAGCCATTCCCATTCTCGGTTCGCTGATACCGGGATCGACCGTCATTCTGGCGCTCAGCGCGCTGATCCCGGCCGGCAATCTCCAACTGACGCCGGTGCTGGCCTGCGCCATCGCCGGGGCGGTCATCGGAGAGGCTCTCGCCTACTCGATCGGCTATGTCAGCCAGCGCGAGATCCTGACATCCTGGCCGATGTCGAAATACCCGGCGGTCATGGCACAAAGCGAGGAATTCTTTCACCGCTACGGGACATTTGCGGTGTTCTTCGCGCGTTTTGTGCCGCCTGTCCGCGCGCTCGTTCCGGTCGTCGCGGGGGCACTCGGCATGCCGCCATGGCGCTTCTATCCCGCCAGCATAGCAGCCTGCCTGTTATGGGCGCCGGCGCATGCGTTGCCGGGTATTTTGGCCGGCACAGCTGCCGAGCGCTGGGGCATGAAGATCGAACATTACGGCGTGCCGCTGGTGGGCAGCATCATCGCTATCGGGACGATCGCGGTGGCCATTCATTACTGGCGCAGCAGCCGCAATGCGGCCGTTAGCAGAGGCATACAATGACGCGCACGACCGGACAGGGCGGGACTTTCAGGGACCGCAATGTCGCGAAGGTTTTCGCGGCCTATCCCGAAGATGCCCGCGCGAAATTACTGACGCTGCGCGCGATCATTTTCGAGACTGCAAAAGCCATCGACGGTGTCGGACCGCTGGAAGAAACGCTGAAATGGGGTCAGCCCAGCTATCTCACGACTGAATCCGGCAGCGGCAGCACGATCCGGATCGACCGCGAGAAGTCGGATGGCCGCATCGCGATGTACTTCCACTGCCAGACCGATCTCGTCCCAACCTTCCGGGAGCTTTATCCGACGCAGATGGAATACGGCGGTAACCGGAGCATCCTGTTCAAGGTTGCAACGCGGTTTCCCGAAAAGGCGCTTCGCCACTGCATCGGGCTGGCGCTGACCTATCACGTACGCAAAACACCTCCCAGGAAGGTGGCGTCAGCAAGGAAGGCAGCTTCAAAGAAAAAGCGCGCACCCGGCAAACCAAAGACAGCCGTGCTCAGGACGCGCGCACGACCGTCTTGAGATAGTTGTAGGCCTTGATGATCTCGATCAGGCGATCTTCGGTCGACCGATCGCCGCCGTTGGCGTCGGGATGATGCTGCTTCACCAGCAGCTTGTATTTCGCCTTCACGGTCTCAAGCGTCGCATCGGGGCCGAGACCCATCACCAGCAGCGCCTTTTTCTCTGCGTTGAAGATCTTCCGCGTCTCCGCCTTCGGCTCCTCTGCCTTCGCGTTCGAGCGCCAGCGGCCGCGGCCATTCATCTCGCTGAAGACGCTGAACGGATCGACGGCGTCTTCCAGGTTGACCGCGCCGGACTTGCCTTTGCCCTTCGCTCCGTTCTGACCCATCTTCCAGGTCGGGCGGTGACCGGTCTGCGCATCCTTCTGGTAGGTCGCGACCGCCTCGTCACTCATGCCCTGGAAGAAATTGTAGCCCTGATTGTATTCGCGGACGTGGTTCAGGCAGAAATGCCAGTAATCCTTCTCCTGACCGCGGCCCTTGGGTGCGCGATGCGCACCCCTGTTCTTGCAGCCGGGCGCCTCGCACATCGCCACTTCCTCGCGCGCAACCTTTTGCTTCGCCGCGGTTTTAGTGGGCTTGATGCGAATGCTGTCGAAGAATTTGGATGAGTCGATGGCCATGGCTGCTGTGGTAACGCCTTGCTGGAAGCTTCAGGTTTTGACGCGATTTTTTACGGTCGCGGAGTATACATCACCGCGACGGTGAACCGCAATTGAAACGGTCATTGACCTTGGCGAATAACGCACGATATTGCGCAGATCATGACCACAAAAGATCACATCACAAAGAAGTTGAGCGAAGCTTTCGCGCCCGAAAGCCTCGATGTCGCCGACGAATCCCATCTGCATGAGGGCCACGCGGGCCACAGGCCGGGCGGCGAGACGCATTTCAGGATATATATCGTGTCGAAGGCATTCGAAGGGAAGAGCCGGATCGAGCGCCATCGCATGATAAATTCGCTTCTGGCGCCGGAACTCGCAGGCTCTGTCCACGCGCTGGCGATGCACACCTATGCCCCTGGCGAGGATGCCCGGCGTCCCGCCCCTGCAAAGGCGTGCAAACACTGATGCACTGATTGTTGTCGATCAGCCGCCGCAAATTTAACTGCCGCGCGCCAAAGATCTGCAAACCCTCTCTGCGACCCATTCCCGCAAGGACGAGGGAGCAGGAAGCGCTCCTCGCATCCATCTCATCGCCTCACATCGTCGTCAGTGGCGCTAGAACGAAGTTCCCGCCTTCGGCTTTTTCTCGGGCGTGTCGCTCTCGCGCGGCAGCGGCACGATCCATCAATCACTCCCCTCCCCCTTGCGGGGAGGGGGCGGGGGTGGGGGTCAACGCATCCTGAATCTCATGAAGCACACCGTCCAGATTCTGGATCACATCGTGATTCCAGAACCGCAATACACGATAACCTTCTGCCTCGATCTTTTTCGTTCGCGTCTCGTCAGCCACCCGCCGCACGTCGTGCTGGCCACCATCAAGCTCAATAACAAGCTTTGCCCGGCGACTGACAAAATCGACAATGAACGGGCCAATCAATCCCTGCCGCCGGAAGTGCGAGCCGGTCAACGCAATGTCGTGACGAAGGCGCTGCCATAGGACACGTTCAGCATCGGTCGGCTGGGCGCGCATACGCCGTGCGAGCTGTCGCTGACGATCATTCATTGCCCGCTCACGTCACGCTTGGCCAACCCCCACCCCCGACCCCTCCCCGCAAGGGGGAGGGGAGCAGGGAGCGCTCCTCTCTATCTCATCGCCTCACATCGACGTCAGTGGCGCTAGAACGAAGTTCCCGCCTTCGGCTTTTTCTCGGGCGTGTCGCTCTCGCGCGGCAGCGGCACGATCCGCAGCGCCGTGATGCGGTTGCGCTCGCGCCGGAGCACCCTGAAACGGAATCCGTGGAAGGTGAAGCTCTGGCCCCGGTCGGGGATCGAGCGCGCCTCGTGGATGACGAGACCGGCAATGGTCGTCGCTTCTTCGTCCGGCAGATGCCAGTCCATCGCGCGATTGAGATCGCGGATCGGCACCGAGCCGTCGACCACGACCGAACCGTCCGGTTGAGCCCGGACACCGGCGACCGCAACATCGTGCTCGTCGGAAATATCGCCGACGATTTCTTCCAGGATATCTTCCAGCGTCACGAGGCCTTCGACCTCGCCATACTCGTCGACCACAAGCGCGAAGTGAGTCTTGCGGCGGCGGAAGGCTTTGAGCTGCTCGGACAGCGGCCGCATCTCGGGCACGAACCACGGCGGCAAGGCGAGCGCACCGACGTCGATCTTGGACAGATCGCCGTCGTTGGCACGGATGGCGCGCAGCAGATCCTTGGCGTGCAGGACGCCGATGATGTTCTCGGGTTTCTCGCGCCAAAGCGGGATCCGGGTATATTCGGACTCAAGAATTCCCTTGATGACCGCGTCAGGCGGGCCATCCGCATTGACGCTGACCATCTTAGTGCGGTGGACCATCACGTCGGACACAGCAAGATCGCCGAACCGGAACACGTTCTGGATGTATTCGGCCTCGCCGCTCTCGATCTTGCCGTGCTCGGCCGATTCTTCCACCAGCCCTTCGATTTCGGAATCGGTGAGGATTTCGTTCGTTGACGATTCCTTGACGCCGAGCATCCGCAGGATCGCGCGCGACGCGCCGTTGAGCAGCCAGTTCAGCGGGTAAAGAACGAGATAGGAGACATAGAGCGGATACGCGATCCATTGCGAGACCGGCACGGGCTGCCTGATCGCCAGCGTTTTCGGCACCTGCTCGCCGATCACGATATGCAGCGACGAGAACACCAGAAAGCCTGTGATGAAGGCCGTGAAATGCAGCGCAGACTCCGGCATTCCCAGCGGCTCGAGCACCGGCTTGAGCAGCGCCGCAACGGTCGGCTCGCCGACCCAGCCGAGCCCCAATGAGGCCATGGTGATGCCGAGTTGGCAGCACGCGAGATAGGCTTCGATATTGCCCATCATTTTCATCAGCAGCCGAGCGCCGAAGCGGTTCTGCTCGGCCATCGCCTTGACGCGAAACCCGCGGCTTTTCACCAGCGCGAATTCCGCCGCCACATAGAATGCGTTGGCGGCGAGCAGAAGGATGGCGATGAGCAGATTGACGGCGGCTGAATTCATGTTTGTCCCGCGACTGCCTCGTCCTTATGCGGGGCGCCGACGATAAGTCCTGGCATGCCGCGTTGAGACAGCTTCACCCTCACCCTGACAATTTTTCCTGAAGAAACGCACGAACCGCCGACGGATCGACGTCGTTGACGATCACTGCCTTGCCGACCTGTTCCAGCAGGATGAACGTCAATCGCCCGCGCTTCACTTTCTTGTCCTGCGCCATCAGCGTCATCAGCGTGTCCGCATCCGCAAGACCTTCCTGCTGGAAGCCGGCGATATCCTGCAAGCGCGTCGGCAGACCGACCGACGCGAGGTGACGCTGCACGCGCGCGGCATCGGACGGAGAGATCATGTTCAGACGCGCCGAGAATTCAGCGGCCAGCACCATGCCGACAGCAACCCCTTCGCCATGGAACAGGCGATCGGAGAAACCGGTCGCAGCCTCCAGCGCATGGCCGAACGTGTGCCCGAGATTGAGCAACGCGCGGTCGCCGGTTTCGCGCTCGTCGCGCGCCACGATCGCCGCCTTGGCGCGGCAACTGGCCGCGATGGCCTGTTCGCGCGCGGCGCCGCCGGAGAATATCTCGCCGTGATGGGCCTCCAGCCAGTCGAACAGTTCCGCATCGCCGAGCACGCCGTACTTGGCGACTTCCGCATAGCCTGCACGGAACTGACGTGGCGACAACGTGTCGAGCACCGCCGTATCCGCGATCACGAGCACCGGCTGGTGAAACGCGCCGACGAGATTCTTGCCATGCGGCGAGTTGATCCCGGTCTTGCCACCCACCGACGAGTCGACCTGCGCGAGCAGCGATGTCGGCACCTGCACGAAATCGACGCCGCGCCGGACGATCGATGCCGCGAAGCCAGCGAGATCGCCGATCACGCCGCCGCCCAGCGCAATCACCAGATCGTTGCGCTCGATCTTCGCTGCGATCAGTCCTTCGGAGACCTCCTGCAGCACCGCATAGCTTTTCGATGCCTCGCCCTCGCCCACCACGATGCGCGACGATGCAATGCCGGCGTCCGCCAGCGCGGCTTCGGTCTTGCCGAGCCAGTGTTTGGCGACGGTGCGGTCGGTCACGATGGCGACGCGTGCACCGGGGCGCAGCGCGGCGATGCGATGGCCGAGCGAGGGCAGCACGTCGCGGCCGATGACGATGTCATAGGCGCGATCGCCGAGGGCGACACCGACAGTCACCGGATTGTTGTTCTTGATAGCAACCGTCATTGTGTTTCGCTTGAGGAAGAGGACGCCGCGCCGCCGGACAGCAGATGGGCGGACAACGCATCGATGCATTCATCGACGATCTTTTCGTGCGGCACATCGCGCGAGGCAATCGCCAGATCGGCAAGCTGATAGAACGGGCTGCGCTCGCTGATCAGACGCGCAATGGTCGCAGCGGGATCGGCGGTTTGCAGCAGCGGCCGGTCGGCGCGGCGCTTGACCCGCCGCAGAATGATGTCGCCATCCGCCTGAAGCCAGATCGAGACGGCCTTGTCGTGAATCCGCTTGCGCGTCTCCTCGCGCATGAACGCTCCGCCCCCGGTGGCGATCACGCTCGGGCCGGCCTCCAGGAGGCGCGCGATCACCCGCGCTTCGCCATCGCGGAAATATGGTTCGCCATGCTGCGCGAAGATTTCGCTGACCGTCATGCCCGCATGGGCAATCTCGATTTCATGATCGGCATCGAGAAACGGGATGTGAAGCCTCGCGCCGAGCCGGCGCCCGATGGTCGATTTGCCCGACCCCATCATGCCGACAAGCACGATCGAGCGGCCGCCCAGAGCCGCGACGATGTCAGCCTCATGGGTCATGCCGTCCTGATGGCTGGCTGCGGTTTCGGTCATCTCTGGCCCGGTTGGCCGCAAATGCGGCTAAGCTAATGTGTCACCTATACTACTCCTGCCGATCCCGTTGCCAGAGACTCTTGCCGAAACGGCGCGAACATGTTGGTAGTTTAGTCGGTCCGAACCGCAGTGTTCCGGCGGTTAACACGCCTTTGGCGCCGCATCTCAAAGGTTAATTTCGAGGCTATTCGCGATGCCCAGCCTGTTTCGCTTCCTGACTGTCGTGGCGGTGCTCGGCGGGCTGATCTACGGCGGCATCTTTGCGCTCGCCAATTTCGTCAATCCCAAGCCGCGCGAAATGACGGTCAGCGTTCCGCCCGACAGATTCCTCAAGAAGTAGGCGGCTGGAGGAACGTCATGCCGTCCGACAAATCCTCCGACGCACGGCTCACCGGCCTGTTCCTCGATATGCTCGCGGCCGAGCAGGGCGCAGGCGACAATACGCTCGATGCCTATCGCGGCGATCTTGAAGACCTCTCCGAATTTCTCGCGAAAAAAAAATCGACCTTCCTGAACGCCGACACCCAGACACTGCGCGACTATCTGGCCGACCTCGACACTCGCGGATTCAAATCGTCGAGCGTGGCGCGCAAGCTCTCGTCGACACGCCATCTGTTTCGTTTTCTTCTCAGCGAGCGCAGGCGCGACGACGATCCCGCAGCGATCCTGTCGGGCCCCAAACGCGGACGCGCGTTGCCAAAGGTGCTGTCCATCGCCGACGTCGACCGTCTGCTGACACAGGCGAAGACATCGGCGAGCATCTCCGAACAATCGCCGCTGCAGAAATTGCGCGCGTTGCGGCTCTCCTGCCTGCTTGAAATCCTCTATGCGACCGGACTTCGCGTTTCGGAACTGGTGACGCTGCCTCTCTCCGCCGCGCGGCGCGACGCGCGCATGATCGTGGTGCGCGGCAAGGGCAACAAGGAACGTCTGGTCCCGCTCAACGAGACATCGAAGCAGGCGATGGCCGACTATCTCGCCGCACTCGAAGAAGCGCGGCGCGCGCAGAAGAAATCTTCCGCCGCGTCGAAATGGCTGTTCCCGTCATCGGGTGAGAGCGGCCATCTGACACGGCAGCATTTTGCCCGCGACCTCAAAGAACTGGCGGTCGCCGCCGGTATTGCACCCCGCCTGATCAGCCCCCATGTCTTGCGTCACGCCTTCGCCTCTCATCTTCTTCACAACGGGGCCGATCTGCGAATCGTCCAGACGCTGCTTGGTCATACCGATATTTCCACGACCCAGATTTACACCCACATCGTCGAGGAGAGGCTGAAGAGCCTGGTGCGTGATCTGCATCCGCTGGCCGACAAATGACCCACCAAAAACCCAGCAATATTGGCACTTTCTATCGCGGCGCTTGACTTGGGGACGCTTCTTGACTTGAAAGGCCCCACGAATGACTTCGACCCTCGATTGAGAACGGCCAAAAGATCGATTCGTGCGCCTTTCGCCCAAGCGCGCCTGCCCCTTATATTTGTCACATGCCGGACCTGATGCGCAGCTATCTGGATTTTGAAAAACCCGTCGCCGAACTCGACGCCAAGGTGGACGAGTTGCGTGCGCTTGCCGCCAGCGGCAGCGACATCGGCGAAGAAGTGTCGCGCATCGAAGAGAAGGCAGCGCAGGCGCTCACCGAGCTTTATTCGGATCTGACGCCCTGGCAGAAGACTCAAGTCGCGCGCCATCCGCTGCGTCCGCATTGCGTGGATTACATCAAGCAGCTCATCACCGAGTTCACGCCGCTCGCGGGCGACCGCAAGTTCGGCGACGACGAAGCGCTGATCGGCGGCTTCGGCCGTTTCAGAGGCGAGAGCATTTGCGTGATCGGCCAGGAGAAGGGCTCGACCACCGAAACCCGGCTCAAGCATAATTTCGGCATGGCCAAGCCCGAAGGCTATCGCAAGGCCGTCCGGTTGATGGAACTTGCGGATCGCTTCGGTATTCCCGTGCTGTCGCTGGTGGACACCGCAGGCGCCTATCCCGGCATCGGCGCTGAGGAGCGCGGACAGGCGGAAGCGATCGCGCGATCGACCGACGCCTGTCTCAATCTCGGCGTGCCCAATGTCGCCGTCATCATCGGCGAGGGCGGCTCAGGCGGCGCGATCGCGATTGCCACCGCGAACCGCGTGCTGATGCTCGAACACGCGGTGTACAGCGTGATCTCGCCGGAAGGCGCGGCCTCGATTCTGTGGCGCGATTCGACGAAAGCGCAGGAAGCCGCGATCAACATGAAGATCACCGCACAGGATCTCGCCCGCTTCGGTGTGATCGACACCATCCTGAAGGAACCACCGGGCGGAGCGCACCGCGATCCGGCCGCCATGATCGCCCGGGCCGGCGATGCTGTCGCCCAGGCCTTCAACGATTTGCGGAGCCTCGATTCCAAGGCAGTCCGCAACCAGCGCCGGCAGAAATTCCTCGATATCGGACGCAAGCTCAGCTAGGGCATCGCCCAAGCCAAATCTGCGCAATCCATGCGGCGAAGTCACATCGTGGCTTTTTCGAGACAAGCCCGCTTCTGCCCTAGCCGTTTTTCCTCTGCATTTTGATTTACTTAGCGTTGACCATAAAACGCTTCCCGTCTCTGCGGGACGGGGCGCTCGGCTTGCGACGGAGGGGTATTTAAGGATAATAATTGCTCAATTGCTGACGCACGTTTTTAGCCAAAAAGCGAACGCTGCTTTTACGACGAAAACACGTGCGGCCTGTTTTAACAGACAGTGTTTTCCGGCCGCCTCCTGCGCGCCACTTTGCCGGAAGACGATCTGTCACCGGGGTCGAGTCTTGGGTCTAGCCGGAGTATGGGGATTGCCGGTCTGCCGCGGAGCCTTGCATGATTGACCGCACGCACATTCGCGCGCTTGTCACGTCGGCTGCGCTTGCGGCCGGCGTTTTGCTTGCTGGATGCAACGGCGAACAGCTCTCGCCCAGCTCCAAGGCCAACCGCCCGATTCCCGACAAGCTGCTCGCCGACATCGAATCGAAGAACATGGACAAGGCGTCGCCGATGCTTGTCCGCCTGTTCAAGCAGGAAGCCGAACTCGAAGTCTGGAAGCAGGACCGCAACGGCAAGTTCGCGCTGCTGAAGACCTATCCGATCTGCCGCTGGTCGGGAGACCTTGGACCGAAGATCAAGGAAGGCGACCGTCAGGCGCCGGAAGGCTTCTACTCGATTACGCCCGCGCAGATGAATCCGACGTCGGCGTATTTCCTGTCGTTCAACATGGGCTATCCGAATGCCTACGACAAGGCATGGGGCCGCACCGGATCGCAGTTGATGGTCCACGGCGATTGCTCGTCGCGCGGCTGCTACGCGATGACCGACGAACAGATCTCGGAAATCTATGCGCTCGGCCGTGAATCCTTCTTCGGCGGCCAGAACGCATTTCAGGTGCAGGCCTATCCGTTCCGCATGACGCCGCAGAACATGGCCCGCCACCGCAACAATCCGAACATGCCGTTCTGGAAGATGATCAAGGAAGGCAACGATCACTTCGAGGTCACCAAGCAGGAGCCGAAGGTCGATTTCTGCGAGAAGAAGTACGTCTTCGACGCGGAGAAGCCCGCAGGTTCGACCCGCCCGCTGACCTTCAACGCCTCCGCGCAATGCCCCGCCTATCAGGTTTCGCCCGAGATCGCCGAAGCGGTCCAGGACAAGCAGCGTCAGGATGAATTGAAGACCGCGCAACTGATCTCGCGTGGCACGGCGACGGCGCGTTCGCGCGCCGGGATCGACGGCGGCATGCATCCGGTGTTCGCCTCCAAGCTGCCGGAAGGCGAAGCCGCGATCGACCGGGACGTCACCGACTATGCCGTCGCGTCCAACGGTCCCGCTCCCGGCACTGTTCCGGCGCACGCAACGATTCCAAAGGCGCCCGAGCCGGCGGTACCGTCGTTCAGCTTTACCTCGTCCAACAGCGAGCCGATGGTGGCCGTGACCAGCACCACGCCTGCGGCGTCCGCGAATGCCAGCGCAAGCTCCTCGGAAGGCTTCTTCAGCAAGCTGTCCCGTTCCGTGGGCCTGCGTGGATCGGATCCACAACCGCCCGCCGCAGCCCCGGCAAAGCCGACCGCGGTCACTGCGGCCCCGAAGGCGAAATCACCTGGGCCGACCAGGGAAGCCGCCAAGAGCACGCCGCCGCGCGTCATTCCACTCGAACGCTCGCAGCAGGCTCAGGCGCCCGCCAAGCCTGCCGCTGCCGCGCCGGCCACAACAGCCGCAGCAGCGCCTGCCGCCCCGGCGCAGCAGCCATCGCTGGCCGGTGCTCAGCCCGCAGTGCAGGCGAACTCCTTCGACAGCCGCTGGTCGACAGTCCGGTAAACCGGCATCGTCATCGCCCACAAAAAACGCCGGTCTCTCGACCGGCGTTTTGCATTTGAAGACTTGAAGCCGCTCAGGCGAACTTGCCGTGGCAATGCTTGAACTTCTTGCCGGAGCCGCACGGACAATCCTCGTTGCGGCCAACCTTGCCCCAGGTCGCAGGATTTTGCGGATCGCGCTGTGAGGCCGGGACCGGCGCAAGAGCGGCCTGCGCAAAGGCCATCTCGTCCTCACCGGTATTCGGATTGAGCTTGTGCGCCTCCATCTGAGGCAGCTCCGGCTGCTCGTCCGGCGGCACGATTTCGACCCGCACCAGTTGCGCAGTCACTGCCTCGCGCAGATGCGAGATCAGGCCCTCGAACAGATTGAACGCCTCGGATTTATACTCCTGCAACGGATCGCGCTGGCCGTAGCCGCGCAGGCCGATCACCTGCCGCAGGTGATCCAGCATCACCAGATGCTCACGCCACAGATGATCCAAGGTCTGAAGCAGGATCGACTTTTCGACATAGCGCATGACATCGGGACCGAACTGGGCCGACTTCGCCGCCATGTGCTCGTCAACGCGCTGCTCGATGCGCGACAGCATCTCCTCGTTGGCGATGCCCTCTTCCTTGGCCCATTCATCGACCGGCAGGTCGAGATCGAGCACGCGCTTCAGTTCGTCCTTGAGCCCGGCCACATCCCACTGCTCCGCATAGGCATGCTCAGGCACGTGTTTGGCAACCAGATCGTCAACCAGCGCATGGCGCATGTCGGCGACGGTCTCGGCCACATTCTGGTCGCGCATCAGATCGATGCGCTGGTCGAAGATCGCCTTGCGCTGGTCGTTCTGCACGTCGTCGAACTTGAGCAGGTTCTTGCGGATGTCGAAGTTGCGCGCCTCGACCTTCTGCTGCGCCTTCTCCAGTGCCTTGTTGATCCACGGATGGATGATCGCCTCGCCTTCCTTGAGGCCAAGACGGGTCAGCATGCTGTCGAGCCGATCCGATCCGAAGATGCGCATCAGATCGTCTTCGAGCGACAGATAGAACTTGGTGCGGCCGGGATCGCCCTGGCGGCCGGCGCGGCCACGGAGCTGGTTGTCGATGCGCCGGGATTCGTGACGCTCCGAGCCGATGATATAGAGGCCGCCGGGCTTGGTGATGGTCTTGGCCGGCTTGCTGCCCTTCGCCGGTTCGATCTCGATGACTTCTTCCGACTTCAACACCATCTCGCGGAAGCGTTCGATGTCGGCCTTGATCTGTTCGATCTTGGCCTTTTTCTCGGCCTCATCCGTGATGTCGGCGGTCTCGATCTGGCTGCGCATTTCCAGCGAACCGCCGAGTTTGATGTCGGTGCCGCGGCCGGCCATGTTGGTCGCGATGGTGATCGCGCCCGGCACGCCGGCTTCAGCCACGATGTAGGCTTCCTGTTCGTGGAAGCGCGCGTTCAGAACCGCGAACAGCTTGGCCGGCTTGCCGGCGCGCGCGGCCGCGTAGAGCTTCTCCAGCGCCTTCGGATTGCCGAAGTCGATCTGCTTGTAGCCGTTCTTGGCGAGATACTCGCCCAGCACTTCCGACTTCTCGATCGACGCCGTGCCGACCAGCACCGGCTGCATGCGCTTGTTGGCCTGCTCGATCTCCGCGAGGATCGCACGATGTTTTTCCTCGGCGGTGCGATAGACCTCGTCGTCCTCGTCGAGACGCGCGATCGGCACGTTGGTCGGGACCTCGATCACCTCGAGCTTGTAGATGTCGAACAGTTCGTCCGCTTCCGTCGCCGCCGTACCGGTCATGCCGGCGAGCTTGTCGTACATGCGGAAGTAGTTCTGGAACGTGATCGAGGCCAGCGTCTGGTTTTCAGGCTGGACCGGCTGATGTTCCTTGGCTTCCAGCGCCTGATGCAGGCCTTCCGAATAGCGGCGGCCCGGCATCATGCGGCCGGTGAATTCGTCGATGATGACCACTTCGCCGTCGCGGACGATGTAATCCTTGTCGCGCTGGAACAGCGAGTGCGCACGCAGCGCCTGATTGATGTGGTGGACGACGGAGACGTTCTCGACGTCGTAGAGCGAGTCGCCCTTGAGCTGGCCGGCGGCCTGCAACAGGTTCTCGATCTTCTCCATGCCGGCTTCGGTCAGCGTGACCGTGCGCTGCTTCTCGTCGACCTCGAAGTCCGTCACCTTTTCCAGTTTCGGAATATAGGTGTCGATGGTGTTGTAGAATTCCGAGCGGTCGTCGAGCGGGCCGGAAATGATGAGCGGCGTGCGGGCTTCGTCGATCAGGATCGAGTCGACTTCGTCGACGATGGCGAAGAAATGACCGCGCTGGACCATGTCCTCCAGCCGGTACTTCATGTTGTCGCGCAGATAGTCGAAGCCGTACTCGTTGTTGGTGCCGTAGGTGATGTCGCAGGCATAGGCCGCCTGACGTTCCGCATCGTCCAGACCATGAACGATCACGCCCGTGGTCATGCCGAGGAACGAATAGATCTGTCCCATCCACCCGGCGTCGCGCTTGGCGAGGTAGTCGTTGACGGTGACGACGTGGACACCGTTGCCGGCCAGCGCGTTGAGATACACCGCCAGCGTCGCCACCAGCGTCTTGCCTTCGCCGGTTTTCATTTCGGCGATGTCGCCTTCATGAAGCACCATGCCGCCGATCAGCTGCACATCGAAATGGCGCTGGCCGAGAGTGCGCTTGGCCGCTTCGCGAACGGTCGCAAAGGCAGGCACGAGAATATCGTCGAGAGACTTGCCTTCGGAGAGCTGCTTGCGGAACTCGGCGGTCCGCGCCTTCAGCGCCTCGTCGGACAGGGCCGCGATCTCGGGTTCCAGCGCGTTAATCGCATCGACGCGGGCTTGGTATCCCTTGATCCGCCGGTCGTTGGCGGAGCCGAAAAACTTGCGGGCGAGCGCGCCGAGCATGAATAATTCCTGTCTTGCAGTTGGCGTTGCGGCTGAAGTCACCGCAGCCCTGAAACCGGTATGAAACGTCCGCAGAATTGCTGATGGAGCAAACCCTTGCGCGAATCCTCGAGGATGAGTGCGGGAGCGAATTCTAAAGGTTCACCCGCTTGAGCGCGGCAAAGCCCCGCAGCAGCCAGGAGAGCCTGCCGGGAGAGATATGGGCCGTCCAAAGCCTTGTCAACGCGCGAACCTGTCAAGGATTTCATGATTTTGGCGGGTTTTTCACGTTGCGTCCGGGCAGAGGTTGGGCGAGTGTCCGGCCTCCCGAACCGCCCGGTCCTCCGGTCTTTGAGATTCGCATCATCACGAAGCGAACGCCGGCTCGGTAACCAGCCTTTGACCCATAAGGATTTTCCATGACCGTTTCTCCGAACCGCACAGCCTCCCACACCGGACTGGGCGCGCGACTAGGACTGCTCACATCGGCCGCTGCAATTTGTCTCACGGTCGTTCTGAGCACCGGCCAGCCGCTCCGCGCGCAGGATGCCAATGCCGTGATCGCAAAGGTTAACGGGGCTGAGATCCGCCAGAGCGATCTGACCGTCGCCGAGGAAGAGCTGGGACCGAGCCTCCAGCAGATGGACCCCGCAACCCGCCGCGACAATCTGATCGCCTTCCTGATCGATATGAAAATCGTCGCCAAGGCCGCCGAAGCCAAGAAGGTCGGCGACTCGGCGGAGTTCAAGCAGAAAGTCGCCTTCGCGCGCGACCGCCTTCTGATGGACAGCCTGCTCGCGACCGAAGGCAAGGCGGCCGTCACCGACGAGGCCATGAAGAAGGTCTATGAAGACGCCACCAAGCAGGTCTCGGGCGAGAAGGAAGTCCGCGCCCGGCACATTCTGGTCCCCACCGAGGAAGAAGCGAAGGCGATCAAGGCCGAACTCGAGAAGGGCGCCGACTTCGCCAAGCTCGCCAAGGAAAAGTCCAAGGACCCGGGCGCAGCCGACGGCGGCGATCTTGGCTTCTTCACCAAGGAGCAGATGGTGCCGGAATTTTCCGCCGTCGCCTTCGCGCTTGAGCCCGGCAAGATTTCCGATCCCGTGAAGTCGCAGTTCGGCTGGCACATCATCAAGGTCGAGGAAGCCCGCGACCGCAAGCCGCCGGACTTCGAGCAGGTGAAGGGCCAGATCCAGAACTTCGTGATCCGCAAGGCACAGGCCGACTACGTCACCAAGCTGCGCACCGAAGCCAAGGTCGAGCGCCTCGACAAGCCGGCGGACGCTGCGGCTCCGGCGGCGAAGCCTGATGCGAAGGCTGCTCCGGCCGCACCTGCGAAGAAGTAAATCGACTTCACGCCAAACCTTCAGTAACCTGACGTCATGCCCGGGGCTTGCCCCGGGCATCTACGTCTTGGGGCCTTCACAATTGTAGGCGTAAGACGTGGAGGGCTGGAATCATCCGGCCACACGCTGACATTCCTCGATCCAGGGCCACCGATCTCATGTCCACCGCCGTTTCCCCGCTCGCCCCCACCGATGTCCCCGACATGCCGCAGATCGACGGCGTGCGCCTTGCGACGGCGGCCGCCGGCATCCGCTACAAGAACCGCACCGACGTGCTGCTGGCGCTGTTCGACAAGGGCACCACGGTGGCGGGCGTGTTCACGAAATCGAAATGCCCGAGCGCCGCGGTGGACTGGTGCCGCGCTAGGCTCAAGGGCGGCGAGGCGCGCGCGCTGGTGGTCAACTCCGGCAATGCCAATGCCTTCACCGGCAAGACCGGCAAGCAGGCGACCACGCTGACCGCCTCCATCGCGGCGAAAGCGACCGACAGCAGTGCCAACAAGATCTTTCTCGCTTCCACCGGCGTGATCGGCGAGCCGCTCGACGCGACGAAATTCAACGGCGTGCTCGACGATCTCGCAAAGGCCGCCGAACCCGATGGATGGATGAACGCGGCCACCGCGATCATGACCACCGACACCTTTCCGAAGGTTGCCACCGCCACCGTGAAGCTCGGCAAGGCCAAGGTCACCATCAACGGCATGGCGAAAGGCGCGGGCATGATCGCGCCGGACATGGCGACCATGCTGTCCTTCATCTTCACCGACGCGCCGATTTCGGCAGCCGCGCTGCAATCGCTGCTCAAGACCGGTGTCGAGGATACGTTCAACGCCGTGACCATCGACGGCGACACCTCGACATCGGACACGCTGCTGGCATTCGCCACCGGCGCCGCAGCAGCACATGGCGCACCGAAGATCACGCGCGCATCCGATCCGCGCTTGAAAGCGTTCACCAAGGCGTTCAACGGCATTCTGGCGGACCTCGCCGAGCAGGTCGCACGCGACGGCGAAGGCGCGCGCAAGCTGGTCGAGGTCGTGGTCGAGGGTGCCACGTCAAAGACGTCCGCGCGGAAAATCGCGATGTCGATCGCCAACTCGCCGCTGGTGAAAACCGCCATTGCCGGCGAGGACGCCAACTGGGGGCGTGTGGTGATGGCCGTCGGCAAGGCTGGCGAACCGGCTAACCGCGACAAGCTGTCGATTGCGTTCAACGGCATCCGCGTCGCCAGCAAGGGCGCGCGCGATCCGTCCTACGACGAGAAGGAAGTCTCTGCGCTGATGAAGCAGGACAAGATTCAGATCAAGGTCGGGCTCGGGCTTGGAAAGGGCCGCGACCGCGTGCTGACCTGCGATCTCACCAAGGAATACGTTGCGATCAACGGCGACTACCGCTCGTGATCAAACTGGTCCTCGTTGTCGCCTGCGCGCTGATCGATACGGACAGCCGCGTCCTGATCGCGCAGCGGCCCGAGGGCAAGACGCTCGCGGGATTGTGGGAGTTTCCCGGCGGCAAGCTCGAGCCGGGCGAGCGGCCGGAGCCCGCCTTGATCCGCGAATTGCGCGAAGAACTCGGCATCAAGGTGGAAGAGCCGTGTCTCGCGCCGCTCACCTTCGCCAGCCACAGCTATGAGACCTTCCATCTGCTGATGCCGCTCTACATCTGCCGGAAGTGGGAAGGCACCGTGACGCCGCATGAAGGCCAGCAGCTCGCATGGGTGCGCGCCAACAAGCTGCGCGACTATCCGATGCCGCCCGCGGATATTCCGCTGATCGCGCATCTGACGGATTTGCTGCTGTAAATCCTCGACTGTCATGGCAAGGCTTGACCCGGCCATCCCGATTGTCGAGGCACAATGCTCAATTCATCGGGATCACCGTGACATAGGCAAGCGAAGCGACGCCGTCCTATGCCCGGTGATGACACCTGTGGGTGATGAGGCTCTGAACGGCGCACACTGTCCCATCACATCAGATGTCGTCCCCGCGCAGGCGGGGACCCATAACCACCGCACCCCGTGGTGATGGCGAGAAGGTTGCTCCAGCATCTTCCTCACATCGACAATTCAGGGAGCATGGGTCCCCGCCTGCGCGGGGACGACGCGTTGAGAGATGCGCAATATCTCGGCAATCATGTGCGTCATTGCGAGCGCAGCGAAGCAATCCATCTTCACTTGTCGCCACGAAAGACTGGATTGCTTCGTCGCTTCGCTCCTCGCAATGACGGGCTGCAACATTTCGTGATGGGGATACGCGTCCCCGCGCTCCGTACCGCGCTTAAGTTCGCCATGTCCTGTTTGTGAGGGGCGCTTCTCGAGGGCGCTTTGAAGCGAAGCAGGATGCGGCGCCTGCGCGCACGGTTCGCACCCGTTGCGCCCGGGAGGCTGGGGTCACCGTCCGGGCCAACTATGTGGCTCTGCCGTTCGCGGCTGGACGCGGAGCGGACGAAGGCGGCGAAAGCCGTCCGGATCAGGGGTCGAGTAACCTCCCCCGTCCGCACCCGGAAGTACGGTCCCCTCGCCCAAAGTCCCGCAGTGGAGCGCCGCAAGGCGATGCGCTTCCGGAATCCCATCGCCTCGCAAGCGATGCCGGAAGCGAAACGAACACCAGGTGCGCCTCGCGGCGCTCCATGCCCCTCAAAGTTTGGGGCGGAACTACAAGTTTACCTCGCGCGATGCGCGAGAACGATGGCGCACGCCTTTCGTTGGCGCGAATGGGGCAAGCCCCACACGCGCATGCTGTTTGAAAATTGAATCGGGAAGTCAAGATGACGCACGCCGTTGCAACGCTCTCAGTCGTCATCACCGGGCTTGACCCGGTGATCCACGCCTTGCTTGCAATATCGAAGAGTAGACGTGGATGGCCGGGTCAAGCCCGGCCATGACGAACTATGAGTGGGAAACTCTTGCCATACACTCAATCGTTGTCCCCGCCTGCGCGGGGACGACATCGAGAAAAATCACGTCGTATCCTTGCGCGCCTTGTTCACCGCGTCCGCCAGCGACATTTTCGCCGAACCGGGCTTGAGCGGTTTCTGCTGGCTCTCATGCGGCGCCCAGCCGGACAGCCAGACAACATCGAAGGTGGCGCGGATGCGTCCGTCCGGATCGGAAAACCGCTCCGCATAGATCTGCGCCATCTTCAGGAATGTCGCACGGCGTGACGGCGTGCGGCGGCGCTCGTTCAGGATGTTGGTCGCACCCATCCGCCGCAGATCCTGCATCAGCGCGAACGCATTGCCGTAACGCACCACGATGCGGTCCACATCCGTCACCGGCAGCGCGAAGCCCGCGCGCTGCAACAACCCGCCAAGGTCGCGCAGGTCGGCGAACGGCGCGACGCGCGGCGAGAGACCGCCTTCCACTTCGGCTTCCGCCGCCGCAAAGGATTGCCGCAACTCGGTCAGCGTATCGCCGCCGATCATTGCGGCGAGAAACAGCCCATCCGGCTTCAGCGCGCGGCGGACTTGCGCCAGCACGCCCGGCAGGTCATTGACGAATTGCAGCGCCAGCGCGGAAACGATGAGATCGAACGATGCCGGTGCAAGCGCGAGCGGCTCGGTGTCGGAGACCGGCAACGCCACTGCGCGCAACTGCCGAACATGGCGCGCGAGTCCAGCACGCACCTGATCCCCGGGCGTGCCGAGATCGGCGCTTTCGGCAAATTCGCGCAGCACCGCCTGCTGCCTCTCCGCCATATCCTCCGCAACGCGGTCGAGCAGGAACGACTCGGCGCCCTGCCGTGCGGCGCGGCTTTGCCGGTGGCGCAGCAAGGCGCGATCGAACAGGCGCGGTGGCAGATCGGTCGGAGGTGAACTCATGGACGGTAGGTACGCCCTTGAGGACCGGCCTGGCAATTCCCTTAACTCCGCTTGTTTCGCGCAGAGGCTGGAATTACGCTTCGAGCACGGGGTAGATCATGTCCGAACCGGATCAGGCATCGTCGCATCCTTCAGGCCGGTGGCGCGGACGATTTCGCGGCACGCTGAAAGCCTGCGGCGCGGCCCTCGCCTCGCTGCCACGCGCAGCCCTCGACATCGCGCTCCCCACGCTGTGCGTCTCCTGCCATGAACCCGTCACGGGCGACGGCCTCTGCGCGGCGTGCTGGGGCAAGCTGTCGTTCATCGCGCCGCCCTTCTGCGCGCGTCTCGGCATTCCCTTCGTCTACGATCCGGGACCCGGTCTGCTGTCGATGCAGGCCATCGCCAATCCACCGGCCTATCAGCGCGCCCGCGCTGCGGTCCGCTACGACGAGGTGGCGCGAACCATGGTTCACGCGCTGAAGTATCAGGACCGCACCGATCTTGCCCCGACCATGGGGCGCTGGATGGCCCGGGCCGGTCAGGAACTTCTCGGCGAGGCCGATGCCCTTATCCCGGTGCCATTGCATTGGCGGCGCGGCTGGAGCCGCCGCTACAACCAGTCCGGCGCGCTGGCGGCGGCAATCGGCAAATCCGCGCACCTGCCGGTGATCGGGAATGTCCTGCGCCGCGTGCGGCCGACGCTGCAACAGGTTGGTCTTTCCAAGGCAGACCGCGCGCTCAACGTGCAGGGCGCGTTCAAGGTGCCTCCGGAAGACAAATCTTCCGTACAGGGCCGCAGGATCGTGCTGGTTGACGATGTTTTGACCTCCGGCGCGACCGTCGATGCCTGCGCACGCGCGCTGCTGCGGGCCAGGGCTGCGTCGGTGGATGTGCTGGTGTTCGCGCGGGTTGTGGACACCGTTCAGACCCCCATATAATTTGGGCTATTCCCCTTTCACAAAGGCAGACCATGGCCGCCCTCGTCGAAATCTACACGCGCCCCGGATGCGGCTATTGCAGCGCTGCGAAGTCCCTGCTGACGCGCAAGAACGCAGCCTTCACCGAATTCGACGTCGCAGTCGATCCCAACTGGCGCGCCGAAATGGTCCAGCGCGCCAATGGCGGCGCCACCTTCCCGCAGATTTTCATCGACAAGCAGCATGTCGGCGGCTGTGATGACCTCTATGCACTCGATCGCGAAGGCAGGCTCGATGGCCTGCTCGCGGGTCAGAAGGTGTCCTCATGACAACAACCGTCGCAAGCGGCGCACCCTTCACCGCAGCCATGGTGCAGATGCGCACCGCGATGCTGCCGGAGACCAGCCTCGAGCAGGGCATCGCGCTGATCCGCGAAGCGAAAGACAAGGGCGCGGACTATGTCCAGACGCCCGAAGTCACCAACATCATCCAGCAGAACCGCAAGGCGCTGTTCGAACTGCTCGCGAACGAGGAAGACGACCGTTCGCTCAAGGCCTATCGCGAGCTGGCGCGCGAGCTGAAAATCTATCTGCACATCGGCTCGATCGCGGTGCGCGCCACACCGGAACGGGCGGCCAACCGCTCGTTCCTGATCGCGCCGGATGGCAATATCCTCGCGAGCTACGACAAGATCCACATGTTCGACATCGAACTCGACGGCGGCGAAAGCTACCGCGAGTCGGCGAACTATCAGCCGGGCGAAACCGCGGTCATTTCCGACCTGCCATGGGGCCGGCTCGGGCTGACCATCTGCTACGACGTCCGTTTTCCGGCGCTGTATCGCGCGCTCGCAGAAGCCGGCGCATCCTTTATCGCGGTGCCGTCCGCCTTCACGGTGCGAACCGGCGAAGCGCACTGGAGCACGCTGCTGCGCGCGCGCGCGATCGAGAATGGCTGTTTCATCTTCGCCGCCGCACAAGCGGGCAAGCATGAAAGCGGCCGCGAGACTTATGGCCACTCGCTGATCGTCGATCCGTGGGGCGAAATCCTTGCGGAAGGCGGCAGCACCGAGACCGGCGTCGTCTTGGCCAAGATCGACCCGGCGAAGGTTCAGGCGGTGCGCAAGAGCATTCCGTCCCTGCAGCACGGCCGCCGCTTCGGCCTCAAGGACCCGAAGGGCGGGCCGGACTATCTGCATCTCGTACGAGGATCGGCATGATCCGCTATTCGCTGCGCTGTGAGCGCGGCCACGACTTCGAAAGCTGGTTCCAGAGTTCCGCTGCTTACGACAGTCAGCACAAGCGTGGGCTCATCGCCTGCCCGACGTGCGAGTCCACCAAGGTGGACAAGGCCATGATGGCTCCGCGCATCACGCGCAAGGGAAAATCCAAATCGGCGCCTGAGCTTGCAGCAGCGCCTGCCGAAGAGACACCGTCAACACCACTGGTGATGGCGCCGCAGGAACGCGAGCTTCTTTCGAAGCTGAAGGAATTGCGCGACAACGTTCTCAAGAATGCGGACAATGTCGGCAACAAGTTCCCCGAAGAAGCCCGCAAGATGCATTACGGCGACACCGAGCATCGCGCGATCTATGGCGAGGCAACCACCGAAGAGGCGCGCGCGCTGATCGACGAAGGCATCGAAGTGGCTCCTCTTCCTGTGCTGCCCGGCGACAGGAATTAAGGCACGTTCTCATGAAGCGGCCAGCCCTGCTCCGGCATGGTCGCGCACGGCAGCCTTGGCAGAAGCTCCGACCGAGCACACCCCGGCCACGTACATCTCGACCATCCTTTCGAAGCTCTCGTCATACGAATGGACTTGCGAGAATGAACCCAGGATCTGATGCATGGTAAAGCCGCGCACTAAGCTGCGAAGCATATACCAAGCGCTTTCTGCGTGTTGCCCATGCACTCCACATTCAGCGAGAACAGATTGAATGAAGTCGCAAAGTTCTTTGTCGCCTGCCCGCCACTCGGCACAATCAATTGTGGCCGTTCTGGATGTGGCAGCCCACAAGGCGGGACGGTCCAACGCATACTGTCGCATTTCTCGGGCAACCGACTTCAAGGCGTCAAATGACGTTTGGTCCTTGCATGCTGTCTTCAACCTAACGAGCAGGTCGCGATACCCCTTTATGGCGAAGAATCTCCGCAATTCCGGGATCGGATAACGCTTGTCGCCGCAGAAATCTTTTACCTCTGAGGCGAGATCTCTAGCGAGCAGTTGATCCCAGGATGCTGACAACATTTGATCAACGTTAAAGCTACGTTCGCTCATAAATCCAGACTCGCGTTCAGGAAGAAGGTCGGTTGTCTTCTCAGATACAAAACTTCGATCAGGTTGCCGCGTGTGCTGACTCTCCTACATTGTTTGGAGACCAGCCTTGGAGGGGGCGTGAATAAGAGGTGGAACTGGGTCAGATCGCCCGGAAGAGTCGCCTCAATTTGGGCCCCAAGGTCCCAAACGCTCAAGACCCGGCAGTTTGTGGCCCACAATCCATCGACCGACGTGCATCTCGCGTAAAGTGGCGTGGAGAAAGCTACGCGCTTCGGCTTCGCCAGACTCAAGGACGGAAACCCCAGCGTCTGCCTGGTCCTCGACTCATTAGCGAGGACAATGGCTCGTAGGCGGGGAACGTTTCCCGGCTCTACTGGCAGTTGTTCTGACAGTTGTGTCGCCTGACGGTCGTGCATCGTCGGTCGTTGCATCTGCAGCCCGTATTTTCGTTAATGCCGGCGAAAAAATCCTAGGTTCCCTGAGAGTGAACCTCCAACAACGGAGTTTCGAGTTGCGTTTGTTGCTAGCAAATGGTGTGTGCTTGTATTCGGCTACCATGGATCAATTCGTCGGCTAAGCGACGGTTAAGGAACGGCAACCAGTTGAAAGCGATATTCTCGACCTCTGCGGTTCACCCCCGCGACCGATTTGATTATTGGCACAGCGTCGCCTGCAAAGAGATCATCGGTCATGACTCTGTGCCGGAGAATCGGGCGACGTTTCAGGCTGAGATCAAAGCCGCGAACTTCGGCAATCTGGACCTTGTTGAATTCAACAACTCGCCGATGCAGGTCGCTCACACGTTGGCCCACGTTGGGCGCACCAGTCCAGACACAGTGTTCCTGTGTTACCAGTTGTCGGGTAAAATCTTTATCGTCCAGAACGCGCGCGAGGTTAGCCTGGACGCCGGTTCGCTGACACTTCTTGAGCCGCGCTTGCCTTATGATGCGCGGTTTTCGCAAGATTCGAAAACCCTTGTTATCAAGGCACCGCGTCGCGAGCTACGCGCACGAATCGGTGGTTGCCAGGATTTGATCGGGCGCCGTGTGTCGGCAGAGCGGGCGGACGATGATCTGGCACTTTCTGTTGCTGCAAAGCTGCCATTGCTCGCTGGGACGATTACTTCTTTAATGGAAGAAATGGTCGGAAATCATGTCCTCGACTTAATCGGATTATCTATTTCGAGAACAACTGGGAGCGCTACTGCCCGCGTTTCGAATCCAAAAGCGTTGTTGCTGGGACAGATTCGTGCAGTGGTCGAAGCGAGGCTCACCGATCCCGACCTCGACGGACAGAAGGTCGCCGATATTGTCGGAATAAGCGTCCGATATGCGAACGCAATTCTTGCCGAACAGGATCTCTCGCTTCACCGTCTCATTCTGTCCCGGCGGCTCTCTCATTGCCGGGTTGCTTTCGAGGATCCCAACCAGATGCATCGAACAATAGCCGAAATCGCGCAGGGATGGGGGTTTTCGGACATGACGCACTTTGGCCGCTGCTTTAAAGCAGCGTACGGGGCTTCACCGCGCGAGTATCAGAAATCGGCGGCGCAATCTCGGCAAGATGGCCGGCTCTGACCTAGGCGCGCTTCGAGAGAAAAAAGTGGTGACCTCCATCGGCGGTCCGCTAGGGTAACCCGACGAGGCGCAATGGCTCGGCGCTCATGAGTCTGCGTCCTGGAACAAACCTGGGAGCCACCCGAGAACCTGATATGAGTCCCGATTCGATATCCTGGTCCGGTTCATGGCAGATGTGGGCGCTGCTGTCGGCGACGTTTGCCGCGCTGACCGCGATTTTCGCCAAGATAGGCGTCGAGGATATCAACCCCGACCTCGCAACGTTCATCCGCACCGTTATCGTGCTGGCCAGCTTTGCGGTTATTCTCTTCGCGACCGGACAGTTCAGTGCACCGGGACCGGTCTCAACAAGGACATGGACATTTCTCGTCCTGTCCGGGCTCGCAACCGGCGCATCATGGCTGTGTTACTTCCGTGCGCTGAAACTCGGGCCAGCCACACTTGTCGCGCCCATCGACAAGCTGAGCGTCGTGCTGGTGGCGCTGTTCGCGTTTCTGTTTCTTGGCGAGCGGCCCTCCGCCACCGGCTGGCTTGGCATTGCGCTCATTGCCGCGGGCGCGGTGCTGCTCGCCGTCAAGAAATAGTTCAGCCCGCCACCAGCATCGCAACGCCGATCAGGATCAGCGCGATGCCGGACATCTCCCGCAGCGATATTTTCTGCTTCATCGAGAAGTAGGCGACGGCCTGTGCGAACAGCACCTCGACCAGCGCCAGCGTCCGCACATTCGCCGCAGCCGTGAGTGCGAAAGCGAGAAACCAGAACAATGAAGCGAACGATCCCATGAAGCCTGCGAACATCGACGGCTTCCAGAGCCGGAAGATCGCCGTCATCGTTCCGGGCGAACGCACGATCAGCCAGCCGGACAGCACGATGGTCTGCATCAGCAGTGTCGCCACCAGCGTGACGCTCGCCGCAGTGACGAAGCTCACGCCGGTGACATTGAGAATGGCGCCGCGATAACCGACCGCCGAGAGCGCGAAGAACGCAGCCGCCACAAGGCCAAGTAACGTGGGCTTGAGATCGCCGAACCCCTTCATGCCGCCGGGCCGCAGCGCGGTAATCACCACCCCGATGGTGGCGATCAGAATCGCCGCAATCTTCAGTACCGTGAGATGATCCGACAGGAACACAAAGCCGAAGATCGCCGCCTGAATGGCCTCGGTCTTCAGATATGCCGTCGTCACCACGAACGAGCGTTCGTTCATGGCCATCAGCATCAGGGCAGTGGCAAGAATCTGCGCCATGCCGCCAACCACCAGCCACGCCCAGAAGCCGGTCTCGGGCCATGACAACCGGTCGCCATTGACGGCAAGAATCAGTCCGAGAAAGACCAGCGAAAACGGAAATCCGAACAGGAAGCGGATATGGGTCGCCCCTAACGTCCCGAGCTGGGCCGTCAGCCCGCGCTGCATGGCGTTGCGCACGACCTGTCCCCCCGCCGCCAGCAGGGTGAAAGGGATCCAGAGCCAAACGAACTGGGTCATGGGCAAGGCCGGAGCGGCAGGAGCGCCGCACCCCAGAGGGCATTGTCAGCCGCCCGGGTCAACCGGCACGATCTCATGCCGGTGTTGCACGATCCTAGACCGCCGCTTCCGCGATCACCATGTAGTTCACGTCCATGTCGGACGACAGACTCCAGCGGTCGGCCAGCGGATTGTAGACCACGCCTGCCTGATCGCTGATGGCGAGCTTGTTGCGCTCGAGATGAAGCGTCAGCTCGGCCGGCGTGACGAACTTGTCCCATTGATGGGTGCCGCGCGGCAGCCAGCGCAGGATGTATTCCGCGCCGACGATCGCAAGCGCAAAACTCTTCCAAGTCCGGTTGATGGTCGAGGCCACCATCATGCTGGTCGGCTTGAGCAGCGCCGCACAGCGGTCGAGGAACATCCCGACATTGGCGACATGTTCGACAACCTCCATCGCGAGCACGATGTCGAAGCGCTCGCGCGGGTCCATCTCTTCGATGGTCGTGCAGCGGTAGTCGATGGAGAGGTGACCCCGCTCGGCATGAAGTTTTGCGACGGCGATGTTGGTGTCCGACGGATCGACGCCAATCACCTGGGCGCCAAGCCGGGTCAGCGGTTCGCACAGCAGGCCCGCGCCGCAGCCGATGTCGAGAATGCGCAGGCCCGACAGACAGTTCAGGCTCTTCGGGTTGCGGTCGAATTTGCGGCACGCCGCATCGCGGATATAGGCCAGCCGCAGCGGATTGATCTTGTGCAGCGGAGCCATCTTGCCCTTCGGGTCCCACCACTGTTCGGACAGCTCCGAGAACCGCGCGACTTCGCCGGGATCGACCGTGGACACCGATGGAGAATTTGTACTCATACCGAGCGTTTACCGGGTTATCGACATGCCTGTCGAACGTTAGCGCGCCGTGATGTGATTGCGGAATTCGATCGGCGCGCCGATCATCTTTATCGTCTTCGTGCCCTCCCCGACACCGTTAACCCTGACATCTCCCCACCCAAAAATCCGCCCGAGGATACTCTGGGTCACGTCGACGCTTTCGATTTTATCCAAACTGATCTCAAAAGTCTGACGCTGGATAAATCCCTCCTTGTGAACCACCCGGAGCGATGTCACGTCGGTCTCCGTGATCCAGCGTTGAAACCAAGCCTTGAGCACCAGAAACACGCCTGCAAGCCCCAGCAAGGCGCCCACTGCGGCCAGCGGGAAAATAACGCCCCCGCCCGAGGCCACCAGACAAGCCGCCGCACCGGCGAGGCATAGCAGCCCTGGCGCATAGACGATCCCGTGAATCGTGGTCGAATACAGGATCTTCTCCCCCGGCTGCAGGATATCGTCGATATAACGGCCCATTCCTGTCCCCAATCACGTCCTCAGGACCAAGCGTGTTGCTTGCCCCCGACCTGCTGGGTATGTATAGCCGCCTTTTCGGGGCCATGCCTCCGTTTTGCACGGAACCGGCTCCTTACTGAAATCAGCTAACCGGGACCGCGCCATTTACCATGGGCCGCCTTGTGATGAAATTCGGCGGCACGTCTGTCGCCAACATCGACCGTATTCGTAACGTCGCGCAGCATGTGAAGCGCGAGGTCGACGCCGGTCATGACGTCGCCGTTGTCGTGTCGGCCATGTCCGGCAAGACCAACGAGCTGGTGGCGTGGGCCACCGAGACATCTCCGCTGCACGACGCGCGCGAATACGACGCGATCGTCGCATCAGGCGAACAGGTCACGTCCGGTCTGCTCGCCATCGCGTTGCAGGCGCTGGGGGTCCAGGCGCGCTCGTGGCAGGGCTGGCAGATTCCGATCCACACCAGTGACGCGCATGCCTCCGCGCGCATCACGGGCATCAACGGCACTGAGTTGATCAAGCGCTTCAAGGAGCGCAAGGAAGTCGCGGTCATCGCCGGTTTCCAGGGCATCCACGAAGCAACCGGCCGCATCACCACGCTGGGCCGCGGCGGCTCCGACACCTCTGCCGTTGCGATCGCGGCCGCGATCCATGCCGACCGCTGCGACATCTACACCGATGTCGATGGCGTCTACACCACCGATCCGCGCGTGGTGCCAAAGGCGAAGCGGCTCGACAAGGTCGCATTCGAGGAAATGCTGGAAATGGCGTCGCTCGGCGCCAAGGTGCTTCAGGTCCGCTCCGTGGAACTGGGCATGGTTCACAACGTCCCGGTGTTCGTGCGCTCGAGCTTCGACAAGCCGGAAGATATCGATCCCCACGGCACGCCGCCGGGAACGCTGATTTGCAGCGAGGAGGAAATCATGGAAAGCCAGGTCGTCACCGGTATCGCCTTCTCGAAGGACGAAGCGCAGATTTCCGTGCGCCATATCGAGGACAAGCCGGGCATTGCCGCCGCGATCTTCGGGCCGCTGGCGGATGCCAGCATCAATGTCGACATGATCGTGCAGAACGTGTCCGAGGACGGCAAATATACCGACCTCACCTTCACCGTGCCCGCCTCTGAATACACCCGCGCCAAGGACACCATCGCCAAGGCGAAGGACAAGATCGGCTACAAGGCGATGGACTCGGCCACCGATGTCGCCAAGGTTTCGGTGATCGGGATCGGCATGCGCAGCCATGCCGGCGTCGCCGCGCAGGCTTTCAAGGCGCTGTCCGAGCGCAACATCAACATCCGCGCCATCACCACCTCCGAGATCAAGTTCTCGCTGCTGATCGACGCCGCCTATACCGAACTGGCGGTCCGGACGCTGCACACGCTCTACGGGCTGGATCAGGCCTGAGGCCCGGTCCCGCCGTCACTCCGCCGCGGCATTTGCCGGGGTCATTTTGCTGGACTGCCTCTCATCTTTGGCAGGTATTTTTTGGCAAGTGTTTTGCTTGGCAAAACGCGCCTCAATTCGATATAGCCTCAGGATAAGGCACCCGCGCCCGCGCCTCTGGTTCTGGACCGTCTGCGATGTCCCAAAACCGGCCAAGCGGTTTACGCGAGACCTGAAAAGTCGTTATTTTACTGCTAGTTAACGCTATGGCAGCCGGTTGCGGGCCGTGCTGGAATTGCGGGTAAGGATGTCAACGGATGCGGAGCGCGCTGGGAGGCCCCCGCGTCTTGTTGAGACGGCTCCGCGAAGTGATGGCCGAACAGGTCAGCGCTCAGGAGCGGCTCGACAAGATCGTGGTGCTGATCGCCGCCAATATGGTGGCGGAGGTCTGCTCGACCTACGTGCTGCGCGTCGACAACACCCTTGAGCTTTACGCCACCGAAGGCCTGAACCGCGACGCCGTCCACCAGACGGTGCTGAACGCCCATGAAGGCCTTGTCGGCCTTGTGGCCTCCGAAGCCACGCCGCTGAACCTGTCGAACGCGCAGTCGCATCCGGCGTTCTCGTATCGCCCGGAAACCGGCGAAGAAATCTATCACTCGTTCCTCGGCGTGCCGATCCTGCGCTCGGGCAACACGCTCGGCGTGCTGGTGGTGCAGAACCGCGCGCACCGCACCTACGTCGAAGAGGAAGTCGAGGCACTGCAGACCACCGCCATGGTGGTCGCGGAGATGATCGCCTCGGGCGAGTTGTCGTCGATCGCACGTCCCGGCGCCGAGCCCGCCGCACGTCATTCGTTGCATAAGACCGGCGCGATCCTCTCGGACGGCATCGCGCTCGGCCATGTGGTGCTGCACGAACCGCGCGTCGTCATCACCAACTACATTGCCGAAGACCTGCCCAAGGAACTCAAGCGGCTAGACACGGCGATCCTGAAACTTCGCTCTGATCTCGACCGCATGCTGGAGCGTGGCGATGTCGCCGAAGGCGGCGAGCACCGCGACGTGCTCGAGGCCTACCGCATGTTCGCCAACGACCAGGGCTGGCAGCACAAACTGCATGAAGCCGTGGCCACGGGTCTTACGGCTGAGGCCGCCGTGGAGCGCGTGCAGTCGGATACCCGCGCGCGCATGCTGCGCTCGACCGATCCCTATCTGCGCGATCGTCTGCACGATCTGGAAGACCTCGGCCACCGGCTGATGCGCCAGCTGGTCGGACAGGACCACGCGCCGTCACGCGAGCAATTGCCCGACAACGCCATCCTGATTGCGCGTTCGATGGGCCCGGCAGCCCTGCTCGATTACGATCGCAAGCGGCTGCGCGGCCTTGTGCTCGAAGAAGGCACCGCCAATTCGCACGTGTCAATCGTCGCGCGCGCACTCGGCATTCCCGCCGTCGGCGAGGTGGCGAACGCCGCAGGCATCGCCGATCCCGGCGACGCGATCATCGTGGACGGCACCTCGGGGTCGATCTACATCCGCCCGTCGAACGAAATTCAATCCGCTTACGCCGAACGCGTTCGCTTCCGCGCGCGCCGGCAGGAGCAGTACCGCGAACTCCGCGACAAGCCCTGCGTAACCAAGGACGGCCAGCCAGTCGACCTGATGATCAACGCCGGTCTTGTGATCGACCTGCCTCACATCGACGACACCGGCTCGTCCGGCATCGGACTGTTCCGCACCGAACTGCAGTTCATGGTCGGCCAGAGCCTGCCGCGTACCAGCGAACAGCTCGCGCTGTACCGCACCGTGCTGGACGCGGCCGGCGACAAGCCGGTGACCTTCCGCACCCTCGATATCGGCGGCGACAAGGCCCTGCCGTACATGGACACCATCGTTGAGGAAAATCCGGCGCTCGGCTGGCGCGCGATCCGGCTCGGCCTCGACCGGCCCGGCCTGCTGCGCGGCCAGATTCGCGCGCTGCTGCGTGCGGCCTCGGGGCGTTACCTGCGCGTGATGTTCCCGATGATCTCGCAGGTCGATGAATTCGATCAGGCCAAGCTCGTGATCGAGCGCGAACTGACCTATCTGCGCCAGCACGGACACACGCTGCCCGAGCGCGTCGATGTCGGCACCATGGTCGAGGTCCCGGCACTGCTCTATCAGATGGACGAACTGCTCAAGCGGGTCGACTTCATTTCGGTCGGCTCGAACGACCTGTTCCAGTTTCTGTTCGCGGTCGATCGCGGCAACTCGCGGGTCACGGACCGCTTCGACACGCTGTCGGCGCCGATCCTGCGGGCCCTGCGCGACATCGCGAAGAAGGCCAACGCGGCAGGCAAGTCCGTCTCGCTGTGCGGCGAGATGGCCTCGCAGCCGCTCGGCGCACTGGCGCTGATCGCGCTTGGCTACCGCTCGCTGTCGCTGTCGGCGACGGCGCATGGTCCGGTGAAGGCTCTGATTCTCGATCTCGACGCCAGGAAAGCCGAGGCCATGATCATGCCGCTGCTGGATGCGCCGGCCGGAAGCGTATCGATTCGCAGCAAGCTGATGGAATTCGCCGAAGCCGAAGGGCTTTCGTTGTAGCGACGCTTCCGGACATTGCCGAAGCCCCGCCGCTGAATTCATTTTGATCGATCGAGACCCATGACCACACTGCCCGAAGTTAAACTCGATGCCTTGCTGGCGCGTCATGCTTCACTTGAGGCCGAACTGCTCGGCCAGGTGAACTCGGAAACCTATGTTCGCATCACCCGCGAACTGAGCGAACTGACGCCGGTGGTCGACGCCGTGAAGGCGTATCGTTCGGCAGTGGACGAGATCGCCGGCATTGATGCACTGATCGCCGATCCCGCCACCGAACCGGACATGCGGGCGATGGCGGAGGGCGAACGGCCGCAGCTTGAAGCCTGGCGCGATCAACTCGCGCAGGATATCCGCATCGCGCTGTTGCCCAAGGACGCGATGGACGAGCGCAACGTTATGCTCGAAATCCGCGCCGGCACCGGCGGCGACGAAGCCTCGCTATTCGCCGGCGACCTGTTCCGCATGTATGAGCGCTTTGCTTCATTGCAGGGCTGGAAGGTGGACCTGATTTCCGCCTCCGAGGGCACCATGGGCGGATACAAGGAAATTGTCGCCGAGGTGCAAGGCCGCGGCGCATTCGCCAAGCTGAAATTCGAATCCGGCGTGCACCGCGTGCAGCGCGTACCCGACACAGAAACCCAGGGCCGCATCCATACCTCTGCGGCGACCGTGGCTGTGCTGCCGGAGGCTGAAGATGTCGACGTCGCCATCAAGAATGACGATCTGCGGATCGAGACCATGCGCGCACAGGGCGCCGGCGGTCAGCACGTCAACAAGACAGAGTCCGCGATCCGCATCACACACATTCCGACCGGCATTGTGGTCAACATGCAGGACAGCCGATCGCAGCATAAGAACCGCGCCAGCGCGATGAACATCCTGCGCTCCCGCATCTACGACGCCGAGCGGCAGCGTATCGACGCCGAACGCTCCGCCGAGCGGAAGGGCCAGGTCGGCTCCGGCGACCGCTCCGAACGCATCAGGACCTATAACTTTCCGCAGGGCCGCGTCACCGACCACCGCATCAATCTCACGCTCTACAAGCTGCCGCAGGTGATCGCGGGCGACGCGCTCGGTGAACTGGTCGATGCCCTGACCACGGAACATCAGGCCAAGCTGCTCGCGGAACAGGGCAACACGCTGTGAGCGCGAACGACCCGTTCGCCGGACTGACTATCGAGGCGACGCGGCGTGCCTTGGCCTCACAACTCAAGACAAACGGCGTCGAAACGCCGGACCTCGACGCTCGGATGCTGATCGGCGCGGCGCTTGATCTCGATCACACCGGCCTTGCCATCCAGTCAGCCCGCCTGATCACCGGCGATGAATCAAAAATGATCGCTGGTTTTGCGCAGCGCCGGATCGAGCATGAACCGGTGGCCCGCATTCTCGGCCGCAAGGAATTCTGGGGACTCGATTTCCACCTGTCGGATGCAACGCTGGTCCCGCGCCCCGACACCGAAACCATCGTCGAGGCTGCGCTTGAAACTTTCCGGAGCGACGCCGGGACCAGGGCGCTCCGCATCGCAGACATCGGCACCGGGTCCGGCGCGATTCTGCTCGCGCTGCTCTCCGAATTCCCCTCAGCGACGGGCATTGGCACCGACATCAGCGCGGCAGCTCTCACAACCGCGGAGTTGAATGCACGCCGGTTCGGCCTCGCCGGGCGGGTCTCGTTCGTCCGGTGCGACTATGCGGCTGCGCTGTCCGGCCCATTCGATCTGATCGTCTCGAACCCGCCCTACATCCGCTCCTCGGACATCGCCGCACTCGACCGCGACGTGCGCGATCACGACCCGCATCTGGCGCTGGATGGCGGCACGGATGGTCTCGACGCCTATCGTGCCATCATCCCTCAGGCGGCAGCCCTGCTCGGCGCGGGCGGCGTCCTGATCGTCGAGACCGGACACGATCAAAGCACGCCGGTGAGCGATCTGATGCGTGCCGCGAAATTAACTCTCCCACGGCCGCCTGTGGCCGATCTGGGCGGCATTCATCGGGCCGTCATGGGGCAAAAAGCGGCGATTTAAAGGGTATCCGGGCCAGAAAAAACCTCTTGGAATATTGCCCCGGAGCGACTACGTTCCGGCCACAGCATCGGTTCAGGGCCGTGGCCCCCGCTCAGAGATGACGGGTCGAAGCCAAAAATTCCGCAAGGGATGCCCGCCGGGTGAAAGGTTCCTAAAAGGCAGGTCATGACGAGCGCGAAGGCTGAAAGAGCTGCGCTGCTCGGGACCGCGAAGCGAACGAAAGCCTGATATTGCGCTTGTACACTCAACTGCAAAACATCGCGCCTGTTAGCTCAGGCTGATCCGGCTCAGACGGCTCATTGCCTTCGGGCATTTGGAGAACGCGTCCTTGTTGAACGCGACGTACGAAAACCACGGTCTGACTATTTACGGTATCGCCGCCTGCGCGAATGCATTGCGCCGTGTCCGCACATCAATCACCACGATCCAAAATCGGTAAAAGGCATCAGATGAGAAACGGCCCGAACAACAACAAGCGCATGCGCAGCCGGAACAATAATAATAACAACAATAATAACAACCGGCGCGGACAGAACCCGATGACCCGGGTGTTCGAGTCCAACGGGCCGGATATCAAGATTCGCGGCACCGCCTCTCATGTCGCCGAAAAGTATGTTCAGCTTGCGCGCGATGCGCGTTCCTCCGGCGATCCCGTTGCCGCCGAAAACTACTACCAGCACGCCGAACACTATTTCCGCCTGATCGCCGCGGCGCAGGAACAGTTCCGCCAGAGCCAGCCGCAGCAGCAACCGATGCCGCGTCCGGAAGGCGATGCCCTCGACGACAATGGCGACGACAGCGACAGCTATTCCAACTTCGGCGCCGAGCCCGGCTTCGCGCCGTCGCAACAGCAGCAGCCGCAATTCCAGCCGCGTGAGGCCCAGCCGTATCCGCGTGAGCAGCAGCAGCCCCGCGAGCAGAACTTCCGCGATCGCGACCAGCGTTCACAGCCTCAGCCCGCCGAAGGCGCTCAGGTCGATCGCCTTCCGTCCTTCATCACCGGAGGCGCACAGCCGCAACCGAATGGAAACAACACGGACAGCAACGGCAACCAGAATGGCGAACGCTTCAGCCATCGCCGCCGGCGCCGGCCGCCCGGACCGCGTCCTGAAGGTCAGGGCGCGCAGCCTGCCAGCGAGGATCTCAACTCGGCAGGCGAGTAAGCTGTATTCGATCTGGTGTGACGGCCCGTCTGAGTTCTCTCAGGCGGGCTTTTTCATTCAGCCTGTGGCGGGCCGGTCGTCGCGCCGTGTCGGCGTCGGCAGGAGAACCGGCGGCATCGAGGGAATAAGCCGGGTGCGCTCGCGATGCGCCGGGATCGCGCGATAAACCTGCTTGGATGCTTCCACGATGTGAACGCCGGCGAACGGCGACGACACCGCAGCGCTCATCCGCTCCCACGCCACCGCCGAACGCAACACCCATCCGCCCTGGAATGGCGGCACGAACAGGGCTTCGCCCCAGGCCGTCGGCGTGAACCATGTCTGTCTCAGAAGTTGCGTGATCTGCGAGCGTGAATACGGACGGCCGTGCCCGAATGGCGTGTTGTCGGTCCGCGACCACACCCCGCGCCGGTTGGGAATAATCGCCATCATCCGTCCCGAGGGCGCCAGCACGCGCCAGACTTCGCGCAACAGCCCTTCCGGATCGTCCGATATTTCCAGCGCATGAACCAGCAGAATGCGATCGACCGCAGCGTCCGCCAATGGCAGCGCGAATTCGTCGACCAGCGTTGACAATGTCGGTCGTGCGGTCGGCCATTTGAGGACACCTTGCGCGGCCGGCATGAGTGCGATGCACCGCTCAGCATCCTCTCGAAACAGCCCGAGATACGGCGTCGGGTAACCAAGTCCGGCGACGCGTAGACCATCCGCCTGTGGCCAGTGCCGCTGAATGCCGCGGCTGATCAAACGCCGCGCCACCGCACCGAGGCGCTGCGAATAGAAATTGCGCAGATCGATCACGTCGATTGTCATGGGATCAGTCTATCATGCTGGAATACGGCGCGCAGCGGTCCGCAGACGATCCACGGAACGGCGTTAACGTATTTCACCGCCGGTATGGCCGTGTTAGCGTGGCCCATCCTCGACAAATGGAGCTGTCATGACTGCCGAGATTCGCCTGTTCCCCTGCCTGTCCGACAATTTCGGCTATCTGATTCACGATCCGGTCACCAAGGCGACCGCCTCGATCGACGCACCGGAAGCGGGACCGATCATCAAGGCATTGCAGCGCGAGGGCTGGACGCTGACCGATATTCTCGTCACGCATCATCACATGGACCATGTCGGCGGCATCGCCGAACTCAAGGACAAGTACAACTGCCGCGTGGTGGCGCCGCACGACAAGGCCGCGGCGATTCCCCTTGTCGATGAGCGCGTCAAGGAAGGCGATACCGTCAAGGTCGGCAATCTTACCGCACGCGTGCTCGAAACTCCGGGTCACACCCTCGATCATATCAGCTACGTGTTCGACGCCGATCGTGCGCTGTTCTGCGCCGACACCCTGTTCTCGATCGGCTGCGGCCGCGTCTTCGAGGGAACCTATCCGATGATGTGGGAATCGCTGCTGAAACTGCGCGCGCTGCCGAATGACATGCGCGTCTATTGCGGGCACGAGTACACCGCGTCCAATGTCAAGTTCGCGCTGGGCATCGAGCCGAACAATCCGGCGCTGAAGGCCCGTGCCGAGGAAGTGGCGAAGCTGCGTGCCGCGAACCAGCCGACGGTTCCGACGCTGATCCGCGACGAGAAGGAGGCCAACACGTTCCTGCGCGCCGACGTTCCGTCCGTTGCCGCCGCTGTCGGCCTCGCGGGAAAAAGCCCGGCGGATGTTTTCGGCGAACTGCGCGAACGCAAGAACAAGGCGTGATGCACGACGTGCCCGCATTGACCGCCGATGACATCATCGCGCGCCTCGGCCTGAAGCCGCATCCCGAAGGCGGCTACTATCGCGAGACGTTTCGCGATTCGCGCTCCGTCGATGGCGGGCGGGCCGCGTCCACCGCGATCTACTTCCTGCTGACGCGAGGCCAGACATCGCACTGGCATCGCGTCGATGCGGTGGAGATCTGGCACTACCATGCCGGCGATCCGCTGATACTGCGGATCGCCGATGACGGCGGCGAGCGCGCCATCCTGCTTGGATCGGATCTCAATGCCAGCGAACAACCGCAAGCTGTTGTACCTGCTCATGCATGGCAGGCCGCGGAGAGCACCGGCGACTGGACGCTGGTCGGCTGTACTGTGGCGCCCGGATTTGACTTTGCAAAGTTTGAGCTCGCGCCGCCAGATTGGTCACCGGCTTAAGGGGATCGTTTGACGATCATGTCCTTCGCCGCGATCAATCCCCCGCCCGCGATCAGCGCGGCGGCGATGGCGAGCGTCGCGGTGGGCTTGGCAAACCCGGCAATGATCAGGAATGCGGTCGAGAGCAGCGGCGTGGCGTAGGACGCAGCGCCCAGCACGCGAATATCGCCGCGTTTCATCCCGATGTCCCAGACGAAAAACGCAATCCCCACCGGCCCGATCCCGAGTGCCACGATGGCAAGCCATTGCGCTGTTGTTTCCGGCCAGACCGTCGTCTCAAGAGCGAAATGGCAGGCCGCAGCCAGCACTGCGGTGGCAAGGCAAAACCCGGCAACCGCGTCCGTTGGCACGGCCGCCAGCTTGCGCGACATCACCGAGTAGCCCGCCCACACGAAGGCCGCGACAAAGGCTGCGATGAATCCGGGAATATGCGCGGGATTTGGTGCCGATCCGCCGTTGCCTGCGAACAGCAGGATCGTCCCGGCGAAGCCCAAAACCGCACCAACGATATGATGCGGCGCCAGCCGCTCGCCCGGCAGCAACGACGAGAGCAGCACGATCAGGAGCGGCCAGAGATAATTCAGCAGTCCCGCTTCGGCCGGCGGGGCAAGTCGCAACGCCAGGAAGTACAGCGCGTGATAGCCAAACAATCCGCCGATGCCGACCAGCCACACCAGCAGCGGTTGGCGCAAGGCGCGGATCGCCGATGGCCGCCACAGCCAGGCCAACGGGCCGACGCAGGCACCGATGGCAAACGTCATGGCCAGCAACTGAAACGGCGGAACGCGGCCCGTCGCCACGGTGAGCGCGGCAAGCAGCGACCACATCACAATGGCAGCGAGGCCGACAAGAGTAGCGGTTGATGACGTCATCGCGGATCAATGCCATTCAATCCGCGATAACGCCACATCCAGAAAAGCGATTCCCGCTATTCGGGATCGCTCGCTTATTGCAGGTATTGTCCGCCGTTGATGGTCATTGTTGACCCCGTGACGAAGCCGGCGTCATCGGAGGCAAGGAATACCACGGCACGCGCGATTTCTTCAGGCTCGCCGAGGCGGCTGACGGGAATCTGGGGAATGACATTCTTCTCGAGCACGTCCTTGGGCACGGCCTGCACCATTTCGGTGTTGATGTAGCCGGGGCAGATGGCGTTCACCGTGATGCCCCCCCGCGCATTCTCAAGCGCCAGCGCCTTGGTGAATCCGATATCCCCGGCCTTCGCTGCCGAATAATTGACCTGACCGAACTGGCCCTTCTGGCCGTTGATCGACGAGATGTTGATGATGCGCCCGAACTTGCGGCCGCGCATGCCCTCGATCACCTGCCGCGTCATGTTGAACAGCGAACCGAGATTGGTGTTCATAACCGCATTCCACTGGTCGAGCGTCATCTTGTGGAAGGGCACGTCGCGGGTGATGCCGGCATTGTTGACGAGCACGTCGATCGGCCCGATCTCGGACTCGACTTTCTTCACGCCGTCCGCGCACGCATCGAACGCACCGACGTCCCACTTGTAAACGGGGATTCCCGTCTCGGCCTTGAATTTCGCCGCGGCTTCGTCGTTGCCGGCGTAACTCGCCGCAACCTTGTAACCCGCAGCCTTCAACGCCTTGCTGATCGCCGCGCCGATGCCGCGCGTTCCGCCTGTTACCAATGCCACGCGTGCCATATCAGGTATCCCCTCCGCAGTTCACTGAAGTGTTTTTGGAAAACAAGTATTCAGGCCAATTGCGATAACAGCAAGAAAAAATGCCCGGCAAACTGCCGGGCATTTTGATTTTGTATTGTGCAGTGCGTTCAGAGAATTTTATCGTTCAACACACAATGCAATGCCCATGCCGCCGCCGATGCAAAGCGTCGCAAGGCCCTTCTTGGAATCGCGCTTCTGCATTTCATGCAGCAATGTCACAAGAACGCGCGCGCCGGACGCACCGATCGGATGACCGATGGCAATCGCCCCGCCGTTGACATTGACCTTGGCGGGATCCCAGCCGATTTCCTTGTTCACGGCGGAGGCCTGCGCGGCGAAAGCCTCATTGGCCTCGATCAGATCGAGATCGCTGGCTTTCCAGCCTGCTTTCTTGAGCGCTGCGCGGGACGCCGGGATCGGTCCGGTGCCCATGATGGACGGATCGACACCTGCCTGCGCCCACGAGACGATGCGTGCGAGCGGGGTCTTGCCTTCCTTGGCCGCCTGCTTTGCGGTCATCAGCACCAGCGCCGCGGCACCGTCGTTGATGCCCGACGCGTTACCGGCGGTCACCGAACCGTCTTTCTCAAAGGCTGGCTTCAGCTTGGCCATCGCATCCATCGACGCGCCATGACGCGGACCTTCGTCCGCTTCCACGACGATGTCGCCCTTGCGGGTCTTCACGGTGAACGGGACGATTTCATCCTTGAACTTGCCAGCCTTCTGTGCGGCCTCGGCCTTGTTCTGCGAACCGACGGCAAACTCATCCTGCTGCTGCCGGGTGATCTGGAATTGACGCGCGACGTTTTCGGCGGTGTTACCCATATGGTAGCCGTTGAAGGCATCCCACAGGCCGTCCTTGATCATGGTGTCGACGAAATCGAGAGCACCCATTTTCACGCCTGCGCGCAAATGCTGTGCATGGGGCGACATGCTCATGGATTCCTGGCCGCCGGCGACCACGATCTCGGAATCGCCGTTCATTAGCGCCTGATAGCCCAGCGCCACCGTGCGCAATCCCGAACCGCAGAGCATATTGACGCCCCAGGACGGGCTTTCCACGGGAATGCCGGCCTTCATGGCGGCCTGCCGGGCGGGGTTCTGCCCTTGAGCGGCGGTCAGGATCTGGCCCATGATGACTTCGGAAACGCGCGCTGGCTCAACACCGGCCCGCTCAAGCGCAGCCTTGATAGCGACTGCGCCAAGTTCGTGGGCTGGGATATTGGCGAACGCGCCGTTGAACGTGCCGACCGGGGTGCGGGCAGCGCTGACGATGACGACATCGTCGGACATGGGCATCTCCTGCTTTTTTGAAGTCGAAAGACGTGAGGGCGCGAGGGAAAGCCGCCGCAAGGCTCGGGCTGGCTCTCGCACTATCCTGTTAACCTAGCCGTTTCGTGTCAACCAGCCAAAGGCATTCTGGCGGTTTGCTGGGCGGTTCCGGCTTCCCGCCCTGCCCTGACATTAACCGTCCTGCACAAAACGGTAGCCGTACCTTTCTGAAAGTGCTTAGTTTATTGCGATGCATTGTTTGCACTGCCCTCGGCAACGTTCGCCGGTTCCTCTTTACGCTAGGTACGTGTGACTCCATGGCAAAATCCGACCAGCCAATTACCATTAAAAAGTACGCCAATCGGCGCCTCTACAACACCGGCACCAGCACCTATGTGACGCTCGAAGACCTCGCCGCGATGGTGAAGGAAGGCGAAGACTTCCTCGTCTACGACGCGAAGACCGGTGACGACATTACCCGCTCTGTGCTCGCCCAGATCATCTTCGAACAGGAAAACAAGGCCGGTCAGAACCTCCTGCCGACCACGTTCCTGCGCCAGTTGATCCGCTTCTACGGCGACAGCATGCAGATGGTGGTGCCGAAGTATCTCGAACAATCCATCGACACCTTGACCCGCGAGCAGGAAAAATTCCGCAAGCAGATGACGAACACCTTCAGCAACACGCCGTTCGCGCCGCTTGAGGAGCACGTCCGCCGCAACATGGAAATGTTCGAGCGCACGTTCGCGATGTTCAAGCCGTTCGGGGCGCCGGCGCGGAATCAAACTCCCTCCGCCGAATCTCCGCCGACCGCGAACGAGGCCCCGGAGGCCGACATCGACGATCTCAAGCGTCAGATGAAAGAGATGCAGGATCGTCTCGAGCGGATGTCGAAGGAATCAGAGAACAAGGGCTGACCGAAGCAGCTCTTGCAACCTGACGCGGCGGCAGGTTCTGCCGCCGATACGGTGATGTTAGTTAGCTGCCGCGGCCGGCTTTTCAACCATGGCCCAGGGCTTCGTCAGTGACGCCAATCCCGTCAGCCGCCCCTGAATGTAGTCGCAACCCCAGCCCTGCAACAGGTTGGCGGACTCTTCATCCTGCACCCATTCGGCGACCGTCTTAATACCGAGCCGGTGGGCGAGATCGATCAGGGTCTGCACGAAAGCCCGGTCATCCGATGATCGCGCGATGTTCTGCACGAACGCGCCGTCGATCTTCACGATGTCCACGCCCAGCTTTCGCAGGTTGCGGAACGACGTGTAACCCGCGCCGAAATCGTCGATCGCAATCCGGCTGCCGAAGTTTTTCAGCCGCGTAACAAAGCCGCGAACGTCGTCCAGATCCTGAATCGCAACGGTTTCCGTGATCTCGACGATCAGCCGCTCGGCGACCCCCGGATGCGCCCGCATCAGCGATTCGATGCTGGCCCACCAGTCCGGATCCATGGTCGTATCGGGCGAAATGTTGAGGCTGAGCTGTGCGTGAGGCGCATCCGCGAGTTCCGCAACAACGAGTTCGAGCACCCGGTGATCGACAAGCCGTATCAGGCCGAGTTTCTCGGCGACCGGGACAATGTCCGGCGACAGCGAATACTCGCCGTCCTCCTGACGCATCCGCACCAGACACTCGTGAAACGCCGGCTGCCGCGAAACCGTGGCCACAACCGGCTCGTAAGCCATCACGATCCGGCGTTCGTTCAACGCCGTGACGATTTCATCGGTGACCCGGATATTGACCCGGCGCTGGGCGTCACGTTCGACATTCGGACGCCAGACCATCAGCGAACCCCGGCGCCGCGCCTTGGCGAGATCGAGCGCCTCCTGGGTCCGGCTCATCGCCTCTTCGACAGTGCTGGCGTGCCGGAGTGCGTTGATTGCTCCTATCGAGGCGGTCAGCGCTACCGGGCCGGAGCGCGTCGGCACGATTTCATTCCGAATTCCTGCTAGGAATCGCTCGGCGGCGACATGCATGTCGTCGACGGAACAGTTCTTCAGGATCAGGCCGAACTTGTTGCCGGAAAACCGGCCGAGCACATCGCCGCCGCGCAGCCGCGTACGAATGCGTTTCGCGACCTCGACGATAACTTCGTCTGCAACCTCATAGCCGAAAGCATCGTTGATCTGTGCAAGGTGATCGATGCCGACCAGCATGAATGCGAAGGATGAGCGGAAACGGCCGGCTTCTTCGATCGCCTCGGCCAGTGCGGCAATCAGACGTGTGCGATTGAATTCGCCGGTCAGCGGATCGTCCTGCGAAAGCTTCAGAAGCTGCTCGTCCCGGGCGTGGCGCTCGTTGTTGATGCGAATGATTCCCAGCGCACGGGATGGCCTTCCATCCGCGCCGGCAAACCAGCGGCCGCATTCATCGACCCAGAGCACCGGCGACGACGTGCTGGCGCGCACGCCGTATTCGATCTGGTACGGCACACCCTCGCCGCTGTCCGTGGCAGTGGAGTTCAGCACCGCGTCGTTGCGGATGGCGCGCAGCGGCTCGATCAGCTTCGCAAACTCGCTGGCCCTCGACAATGACAGTAGCGGAATATCGGCAAGCACAGCCGCGACGTTGTCGCTCCAGTGCAGGGTGTCGCCCGCGATTTCCCAGGAAAAACTGGCCTGCCCAAGGGTGGCGAGCAATTCGTTCCCGGCAGCGGGAAGAACCCTGTGCAAAAAGGGTGTCTCGCCGGGTGCAATCGCAGGTCCGGTATCCAGCGAAGCTTGGAACGTCGTAGCTTTCAAAGGTGCCTCGTTCCGAGACGGCGGGGTGATTCGACAACCAGAGTAAATCGTCCGGCGCCCATCAGCCTAGGCCAACTTCCTGAACAATCCGACAAACCGCTTGATTATCAATGTCCAAAAGCAGGTAACCCGCTGCCAACCACATCCGGCACGACCCTTGCGATGTCATAGGAAGGAGGCGCTTTGCGTCCCAAAATGAGACAGGCAGCCAAGCCATGATCGTATCCAGGATCGCAGCGACAACCGCACGAGGCGCGCAGGCGGAGCAGCCTGCTACCGGCGCGTCCCCCGCCGCCGCGGAGCCTGTTTCCAGCCGGGCTCTGGTGCAGCTTGGGCGTCCAGCCCGGACGCCTCCGCTGCGCCCGGCACGCCCGGACGCATCCTTCGTGGCGCACCTGATTGCCATGGCCGAGCAGACGCCTCAGACACGCACCTTAAGGCGCGCGACTCCGGCGGACGCCCGCGCGGTCTATGACCGTGCCGCAGCACCACGTGCAAACTGTTACGGCAAAGCGCTGTCGCAGATCGCCTGAGACCGATCAGGGCTTCGGCGGCATGTTAACCGCGCCATCCGGCGTGGTGTCCGACACGAGATCACTGACATTCCAGTCCAAAACCTTGCGATCCGCCGCCGGAGTGACGCCGTTGGAATTGCGGATCACAGCCAAGGTCGGCACCGGCTTTGGTGAGGTTTCGGGTTCGGCCGGGTGCGACGGAGAGAATGCAGGTTCAACCGATTTCACATCCCGATGCGGCGGGTCGAAAGCCGGCTCGGCGGGCGCGAGATTGGCTGGTGCAGGACTGGCCGGGACGGGTGCAGGCTCGCGTTCGGCGGCCGCAGGCACGGCAGCCGGCACACGCCGCTGCCGGTTGCGGAAGCCGATCGAGATCCCGGCGAAAAACTCCACGACCATCAGCACGGTCAACAGGAAGAATGTCGACGTACCGAACTGCGGAAGCAGCAGAAACTCCGCAACCGCAGCGCCGGACACGATCAGCGACAACAGGTGATCCGTCAGATAGCGCGCGCCGGGACGCGCAGCCTTGATGACTTCAAACATCAGGAGAAGCGCGGCAAGCGCCAGCAGCGCGTCACCGAATGTCGGCGCCCACTGCACGCCCGATATCAACGGGACAGTCGTGACCGGCGCGGTGAACGCCACGCCCGGCATCAGGAACACGAAGATGTTGTAGATCGCGAACGGAATCAGAAGCAGCGGAAAACCGATCATCGTCGGCAGGCTCTCTCTGAAAAAGTATCCTGTGATGCACTGGTCATCACATGCGTCTGTGGCGTTCTTATGAAGCCGCGTTCGCGCGCCTCCGCCAGCATCGCGGGCAAGCGCGCTGCCTGAACGCAGCGCGCTGCGATCCGGACGTTAGTCCTTCTTGACCTTCAGGACCTGACGGCCCTTGTACATGCCGGTCTTGAGATCGAGGTGATGCGGACGGCGAAGTTCGCCCGAATCCTTGTCCTCGACATAAGTCGGCTTCTTGAGCGCGTCCGCCGAGCGGCGCATGCCGCGGCGTGACGGCGATGTTTTCCTGCGTGGAACGGCCATGGGATCGTCGTCCTCTAAATCAAGGCTCACCCGCCGGGCGGGGGCTCTCCAGAATTCGGATTGAGGCCGCGCTTATAGAGGAAGGCCGCCGCGAAAGCTAGACCGGATAGGTCGAGAAAATGGGTCAAAAAGGCCCAAAATCAGCGATTTCGCTCCCAGCAGTCGGAGATTTCGGCTGATTGGGCCCGCACCACATAGGTCCCCGCCATCCGCCGTACGCCCGGCCCGGGATTCCGGGCACTTCTGGTGACCGGATTGGGCAGGATCGAGGCTAAAAGGGCTGCCTCACGGGCCGAAAGCGCCGCCGCCGGGCGGCCGAACGCGTAACTTGCGCCCGCTTCGGCTCCGAACTGGCCGTCAGGCCCGAGCTCAGCCACATTCAGGTAAAGCTCCAGAATGCGCTTCTTCGACAACACCAGATCGATCCACATTGCCAGCGGGAACTCGAGCGCCTTGCGCACCACACTTCGGCCCGGCCAGAGGAACAGGTTTTTTGCCACCTGCTGTGTGATGGTCGATCCCCCGCGGGCGACCTCACCGTCCTGTGCGTCCTCAATAATGTTCCGGACAGAATCCCAGTCGATGCCGTGATGAAAACAGAATTTGGCATCCTCGGCGGCCACCACGGAACGCGGCAGAGCCTCGGACATGTCGTCAAGATCGACCCACTTGCGGGTGACGGTTTCACCTGTGAGATAACGCCCGATCATCAGTGTGGAGACGGGATGCCCGCTGCTGTAGAGCGGGGTCAGCACATAGGGCAAAAGCACCAGCCCCAGCGCAACCAACACCACCGCACGGATCAATCTTCGCATCACGCCTCATGTCCGGGAGGGGTCTATTCCAGCGGCCCCCAGCCAGCAGAAACCATGCCTTTCGGTTTTTTCCAATCCCCGGCAAAGCCGGGCTTTGCGGAATTGACGCGGGCGATGCCATAACCGATTGTCCGCCGAAATTTGCGTTCGCCTGACGTTCTCTTGGAGTTTTTGATGACCACCGGCACTTCACCACAGGATTTCATGAAACGGCTGGACGCCACAGCGGCCGACACCGAGGCGCTGTTGACGCGCCTTCTGTCCGACGCGCCGCTGTCAGGCGAAATCGTGCGCCCGCATCGGCTGATGGAAGCGATGCGCTATTCGAGCCTCAATGGCGGCAAGCGGCTGCGCCCGTTTCTGGTGGTGGAAAGCGCTGCGGTGTTCGGCGTGCCGCGCGACGCCGCGCTGCTAGCCGGCGCCGCGCTCGAATGCATCCACTGTTACTCGCTGATCCATGACGACCTTCCGTCGATGGACAACAGCGATCTGCGGCGCGGGCGCCCGACCTCGCACAAGAAGTTCGATGACGCCACCGCGATCCTCGCGGGCGACGGGCTTCTGACCATCGCGTTCGACATCATCACCCGTGACGAGGTTCACAAGGACCCGACGGTGCGCCTGCTGCTGACCCGTGCGCTCGCGCGCGCCGCCGGTGTCGGCGGCATGGTGGGCGGACAGATCATGGATCTCGCCGGCGAAGGCCGCTTCGGCGATCCCGAGCCGCCGGATGTCGCCAAGCTGCAGCAAATGAAAACCGGCGCACTGCTCAAGTATGGCTGCATCGCGGGTGCACTGCTCGGCCAGGCTCCGAGGGACCAGTACGACGCGCTCGACACCTATGGTCACGCGCTCGGTGAAGCGTTCCAGATCGCCGACGATCTTCTGGACGTCGAAGGCGATGCCGCCGCGCTCGGCAAGCCCGCCGGACAGGATGCCGCGGCCGGCAAAACCACATTCGTCACGCTGCTCGGCATCGATGGCGCCAAGGCGCGCGTGCGCGACCTCCTGAAGCAGGCCGATGCCGCGCTCGCTCCGTTCGGCGCGAAAGGCGATGTCCTGCGCGCGACCTCGCGCTTCGTCGCAGAGCGACAGAAGTAGAAGGGCACAGCAGCATGCCAGGCAAGAAGGACGGCGATCCGTATCTTCTTCGCCTCAAAGGCATGCCAAAGCCGCTCCGCATCATCTACGGACGCCCGCGCACGTTCATCGCGCTGGCGATCGGTCTTGCGTCGCTTCTGGTCACGCCAATGTCGTGGCGGCCCGCGAGCCGGCTTCTCGTGGCATGGGATATCTTTGTCGCGATCTACATGATCCTCGCCTACGTGACGGTGTTCACGTGCGACACGGCGCATATCCGCCGTCAGGCGGCGATCCAGGACGACGGGCGCTTCTTCATCCTCGCCATGACCGGCCTCGGCGCTTTCGCGAGCATCGCAGCCATCGTCATGGAGCTTGCCATCAAGCCGCAGGGAGCTCCGCAGCTCGTGCTCGCGGCCGTGACCATCGTGCTCTCGTGGGCAATGATCCACACGACCTTTGCGCTGCATTACGCCCACGACTTCTATCGCAGCGCCAAGACCGGCGGACTTTCGTTTCCGGGCGGCGAAGATCCTGATTACTGGGACTTCGTCTACTTCTCTTTCGTGATCGGCATGACGGCCCAGGTGTCGGATGTCGGCATCACCGACAAGATCATCCGCCGGACCGCAACGGCCCACGGCGTCGTTTCCTTTATCTTCAATACCGCGCTGGTGGCCCTGATGGTCAATATCGCGGCCAGCGCGATATGATCCTTCGATGATAACTGGTTTTCTGACCTTCCTTCTGATACTCGCCGCGCTCGGCGTTTCCGCGACGCTCGCGAAACGGCTTGCCATTGCGCCGGCTATTGTCTTTCTGATTGTCGGCATCATCCTGGCGTTCCTGCCCGGATTTCCGCGCATCGAACTGAAGCCGGAAGGCGTCCTGCTGCTGGTGCTGCCGCCGCTGATTTATTCATCCGGCGTGGCGATGAGCTGGCGCGAATTCAGGGCCAACCTCCGCCCGATTGGCGCGCTGGCGATCGGCTGCGTGATCTTCACGACGGTGCTGGTTGCCGCGGCCGCGCATTATGCGCTTGGGCTGCCGTGGAGCGTCGGATTCGTCCTCGGCGCGATCGTGTCGCCGCCGGACGTGGTCGCGCCACTTGCCATCGCCAGACGGTTGAAGCTGCCCCATCGCATTCTCGTCATCCTCGAAGGTGAAGGACTCGCAAACGACGCCACCGCGCTTATCCTGTACCGGTTTGCGGTGCTTGCCGTCAGCACAGGCGCGTTCTCGCTGCCGCCCGCGGCAGGAACGTTCGTTGCGATCATCGTCTGCGAAATCATGTTCGGCATCCTGGTCGGCTGGCTCAGCCTGCGCTTGCGGCAATGGGCACACGACCCACGTGTCGAGATTTCATTGTCGCTGCTGACCCCCTATCTCGCTTTCTGGGTCCCGGAGCATCTCGGCGGCTCGGGCGTCATCGCCACCGTCGTGAGCGGACTCTATGTGAGCTGGAACGGACCGCTGCTGATCTCATCGAAAACCCGATTGCAGGGCATCTTCTTCTGGGACTTCGTGATCTGGCTGATCGAGGGCGTGCTGTTCCTGATGATCGGATTCCAGTTGCGGCTCCTGATGGAGAAATCAAAGGCGGTGCCGGTAGGCGAAATCCTCGTCGCTATCGGCATCGTTTGCGCGATTGTCGTGCTGGCCCGGTTCCTCTGGGTCTTTCCCGGCTCTTACCTGCCGCGCCTCGCCAGCAAGAGGATCGCGGCCCGCGAAGAGAAGCCGTCGTGGAAATATGTCGTCGTCATCGGCTTCACCGGCATTCGCGGCGTGGTGTCACTTGCCGTTGCGCTGGCTTTGCCGCTGACGCTGCCGAACGGACAGGACTTCCCGTATCGCGATCTCATCCTGCTCATCACCTTCGGCGTGATCGTCTTCACGCTGATCGGGATCGGATTGGCCCTTCCGATCCTGGTCAAGCTTCTTGGCCTGTCCGAGCATGGACAACTAGAAGCGATCCGCGAACGGGAAGCGGAGATCGCTGCGCGGCGTGAAATTCTTGAATCGGCCCGCGGGTCCCTCGACCGGATCATCAAGGAGCGCAATCTGCCCGAAGGGCTCGCAAGATTCCTCGAAGCCCGTCACGAAACGCGCATGCGCGCGCTGCCGGAGCCTCCGAGGGAAGAAGGCCAGTTCACGCCGGCGACTCAGGGCGCCTCGCTGGTCCGGGAGATCATCACGATCGAGCGGACGTGCCTTCACAGGCTGCTGCGTGAGGGAAAGATCACCGACGAGACGCGCCGGCGTATCGAGCGCGATCTCGATCTCGAGGAAGCTGTCGTCGACAACCGCGAAAAAAACGGCCCGCTGTAACAGCGGGCCGCCATGCGTCGCGCGATGCGCGCTAAAACTATTCCGCCGCAGTAACGGCCGGAGCCTTGGCGCCTGCACCGCCGTAGCGCTGCTCGATGTAGTCGATCACCAGCGCCTTGAAGTCGGCAGCGATGGTCGGCCCGCGCAGCGTGCGGAACTTCTCGCCATCGACGAACACCGGCGCCGCCGGCGTTTCACCGGTGCCCGGCAGCGAGATGCCGATATCGGCATGCTTGGATTCGCCGGGGCCGTTCACGATGCAGCCCATCACCGCGACGTTGAGCTGCTCAACGCCCGGATAGCGCGTCTTCCACTCCGGCATTTCCTCAACGATGAAGCTCTGGATGTCCCGCGCCAGTTCCTGGAATACCGTCGAGGTCGTGCGGCCGCAGCCGGGGCACGCCGCCACCAGCGGCACGAAGGTGCGGAAGCCCATGGTCTGCAGGATTTCCTGACCGACCTTCACTTCCAGCGTCCGGTCGCCGCCCGGCTCGGGGGTCAGCGAGACGCGGATGGTGTCGCCGATGCCGTCCTGAAGCAGAATGCCGAGCGCTGCCGACGATGCGACGATGCCCTTCGAGCCCATGCCGGCCTCGGTCAGTCCGAGATGGATGGCATAGTCAGAACGCGCCGCCAGTTCGCGATAGACCGCGATCAGATCCTGCACGTTGGACACCTTGGCCGACAGGATCATGCGGTTCTTCGGCAGTCCGATTTCCTCGGCGCGCTTTGCGGACAGCAGCGCCGACTGCACCATCGCCTCGCGCGTCACCGCGCGGGCATCGATCGGGTCGGGTGACTTGGCGTTCTCTTCCATCAGCTTGGTCAGCAATTCCTGATCGAGCGAACCCCAGTTCGCGCCGATCCGGATGGTCTTGCCGTGCTTGAGCGCCATTTCGACAATGTCGGTGAACTGCGTGTCGCGCTTGTTCTTGAAGCCAACGTTGCCGGGATTGATGCGGTACTTCGACAGCGCCGCGGCGCAGGCCGGATGATCGGCCAGCAGCTTGTGGCCGATGTAATGGAAGTCGCCGATCAGCGGCACATCGACGCCGAGCTTGTCGAGTTTCTCGCGGATGTGCGGGACGGCAGCAGCGGCTTCGTCACGATCCACCGTGATGCGCACCATTTCGGAGCCGGCGCGTGCAAGCGCTGCGACCTGCTTGACGGTGCCCTCGATGTCCGCGGTGTCGGTGTTGGTCATCGACTGCACCACGATCGGTGCGCCGCCCCCGACCTTGACGTTGCCGACTGTCACCTGAACCGTCCGATGGCGCCCCTTGGGGCCGGCATGGATTTCCTTGGTCCGCTCTTTCAGATCGCTCACGTGAAAATCTCTTTGCGCTCAGGTGTCGTTTTCGGTGGCCGGAAGCAGGGGGTTCCCCGCCGGTTCGCCGGGGCGGTTTACCAGATATAGGCCCGCCATGACCAGAAGGGCAGCCCCCGCAAACGCCAATGTCAGGGTGTCGTGCATCACGAAATAGCCCCCAATGACCCCAAACAAAGGCGTCATAAAGGTAAATGACGACAGTTTGCTCGCCGAATAGGTTTTGACCAGAGAGACCCAGATCAGGAATGTGATCCCAACGATCCAGATCGTCTGATAGGCCATCAATCCTAGGGCCAGCGGCCCCGGCATGTGGCTGATGCTCTCTCCCGAGATCGCTGCCCCGAGCGCCAGAATCGGGACCGAGATTGCCACCTGATAGGCTAGGGTCTTTTCGGCGGGAGCGTGCAACAGCGGCGTCGCCTTCACGACCAGCGTGGTGACGGCCCAGAGAATGCCGCCGCCCATCACCAGCAGGTCTCCCATAATCACCTTGGCATCCACCGACGGCTGCGGCACCCCGATGGCCAGCGCCACGCCCACAAAGGAAAGCGCAAGACCGCCCCATTGCAGCCTGCTCAAGGATTCGCCGAGGTAGCGTTTCGATCCGAGCGCAACGACGAACGGCGCGATGTAGAGAAACACGACAGCGCGGGAAGCCGTGGTGTAGACCAGCCCGCGATAGATCAGGATGAACTCGACGCCGAAGAAAATTCCGGCAAGCACGCCCGCCTTGAGAGTGCCATCACGGCGGAACAACGGCACGCCGCGAAACCATGCCACCAAGAGAATGATGATCAGGCCGCCTGCGGAACGGATCGTGGCCTGCAACAGCGGCGGGATATCCGGCAGCGCAAGCTTGACCGTGATCTGATTGAAGCCCCAGCTCAGGCACAGCATCACCATCAGGGCGATAGCCGTCGCGTTCAACGGACGCCCCGCTGGCACAACCTTCAAATTGTCTGATGGCATGGCACCCCGTGTCCGGCTTACCGCCGTGTTGTTCTGATTTATGCAGTCCGTTGACAATGTGCGCAGGTGCCGGTGATTTCCACCACCGATAATTTTGGTGCGAAGCCCGTACCGCGCGCGGCTTCGTTGAAACTTTGTGCAAGCGGCGCGGCCGGAATCTCGCCGACCGATCCGCATGTCTCGCAGATCAGGAACGCCACTACCGCCGCCTCGTCGTGATTATGCGCGCAGGCCAGAAACGCGTTGCGGCTTTCGATGCGGTGAACGAGACCGTTCTCCATCAGAAAATCCAGTGCGCGATAGACGGTGATCGGCGCCGGGCGCGGCATGGTTTTGGCGAGTTCATCGATCACTTCATACGCGCCAAGTGGCCGATGGCTCGACAGTAACGCGCCAAGCACCTGGCGCCGGATCGGCGTGAATTTCTGGCCGCGTCCCCTGCAAACCTTTTCGGCATGCGAGAACGCATCCTCGGCGCAACGGCCGTGGTCATGGTTTGGCTCAGGGAAAACGGGCTTCGCTTGTTTCATTCGCCCAATATGTAATGCGGTTAGCGTGATTCCGCTCATAATTTCAGCGGCATAAGTTGACACAAGATTTTGCAACGCATCATTTTTATTGCATTGCATCATAAAAGCCCCAAATCATCGGCATACAAAGCAACTCCGCGGGTCTCCAGGGAACCCAATAACTGAACCATTTCAGAGAGAAAGAGCTCATGGCGACCACTCTCAAGACCTATCTCGACAATCTGACGCCCTGGAACTTTTCCGGCGTGCGCAAGGCAAGCGCCGCCAAGAAAATCAATCTGGCGCTTCAGGGCGGGGGATCGCACGGGGCCTTCACCTGGGGGGTGCTGGATCAGTTTCTCGGCGACGGACGGCTGGAAATCACCGGCATCTCCGGTGCGTCGGCGGGCGCCCTGAATGCAGTGATGGTCGCGGACGGCCTCACCCGAGGCGGCCCGGAAGAAGCGCGCAAGCGCCTCGCCGAATTCTGGCGCGCGACCAGCACCGGCGGCGATCTTCCCCCGGTCCAGCGCGCGATGACCGACCGGATGTTTTCATTGATGCCGTTCGCAGCCACACCGATGCAGAACTGGTTCGAGGCGATGGCGCGCTACTTCTCGCCCTACGAGCTGAATCCCCTCAACATCAATCCGCTCAGCCAGCTGATTGAACGTTTCGTCGATTTCGATGCGCTGCGCGCCAACACCGACCTTGCGCTCTACATCTCGGCGACCAACGTTCATACGGGCCGGCTGCGCATTTTTGCAAACGAGAAAATCACCGCCGACGTGGTGATGGCGTCCGCAGCACTGCCTTTCATGTTTCGCGCGGTCGAGATCGACGGCGTGCCGTATTGGGATGGCGGCTACATGGGCAATCCCGCTATCTTTCCGTTCCTGCAAGCAACCGACGCCGAAGACGTGCTGGTGGTGCAGATCAATCCGGTGTCGCGCGACACCACGCCCAAGACATCCGGTGAGATCATCAACCGGCTGAACGAAATCACCTTCAACTCGGCGCTGATCTCCGAATTGCGCACGATGGATTTCGTCAACCAGCTGATCGACGACGGCCGGTTGCCGCGCGGCACGGGCAAGGATCAGTACCGCCGGCTCAACATCCATCGCATCGATCTTGGCGGTCTCGGCACGCGCCTCGCCGCCTCCAGCAAGATGAAAACCGACTACGATTTCTTTGAATTGCTGCACCGCGCGGGCATGCGCGCCGCCAAGAAGTTTCTCGACAATCATTTCGACGATATCGGCCGCCGGAGCACGATCGATCTCGCCGCCGAATCCGGCGTGGAATGGGCGTAACCGCCTAATGCACTGATTAATTGGAATAAATTCAAATCCATGCGGAATCGCATGGCCCGCATTTGGTTTCGTCGGCTTCCCGAGTTAATAAGCAAGCTTATTATAGCCAAGGCTTATCGAGGATGCTCCGATGCCGAAGGGCAATACCGACTTTCTGTTCGCGCTGTTCGAGACCCAGCGCATGCTGCGGCTCTACGCCGACAAGCTGGCGGTACGTCACGGCATCACCCGCGCCCAATGGGCGGTGCTGGCCAAACTTGAGCGCACCGAAGGCCTGAAGCAGTCCGAACTCGCCGAAATGATGGAGATGCAGCCGATCACACTGACGCGGCTGATCGATCGCCTCTGCGATAACGACCTCATCGAGCGCCGCGAAGATCCGAAAGATCGCCGCGTCAATCGTCTCTATCTGCGCCCCGCAGCGCGCCCGATGCTGGCGCGGCTTGCCAAACTGCGCGCCGAAATCACGCAGACCGCGCTCAATCATCTCAATTCTGACGAGGCCGATGCGCTCGCCGGTCAACTCGAATCCATCAAGAACAACGTGCGCGACGCGCTTCAGGCCGCCAGCGACGCTAAAGCGAAGGAGCCGCGCTATGGCTGATCCCATCGTCAAATTTCCCACCGAGCAAAAACAGACAGACACGCCTCTGCCCGCCGCCGGGTCCTCACGTAAAAGCTGGGGCCAGTTGGCGCGCGAAAAGCGGCGCACGCTCCTGCTCGTAGTGGTGCCGGTCATTGCACTGATCGGCGGCGTTGCGTTCTATCTGTCCGGCGGACGCTACGCGACCACCGATGATGCCTATGTCGGCGCGCAAAAGGTTCTCATCACGCCGGATATCTCCGGCAAGATCGAGAAGGTGCTCATCAAGGAAGGGCAGAAGGTCAAGGCCGGCGACGAACTGTTTGAAATCGATCCAGTGCCGTTCCGCTTCGCGCTTCAGCAAGCGAAGGCCGCACTCGAAACGGCGAGAACAAATTACAATAATCTGCGCGACAACGTGAAGATCTACGCGCAGATGCTCGATCTTGCGAAGCAGGGCGTCGACCTGAAGCAGCGCGACGTGGAACGCAAGGCCTCGCTGGTGAAGTCGCAGTCCGGCTCGCAGCTTGATCTCGATACCTCGACCACCAATCTCGTGCTGGCGCGGGCGCAGCTCGAACTGCTGCAACAGCAGCTCGCCACCGCCAACAATCAGCTGCTCGGCAATCCCAATCTGCCGCTCGAGGAATTCCCGCCCTATTTCCAGGCCAAGGCCGCGCTCGATCAGGCCCAACGCAACCTCGATCACACCGTGCTGCGCGCACCGATCGACGGGACCGCGACACAGGTCGACAGCATTCAGCTCGGCCGCTTCGTTGCGGCAGGATCACCTGTGTTCAGCGTGATCGATGACGCCAATCCGTGGGTCGATGCCAATCTGAAGGAGTCGGATCTCACCTATGTGGCCAAGGGCCAGCCCGTCACCATGTCGATCGACGCGTTCCCCGACCACACGTTCAGGGGCACCGTGGGCTCGCTGAGCCCCGGCACCGGCGCCCAGTTCGCGATCCTGCCGCCGCAGAACTCGACCGGCAATTTCGTCAAGGTCGTGCAACGCGTGCCGGTGCGCATCTATTTCGATGCCAATGACGCAGCCGTTCGGAAACTCAAGGCCGGCATGAGCACGTTTGTCTGGGTCGACACCGGACATAAACGGACGCTCGCCGGATTGCTCGGATTCTCCTCTGCCTCGGCTCAGGAGAAAACCCGGTGACCGCCGCTGCCCCCGCCTCCACGGCGGCGGTCCCGGGACTTCGCCGCAACATGGTGACGATCTGCGCCATGACGGCAACGATCATGCAGGCGCTCGACACCACCATCGCGAACGTGGCGCTGCCCTACATGCAGGGCACGCTGTCCGCCTCGCAGGACCAGATCAACTGGGTGCTGACGTCCTACATCGTCGCCGCAGCCATCATGACCGCACCGGTCGGCTGGATCGCCAACCGCTTCGGGCGAAAGAAAGTCTTTATTGTCTGCTCCGCCGGCTTCACCGCCGCATCGGTGATGTGCGGCCTCGCGCAGGACATCACGCAGATGGTGCTGTTCCGCTTGCTGCAGGGCGTGTTCGGGGCGGCACTGGTGCCATTGTCACAAGCTGTCATGCTCGACTCCTACGCGCTGCACGAGCGCGCCAAGGCGATGTCGATCTGGGGCATGGGTGTGATGCTTGGCCCCATCATGGGCCCTTCACTCGGCGCCTGGCTGACGGAAACCTACTCCTGGCACTGGGTGTTCTTCGTCAACCTGCCGTTTGGCATCGCTACCGTACTCGGGCTGATCGCCTTCATGGATGAAACCAAGCAGAACCGTGAGCTTCGCTTCGACTGGTTCGGCTTTGCGGCGCTCGCCGTCGGCATCGGATCGATGCAGCTTGCACTCGATCGCGGCGAACAACTCGGCTGGCTGGAGTCGCCTGAGATCGTTGCGGAAGCGATCATCTCGGTGATCGGTTTCTACTATTTCTTCGCACATTCGCTGACCACGAAGCGGCCCTTCATTCAGTTCGCGATCTTCAAGGACCGCAACTTCATCAGCGGCTGCGTCTTCATGTCGGTGATGGGCCTCGTGCTCTACAGCACCATGGCGCTCGCTTCGCCGTATCTGCAAAACGTGATCGGCTATCCGATCATGACCGCAGGTCTGCTGCTGGCCACGCGCGGCGGCGGCACGTTCATAGCCATGATGCTGGTCGGGCGGATGATGAAATACATCGAGGCCCGCACGCTGATCGCAAGCGGCATGCTGCTGATGTCGGTGTCGCTCTATTTCATGACACAATGGACCGACCAGACCGGCGTTCCGACCATCATCGTGGTCAGCGTCGCACAGGGCTTCGGCCTCGGGCTGGTGTTCGTGCCTCTCAGCACGGTCTCCTTCTTGACGCTACCCAATGAACTGCGCACCGACGGCACATCGATGCTGACCCTGATGCGCAATGTTGCCAGCTCGATCGGCATTTCCGTGGTGATCGCCAAGCTGACATCAGGCGGACGGGAGAGCTACGCCATCCTCAATGAGCACGTCACGCCGTTCAATCACGCCATGCAGATGCCGGACGTCGCCAGCATCCTCAGCATGAACACGGACTCAGGCCGCGCGATCATGGATGTCCTGATCAAGACGCAGGCTCAAATCATCGCATTCTCGCACGACTACCAGATGGTGATGATCGTCACCCTGTGCGCCATTCCGCTGGCAATGATGGTCGGATCGAGCAAGGCCGCACTGCGCAAGCAGTCGCAGGCGTCCGATCATGCCGCAGTGATGGATTGATCCGCTCTCAGATGGATTACAAGCAAAAACGGGGAGCCTTGGCTCCCCGTTTCGTCCAAGTATTAGAAAAACTCAGTTCAACTTTTCGATGGCCGCCGCGGCGCCCTGCCCGACGCCGACACACATGGTCGCCAGCGCGTACTTGCCGCCGCGCTTTTCGAGACCATGCACCGCCGTCAGCACCAGGCGTGCGCCGCTCATGCCGAGCGGATGACCGAGTGCGATCGCGCCGCCATGCGGGTTCACGAAATCAGCATCTTCCTGAACGCCAAGCTGGCGCAGCACGGCGATGCCCTGCGACGCGAACGCTTCGTTGAGCTCGATCAGATCGATGTCACCAATCTTGAGGCCAAGCTTCTCGAGCAGCTTGCGCACCGCCGGCACGGGGCCCATGCCCATTACACGCGGCGCGACACCAGCCGACGCATGACCGAGGAGCTTTGCGCGCGGCGTCAGGCCGTGCTTCTTCACGGCTTCTTCCGAGGCGAGGATCAGGGCAGCCGCACCGTCATTGACGCCCGAGGCGTTTCCGGCCGTCACCGTGCCATCAGGCCGCGTGACCGGCTTCAGCTTGGCAAGCTGTTCGAGTGTGGTTTCGGGACGTGGATGTTCGTCCTTGTCCACGATCACAGGACCGGCCTTGCCGCCGGCAACCGTAACCGGGGTAATTTCCTCCGCGAAGTAACCTGCGGCGATTGCCTTGCCCGCGCGCTGCTGCGAACGGATCGCGAAAGCGTCCTGATCCGCGCGCGAGATCTGGTAATCGGTCGCCACGTTCTCACCGGTTTCCGGCATGGAATCGACGCCGTACATCTTCTTCATCAACGGATTGACGAATCGCCACCCGATGGTGGTGTCGTAGGTCTCGACCGCGCGCTGATAGGCTTCATTGGCCTTGCCGGTGACAAACGGCGCACGCGTCATGGACTCAACGCCGCCCGCAATGGCGAAATCAATCTCGCCGGCGCGGATTGCCCGCGCCATACCACCGACCGCATCGAGACCCGAAGCGCAGAGCCGGTTGACCGTCATGCCCGGCACCGTCTCCGGCAATCCGGCCAGCAACAGCGCCATGCGAGCGACGTTACGGTTGTCTTCGCCGGCCTGATTGGCACAGCCATAGGAGACTTCATCCAGCGCACCCCAGTCCGCCTTGGGATTGCGCTCCATCAGCGCCTTGATCGGAGCCGCGGCCAGATCGTCCGCACGCACCTTGGCCAGCGATCCGCCGAACCGGCCGATTGGCGTCCGCACCGCATCACAGATGTAAACATCACGCATGGTCGTTCTCCCTGAAGTTGGTCCGGACAAAGTCCTCGGCTGCCGCGAGTTTTAGGAAGCATGGCGCGGGGCGTCAAATGATCGATACCCGGAACAGCCTGATTGCCCGGCAGAGCGGCCATGCACCGGCCGCCTCAAGGCGTGGAAAACGTCCCGTGCAATTCCACCATGCGAAAGAACTTTGCTAGTGTTCGCTCCATGACCATCCATTCCACGCCCCCCGCACCGCCGAACGCCGAAGCCCCCGCCCCGGAGGCCGCCGGACGCGTGACGCCGATGATGGAACAATATCTGGAGATCAAGGCGGCCAATCCGGGGCTGCTGCTGTTCTACAGGATGGGCGATTTCTACGAATTGTTCTTCGAGGACGCGGAAACCGCCTCGCGCGCGCTCGGCATCACGCTGACCAAGCGCGGCAAGCACATGGGCGAAGACATCCCGATGTGCGGCGTGCCGGTGGAGCGCTCCGACGACTACCTGCACAGGCTGATTGCGCTGGGTCATCGCGTCGCAGTTTGCGAGCAGACAGAGAATCCCGCCGAAGCCAAGAAGCGCGGCAACAAGAGTGTGGTCCGCCGCGATGTGGTGCGGCTGGTGACGCCGGGCACGCTGACTGAAGACACGCTGCTCGACGCCAAGACCAATAACTATCTGCTGGCGATTGCGCGAACGCGCGGATCCTCGACCGCCGCCGACCGCATCGGCCTCGCATGGATCGACATCTCAACAGCAGAGTTCAGTGTCACCGAATGCAGCGCCGCTGAACTTGGCGCGACGCTGGCGCGGATCAATCCCAATGAAGTGATCGTCACCGACGCGCTGTACTCCGATCCGGAATTGTCTGCGCTGTTTCGCACGCTGGCCGCCGTGACCCCAGTGACGCGCGATGTGTTCGACGCCGCCACCGCCGAGCGGCGGCTGTGCGACTATTTCGCCGTCGCGACCATGGACGGCTTCGGCGCGATGTCGCGTCTAGAGGCGACTGCCGCCGCAGCGGCGGTGACATATGTGGACCGTACGCAGGTCGGCCAGCACCTGCCGCTGTCGCCACCGGCGCGCGAGGCCGCCGGCACAACCATGGCGATCGATCCCGCCACCCGCGCCAACCTCGAGCTGACACGGACGCTGGCAGGCGAGCGGCGCGGGTCGCTGTTAGATGCCATCGACTGCACGGTGACCGCAGCCGGCTCGCGGCTGCTGGCACAACGCCTCTCCGCGCCGCTGACGGACAGCGCAACCATCTCGCATCGGCTCGACGCCGCGGCCCTGTTCGCAAGCGACAGTGCGACACGCGACGATCTGCGCGGCATCCTGCGCGCGGCGCCGGACATTTCACGTGCACTGGCGCGATTGTCCGTCGGACGCGGCGGCCCGCGTGATCTCGCCGCCCTGCGCGACGGAATTCTGGCTGCCGACAAGGCTGTCGAGCGGCTGGTGCGGATCGAAAAACTTCCACGCGACATCACGCTTGCCGTCGATGCGCTGCGCCGCCCGTCCCGTGATCTCGCGCGGGAATTCGCGCGGGGCCTCGCCGACGAACTGCCGCTGTTCAAACGCGATGGCGGCTTCGTCCGCGCAGGCTACGAATCGGCACTGGATGAAACACGCAACCTGCGCGACGCCTCGCGGCTGGTGGTCGCCGCGATGCAGGCACGTTACGCCGACGACACTGGCATCAAAGGCCTCAAGATCCGGCATAACAACGTGCTCGGCTATTTCGTCGAGGTCACCGCGCAGCACGGCGACAAGCTGATGGCAGCGCCACTGAATGCGACGTTCATCCATCGCCAAACCCTTGCGGGACAGGTGCGTTTCACGACAACCGAACTGGGCGAGGTCGAGGCCAAGATCGCCAATGCGGGCGACCGCGCCCTCGGGCTCGAACTCGAGATTTTCGAAAAGCTGTGCGGGATGGCGGTTGCGGCAGGCGATGATCTGCGCGCCGCAGCACATGCGTTCGCGCTGCTTGATGTCACCTCCGCGCTCGCGAAGCTTGCGATTGACGAGAATTACGTGCGGCCCGTGGTCGATAATTCTCTAAAATTTTCCATCGAAGGCGGCCGTCATCCCGTGGTCGAACAGGCGCTGAAGCGCGATGGCCAGCCTTTCATCGCCAACGCCTGTGACCTGTCACCCGGACCGTCGCAGGCGTCAGGACAGATCTGGCTGCTGACCGGACCGAACATGGCCGGCAAATCGACCTTCCTGCGGCAGAATGCGCTGATTGCGCTGATGGCGCAGATCGGCAGTTTCGTGCCCGCAAAACTTGCGCATATCGGTATCGTCGACCGGCTGTTCTCGCGCGTCGGCGCGGCGGACGATCTTGCACGCGGCCGTTCGACCTTCATGGTCGAGATGGTGGAGACAGCCGCGATCCTCAATCAGGCCGGCGAGCGTGCGCTGGTGATCCTCGACGAGATCGGCCGCGGTACCTCGACCTTCGACGGTCTCTCGATCGCGTGGGCCTCGATCGAACATTTGCATGAGAGCAATCGCTGCCGGGCATTGTTCGCCACGCATTATCATGAACTCACCGCGCTCTCGGCCAACCTGCCGCGGCTGTTCAACGCCACCGTACGCGTCAAGGAATGGCAGGGCGATGTGGTGTTCCTGCACGAGGTGCTGCCGGGGTCGGCGGATCGTTCTTACGGCATTCAGGTCGCGAAGCTCGCGGGTCTTCCCGCCGCAGTCGTCGCACGCGCGAAATCGGTGCTGGCGAAACTCGAAGCGCAGGATCGCGGCACCACGGCACGTGCGCTGGCCGACGATCTGCCGCTGTTCGCAGTCCCGTCGCGTGCAGCGGCCGAACCTCAACCGCCAAGCGCCGCCGATCAGGTGGCAGAGGCGCTCAGCGCATTGCATCCCGACGAGATGTCGCCGCGTGAGGCGCTGGACGCGCTCTATGCACTGAAGGCGAAGCTGCCGAAGTGACGAACGTCAAACCCGATTAATCGACACACTGGTCTTCGGGCCGTTCTTGATGGTCTGATAGACCACGCAGTAACGTTCGGTGAGTTTCAGGAGCTGATCGAGCTTTTCCTGTGGCGCATCGGTGTCGACGTCGAACCGCAGGCGAATTTCAGCAAACCCGACCGGCGCCTCCTTGTCGACGCCGAGCGTGCCGCGAAAATCGAGATCGCCTTCGGCCGTCACGTTGCCGGACTTCAGCGGTGCGTCGAGCGCGGTCGCAACCGATTTCAGTGTCACGCCGGCGCAAGCCACCAGCGCTTCGAGCAGCATGTCGCCCGAACAGAGTTCAAGTCCGGAGCCGCCGGTGGCCGGATGTAGCCCTGCGATCGCGGCTGCCGCCTTGCCGGTTTCCACCTTGCAGGACAGACCTTCGCTGTCGAGCGATCCCTTCGCCTTCAAGGTAATGAAAGCTGCCTGCGGGTCGGATTTGTAGCGATCCTTGATCGGCGCCTGCATGGCGCGGAGGGCGGTTGAATCCATTTTACGTTCTCCGTTTCCTTCGGCATCAACAACGCCGCGTGCAGCTTATTCCGCCTTATATTCCCTCGCCGACCGTCAGCGAAACGTCTGCGGGACGCATGGCACGGTTGAGCGAGCGATCCAGCGACGCCAGCACCTGATGCTTGACCGCCTCGAAGGCGGACGAATTCCTGTCGCGTGGACGGCTGAGTTCCACCCGGATCTCCTCGAACAGCCGCCCCGGCAGCGGCCGCATGACCATCACGCGATCCGCCAGCATCACCGCCTCATCGACATCATGGGTCACAAGGACAAGCGTCGGCTTGGTGTCGGCCCACAGATCGAGCAGATGATCCTGCAAGTCGGCACGCGTGAAGGCGTCTAGCGCCGAAAACGGTTCGTCCAGCAGCAGCACTTCCGGAGATGGCACCAGCGCCCGCGCGATGGCAACCCGCTGCGCCTGACCGCCAGACAACTCGCGCGGCCATGCATCGGCCTTGTCGGCAAGTCCGACTCGCGCGAGTGCGCGGGCAGCGCGCTGCTTTCGCTCCGGCGCAGGCGCGTGGCTCAATCCAAACCCGATGTTATCCGCGACGCTGAGCCATGGTAGCAGGCGCGGTTCCTGAAAAATGATGCCGACCTTTTCGTGCGGCGCTGTGATCGAGATGGCGTCGAGCGTGACGGCCCCTGTCGTCGCCCGGTCGAGCCCGGATATCGCGCGCAGCAGTGTGGATTTCCCGCAGCCTGAACCGCCGATGATGGCGACGATCTCACCGGGCTTGATGCGCGCAGAGAAATTCTCCAGCGCACGGACGCCATTCGGATAGGTCTTGCTGACATGATCGAGAACAAGCATCAGGCCCCTCCCGCATGCGCGCCGAAGGAATCCTGCCAGCGCAAGAACGGCACCGCAGCCAGTTGGATCAGCCAGTCGGTGACCTTGCCGAGGATTGCAAACACGATGATGGCGGCAACGATTTGCGCCGGCTTGCCCAGTTGCTGGCCGTCTGTAAGCAGATAGCCGAGTCCCTCCGACGCGCCCATGAATTCAGCGGCGACCACGAACATCCAGCCAAGACCGAGGCCCGAGCGAAGCGACACAATATAGGCCGGCAGCACCGCCGGCAGCATGATGCGGCGGATCATCGCAACGCCGCTAAGGCGAAAGATGCAGCCGACCTCGACGATCTTGCGGTCAACGGCGAGGATGGCGCCCATCACACCGAGATAGATCGGAAAGAAAACGCCGACCGCGATCAGGGCCACCTTGGAGGTTTCAAAGATTCCTAGCCACAGGATGAACAGCGGCACCCAGGCAATCGACGGGATCGCGCGCAAGGCCTGAAAAGTCGGATCGAGCAAACGCCGCGCCAATGCCCAGTAACCGCAGATCGCGCCAAGGATTGTTCCCGCCGCAATGCCGAGTCCGAAACCCGCGCCGACGCGACTCAACGTCGCGGTGATGTGCCGGCTCAATTCACCGCTCGCAGTGAGTTCGATCAGCGTCTGCCAGATACGGCTCGGCGGCGGCACCAGCCGCCCGTTGGAGTAGCCGAGACGCACGGCGAATTCCCATGCCAGGGCAACGACGAGCGGCAGCAGCAAGCCGATTGCAGGACGCACAACACGGCGCAGGCGGGCGGCGGGACGCGATGCCGGCTGCTCTGCGATGACGTCCGGCGCTGGGGTATCGAGTGTCATGGTCATAGCAAAGACTGCTTATCGCAAACGATTGCAAGGGTGCTCAGAGCGAAGGCCTGCAAGCTTGCGGCATGCGGCCTTGAGACGTGCCGCCTGCGGCATATCGTCAATTCGTCGGCAGCGGCACCTGATCGTCGATCAGCGCGTCCACCGTCGCCTTCACGTCCACACCCGGCTGAATCACGCCGGCCTGCTGAAGTGCAAGGCCAGCGGCCAGAATCGATTCGCGCTGCGGCGCGCCGATGCGATTGTGTGTCAGTTCCGTACGCTCCTTGAGCTGCTTGTCGACCACAGTCTCCGGCAGCTTGGTCACGGCGATGAAACCCTTCTTCAATTCATCGTAGTTGGCGAGCGAATACTTGCGCGCTTCCTCATAGACCGCGAGTAGGCGCTGCACGATCTTCGGATTGTCCTTCAGGAACTGCTCGCGGACGTTGAGGATGCCCCAGGTGTTGGCTTCGGGCTTGCGGAAGAACAGCCTTGCGCCGTCCTCGATCTCGGCCTGCGCCATCATCGGATCGAGCCCCGCCCACGCATCGACGTCGCCACGGATCAGCGCGGCCTTGCCGTCGGCGTGCTGCAGCAGAACGGGGGTGATGTCCTTGTCGGTCAGGCCGGCTTCCAGCAATGCACGGACGAGGAAGATGTGCGGGTCTGTGCCACGCGTCACCGCAACGCGCTTGCCTTTTAGATCGGCGACCTTCGCAATCCTGGAGTCCTTGCCCGTCACCAGCGCAGTCCATTCGGGACGCGAATAGACATAGACCGACTTGATCGGATTGCCGTTGATCTTTGCGACCAAGGCGGCCGAGCCTGCCGTCGAGCCGAAATCGATCGATCCGGCGTTGAGGAATTCGAGCGCCTTGTTCGAGCCCGCCGATTGCACCCAGACAATCTTGATGCCGTCCTTCTCGAATTCCTTTTCGAGCAGGCCCTTCTCTTTCAGGATGATCGAAACCGGATTGTAGGTCGCCCAGTCGATCGCAATCTGCTTCGGCGCGTCGGCAGCGAAGGCCGCGCCAGGAGCGAATACGGTGCCTGCAATCAGGGCGGCAACAGCGCGTCGGGTCGGTCGGAACATCGAGGTCTCCATCTGGTGATCGGGATCGGAATGCGGTTGAATTGGTGCGACCTCGAGCATCCGGCGAACGTTCACCATCACTCGATACGCGAAAAATTACTATGTTTTTCAATGAGTTACCGTCAATCGTCAACGAGAAAATAACTCCGCAAATGCACGCTGCGGGAGAACCGCCTTTCACCAGCGGAAGGGAAATCAGAACGGACGGCTCCTCTTGCCGCAATCCGCTGATGACACCGTTGCCGCGGTCCGTTATCCGAATGGAATGGACAGCGTGACGCCGAAGCCTCCTCAGCAAGACGAAGTGATGTTCGACACCGCGCGCGTCGCGGGCGAGATCGATGCGCTCGCGGACAAACACGCAGGAAAGGACGACCTGCTCCGGGCGGCCATTACGCAGTTACTGAAGGGTGAACTTGCCAAGGCCCGCGCCGTTGCGCAGGCAGAACTACTCAAGGACCGGCACGGGCGGCGATGCGCCGAGCGGCTTTGCTTCGTGCAGGACGAGATCATCCGCATCCTGTTCAACGCGGCGACCCGTCACCTCTATCACTCACCGACCCCTTCGGATTCCGAACGCATGGCGGTGATCGCCACCGGTGGTTATGGCCGCGGCCTGATGGCGCCCGAGTCCGACATCGATCTCCTGTTCATCCTTCCCTACAAGCAGACCGCCTGGGGCGAGCAGGTCGCCGAAGCGATCCTCTATTGCCTGTGGGACATGGGCCTGAAGGTCGGTCACGCCACCCGCTCCATCGATGAATCGATCCGGCAGGCACGCGCCGACATGACGATCCGCACCTCGGTGCTGGAAACCAGATTCCTCACTGGCGACACCGCGCTTTACGAGGAGTTGGTCACCCGCTTCGACAAGGAGGTCGTGCAAGGGACCGCGACTGAATTCGTCGCCGCGAAACTCGCAGAACGCGAAGAGCGGCACCGGCGCGCAGGCCAGTCACGCTATCTGGTCGAGCCCAACGTCAAGGACGGCAAGGGCGGCCTTCGCGATCTGCACACGCTGTTCTGGATTGCCAAATACGTCTACCGCGTTCGGGAGACCGAGGATCTTGTGCAGCGTGGCGTGTTCGACCCGCAGGAATACCGTACATTCCGCCGCTGCGAGGACTTCCTGTGGTCGGTCCGATGCAACATGCACTTCTTCACCGGCCGTCCCGAGGAGCGGCTGTCGTTCGAGATGCAGCGCGAGATCGCACAGCGGCTTGGCTACACCTCGCATCCCGGCATGCAGGACGTCGAGCGCTTCATGAAGCACTACTTCCTGATCGCAAAGGAAGTCGGCGATCTCACCGCGATCCTGTGCGCCAAGCTGGAAGATCAGGAGGCCAAGCCCGCGCCGGTGCTGAGCCGGATGATGGCAAGGCTCCGGCCGGGCCGCAAACGCGGCCGCGTCCCCGGCGGCGAAGATTTCGTCATCGACAACAACCGCATCAACCTTGCCGCGCCCGACGTGTTCAAGGCGGACCCGGTCAACCTGATCCGCATTTTCCGGCTCGCACAGAAGAACAATCTCGCTTTCCATCCCGACGCCATGCGCGCGGCGACGCGCTCGCTCGGCCTGATCACGCCGAAGCTCCGCGAGAATCCCGAAGCCAACAAACTGTTCATCGAAATCCTGACGTCGAACGACGCGGAAACCGTGCTGCGGCGGATGAACGAGGCCGGCGTGCTCGGCCGCTTTATTCGCGCATTCGGACGGATCGTGTCGATGATGCAGTTCAACATGTATCATCACTATACGGTCGATGAGCATCTGCTGCGCTGTATCGGCATCCTTCAGGACATCGAGCGCGGCGGGAACGACGAATTCGTTGTCGCCAGCGACCTGATGCGGAAAATCCATCCCGAGCATCGCGCCGTGATCTACATGGCGGTGTTCCTGCACGACATCGCCAAGGGCCGTCCCGAGGATCACTCCATCGCCGGCGCCAAGGTCGCGCGGCGGCTTTGCCCGCGCTTCGGATTCAACGCCGCCGACACCGAGCTGATCGCCTGGCTGATCGAGGAACACCTCACCATGTCCACGGTGGCGCAATCGCGCGACCTGTCGGACCGCAAGACCATCGAGAACTTCGCAGCGGTTGTTCAATCAGTGGAGCAGATGAAGCTGCTGACCATCCTGACCACGGCCGACATTCGGGGCGTCGGCCCCGGCGTCTGGAACGGCTGGAAAGCACAGCTCATCCGCACGCTGTATTATGAAACCGAACCGGTGCTGACCGGCGGCTTCTCCGAGGTCAATCGGGCCCAGCGCATCGACGCGGCGCAGGCGGAATTCCGTGCAACCTTCACCGAGTGGCCTACCGCCGAACTCGAGGCCTATATCTCACGGCACTATCCTGCTTACTGGCTGAAGGTGGAACTGCCGCGCAAGATTCGCCACGCGCGCTTCGTCAAGGCCAGCGAGGCCGGCGGCCACAAGCTGGCGGTCAATGTCGGCTTTGATGAGGGACGCGGCGTCACCGAACTGACGATCATGGCGCCCGATCATCCCTGGCTGCTGTCGATCATCGCGGGCGCCTGTGCCTCCGCCGGCGCCAACATCGTCGACGCCCAGATCTACACCACCACCGACGGCATCGCGCTCGATACCATCGCAATTACCCGCGAATATGACCGCGATGACGATGAGGGCCGGCGCGCGACCCGCATCGGCGACACCATCGAACAGGTACTGGAGGGCAAGCTGCGCCTGCCGGACATGATGGCGCGCCGCACGGCCTCCAAGACGCGGCTCAAGCCGTTCAGCGTCGAGCCGGAAGTCAGCATCAACAATCAGTGGTCGGATCGCTACACCGTGATCGAGGTCTCCGGCCTCGATCGTCCAGGCCTGCTGTTCCAGCTCACCACCGCGATTTCGAAACTGAACCTCAACATCGCATCGGCTCACGTCGCCACCTTTGGCGAGCGCGCACGCGACGTGTTCTATGTCACGGACCTGCTCGGCGCGCAGATTACTGCGCCGACGCGACAGGCCGCCATCAAGCGCGCCCTGATCCATCTGCTCGCCAATGGCGACGCGGCGGAAAAACCCGCAGCCTAGCTGCGTGCTCGCTTTCCGAGCGCCGCGCCTTCATGCGCGAGCAGCCATTCCTTGCGCGCGAGCCCGCCGCCATAGCCGGTCAGCGAACCATCCGCGCCGATCAGCCGATGGCACGGCACAACGACGCTGACCGGATTCGAACCGTTGGCGAGGCCGACCGCGCGCGCCGCCTTGGGCACATTCAGGCGTGCCGCGAACGCACCGTAGCTCGAGGTCTTGCCCGCGCGAATTTTCTGAAGTTCAGCCCACACCTTGCGCTGGAACGGCGTGCCGTTGGTCCGCCATTTGATGGCTTTCAGTTCGCCGAGATCCCCCGCAAAGTAACGGGTCAAGGCAGCAGTGATGTTCGCGGGAGCCTGCGCCTTTTCCAGAACATAGTCGCCGTAATGCCGCCGCAGCAGCCGATGCAGCCGTGTCTCGTAATCGCTCCAGTCGAGCGCGCGCAGGAAACCCTGATCGTCGGTGACGAGCAAGGCGGTGCCGATCGGTGTTTCGAGCCGGCCGATCTGAAATCGGTGAGATTGTTTTGCAGTCATGTCCGATATCCGTCATCACGAGTTTCGGCCATCCTGGCCGTGATGACACGGGAAGTCTTTCCGTTTTCCGACAACATCGGGGTCTCGGCAATCGCCGCGCTTGCTGCTACGTTCCCCCTCGTATGGGGGGCATTGCCATGAATTTGATTGCCAACGGGCTCGTCGCACTGGTCGCGGCGCTGCACATCTATTTCCTGGTGCTGGAGATGTTTCTCTGGACCAAGCCGAAAGGCCTCGCGACATTCGGCAACACCATCGAAAAGGCGCAGGCATCGGCGGTGCTTGCAGCCAATCAGGGACTCTATAATGGTTTCCTTGCTGCGGGCCTGATCTGGGGCCTGCTCCATCCGAGCCTAGCTTTCGGCTTCCAGATCAAGGTGTTCTTCCTGCTGTGCGTGATCGTCGCGGGGCTCTATGGCGGCTACTCGGTCAGCAAGAAAATCATGATCGTGCAGGCGCTTCCCGCCGCCGTTGCATTGATCCTGCTCTGGCTGGCCCGCTAGCCGGGAATTTCGCCGAACGTTGTGCCGACCTGCATCGGTGCGGTGCGGATGAGCCGCGAGTCCTCGACCGCAGCCTGCCGGTGCTTGACCGCTTCGCGGTATGCCGGGTCGCGGATCATTTCCACGAACGCGGCAACACTCGGATATTCGGCGATGAAGCAATGATCCCAGCGTTCTTCTGACGGACCGATCAGCATCAGTTCAAACTTACCCTGCCAGACGATCCGGCCACCGAGCCGCGTGAACACCAGTCCGCTTTCGCGGCCGTAGCTGGCATAGGCTTCCGCGCCAGTGGCCTTGCGGCCATCGGGATACTTCGCCTGCGCGTGCAGCCGCACCAGGTTCAGCATGTGGATGGGACCGGGACGATTGTTGTCGCGGAACGCCGCGAAGACTTCCTTGGTCGGATCGATATGGCCGGTCATTTGCTTCTCCCACGGATCTTTGATTTTCTGCAGCTAAGTCATTCTTGACATAGGTGTCAATGATGACCTAGTGCTGTTGCATGGTCGGAACGCGACAATTCGACGAAGACGAGATGCTGGCCGGCGCGCTGGAGGTCTTTTGGCGCAAGGGATTTACCGGCACGTCGATGATCGACCTTGCGGAGGCGACCGGAATCCAGCGCGGCAGCCTCTACAACGCCTATGGCGACAAGGAGCAGTTGTTCCTGCTGGCATTCGACCGATACACACAGCGTTTCCTCGAATCTGCCGAGCAGGCCCTTTCCGCCTCCGACGCGCGAACTGCTCTGAATGCGTTCTTCGAAACCGCGATCGCCAACATGACCAGCGGCTCCCCGCCGCGAGGATGCCTCACAACAAAAACCGCCCTTGATCTCGATACCGCCGGGCCCGCCATCGAGGCGCGCGTCAAACGACTGATCGGCGACCTGACAGCGCTGCTCACCGCGGCCCTCTCGCATGCCGACGCAAAAGCAGAACTTACCGTTGCACCCGACGCCGCGGCGGACCTGATTGTCACGTTCACCCGTGGACTGGCCGTCATGGAACGGGTCCATCACAACCGGAAACGGTTGAAGCAGACGGCTGCACAGCTTGTTCAAGTTCTGTTTCGACCTGCGTAACCCGGCCGGGAAGCGGAACCTCTAAACGCTCGTTAACCTTTGCGTAACGCGCCTTTAAACCGCCATCGCTAGCCTGCACGCCTTGCATCATCAGCATTGCGACACGGATTTGGATGGCACTGGGGCGTAAAAAGAACAGCGGTCGCAAGGAGCCGAAATTCGACGGCGCCGCGTCGCTGGATGGCGTCCGCCTCAATCCGCGAGATCGTATCGGCGGTGTGGACGACAATGTCCCACCGAAGCGCCGCGCGGCGAAAAGCCGTCCCGTCGAATACGACGAGGAAGATGACATGCCTCGCGAGCGCCCTCGCAAGACCCGCGCTGCCGAGCGCAAAGAAAACAAGTCGAAGGCGAGAGGCCGTTCGCGCTCCGGCCTCGGCCGTCTTGTGTATTGGGGCGCCGTGCTCGGCCTGTGGGCGATCATCGCCGGCGCCGGCGTCATCATCTGGGTCGGCGCGCATCTGCCCGCGATCCAGTCACTGGAAATTCCCAAACGTCCACCGACCATCCAGATCACCGGGATGGACGGCAGCGTCATTGCAACGCGCGGCGAAATGCCGGGCGCCAATGTGTCGCTGAAGGATCTGCCGCCCTATCTGCCAAAGGCGTTCATCGCCATCGAAGACCGCCGCTTCTACTCGCATTTCGGCATCGATCCGACCGGCATCATGCGCGCGGCCGTCACCAACCTTCTGCATCGCGGCGTCTCGCAGGGCGGCTCGACCCTGAGCCAGCAGCTCGCCAAGAACCTGTTCCTGACCCAGGAGCGCACCTTCCAGCGCAAGCTGCAGGAAGTCGAACTGGCGCTGTGGCTGGAGCGGAAGTACTCGAAGAACGAAATTCTGGAGCTCTATCTCAACCGGGTCTATTTCGGCTCCGGCGCATATGGCGTCGAGGCGGCGGCGCAGAAATATTTCGGCAAGTCGGCAAAGAACGTCTCGCTCTCCGAGGCTGCGATGCTTGCCGGTCTCGTCAAGTCGCCGTCGCGGCTTGCCCCGAACCGCAACCCGGAAGGCGCGGAGAAGCGCGCGCAGATCGTGCTGAGCGCGATGGCCGACGTCAGCTTCATCACCGACGCGCAGGCCAAGGCCGCGATCGAGAAGCCCTCCTATGCCGTCAGGCCGGTCGGCGCCGGGACCATCAACTATGTCGCCGACTGGATCGGCGAAGTGCTCGACGATCTTGTCGGCCAGATCGACCAGAACATCGTGGTGGAAACATCGATCGATCCGAAGCTGCAAAGCGTCGCGGAAGCCGCGATCATCGACGAACTCGCCACCAAAAGCGTGAAATTCAACGTTACGCAGGGCGCGCTGGTGGCGATGACACCGAGCGGCGCGGTGCGTGCCATGGTCGGCGGCCGCAACTATGCCGAAAGCCAGTTCAACCGCGCGGTCACCGCCAAACGCCAGCCTGGCTCGGCCTTCAAGCCATTTGTCTATCTCACCGCCATCGAAGGGGGCATGACGCCCGACACCATGCGCCAGGATGCGCCGCTCGACGTCAAAGGCTGGCGGCCGGAGAACTACAGCCGGGAGTATTTCGGCCCGGTGACGCTGACGCAGGCGTTGTCGATGTCACTGAATACCGTGGCGGTCCGGCTCGGCCTTGAAGTCGGCCCGGCCAATGTGGTGCGAACTGCACATCGGCTTGGCATCGCCTCAAAGCTCGAGCCCAACGCGACCATCTCGCTCGGCACGTCGGAAGTTTCCCTCAACGAACTGGTGGGCGCTTACGCACCGTTCGCCAATGGCGGATTTACCGCCTCGCCTCATGTGGTGAACCGGATTCGTACCCCCGAGGGCAAGGTGCTGTACGCACGCCGCAACGATCCCCCGGCACGCGTGATCGACGCCAACGCGGTGGGCATGATGAACGTCATGATGCACGAGACGCTGGTCACCGGCACCGCAAAGAAGGCGGACATTCCGGGCTGGTCGGCCGCAGGCAAGACCGGCACCAGTCAGGATTTCCGTGACGCCTGGTTCATCGGCTATACCGCCAATCTCGTCACCGGCATCTGGCTCGGCAATGACGACAACTCGCCGACCAGGAAAGCCACCGGCGGTGGCTTGCCTGTCGAGGTCTGGACCCGCTTTATGAAGGCCGCGCACCAGAACGTCGCGCCTGCGCCGTTGCCGGGCTCGATGCAGCCGTCGGGCGGCTTCCTCTCTAATCTGTTTCCCGGAAGTTCACGCACGCCTTCGCGCGCCCCCTATCCGCAGCAGCCTTATCCGCAGACGTCCAACAATCAGGACTTCCCGCCGCCGAACGCACCTGCGCCTTATCCGCCGCAGCAGCAGTCTCGTCCGCCGGTCACGCAGACATCTGCGCGTCCTGAAGCAGCCGCAGGGCTCGATGGCTGGCTGATCGATCGGGTTTTCGGTGGCCGGCGCTAACGCGCGGCGCAACTGAAGTCTGATTCAACTCTACTGAATCAGACTCACCGCTCATTCTCAAAATCAGATGTTATTCTTCAATCCCGTAGCGATGAAGATCATTGCCGTGGGTATCGAGCCATCGCTTGGCGCGCTCGGTCGCCGGACAAATCTTGGCTACAACTTTCCAGAATCGCGGCGAGTGGTTCATCTCGACGAGATGCGCAACCTCATGTGCCGCAAGATAATCCAGCACATAAGGCGGCGCGAGAATCAGCCGCCATGAGAACGACAGCGCGCCCGCGGAGGTACACGACCCCCATCGGCTCGACTGATCGCGGATTGTAATCCGCTTCACCTTGACGCCGAGTTCCTCGGCATAACGATGTGAAGCATCCGTCAGCGCGCGACGGGCTTCACGCTTGAGAAAATCGTGAACGCGACGATCAATGAATTCGGAATCACCCGCGACACACAGAATCTTGTCGCCGCTGTCACGCGTCTCCGGCCACACGGTTCCACGCACACCGGCACGATGCACAATCCGGTGCGGAACGCCACGCAAAGGTACCGAAGTGCCCGGCGAAAACGGCGCGGCCTTCGGCAAACCACCGAGACGTGCAGCGATCCAGGCACCGTGACGTTGCGCGAAGTCCTTGGCTTCATACAGATTTCCGCGCGGAGGCATGGTGAGAATGGCTTCGCGCCTGCTCGGATGAATGCGCAGCGTGTATCGGCGCGCGCGCCGATGACGCCTGAGCTGAATCGTGTAGATCGATGAGCCAATTTTGACCGCGAGCGTGCGCGGTTCGGTCGGGCGGCGATAAAGGAGAGCACGAAAAGCCATGTCAGCAGGTCCGGACAGCAGGAATTCGCCGGGATTCTGCCATATCCGCCGCCAGTGAAATTCATCGGCGCAAAAACAAATCATTTGCCCAATATATCGTGGTTTTAGGGAGTTCGCCTCCCATATCCAGGGGGATGAAACCTGAAATAAAGATTCATTTTTTAGCTGGAGCCCCGACCGGAAACAGTTCGCGAAATTCACTCCGTCGCCTCAATTGAAAGAGGCAAAATAGGAAGCGAATCCAAATAGTTAGACGACCTGGAGAAGATCCGGCAGCGCAAAGCTCCGGAAGCCCCAATAAAATGGGCTTTTCCGGCCCCAAGGGACCGAAAAAGGCCTACTCGGCAGCCGCCAGAACCCGCTTGCTATGAGCCGACGAGTGCATGAAATCGGAAATTCGAGGCACGATTTCCGACTTAAAGCGGGAGCCGTTGAACACACCGTAATGGCCGACGCCCTTCTGCACATAATGCACACGCCGCGCGTCCGGAATCGAACTGCACAGCCCGTGTGTCGCTTCGGTCTGGCCCAAACCCGAGATGTCGTCGTTCTCGCCCTCCACCGTCATCAGCGCAACGCGCCGAATCTTCGACGGATCGACAGGCTTGCCGCGGTGTTTCATCTCGCCCTTCGGCAAGGCGTGCTTCACGAACACCAGATCGACGGTCTGCAGATAAAATTCGGCGGTGAGATCCATTACGGCCAGATACTCGTCGTAGAATTCGACATGCTTGTCGACGAGGTCGCCGTCGCCCTTGACGAGATTAGCGAACAACCGCTTGTGCGCGTCGACGTGGCGATCGAGGTTCATGCTCACAAAGCCCGTGAGCTGGAGAAAGCCCGGATAAACGTCGCGCATGAAGCCGGGATGCGGGAACGGCACCTTGGTGATGACGTTGTTGCGGAACCAGTCGATTCCCTTTTGCTCGGCGAGATCGTTCACACCGGTCGGATTGCGCCGCGTATCGATCGGCCCGCCCATCAGCGTCATCGACGTCGGGTAATACGGATCCTTCTCGGCCTCCATGATGGACACCGCAGCCAGGACAGGCACGGAAGGCTGGCACACAGCCACAACATGCACATCGCCCTTCAGCGCATGGATCATCTCGATGACGTAATCGACATAGTCGTCGAGATCGAATCGGCCCTGCGCCACCGGCACCATCCGGGCGTCAGCCCAGTCGGTGATGTAGACATCATGACCAGGCAAGAAAGCTTCGACCGTGCCGCGCAACAGCGTCGCGTAATGTCCCGACATCGGCGCCACGATCAGCACGCGCGGATGCGGCGTCCGCAGCGGCTGGGTCAGCTTGCGTTCGAAGTGCAGCAGCCGGCAGAACGGCTTTTCCCAAACCGTCTTGATCTCGACCGGCACGCGCATGCCGTTGACTTCAGTATCGTGCAGGCCCCATTCGGGCTTGCCGTAACGGCGCGTTGTGCGCTCGAACAGTTCGCAGCCGGCGGCGATGGATTTTCCGAACTCGGTGCTGGCAACCGGATTGAAGGGGTTCTCGAACCACAGCTTCATCATGTCCGCCATCGCCCGCGCCGGATTGAGCGAGGCCTGACCCATCTCGTACATCCAGTACATGGGCGTGGTCAGCGCAGGGCTGACCTCGGACGGCAAGCCAGGCGGCCTGCCAAATTCGCCTATCGGCATAATGATTCCTCGATCCTAGTGTCCCGTATCCGACGTTCGCCCTCACTCTGCAGCACCTTCCGAACGAACGTCGGATACGAAAGGACACTGCGTTGTGATTCTAGTGATCCTTTGGTTCTGACATTCGTAAAAGGTGTCGGCCGGGAAATGATACGAATGTCAGAACCGGATCACTAGTTTCGCGGCGCAACATACTGTCGGGCCTGCGACAAAGCGTCAATCCGCCCATTTTACAGATCAGGTGATTAATTAACCGGCGGAGGCCGCTAGCGATGGTTATTCACCGCTCTGGACCAAGGAACCGTTTTTTCGGGCGCTTTTCAGCAACAGCAAAAAGGCAACAGTCGATATGGCGAATAAAGCCACATTGATGGCCAGTGCCTGGATCATCAGATCGGCCCGGAAGACATGGTCAATCAGCAGCGCCCGCATCCCCTCAAATACGTAGGTCGGCGGCAGCATCCAGGCCACGACCTGAAGCCAGTCCGGCAGGACCGAGACCGGGTAGTACACGCATGACAATGGCAGCAGCGCGAACATCAGCGTCCACGCCAACCCTTCCGCGCCCATGCCATTGCGAAGCACCAGCCCGGACGAGATCAGCCCGAACGACCAGCTCGTGAAAATCAGGTTGCAGAAGAATGCCACCAGCGCGAGGCCGAAACCGAACAGGTTGAAGCCGAAGAACGCGATGGCGAGTATCGTCATCGGAATCACGCCGACCGCCAGCCGCACCACGCTCATCACCATCAGCGAGATCAGATATTCGCTGACCTTGAGCGGGCTCATCAGCAGATTGCCGAGATTCTTCGACCACATCTCTTCCAGAAACGACATTGAAAAGCCGAGCTGGCCGCGGAACAGGATGTCCCACAGGATCACGGCGCCGATAAAGGTGCCGCCAGCCTTGGCGAAGAATCCGGCATTCTGCGAGATATAGGCCTGCGAGAAGCCCCATGTGATCAATTGCAGCACCGGCCAGTAAATCAGTTCGAGCAGCCGCGGCCAGGATGACGTGAGAAGATACCAGTGGCGCAGGATCATCGCGCCGATGCGATGTGGCGCGATCATCTGCGGATTGCCGTGATGAAGCTCGATGCCGCTCATGACGCCGCCTGTTGCACGCGGCCGCGCGCCACATCGAGGAACACTTCTTCGAGCGTTGTGCGGTTGTAGCGCGCCAGAATAGCGGCCGGGCTATCGTCGTCTTCAATCCGCCCGCGCTTCATGATGATCACCCGGTCGCACAGCCGCTCGACTTCCAGCATGTTGTGCGAGGCCAGCAGGATCGTGGCTCCGCGCTCCTTGCGGTAACTTTCGAGATGACTTCGGATCCAGTCCGCGGTGTCGGGATCGAGCGACGCGGTCGGCTCATCGAGCAGCAGAAGTTCCGGCTCGTTGATCAAGGCCTTTGCCAGTGCGACACGTGTTTTCTGACCTGCGGAGAGCTTTCCGCTCGGGCGGTCGAGAAACTCGCCAAGATCGAGATCGGCGGCGAGCGAAAGAATCCGGTCCTTCAGATGTGTCACGCCGTAGAGCCGGCCGAACACGGTGAGATTCTGCCGCACGGTGAGACGGCCCGGCATGTCGACATAGGGGCTCTCGAAATTCATCCGGCCGAGCACCTGCGCGCTCTGCTCGGGCATCGCGCAACCGAGCACACTGACACGGCCCGAAGTCGGCGATACCAGCCCCATGATCATGGAGATGGTCGTGGTCTTCCCGGCGCCATTGCCACCCAGCAACCCGGTCACCGAACCGCGCGGAATCGTGAACGAGATGTCGTCGACAGCGCGGGTGGTCTTGTAAACCTTCACCAGCCGCTCAAGCTCGATCGCGGCGGCGGCGGAGGCCGGACCGGAATGAGACGCGGCACGGGAGGGTGAGAGCTGCACGGTCATAATATCCGTTCATTGAGCCAACGGGAGGGCATCCGCAAGGGCCGGATACGCAGGGCCGGTTTGTGATCGGCGTTGCCGGACGCTAAGAGTATGGCATGAGCGACATCGCGACCTCCGATTTCCGCCACCCGCGCCGTTACGTGCGTCTCGACACCATCCTGCGGCTGCGCTGGCTGGCCGCGCTCGGGCAATTGGCGACGATTTTTATCGTTTCGGAAGGGCTCGATTTCGAGGTCCCGGTGATCCCCTGCGTGGTCATCATCGGGCTGTCGTCGCTCCTCAATCTGGTGCTGCAGATCAGGTTCAACCCGGTCCACCGGCTGGCGCCCCGTTATGCGGCGGGGCTTCTCGCGATCAACATCGCGGAGCTTGCCGCTCTGCTGTTCCTGACCGGCGGTTTGCAGAATCCATTTTCATTTCTTTTCCTCGCACCGGTTCTGATCTCGGCGACCGCTCTGCCGACACGGATCACCATCGCGCTCGGCATCTTCGCGGCCACCTGCGCCACCGCGCTCGGCTTCTTCCATCTGCCACTGCCGTGGAACGGCGAAGAGCCTCTTGTGCTGCCGCGCACCTACATGATCGCCGTGTGGATTTCGATCGTGCTCGCGATTGGTGTCACCAGCCTTTACGCGTTTCAGGTCACCGAGGAGGCCCGCAAGCTCTCCGATGCGCTGGCCGCCACCGAACTCGTGCTGACGCGGGAGCAGCATCTGACGCAAATCGACGGACTCGCCGCCGCCGCCGCCCATGAACTCGGAACGCCGCTCTCCACCATCTTTCTGATTTCGCGCGAACTGGAGCAGGCTATCCAGACCAACGGCCTCGACGATCATGCCCGCGGCGATCTGAAGACGCTGCGCGAACAGGCGCAGCGTTGCCGGGAAATTCTCGCCAAGATCACACAGCTCTCCTCGCATGGCGCACCGTTCGACCGCATGCCGCTGTCGACGCTGATCGAGGAGACGGTCGCCCCGCATCGCGACTTCGGCATCGCCATCAAGGTGCGTATCGCGCTGGCGCAGGACGCCGAGCCCGTCGGCATGCGTAATCCTGCGATCCTCTACGGCGTCGGCAACATTCTGGAGAACGCCGTCGATTTCGCGCGCGAGCGCGTCGAGGTGAATGCGTGGTGGAATGCGCATACTGTCGAGATCGTCGTGTCCGACGACGGCCCCGGGATTCCGCCGGACATTCTCAAGCGAATCGGCGAGCCCTACCTGACGCGGCGGCGCGCCGGCGAAACGGGAGGCGAGCGAAGCGGGCTTGGCCTTGGGGTATTTATCGCGCGCACCTTGCTCGAGCGTACCGGCGCTCGCGTGTCTTTCACCAACCGGACCTTTCCGGATCATGGTGCAATTGTCACAATTACCTGGCCGCGCGACAGCTTCGAAACTGCGGAAGTTCCATCGGGGGCGCTGTCTTAACCACCTCCATGCAAGCGTGTTCTGGAGAAGCCCGAACTGGCGGCCTTGGCATCGCCCGATTGACGCGCCATATCTATAGGACACACTCACAGAGTACCCAGGAGGCGCAAAACCGTGACCGCAACTGCCGATTTGACCGAAATTGCCGACCGTTCCTTGCTGATTGTCGAGGATGACAAGGCATTCTTGGAGCGGCTGGCGCGCGCCATGGAGACTCGCGGCTTCGCTGTGAGCACCTGCGACAATGTGTCCGACGGACTCCATCACATCGATCAGACGCCACCTGCTTTCGCTGTGGTCGATCTGCGGCTCGGCGATGGCAACGGTCTTGACGTGGTGTCCGCGCTGAAGCGGCAGCGGCCCGATGCACGCGCCATCGTGCTGACCGGCTACGGCAATATCGCAACCGCAGTTACTGCGGTGAAGATGGGCGCGGTCGACTATCTTTCCAAGCCGGCTGATGCTGATGATGTGGTCGCCGCGCTGCTCGCAAGCGGTGACGATAAATCGCAGCTTCCGCAGAATCCGATGTCGGCCGACCGCGTCCGCTGGGAACACATTCAGCGCATCTATGAGATGTGCAACCGCAATGTCTCCGAGACGGCGCGCCGCCTGAACATGCACCGCCGGACCCTGCAGCGCATCCTGGCCAAGCGCGCCCCGCGCTGAGCGCTGTTCCGGCGCGGAACCTTTGTGAGCAGGACTGCGTTATCGGCGCAGGACTGTCACAGGGAGCGGCTCCGCCGTACGGTAGATGCGAAAGGCCCGGCATATCGAAATCTCGTCCCGCCTCGAAGTCACCAAACAGTTTGGTCTCGTCGAGGATTACCGGATCGATTGGCCTCAGGGATCGCCCCTCCGCGCTCCGCGTGTCACGATCCGCAGGCGTTCGGCTTACCCTGCTCAACTGACGCGCAACTACGTCACGACGCTGCTTGAGCCGTTTGTTCCCTCCCGCGAAATCGTGGTGACATAAGTTTCAATCGAAAGGCGAAACCGTCATGGGCGCCGCAATCTGGGACATCATCCGCGAGGCGACACGGACGTCGCACAGCCGTCTCGATGTCGCGCTGTCCAGACTCGATATCGCAATCCCGCTTTATTACGAGGCCTTTCTAAGAAGTCAGGCCGAAGCGCTCTTCCCGCTCGAAGCCGCTCTAGAAACGGGCGGGATTGAAAATCTCATTCCCGACTGGACGCTGCGCGTGCGCACGCCCGCACTTGAACGCGATCTCGCCACACTGGGCATCCCCTGCCGGCCGCTGTCCGCGCCTGAGTTCAAATCGGCCGCGGAGATGCTCGGCGCTGTTTATGTGCTTGAAGCATCGCGCATGGGCGAGCGGGTGATGCTGGCGCGTCTGGCGGAAAATCCCGACTCCGAGACGATGAACGCGACGGCGTATCTGCGGCACGGCTTCGGCAAGCGGTTCTGGCCGAGCTTTCTCACGCTGCTGGAAAACCATCCCGCGGCGCTGGCCGATCCGGCAGGCGTCGTGCACGGCGCGGAGATTGCGTTTGCGATGTTTGAGGATGCCCTGATCCCGGTGGCGAACGTTGCCGTGAACCAGTTCACACAGGCCAATCTCTAGACTTCGTGATGCCCCTGCGGATCGACGAGCCGGCTGATGCGCTGCGCCGCCAGCAATCCAAAACTTACAATCATCGATTTACGTGTCGCGGCCGGCAGCCGGTGTTCAGGCGCATCGCAATGCAGATGCGCGCCGTATGCGTCGGCGACGATCAAGCCGGTATCTGCCGGAAACAGATCGCACGGCATGTCCTGGGTGAAGGCAAAGAACAGCCGGTCGCAATGCATCCGGTAGTCCTGCCATTTTTGATCGGCGCGCAGATCCTCGACCGACGATTTGATCTCGACAATCCAGATCTCGCCGCGCGCGTTCATCGCCACCAGATCGGCACGGCGGCCTGACGGCAGGGTCAATTCGCTGACGCAGAAAAATCCCAGCGATTTCAAAAACCTGGAAGTACCGCGCGCAATGGCCAGCGCTGTGTCGGACTGGCGGCGATCCGGCGGCAAACTCGGCTCGATGGGGCGAAACGGTGAATGCATGATTCCGGGAAGCGTAGCAGAAAAGCCAAAACCCCTCAGCCTCAAAAGCGTACGCGGCCCGACACAATTCGGACCCCGAGCGGTCGCGAAGCGGGGGAACCATCGGTTCCGCTGGGAGCGAACACTCGTTTGAGCCCTTGGAGGGGGAAATGTACTCACGCATCACCGACAGATTTAAATTCGGCGGCACTGCATTCGCACTTGCCGTTCTCTCGTTGCCGATCATGTCCACGTTCTCACAAGCCGTTGCCAAACCCACCGTCGAAGTCGCGTTCGTCCTCGACACGACAGGCTCAATGGGCGGTCTGCTCGACGGCGCCAAGCGAAAGATCTGGTCCATCGCAACGAGCGTTGTGGACACCAATCCCGATGCCGACATCCGGATCGGCCTCGTCGCCTATCGCGACATCGGCGATGAATATGTCACCAGAACATTCGATCTCACCACCGACATTCAGGACATCTACGCCAACCTGCTCGATCTGAAGGCGCGCGGCGGCGGCGACTGGCCCGAGAGCGTGAACGAAGCGCTCGATGTGGCGGTCAACAAACTGCAGTGGACCAAAGGCAGCGATACAAAGCGCATCGTGTTTCTTGTCGGCGACGCGCCGCCGCACATGGATTACGCGCAGGACACCAAATATCCGAAGACGCTTGCAGTCGCCAAGCAGCGTGACATCGTGGTCAACGCGGTTCTGGCCGGAGACGCTCGCGACACCGCACGGGTCTGGCAGGACATTGCGCAGCTCGGTGACGGCCGATTCATTCCGATTCCGCAGGATGGCGGCGAGGTCGTCGTGATCGAAACGCCTTACGACGACGAGATCATCATCCTGCAGAAGGAGATCAACGGCACGGTCATTCCGTACGGCCCGCAGAAGGTGCAAAAGCGCGTCGAAGAAAAAACCCGGCAACTGTCCCAGGTCGCCGCCGCGGCCCCCGCTTCGGCGTCCGACATGGCGAGCTATCTCAACAAGCGTTCGAAATTTTCCTCCGAAGCCGTCACCGGCGACGGCGATCTGGTGAGTGCCGTGGCGTCGGGCCGCACCAAGGTCGAAGGCGTCAAGGAGGACGAACTGCCCGACGAGTTGCGCAAGCTCTCGCCGGAGCAGCGCAAGGCCGAGATCGACAAGAAAACGGCGGCTCGCAAAAACCTGAACGAAAAGCTCGCGGCGCTGGTGCAGAAGCGTGATGCGTTCGTAGCCGAAAAGCGCCGGTCTGCTGCCCCTGCCAAGGCCTCGTCGTTCGACCAGGTGGTTGCCGACACGCTGAAAGCCCAGACCAGGCGATAGCTAAGTCATCCGGCGCAGCGCACGATCCGGCGCAAGAGCCCGCGCAAGGGGCCGGTCCGGCATTGGGCCGGCTCCCACGGATCCCGGAAGATACTGTTTTCATTTAACTTCTTCCCGCCTTCCGAAAATTACCTTCAAACCTTATCCGATCGTTTACCCGCGATTCACGCAACTCTCCGGTTCTGCAACCGGGAAGCGCAACATTGGCGTGCCTTTAATCAGATGCCGCCAATGTCGGGACGCGCATCGTGACTGCCCGAAGCAGTCCGGCCGCGACTGGTACTGGGAATTGGAAGCAGGGATTCCGCGTCGAGCAGCAGGCAGGGGGCGTACGCGTCCGATGAAGCTTAATCTTGTGTCCGTGAATATGCGGCTGCTGCGGCTGGTCTCGCCCTTCATTGCCATCGTCTTGCTGCAGGCATTTCTTGCGGGGATGAGCCTGAACATCCTCTCCTCGGTGCGGGCTTATGTCGGCGGCGAGAGCCTGTGGTCGAAAGGACAGAAGGACGCGGTCCACCACCTTTATCTCTACGGCGAAACCGGCGACGACAGGCATTACGAGCGATATCAAAATGCCATCGCCGGACCGCTCGGCGACCGCGCAGCGCGCATCGCGCTGGAGCGAAATCCGCCGGACCTCGCAACGGCTCATAGCGGCTTCCTGCAAGGCGGCATTCACGCCGACGACATCGAAGGCATCATCTGGCTGTACCAGCATTTTCGTCAGCTTCCGCCTTTCAAGAAGGCGATCGTGCACTGGATCAATACCGATCCGTTGCTGGACGACCTCGCCTCCCTCGCGCGGGAAATCCAGATCGAACAGAACGGCACGCCGATTTCGCCGCAGCAGCTCGAATCGCTCCGCGACCGGATCGACCAGTTCAATGCGCGCTTCGCACCCGAAGCGATGGCGTTCGCCGAAAGCCTCGGCAATGGATCGCGGCAGGTCAAGCTCGTGCTCACGATCGCCAATCTGTTCACCGCAGGCTTGCTGGTGCTGCTGCTGATGATGCTGACCCGCTATTTCCTGGCGCAGCGCCGCAGATTCGTGCACGCGCTGCAAGCCGAGAAGGAACGCGCACAGATTACGCTGGCTTCGATCGGCGATGCCGTCATCAGCACCGACGCTCAGGGCCGTGTCGACTACATGAATTCGGCCGCCGAACGCCTCGTGAATTGCCGGGCGACTGCAGCCAGAGGGTTGCCACTGACCTCGCTGTTCCGGATTTTGGATGAGGAAAGCGGTCAGCCGCGCGAGGGCCAGATTGCGCAAATCCTGAACGGACACGATCTTGCTGCCAACACTCGCCCTCAACTGTTGCAACGGCCCGATTCCACGTCGGTGGCGATCTCGATGGTCGGTACGCCGGTCTACAAGGGCGGTGCCGTCGCGGGGGCGGTGCTGGTGCTGCACGACATGACCAGCGAAAAGAAATACATCGCCCGCCTGTCATGGCAGGCGTCGCATGACAGCCTGACCAAGCTGGCCAACCGCCGCGAGTTCGAACACCGGCTGGAAAAGGCCCTGCAGCGGATGGACCGAGACCAGGACGGCCCGCATGCGCTGATGTTCCTCGACCTCGACCAGTTCAAGATCATCAACGACACCTGCGGTCACGCCGCCGGCGACAAGCTGCTGTGCGAAGTCTCGGACTCACTGCAGCAGCATCTGCGCGTGGACGATCTGCTGGCGCGTCTCGGAGGTGACGAATTCGCGATCCTGCTCGAGAATGGTGGTCTCGAACGCGCTGCGATCGTCGCCGAACGTTTGCGGCAGGCGATTCACGACCTCAACTTCGTCTGGAATGGACGTCCGTTCACGATCACCACAAGCATCGGTCTGGTGCAGATCCGGGGCGGTGCGACCAAGGACGAAACCTTGCGCACGGCCGACCTCGCCTGCTATCTCGCCAAGGAGAAGGGCCGCAACCGTATCCAGATCCACAATCCGAGCGACAGCGAATTGCTGCACCGGTTCGGCGAAATGGCGTGGGTCCAGCGGATTCACGATGCCTTGGATGAGCACCGTTTCTGCCTGTATGCGCAACGCATCGTCGGATTGCATGGCGCAAGCCAGAACGGCGCGCATATCGAGCTTTTGCTCCGCCTGCGCGACAGGGACGGCAATCTGGTGCCGCCCGGCGACTTCATTCCCGCCGCCGAGCGCTACGGCCTGATGCCGCTGATCGACCGCTGGGTGGTGCGTCATGCTTTCGAGACCATCGCGACACGGCTTGGCCGCGCCGCATCGGCGACCATCGCTACATGCGCGATCAACCTGTCCGGCGCGACCTTCAGCGACGAGGGCTTCATCGACTACGTTCGCGAGCAACTCGAGCTTCACAACATTCCGCCGACGATGATCTGCTTCGAGATCACCGAGACCAGCGCCATCGGCAATCTCGACAATGCTGCCCGCTTCATCACCGTGCTGCAGCGGCTGGGCTGCCGGTTCTCGCTCGACGATTTCGGCAGCGGCATGTCCTCGTTCGGCTACCTGAAGAATCTGCCGGTGAACTACCTCAAGATCGACGGCAGCTTTGTGAAGGATATGCTCGACGATCCGATCGACCGCGCCATGGTCGAAATGATCTGCCGCATCGGCAAGGTCATGGGCAAGCAGACGATCGCCGAGTTCGTCGAAAACGACGCCACCGTTCAGGCGCTGCGCGAAATCGGCGTCGATTATGCGCAAGGCTATGGCGTCGGCCGGCCGGAACCGTTCGAGATCGCCGGCCCAGCCATCGCCGGACAGCCAAACCTGCGGGTAGCCTGACTGCAGAGCGAAACTCTGACCTGCCACCGCAGGCCTGCCCCCGCGCGGAATCCGCTTGGCGCGGCGCAAAAAATCAGCATTGTGGCCGCATGACAAATGAATCGAAGCAAGCCGCCAAGGAACCGGCAAAGGCTGGCGCCCTGATCGTGCCGGTCTCCCCGTTTCAGCAGAACTGCACCCTGCTGTGGAACGCCGCGACCATGCACGGAGTCGTGATCGATCCGGGCGGGGACGTTCCGCAAATCCTCGCCGGAATCAAGCAGGCCGGCATCACGGTCGACGAGATCTGGATCACGCACGGCCATATCGATCATGTCGGCGGCGCGGCGGAATTGCGCGACGAACTGAAAGTGCCGATCATCGGGCCGCATGTCGCCGACAAATATCTGCTCGACAACGTGGTGGCGAGCGGCGCCAATTTCGGCATGACCGGCGTGCGCAACTTCGCACCCGACCGCTGGCTGAACGAAGGCGATCAGCTCAGGATCGGCGATCTCGTGTTCGACGTCTATCACGCCCCCGGACATTCACCGGGCAGCGTGGTGTTCTTCAACAAGGACATGCGCTTTGCAATCGTGGGCGATGTGTTGTTCAACGGCTCGGTCGGCCGCACCGATCTGCCCGGCGGCGATCACGCCACCCTGATCCGCTCCATCCACGACAAGCTGCTGCCGCTCGGCGACGATGTCGGCTTTATCTGCGGCCATGGCCCCGGCTCGAACTTCGGCCATGAGCGCGCGACTAATCCGTTCCTCAACGGCGGACTGGGCTAGCTAGCCGAAATCCTCCGGCGTCAATTCGATCGGCTGACCATGTGGCGTGCGATCCGCTGCATGGTCCCAGGCATCGCGGTAGCGATGCAGTTCAGCCGCGGGCGCGACGTTCTTCGCCGTCACCAGTTGCTCCAGTGTCGCGAGCCAGTGCCGGTAGTAGGTCTCGCCGGTATCGGCATCGCCTTCGGCCTGCGCACGCCTGATCTGCCTGGCCAGTGCGTCCGCCCATTCCGGCCAGGTGAACAGACCCCGCGCATGCAGCGCCAGCGCCATGGCAAAGGCGCGCGCCTCCCATGGCTCGCGAAAGACCGGACCCTCGCTGTCGCGCGGAAGTCCGGGAATGCTGGCTGCCGCCTGCATTGCTGCCTGCCGGTCGATGGTCATTCGGCGCGCTCCAGATAGGATTCCCAGGCATCTACCGATACAGAACTTGCCGGATCGGCACGATCGCCCCACAACTCGCGCCCGGTGAAGCGCACGGTGTAAAGCTGCTGCGGATTCTCGCCCTCACCGCGCGCGTTGCTGTCCGCAAAGACATGCGCGCCATGAAGCAACTCCACCACGCCAACATGACCACGCACATAGCGCGGCAGCCGGACGTGGCCTTGCGGGTGAATATTTTTCGCGCGCACCCGGTCGCCGACAGCAAACAGCGGCTTCGAGGTTGCTTCGCGCTCCGTCGGCGCGCCACGGCGCAGCATGCCCTCGACATCGCCGGGCGCCAGAACAGGCACACCGGCCTTCGGAGGATGCAGCACATGGCCGGCCTCGATTTCATCCGGCAGCACAAGCCCGCGCTCCTGCATCAGCCGTTCAAGACCCGCAAGCCAGATCTGGTAGTAGCTCTTGCCAAGATAATCCGCAGGCGAGCGGTCCTCGCGGGCGAAGCGGGACATATCGATATTCCAGCCGCCGGGCCGGGCCATTGCCAGCGTCAGCGCCAGCACCCGCCGCTCCCATTCGGCATGAAACACAGGCTCGTTCAGCTCCGGCATCACCGGGCCGAAGCCATCGACCCCGCCCATATCGTGTGCGCCATTCATGATGCAGCCTGTTCGGGCGATTTCGGAAAGCCGGTGCCGATCATGCTGTCGCGGGTGACGAGCTCGGCGAGTTGCTCTTCGCTCCAGCCCTCGGTCCCCGCTGGACGCTGCGGCACGACCAGATAGCGAATCTCGGCGGTGGAATCCCACACGCGGATTTCCGTCTCAGGCGGAAGCTCGACTCCGAAATCGCGCAATACGCCGCGCGGATCGATCACCGCGCGCGAGCGATACGGCGCGGCCTTGTACCAGACCGGCGGAAGCCCGAGCACCGACCACGGATAACAGGAGCACAGGGTGCACACGACCATGTTGTGCCGCTGCCCGGTGTTCTCCACCGCGACAATGTGCTCGCCCTGCCGCCCGGCATAACCGAGTTCGGCGATCGCAGACGTCGCGTCCTTCAGCAAACGTGCGCGATACGCAGGATCTGACCACGCCCTGGCGATCACGCGCGCGCCGTTGCGCGGCCCGACCTTGGTCTCATAGGTTTCAATCAGAAGATCGAGCGCCGCCGGATCGACGTAGCCCTTCTCGGTGAGGACCGTCTCCAGCGCGCGGACACGCAATTCCGTCTCCGACAATTCGGAATGATCGTGATCGTGGTGATGGTGGTGGCCGTGATGATGGTCACCATGGCCGTGGTGATGGTCGTCGTGATCGGGTCCGCTCATGGAACAAAGGATAGTCCTGCCCGCCTCGACGTGTCGAGAGCAGGATCATCGCCGCAGCAAGATGTGATATGCAGACGCGCCGGTTCTTCGCGCGTCAGTCCTTGAGAATGAACGTCACCTTCAGGTTGACGCGGTATTCCGCGATCTTGCCGTTCTTGATGACGCATTTCTGATTCGCGACCCAGACGCCTTCGACATTCTTCAATGTCTTGACGGCGCGCTTGACGCCATTCTGGATGGCATCTTCAAAACTTTTCGGGGAAGCGGCAATAAGCTCGGTCACGCGTGCAACTGACATGATTTTCTCCTGACAGGAATCAAGACGTAAAATCCATTCGGCACTTTGAGCACCGGCAGCTTAGGCCCGCGGCTGGGGGCGTCAAGCTGACCGGGGCGCCACGCAGGGCACATGCACAGCGCCGCACCTGCGTCATGCGGCGCACAAACTCTCAAATTGTATTTGTAAAAGAGACTAGTTCGCGATGGCCGCCGTGACAGCCTGCATCAGCTCCTGCTGGCGAAACGGCTTGCCGAGCTTCGGCAGGCGGGCATCCACGTCTGGCGGCAATTCCGCATAACCAGTCGCAAGAATGACCGGAAGCTCCGGCCGCTCGGCCTTGATCGCGGCTGCGAGTTGCGCGCCGGTCATCCGCGGCATGGCATGATCGGTGATGACGAGATCGACCGAGGGCTCGCGCCGCAAGATCTCCAGCGCCTGGTTGCCTGACGTCGCCTCGAACACCGTGTGTCCCATGTCCTGCAGCATCACCGCGGTGTTCATCAGCACAAGACCATCGTCATCGACGGCAAGCACCACCAGCGGACGGGTGCCGGTCACGCCGTCCTTGATGAAACGCCCGCCCTGCGCGGGCCGGGTCGCTTTCGCGGCAGGCAGCCAGATTTCCGCCGTCGTGCCCTCGCCTTTTTGGCTCTTCAGGAAGAACCGCCCGCCGGACTGTTCGGTCATGCCGTGGACCATCGACAGTCCGAGGCCGGTGCCGCGGCCCACACCTTTCGTGGTGAAGAACGGCTCCATGGCGCGCCTCAGCGTCGCCTTGTCCATTCCCTCGCCTGTGTCCTTCACCGAAAGACGCACATAACGGCCGGCTTTCAGCTTGCTCCGCGAGCGAGGCTTGACGGTTTCCTCACGCGCCGCGATGACGATACTGCCGCCGTCCGGCATCGCATCGCGCGCATTCACCGCCAGATTCAGCAGCGCCATTTCAAGCTGATTGGCGTCGGCATGGACGAGGTCGAGCTTGAGCGGAAAGCGCGTCTCGATCTGCACCGACGGTCCGAGCGAACTCTGCAACAGATCGGTCATGCCGCGCACAAGCGCGGGAATATCGATCGGCTTGAGATCGAGATCCTGACGCCGCGCGAAAGCCAGCATGCGCTGGGTCAGCGCCGCGCCGCGCTGCGCCGCCTGTGTCGCATTGGAAATCAGCGTCGCCACCCGCGCATCATCCGGGAGCCGCTTGCCGGCCAACTCAAGGCTGCCGAGAATGACCATCAGCAGATTGTTGAAATCGTGCGCGATGCCGCCGGTCAGTTGGCCAATGGCATCCATCTTCTGCGAATGGGCCAGCGCCTCGCGCGCCTGCTCGAGCGCTTTCTGTGTTTCCCTGCGCTCGGTGATGTCGCGAGTGATCTTGGCGAAGCCGATGATGGCGCCAGTCTCGTCGCGGATCGGATCGATGATGATGTTGGCCCAGAACTGCGTGCCGTCCTTGCGCACACGCCAGCCTTCCTTCTCGAAACGTCCTTCGCGCCGCGCGGTGGCGAGCGCGTTTTGCGGCTCGCCCTTCAGCCGGTCGCCCTCGGTGTAGAACTTCGAGAAATGCTGGCCGATGATTTCCTCGGCGCGATATTGCTTGATGCGTTCCGCGCCCAGATTCCAGCTGCTGACGTAACCTTCCGGGTCGATCATATAGAGGGCGTAGTCGGTCACACTCTGCACCAGCAGCCGGAACTGTTCTTCCTTCTGCCGCAAACGATCCTGGGCCGCCTTGCGCTCCGTAAGGTCGCGCGTGATCTTGGCAAAGCCGACGAGCCGGCCGTCAGGCGAACGGATCGGGTCGATCACCACATGAGCCCAGAACCGGCTGCCGTCCTTTCGGATGCGCCACCCTTCGTTTTCGAATTTGCCTTCGCGGGCAGAAATTTCCAGGGCGCGCGCCGGAAGCCCGGCCTTGCGGTCCTCCTCGCCATAGAACTGCGAAAAATGACGCCCGATGATCTCGTCGTGGGTGTAGCCCTTGAAACGCTGCGCGCCCGCATTCCAGCTCGTGACCCGTCCTTCCGGGTCGAGCATGTAAATGGCGTAATCGGTAACCGCTTCCACCAGAAGCCGGTATCGCCCTTCCGGGGTCAGGGCATCCTCGAACCGGTTCGATCGCTGCAAGGCGGTGCTCTCAAAGGCCATTCAATGTAACCCCGTACCAACAGGGCCAAACGCCGCCGGACCGGTAAAGTTCCACCTAAATTTGAGGACTTCGCCCAAAGTCGAACAGGGGCCGGGGCTCTCTATTTCTGCTTCTCGTAGGCCGCCAGCATATCCTCGACCTTGATCCCGTTGATGGTCATGCCCTCGATCCGGCAGTCCGTGAGGCAGGCCCCCGACATATTGGCATTGTTAATGTGCAGGCCGGCCAGGTTGGTGTAGTCGATCCGCAGGCCGCTGAGATTGATGTCGTGCATCGTGCAGCCCGACATGTTGACGTCCTCGAAGGTCGAACCTGAAACGTCCGCCCCTTTTACATCGAGACGCTGCCTGCCGCCGTGAATGTCCATGCCTGTTCCTCCGGTTTCTCGTTTCGGCGATTGCACGCTCAGTTCCGCACCGCGTACAGCGGCGTCCGTAACGTGAACTGGACAAGCGGCTCGGGGGTCCAGGCCACTTCGACCGAAGCGCCGAACAGCCGGTTGTCGTTGTCATCCATCCGCTCGAGATCAAACCTGAGCAACGGCTGGGTGAACGCTTTGGCCCTGAGGATACCGGCGCCGATCTGGGCGCCGCCGAAGGTCTGGACGCCCATCCGCGCGGACACCTTCCAGTTGTTCGGCCATTGATAATAACCGCCGAGATAGCCGACGAACGCCGGCTCGACCTTTGCAAGACCCGAATCCACCCAGACGGCGGTCAATCGCGTCCCGAACAGCAGACCCTGGGTTTGATCCTCGTTGAGGCCATAATCCAGTTCGACCACCGTCTGGTTCGATGTCGAGGCCAGCCCCGGCGCGCTGGTGATCGACCGCGTCAGAGTCGAAATTACTGTGACCGTCTTGCTGTCCTGCTGAATGACATCGGCATTGAAACCAATGTTCCAGCTGTCGAGCGTCATCGATGACCAGGGCGCGGCATCGCTGCGCGCCGTGCTGGCGCTGACGCCGCCGTACAGCGAAAACCGTTCGGTGATATCCACCGTCAACGGCGCGTTCAGCGTCACGACCTGCGCCGCCGCCGGGATCGGAGAAACGAAGTTCCTGAACCCGATCGCGAGGACGCCCGGCGGCACGGTCGTGTATTGCGTATTGTAATCCAGATAGATGTTGGGCTGCTTCGGACCTGTTTTTACCGACTCGTCGTCATCTTCGTCGGCGGCGCGGGCGATATCGAAGGCGCCAAGAACAACAAGCAGACCGAGCGCGAAGCGGCCGAGCTGGCGCGCCATCCCGATTCCACGAGAGATTCGGCCGCGCACGCCCGCCTCCCTGGATTTGACTCTGGCCATTGTTCACTCGTTGAGAAGATGAGACGCGCGCGGAAAAACGGAGCGATGGTGCCGCTTTCCACGTCGCTTTTCAATGACCGGTCATGTGAACCGCGACCTGATTTAGTTCAGTGTGGCTTTCAGCGCGGTGGCGGCCGAGGCATAACCGCCCCGCGCACCATCCACAAAATGGAAATGATCCGGCCGCGATGCCGACAGCGTGAAACACGTCATCATCGCCGCATCCTGACGGTGCAGACCGTAACGTGCCGTGCCGGAAGCGGCTGCCGCCGCGAGACGGCTCTCCAGCGCATCGGCAAGCTCAGGCCTGCAATCGAGCACCATGCGCAGGCCGTCGTCGTATTTCCGGAAATCCGAGTTTTCCACCACCTGCTGCATGTAAATCTTCGGCACGAAACCGCCCGCGGAAATATTGAGGCGAAACAGCACATACACGAACAGTGTCATGGCATGAACGCCGAGGCGGCGCCTGAACAGCGATCCTCCGCGCTGCGCCAGCGCCTCGAAATTCGCCCCCGGTGTTGGCCAGCGCATGCGCGGACCCGAGGATGGCACTGGCCGTCCCGCGCCGGGACTTCGCTCGACCAGTGTCACCACATCCTCGATCAGGCGGCGAAATCCGGCGCTGTCCGACGACATGCCCGGCACGATCAGCATCGACAGGATGAGGCCGCGCTCTGCCGGCATTTCGGAAAACCGGCACGACAATCCGGTGAGGTCGGGATGCGCGCCGGACGGCGCAGGGGCCATGGTGAACTCGCCGCGCTTCATGGCGGCTTCCGCCCACGCCAGCCCGCCGCCGGAGAACATCGCGTAGGACACATGCGGAGAAGCCGCATAACGCGCCACCCGCACATCGAGACCTTGTGCGCGAATAGCCTCGATCGGCACCAGCGCAACGCGCAGCGACAGATCGAGATCTTCCTTGACCCAGGTCGCCGTCGCAGCCAGGGCATCCCGCGCCGGACCGGCGTCCCGCGGCGAAACCGCGAAGCTCGCACCGTCGCCGCCAAAGGCGAACGGGAAATCGCGGCTCTCCAGCGCATTGGTCACCGACGCGATCACCGCAGCGCCGGCCATGTTCACCGCCTTATAGCGATTGTCCGCGATCGCCTTGGTGGACTGCACGATGTCGGCGACACCGATCAGCCATCCGTCCGGCACCGGCCGGTACAGCGACGGGTCCATCAGATTGGCGAAGCCGCGAAACACCGGCATGGCGCTGTAAAAATCGTCCCTGCCGCCGGTGTCCGCTGCACCCTGTTCGTGCGATACGCTCATGACCGTTGCGATGCCATTTCCCAGCGCGACCTTTGTCAGGCCAGCGTTCCAAAAATACGGCTGCCCAGCAATACGGGTTCAGCCTTCCCCGCAAACAAATATCGGCGCGGACACGCCGCGCCGAGGATATGAGACGGTAAACTCGCGGACGGTATCAGTGACGATGCCGGTGCCTGCGATAGCGGCGCGGTGCGGGTTCATAAGGCTGATACCAGGCATTCGCACTGCACGAGCCGCCGACCCCGCTGGTGGCCGCCCGGCACTGGTCGTAGGTGTAATAGGCGCAGACCCGGCCCATCCCGGTGCGGCTGTAATTTTCCGAACAGAACGGCGCATCGGCTTTGGCGGGCGCGGCGGCGCCAAGCACGGCAAGTGCCGCGACGCCAGCCGCCACCGCAAAATTGAATTTCAGCATCGTGCCCTCCCTGACGTCCGGCTTTATATGGGCAGTGCATCGAGATTGGCTACTCCTGCCGTGCCGGTTTCCGCGACGGCAACGCCGGGATATGCTAGATTGCGGCACGTGATGTCCATTGAATGGGTTCCGATGTCCCCCGTCTCTTTTATGCTCAACATCTTGTGGGTCGTCCTCGGCGGTTTCTGGATGGCGCTCGGCTGGGCCGTCGCCGCCGTGATCATGGCCATCACCATCATCGGAATTCCATGGGCGCGCGGTGCCTGGAATATCGCCATCTACACGCTGTTTCCGTTCGGCCAGAAAGCCGTCTCGCGCGAGATCTATATCGGCGAGCGCGACTTCGGGACCGGCATTTTCGGGTTTATCGGCAATCTGATCTGGCTCGTCCTGGCCGGATGGTGGCTGGCGCTTGGCCATCTTTTTACGGCGCTTCTGCTCGCCATCACGATCATCGGTATTCCGTTCGCCTGGGCGCATCTGAAGCTCGGCGCCATCGCGTTGTGGCCGATCGGCAAGACCATCGTCCCGGCATGAGGGTGCCTGCCGGCCCGCTCACCAAAACTACACCATCCCGCATTCGCAGTATGACTGAAGAGACAACTTCCATGGGCGCGGAGAAACTGTAAATTTGGCGCGAACCGGTTCTGGACAGACGCCGATGATGGCGGTCCCTCAAGCTGAGCCAAATGCCCATTGGCTGCGCGATGTCGCGGATGACACTCTGGCTATGGCCAGGGCCGCGCAAGAAAAGCTCGCCAGCAACGAAACCAGCACCACCATTCATGAACTGCGCGTCGCGCTCAAGCGCTGGAGAGCCTTGTTGCGGTTGCTCGAGGACTCGATCGGCGACGAGACAGTGGCTCTGCGTCATGAGGCCAGCAGCCTCGCACGCGAGCTCGGCCGCAGCCGCGACGCACAGACCGTTCTCGATGCGCTGGCCGACGTTGTAAAACCGAAAGATGCCAAGATCCCGCCGCTGTCGGAACGAACCAAAGCCACTCTCACCCAGCGGCTTGAAGACGCGCGAAAGGCCATAGAGGCCGAGCATCTTCATCCGGCAGCCATTCAACACCTGCGCGACGGCCTTGCCCGGGCGTCCGCCTGCGCAGCAAACTGGCCGCTTGAACACATCCGCTTCGACGACATCGTGACCGCTCTCGCAAAATCCTATCGCCGGGCCCGCCGGCGCCGTCCACGCGAATGGGACACGGCCAGGCCGGAGGAGGTTCATGATTTCCGCAAGGCTGTCGTAGCTTTTCGCTATCAGCTCGACCTCATTGCGCCGCTGTGGCCAAAAATGTGGAATACCTTCATCGACGAGGTGCAGAAGCTGCGCACGCAGCTTGGCAGGAGCAACGATCTCGTTGCTCTCCGCGGCTTGATTCAACCGAAGCAACCGCTGGCGCCCTGGCGGTCACGCCTGACGCCGCGGATCGACACCCGGCAACAGTTTCACCTTAGCCGCGCGCGATCGCTGTCCGGCCGGGTGTTTGCAGAATCGCCGCGGTCATTCCGCAAACGCATCGAGGCCCTGGCGGAAGCAGCCGCGGAGTCCCCTTGATCCACAGGCATCTCCGGGCTCACGGCGCAATGCACCGCAGCATTACAACTCACCGACCAGCCGCGATCGGAGTTGTCGGCCATCGCCAACTCGGCGATAATTCCCGCATCCTTTTCAGGGAAACGCCATGTCGATGCAAAGCCTGACGTCACCGGCTGCGATCAAAGCCCCCCTCATGGTGGACCGCAGCAAGCTTGCTCACATTCCCGGCGACGAAGGCTGGCCATTTATTGGACGAACGCTCAGCGTCCTCGCCGATCCGAAAGGCGAAGTCGATGCGATGGCCCGGAAATACGGGCTGATCTATCGCTCGCGCGTGCTCGGCGAGACCAGCGTCTCGCTGCTCGGTCCGGACGCCAACGAATTCATGCTGCTCGACCAGACCAAGCTGTTCTCGTCGACCAACGGATGGGAAACAATTCTTGGGCGCCTGTTTCCCCGTGGACTGATGTTGCTCGATTTCGAGGAACACCGGCTGCATCGCCGCGCCATGTCCGTCGCGTTCAAGGCCGGGCCGATGAAAAACTATCTCGCGCAGCTCGATACGGGGATCGCGGCACGCGTCGATCAGTGGCGCGAGGCGCCGGGTCCGATGCTGTTCTACCCAGCCATGAAGCAGCTCACGCTCGATCTCGCCGCGACGTCGTTTCTCGGCACCGGCATCGGCCCCGAGGTCGATGACGTCACGCGCGCCTTTGTCGACATGATCGCCGCGTCGGTCGCGGTGATCCGCCAGCCATGGCCCGGCACGCAGATGGCGCGCGGCGTCAAGGGGCGTCAGCGTATCGTTGCCTATTTCTCGCAGCAGATACCCCTGCGGCGCGAGAACGGCGGCGACGATCTGTTCTCGCAACTCTGCCACGCCACCCATGAAGACGGCGCCCTGCTCTCGACCCAGGACATCGTCGATCACATGAGCTTCCTGATCATGGCGGCGCACGACACGCTGACATCGTCGCTGACGTCGTTCGTGGCGCTGCTCGCGGCGCATCCGGACTGGCAGTCGCGGCTGCGCGATGAGGTCGCGTCGCTTGGGATCGCACCCGGCGCGCCGCTGCCGTTCGAGAAACTCGACGCGATGCCGCTCACCGAAATGGCATTCAAGGAAGCCATGCGAATGAAGCCGCCGGTGCCGTCGATCCCGCGCCGGGCGACACGCGATTTCAGCTTCAAGGGCTTTGATATTCCCGCTGGAACGCTGGTCAGCATGAACCCGCTGTTCACGCACCACATGAGCGAACACTGGCCCGATCCCGAGACATTCGACCCGCTGCGCTTCACCGACGAAGCCCAGCGTGCGCGTCATCGCTTTGCGTTCATCCCCTTCAGCGGCGGCGCGCATATGTGCATCGGACTTCACTTCGCTTACATGCAGGCCAAATGCTTCGCGTTCCACTTCCTGCAAAACCTCAGGGTGAGCATGGCGCCGGGCTATGTGCCGTCGTGGCAGATGTGGCCGATCCCCAAGCCCAAGGACGGGCTGCGCGTGACGCTCTCCGCGGCATGAGGCTTTGCGCGGCTGCCCCGTTGACTCCGCCCGCCCCGTCCTTCAGCAATTGGCAACCCGCAACGGACAAGCGGGACGGGAGAAAACATGCCTAAGATCGATCTCGCGCCGGGTCATGTCGGCCCCTTCGCCGGACTGGATGTGCCGTGGCTGCTGCGGCTGCGTGCCGAGACGCGGTACGACCATCCATTCTTGATCTGGGCGCCGTTCGACGCACCGTCGCGTCCATGGACCTACGGTGAAATCCACGACCGCGTCGGCGCACTGGCCGCGGGCCTTGCGAAACGCAACGTCAAGCCCGGCGAATGCGTGCTGATCCATCTCGACAACTGCATCGAGATGCTGCTGGCGTGGTTTGCCTGCGTCGAACTCGGCGCCATTGCCGTAACGACCAACACCCGCTCCGCGCCTGCAGAGATGGAGTATTTCGCCGGCCATTGCGGCGCCGTCGCAGCCATTACCCAGCCCGCCTATGCCGAACTGGTTGCAGCCAACTGCCGTAGCCTGCGCTGGCTTGCCGTGACCTCGCATGACGCAGGCGCACCACCCGCGCAAGGATACAAACCGCCAAAGAGCGAGAGCTTTGAGGCGCTATTTGCTGACAGCGCGGACAGGCCGCGCCGTCCCGCCGATCCTGATGCATCGTGCAGCGTGCAATACACCTCCGGCACCACATCACGGCCGAAGGCGGTGCTTTGGACACACGCCAATGCGCTGTGGGGCGCGAAGATCAACGCCGTGCATCAGGACCTGCGGCCGCAGGACATTCACCAGATCTATCTGCCGCTGTTCCACACCAATGCGCTGGCCTATTCCATGCTGTCGACGCTGTGGGTCGGCGGCACTGCCGTGATCCAGCCGCGCTTCTCCGCAAGCCGGTTCTGGACGACGGCGCTGGAGCATCGCAGCACCTGGACCTCGCTGGTGCCGTTCTGCGTCAAGGCGCTGATGGAGCGAGAGGCGCCCAAGAACCATCACTTCCGGCTGTGGGGCAGCGCGATTTGTGAGCCGCCGACCGACGCGATCTTCGGCGTAAAGACCATCGGCTGGTGGGGCATGACCGAAACCATCACCCATGGCATCGTCGGCGAGCCTTATCAGCCCAACATTCCGCTGGCCATCGGCCGCGCCGCGCCGGAATATGACATCCGTGTCGTCGATGAGCACGGCGCGCCGACGCAAGTCGGCGAGACCGGCGATCTTCTGATCCGCGGTATTCCCGGCCTCTCGCTGTTCAAGGAGTATCTGCACAACGAAACCGCCACGCGCGACAGCTTCGACGGGCACGGCTATTTCATCACCGGCGACCGTGTGAAGATTCTGGAAAACGGCTTCATGCGGTTTGGCGACCGCGCCAAGGACATGCTGAAGGTCGGCGGCGAGAATGTCGCCGCTTCCGAAATCGAACAGGTCGTCATCACCGTTGCCGGCGTGCGGGAGGCGGCAGTGGTTGCGAAGAAGCATCCGATGCTGGATGAGGTGCCGGTGGTGTTCGTGATTCCGACCAAGGGTCTCGACGGCGCGTCGCCCACGCTGCACGATGATATTCTGAATGCCTGCAAAGCAGCGCTGGCCGACTTCAAGGTGCCGCGCGAGGTGCGGCTGGTCGATGACATGCCGCGCTCGACGCTTGAGAAAGTGGCAAAGGCGGAATTACGGAAATTGCTGGCATAAGCCCTGTGCAACCAGCGGAGATTTGAGGACACAACGATGACCCAGCCAAAATTCGATGTCGTGGTTTATGGCGCAAGCGGCTTCACGGGCAAGCTCGTCGCTGAGTATTTCGCCGCGCATTATGGTCCCGGCAGCAATCTCAAATGGGCGATGGCAGGCCGCAGCCGCGACAAGCTCGCCGCCGTCCGTGACGAGATCCACGCGCCGAAAGACACGCCGCTGATCGAGGCCGACGCGAGCGATCCCGCTTCGCTCAAGGCGCTTGTCGGCCAGACCAAAGCGGTGCTCACCACCGTCGGGCCGTATCAGCTTTACGGCTCCGAGCTTGTCGCAGCCTGCGCCGCATCCGGCACCGATTACCTCGATCTCTGCGGTGAACCTGCATGGATGCGCCAGATGATCGACGCGCATCACGCAAAGGCGCAATCCACCGGCGCCCGCATTCTGTTTTCGTGCGGGTTCGATTCGATTCCATTCGAGCTCGGCGTATTCTTCTTGCAGAACGCGGCGAAGAAACAGCTCGGCGCTGCCGTGCACAGAGTGAAAGGCCGCGTCCGCAAGATGAAGGGCACTTTCTCCGGAGGCACCGCAGCAAGCCTGAAGGCGACATATGCCGCCGCCGCGAAGGATCTCAGCATCGTGCCGCTGCTCAAGAATCCGTTTGCGCTGACGCCGGGCTTCGAAGGCCCGAAACAGCCGCCGGGCAACAAGCCGCTTCACGATGACGAACTCGGCATGTGGGTCGCGCCGTTCGTGATGGCGACGATCAACACCCGCAATGTGCACCGGTCGAATCTTCTGATGGGCTTCCCGTACGGCCAGGACTTTATCTACGACGAGATGATGCTGGCCGGCCCCGGCGAGAAGGGCGAGGCGACCGCCAAGGCTATCGTCGCGGCCAATGCCGCGATGGGCGGACCGGGTGGACCGAAGCCCGGCGAAGGCCCCTCAAAGGAAGAGCGCGAGACAGGACTCTACGACATCCTCTTCGTCGGCGTGTCGCTGGACGGCCGGCAGGTCCGCGTCTCGGTCAAGGGCGATCGCGATCCGGGCTACGGATCCACCTCCAAGATGATCGCCGAGTGTGCCGTCTGCCTCGTGCGCGATGCGCAGGACGTCCCTGGCGGCATCTGGACGCCGGGCGCAGCGCTGGGTGATCGCCTGATCAAGCGGCTGGAAGACAATGCCGGACTTCAGTTCAGAGTCGAGAGCTGAGGCAGGCGCCTCAACTCTCGACTTCAGCCGTCCTATTCCGCGCCGCCTGCGTTGCGGGCCATGAATGTCTCAGGCGATCCGTCGCGCGGGTCCACGAAGATGATATCGGTCGGATTTCGTCGCGGCGTATCGATCGACAGGAACACGACCGGCTCTTCATAAAGCTCCGGCATCGCATGCACCGTTCCGCGCTCAAAGAACAGGAGCTGTCCGGGACCGAATTCGGATTTCGTTGCAGCATCCTTCATCCAGAAGGTGCCCCGGCCCGACACGACATAAAGGTATTCGTCGCAGGTCGCGTGATAATGCGGCGGCGTCGGACGATAAACCCGGAAGACGCGCGCGCTCGCCTGTTCGCGGTCGGTCAGATATTTGTCGACCAGCAGCGTCTTCGCGGTATCCGGCAGCGATTTCGCGATTGCGGGGATGTCGAATATTCCGGTTGAGGCCTTAACGTCATCGGGCATTGTTGCTCTCGTTTCTCTTCATTTTCGGCACGGCTCAGCGCCATCTTCAATCGACCGGACATCCGGACGAAAGAGCCTGTTCCGCGCAGGTCCCCAGATATGGGGCTCCGCTTATATCAGAAATCCCTGAACGCCCCTGATGATCTGTCGCCTGACAGAGAAGCGCTGCCGTTGGCGGAAGGCCCAGAAAACCCTCGCCAGCCGTTGCCCGCGAGGAGCCAATCGGCTAAATGGAATGCGCCGCACCCGTAGCTCAGCTGGATAGAGCGTTGCCCTCCGAAGGCACATGTCAAGCTGTTTGTAGGATTGAAGGAGCCTAGAAGAAGCAAGCAAACCAAGGACTTGTCCTGTCTGCATGTGCCGACCAAGCTTCGCGCCATCTTCGCGTAAGCAGCGCGTAAGCAACTGAAGGCGAGGCGCAGCGTAGACAGGCGAACAAGACGAAACGTTTCGGAGGCGATCGTCTGATGGAAACGAATCCGACGCTGGCCAAACTTCGTTGACCTTCATGATGCAGTCAGGCTAGCAAGATTGCGAAGCGCCCGTAGCTCAGCTGGATAGAGCGCCACCCTCCGAAGGTGGAGGTCACACGTTCGAATCGTGTCGGGCGCGCCACTTCGTGCAGGGCCTAGCTGCTAGAAGTCCGGCGAAAAAAGCTAAATCTTGAGCTCAGCGGCCTTGAGAGTTGCGGTCACGTCCGCGACGCCATCAATATCCCAAACTGAGTCGCGCAAGATGAACTTCCAGCCCTTCACGCTATCGACGTATGCGGCTCGCGGCGACACCACCTCATACGGAATGATTGCGGCCCGCAAAACCCTAAATTTTCCATCGAGCAGCACCGCGGCAAGTCGGTCGAAGGGTCTTTCCGGCAACCGTCTGATAAAACCGAGTTGGCGCGATCCTTGGGGCGTCACCAGTCTTCGGCATTTGATCTGGTAGCGAAGACCCTCTGAATCGAGCGCGTCCGCATCCGCTGAGGAATTTCCATTCAGGGTCCAGCCAAACGCGGTTGCGAACAGCAATTCTCCATAATCTCCCGTTGGATTGTTCGCACTCCGGACGACCGACCGTCGCCGCAGTTCGGCAAGTAAATCGCCATGCAATTCTAAAAGCGAAGAAACCGGGACACTCGTGAGGTCTATCATCCCACCATGCTACCGGGATTCGATACCTGTCGATATACTGCATGCGAGGAGCCAGAAATGACGGCCGATAGTCTCCGCGATGATGACAGCATCCAAGTAGCGGCGCGTAACGTCCTGATGGGCGCAGCCCCAGAGCGCAACGCCGATTTAGACAATATGTGGAGGGAGTTGGATCCGAGATTTCAGCTTGCCCCGGACTTTCATGAAGGCGACCGCGTCATCATGGATGCGGGTGCTTACCGGTATGTCCGCTTTAACCATCGTGTAATGAGGGCATTCTGGATCGCTGGATTTGCGGCATGGGAAGGCTACCGCGCGGTTGCAGAAGCTGCCTCTCTTGACGCTGTTGACCTCAGCCGCTTCAAAGAACTTATCGCGGCTTTCGATAGTGTAATTGTGAGCGACAATCCGGAATTGGAGCCGTTGCCGTCCGGCGTCGCCGAGCCGGGACAATACCCGGACAAACAGCGCGACCCTCAGGGCCGTGCCGCAAGTGAACTCGCAACTATAGCCGTAGGCTGGGCTCTCCTGCATGAGTTGCGGCACATCCGTCACCAGCGCGAAGGGACGGGAGCCGATCCTCAGGGCCCTGACACCAAGGCCAAGCACAATGAAGAGTTCTCCTGCGACGCGTTTGGCACAACGTTCCTGCTTGAGCAGATCGATGCTCATTGCCATCACACGCGCGAGGCCGCTGAGTCGGTCCGTCAAAAACGCCAACTTGGAATCTACTTCGGCTTGTTTGCCGTCGCACTACTCGCGAAGGACAAATGGGATGCCTCAGAAAGCCACCCCTCCGTCCAGAGCCGGATTAGCGCAGTTCATGCGCTTATGAAACCGTCGTCCGACATCGCAGAAGCAATCGCTCACGTTGCGTTTGCAGCTTTGAGGACGGCTTTGCCAGGTGCTCCCATTTGGTCCAGCGAAACGCCGCCCACATGAAGAGCATTCCTAATCGCGTTCCATGGAAGCGAGAACACAAAAAAGGCTGCTCGCCGAAGCGAGCAGCCTAGTCTTGGGAGGAAACCCCGCTAGGGAGTCGGCCGTGGCGTTATCACTTTCGAGCCCGATGCTGCAAGATTATGCCAGAATCACATCACGTGATGCCGTTGCGGACTAACTCAAGGGATGAACTTCGATCTGCGCTGACCCTCTTTTCGTACTTTCCCGAACGCCCGATCTGTCGCCATGAACCGTTCGATCATCGGCACGACGATCTTGCTCGGATCGGGCGCGGGCTGTCCGCTCTCGCGCCCGATAGCCTCGGCGTAAGCGACCAGATTGCGATGAACCGGCGCAGGCATCTCGATCGTCAGCTTGACCGGCTTATCGTCCTCAATCGTGCCTAACTTGAGCCTGCTCATCGGCTTGCCTCCTGCTGGCCGTACGGCGCCATCACGAGATCACGGTTGACGATCACGCGCACGGGAAACCCTTGGCGGATGGTGAGCGTCGGCTGGATGTTGAGCTGACGACGCACCAGCTGTTGACCGGTGTTGTTGACCGAATCCTGTGAGCCACGCCGCAAGGCGCGGACGAGGTCACTTTCCTCGCTGTCCGAGCCGACTTCCGCGCCGACGCTGAGCAAGGTGGAGAGCGCGGCGGCCTTGATCAGATCCCACCAGTGGTAGTCGACCTCGTCCTCAAGACCCGAGAAGCCCCGTGCATCGGCATCCTGCTGACGCTCGAGCACGATGGACTTGCCATCCGGCAACATGATGCGATTCCAGACGAGCAACACGCGCTTCTGCCCGAACGAGATCTGGCTGTCGTATTGTCCGATCAATCGCGATCCCTGTGGGATGAGCAGGAATTTTCCGGTTGGCGTATCGTAGACGTGCTCAGTGACTTGCGCCGTGACCTGTCCGGGCAGATCGGATTGGATGCCGGTGAGAAGCGCCGCCGGAATGATGGTGCCGGCTTGCACGACGTAGGGCGAGGCCGGGTTCGCCAAGCGATCCTGGCTGACGGTGCGGCGATCGATCGGGCCATTGACGAAGGCAAGTTTGCGATCCTGCATGTTCTGCATGGCATTGGGATCGAGCGGCGGGGCCTCCGCCGGTACTGCGAGCGTGGTGCTTGGCGCTGCAGTCGCGTTTGCCGGCGTGACAGGTGACGCGATGCGTATCGCGGTCGCTGCGAAGAGTTTGCTCAGACGCGCGGCCTCGATCTCCTGCAGGCGGCGTTGTTCCTCGGGCGTGATGCCGGGCTGCGGCAGCGGGCCGCCCGGTGGGATCGGTTGTCCCTGATTCTGCGCGCTCAGAATCGGCCGGCCGAGGTCACCCGGCAACGGCGGTCCGAGTTTCGGGACGCCGGTGTAGTCGCGCGGCAGACCTGTCAGGCCATCGGCGGTCGAGCGGTTCTCGGTCGAGTAGAGCTCTTTGTTGTCCTGGCCGGCGCGTCGTGTCTGAAGGGCGTAGATCAGCGAGGCCGCAATCGCGAGACCGGAGATGGCACCAAGGCTGATCAGCACCTTGCGCGACAACCGCGTGACCTGCGGTCGCTCAGGCCGCAGACGCAAGTCGGGCGTGACGTCCGGTGCATTCTGCGTTCCATCAGTCATGACCGGCGCCTTCCGTCGGTGCGGGTGATGCGGACACGGCGTTCACTATTGCTGTCGCCGAGGCGCAATTCGGCCGCGCCGAACAGACGATCGACGATGTAGTAGTTCTGGCGAGCGCGGTAGTTGACGAGCTCTGTGTCGCCGCCGGCCCCTATAATAAAGAGAGGCGGCATCTCGCCCTGCCGGATGCCCGAGGGGAACTCGATATAGACCTTGATGCCGTCGTCGAAGGCACGCAGCGGCCGCCACGCCGGCGTGTCGCCTTCGATCTCGTAGCGGAAGTTCAGCGATGAGATGTCAACGCCGGTCGCAACCGGCTGGGCCGTGAGCGCCGCCGCATTCTGGCGGCGCAGCGCGATGAGCTGGTCGTGCGGGTACTGCCAGGACACCGAGGCCATGTAGGTCTTCTCGGTCGAGTTCAGCTCGAGAAGGTAGGTACGACGGTCGGTGTTGATGACGAGATTGGTTTGCAGGTCCGGCCGCGTGGGCTTGACCAGGATATGTACCTGCTTGCTTTCGGCGGTGCCGCTCTCGGTGTCGCCGATTATCCAGCGCACGGTGTCGCCTGCAGCGACGGGACCGGAGCCGACGAGCTGCTCGCCTGGCTGCAAGGCGACGTCCGTCACCTGACCCGGCGCGGCATAGACCTGATAGAGCGCACCGGGCGAGAACGGATAGACCTGCACGGCATTGATGAAGCCGTTACGCACCGGCTGGACGCGCGCGGCCTTGTTCGCCTGGGTGATACGGTCCTTCGGATCCTTCGCCTCCGGCGGCGCCTTGGCACCCGGCACCGGCTTCAACTGACCGGGTAACGGCAGCGGTTTCGGAAGCTCGACCACTTGCACCGGGGCAGGCGGTTCGGCCGCCTGCACCGCCGGCACAAAATCATCATAAGTGATGTCGGGCGGAAAGAGCTTTTGCGCGCACCCCCCGAGTCCCGCAGTGCTGATCAGAAGAAGAGTCTTGAGCAGTTTTTGTTTATGGATCGGCTGCTTCATTGCGAGAGCTCCTTCGACCAGTTAATGGCGTTGACGTAGATGCCGAGTGGATTCTGTTTCAGGCGATCGGCGTCGCGCGGCGGCTGCAGGGCGATGGTGAGGATCGCGGTCCAGCGTTCGATGCCGGCGAGTTGCCCGTTCTCATAAGCGCGCTCGAACCAGGCGACGCGGAACGAGTCCGGCAAGGCGCGGATGACGCTGGAGACCTCGATCGCGATCTGGCGCTTGCCGACCTTGGCGAAGGGATCGTTGACGCGCGCGTAGTCATTGAGCGCCGACGCGCCGCGATCGGTCGTGAACTCGTAGGCGCGCAGCCAGTTCTGGCGCACGATCACGGCATCGGCCGGGATCGCGCGGACCTGCTCGATGAAACGTGCGAGATGCCAGGCGATCTGCGGATCGGTCGGCTTGTAGTCGGCGATCGCGGGACCGACCGCCTGCGCTTCGCCGATCATGTCGATTTGCACCACCCACGGCACGATTGAGCCCCGCGCCGACTGCCAGACCAAGCCAAAGGCAAGGCCCGCCGAGAGGAACAGCGAGCCGAACGCCATCAGCCTCCAATTCTTCGCTTGCACCCGTGCGGAGCCGATGCGGTCCTCCCAGACCTGTGCGGCGCGCTGATAGGGTGTTTCGGGTTCAGGCGTTGCGCCGTAGCGCACGGACGGTCTGCGGAAGACATTCATCAGCGTTCATCCTGTCGGAGGGAGATGGAGGCGCCGCCGCCGTGGCTGTCGCCGGAGCGGACGGCATGAGCGGCGGCGGTTGCGCCGTGGCTCATGGTCTGGTGGCGCTTCATGCGTTGCGCCCAGGCGGGCGGCGAAGACGGACTCGCAGCAGCATCACCGGCGTTCACGCCGCCGATCGTGCCCATCGTCGATGAACCGCCGGTCGCGGCGGCGGCGCTGCGCGCGCCACCGCGATAGCTCTCGGCCATTGCGCCCGCCGCACGACTCGCTGCGCGGCTGACGGGGCGCGTCGCGGCCGCGGCACCTGCGCGGGCAACTCCGGATAGACCGGACGCGACACCGGAAGCGCCGCTCTGTCCAGCCGACGCGAGGCCGTAGGATGTTGACGCGCCGCCGGCGAGCGCGGCACCGCCGCGCGCGGCCGCGGCGGTCGCACCCATCGCCGCCCCTGCTCCCCTCACGGCCATGCCGGCTGCCGCGCCGCCCGCCATGACCGCACCGCCTGCGGCCGATATGCTCTCCTTCAGGCCAGGAGCCTGAGGCGGGAACGTCGGCGTCCGGATCGCGATCTCCAGACAGCCGCTCGACGATGCGAAGCGGTAGAAGGTCGCCAGCACGAAGTTATGCAGCACGGCCTGGAAGGCGATCGCCGGTGCATTCGCCAGCGCGTCGCGCAACGCCAGCGTACGATGGGCCGTCAGTTCGGTGATGAGCCGATCAGGCAGCGGCTTGATGGTGTCGTCATCGTCATCGTCTTCGTCGACGGGTTCGACCGGCGCGCCCCCAATGGTAATGACCGCACGCTGGATGCCGCCCGCGGCTGCTTGTCCGTCGCCCGTCCGTCCTTCGGCGGTATCAGCCTCGGTTTCCGGATCGTCGACCACCGGCGCTTCATCCTCGGGCCGGACGTAACCACGATCGACCAGCAGAAACCCTTCCGCGTCGATGCTGATGAACACGCCGGCGCGAGCAATGGCGGCCTGATCGTAGCGAAGCGACCGGGCATCGAAAGCAGCACGCGCTGCTTCGATCTCGCCGAGACGCTGATCGATCTCGTTGGGCAGTTCGTCCGCATCCTGGTAGTCCTGCTCGATCTTGGCGTACTCGACGTTGAGGGCGTCAAGAGTCGCCTGCTCCTCGGGCGTGAGATCGACGGGCTCGCCGTCAAGCTCGCGCAGGCCGTTGGTGTGGCCATAAGGGAAGTCGACCGCCACCGCGACCCATTTCCAGCCCTCGGCTGCGATGGTCTCGGCTTCCGCCCTCAACTTGTCGGTGACGAGCCGGTCGAGCAGCGGCACGTCCTGCAGCCAGCCGCCGTCGTCATGCTCGAACAGATCGCGCATTACGGCGCCGCCGGCCTGCTCGTAAGCATCAAGCCCGATGAACTGGGCGCGCCGATCGGATGCGCGCACGGTATTCTCCGTGAGCATCCGGCGGATCTGGTAGGGCTCATCGAGTTGGGAGCTACTCACACTATCCCAGACCTGCTCCTGGCGCGCATGGTCGGCGACGACGGAGAAGGCCATCAGTTGCTCCAGCGTCATGTCGTCGGCGGCATAGACGTCGTGCAGCTTCGGCGATACGGACGCGAGACGAAGCCGCTGCTTGACGATCGCCGGCGTCACGAAGTGCCGCGCAGCGATATCCTCTTCGCTCATGCCCCCGTCGCGCAGAAGCTTGAACGTACGGAACTGATCGAGCGGGTGCAGGCCGACCCGCTCGTCATTCTCGGCGAGGGAATCATCCTCGGCGATGCCGCCATCCCGCACGACGCAAGGGACAGGTTGCGTCTTCGCCATCCGCTTCTGCTTCACTAGCAACTCGAGCGCGCGATAGCGCCGGCCGCCGGCGGGCACCTCGAACATGCCGGTCTCATGACCCTCAGCGTCGACGACCGCCCGGACGTTGAGGCCTTGCAGCAAGGTGCGCTGAGCGATACTCTCCGCGAGTTGCTCGACCGAGACGCCGGCCTTCACGCGCCGAACGTTGGACTGGCTGAGCACCAGCTTGTTGAAGGGAATATCGCGGGAGGGACTGAGCTTGATCTTCTGAACAGCGGTAGCCATGTCGGATTCTCCACGACGGGCGGCCGGAGACTCTCTCTCGACCTCCAACCCGTCACGAAAATTCGACCGGCCTCTCACTCTTCGTCTCTCATGATGCGTTGTTGGCGAACCGTCCACACCAGCGGGCAATATTGTTTGATAGAGTGGGGCCAGTATTGCTGGGAGGAGACCGCCACATGGAGGCCAACGAGAGCGGAAAGACAACGCCGCCGGAAGAGTTTGCGTCGTGGCGCAGCTTTTGGGACTTTCAGCGCGAGGTCACGCGTAACTGGCGTTATGTCCGGTCGCCGGAAGCCCAGCGATTTCTTTCGGCCGTCGCCGCCGGATGTCACGCGCGAACAGCCGAGATCAAGGAGGGCCGCCGGTTCTATCGCGCACAAGTCGCCCACCACGATGTACTCGACGAAAATGTCGGTGAGGAACTTCCCGGCCCGGCGCTGCCGCAGCGCATGTTTCCGTTTCGCGACCGCGCCACGGAAGGTCGGGTCAATCCTAAAGGGATTCCCTGCCTCTACATGGCCAGCGACAAGCACACCGCCATGGCCGAGGTGCGGCCATGGATCGGCTCATTGGTATCGCTTGGGCTGCTTCAAACGCGGAAACCATTGCGGATCGTTGACTGCACCAAGGGCGCGGAACGGCATCCGATTTATATCGAGGGTGAACCCTCGGCCGAGAAGCGGATTGAGGCGGTCTGGAGCCATATCGCACGGGCGTTCCGCGAACCGGTGACGCGCGATGACGATGTCGCCAGTTATGCGGCGACGCAGATCATCGCCGAAGTCTTTCGCAACGAAGGATTCGATGGGCTTGCCTATCGCAGCGCATTCGGCACTGACCAATTCAACGTTGCACTGTTCGATCTCGACGCAGCCGCGTTGACCATGTGCTCGCTCCACGAAATCAGGGATGTGGAACTGAAGCACTCAGAAACAACCAATCCTTATTACGTCAAGCAGGACGCTGAGGGAAATGCCCTGTTGGTTCAGAACGTCATCGTCGAAATTCGGCCGGTTGATCCGGCCTAAGCGGCCGACGACGCCGCAGCCGACGCGGTCTGAGCGCTCGCGAGCAGATAGTCGGCCGCCTTGGATGCCGCACTTGCGGCGCGAACGATGGCGCGGTTGTCCTCGCACAGCACCTCGAGCCACGAACCGATGTAATCGGCATGGCGAACCGTGGGCACGATGCCGAGCGACGCACACACGAACGCGCCGGCCATCTCGGCCACGAGTTCTTCGCGCGCGTAAGATTTCGAGCGGAACGAGCCGGAATGGTCGCGACCGAGGCGGGACAGATGACCGGTCCAATGGCCGAGTTCATGGAAGGCCGTACGGTGCCAGTTGATCGGCTCGAAGTAAGCTTGCGGAGGTGGCACCTGCACGAAATCGCCTGACGGACTATAGAAGGCACGTGCGCCGCCGATGCGGAAATCCGCGCCCGTCGCCGCGATCAGCCTCTCGGCCTCCGGCTCGACCATGCCGGGTGGTGGCGGCGGCGCAGCCTTCGTCACCTGTTCCGGCAGACCGTCGCATTGATCCGTATTGAAGACCGTGAACCGCTTGAGGAATGGGATGGCTTGGACGTCATCGCCGGCTTCGACAGCGCGCTTCTTCTCATCTTCCGGCACAAAGCGATCGGCATAGACAACGGTCGTGCCTCGCTCGCCCTTCCGGACGTTACCGCCAAGACCGAGCGCCTGGCGGAACGTGAGCCAACTCTGGCCGGAGAAGCCGCGCTCAATGACGGCGCCCCACAGGATCAGCACATTGATTCCGGAATAGCGGCGCTCGGTCGAGGCGTTTTTCGGCATCGCGAGCGGCGCGTTCGCCGCCGCGGTCCTCCACGGCTGAACCCAGGGCACGCGGCCTGCTTCCAGTTCGGCGATGATCTTGTCGGTGATTTCCTCATAAAGCCCGGGGCGGTCTTGACCGATACGGGCGCGAGCGGTGGATCTGGACATCGCGGTTCTCCGCGACGGGAGCCGCGAGCCTCTCTCGCAGCCTGGAACCCGTCACGAAAACCCGTCCTCACTCTCGCTCTCCCGCCGTGATCCTTCAGCGCGCGCGGCTCCTTTTTTGGGACCACGAAACGAACCCGCAAGCGCTGCGTCAGGGATGGATGCCCGAAGGGTGAAGACCCGGCATGCCGGGGCTTCAGCGAAGCCAACAGCCCGGCCCGCAGGGAGACGCCCATTCGCGCCTCGTAACGGCGGCATCGTAGAACTACAATACACGGATGCGGATCGAGGTGGGTGCGCGAATGCATGACATGTGGCAGAGGGGATAAGAACTTTATGTCAATGCTTCGAAAATGGCTCGCAACCTTCGGCGATAAAGCCCCAATTCCTAGAATCCCCAGCGACAAAATTCCAACGGTCGCGTTTGACGCTTCGGCCGTGAGCGACGCTGTCAAGGCTGACCTTCGAAATAATATCCTCCTTCTCGAGGACGTCAAAAAACGCCACTTCGATCAGGTCTATGAAGCAGCGTTACGTTCCATCACCGCAGGTCGCGACCTGAGCATACTTTACAATGCGCTGATGCGACTAAACGTTGCCGGCATGACGAAAAGACGAGCGTCAGAGATTGCGCACGTGTTGAATAACAAAGCGACGGCCCTAATGACTCAGGAGCGTCAGAAAGCGGTCGGTATAACACAAGCGGTTTGGCTCTACTCTGGTGCACCGTGTGAAGTAAATCCAAAAGCACCGACCGGACAGGATGCCGCCCACAAGGCGGCGAACGGGGAGCCATTCGATGTCAGCAAGGGAATGTTTTTGAATGGCAAATGGACTTGGCCCGGCGTCGAGCCGGGATGTCGATGCGCGTCCAAGTCTGTCATTCCTGGCTTTTCATAATACTTGACCTCTTAGGCAGACTGGTTTCCCACGTCACTGTCGACAGTTGTCGCACATCGACGTGTCGTGCTGATCGGCGTTTTTGTCATGACACGATAGAAACTATTGCAGCTATAGCACCGCCGCTTTGGGCGGCTGTTCCAGCGCGGCTCGCCGCTTTTCCGCATCTTTCTTTCGTTTGTTGGCGTCAATACGATATTGGTCGATCACATCGAGATCGCTCTTCATTTCGGCCGGCGTCGGAACCGGGATGGCCTTGCCCGCCGCCATGTCATGTCCAGAGCGTTCCGAGACCCGCTTCATCGCCCAATAGACCTGCTTGTGGTCTTCATCTTCGACAACGACCATCCGCAAGCTCTGTGTTTTGACGTCGCTATTAAATCGTTCCACGACTTTGCCGAGCAGGACCTCTTCGACGAGTCTTTCCCAGGTTTCCCTAAGGTCGGTGTAGAAGTCTTTCGCAGTCCGCCGCCATGTGTCCGTCGTGAAATCCGTGATTCCGTCAAAGCCCTTCAGCCGCGCTCTGAGAGTTTCAACCCGCTTCGTCACAGATTGAGCAATCCATGGTTCATCAGTTTCGCTGATCAAGCCAAAGCCCGCGGATTCAGACTTGTTGATGTAGTTTCGGACAAGAGGGACCGACGGATTGGCCTGTGCAGCAGCGTCAATCACCTCATTGAAGAACAAAAGATTGTGCGTGAAGATGATGACCTGCCGTCCGGCAGCCGCTTCTTTCACGAGTCTTGCGGCTACTCGCCTAATGCGGACATGGTCGAGTGATGAGACCGGATCGTCGATGATCATGCCTTGGCGAGATGTGTCGCCACCGACCTCGGCAAGAAAACAAGCAAGCGCCAGCGCACGCTGCTCACCTTCACTTAAAACCTTGCTGTTCGGGGTTGCTTTGGCCGCGTTGAGCCCAACCTCGAAGTAACTTTGTCCGTCCTGACTTCGATCATTAACGGCAAAAGGAATGTGCGTCAGCGCCAAGGCCTCGATCTCAGCGACGATGCGCTTCTCAAGATTCTCCATGACGAGACTACGCCGCAATGATGTCATCTGGCGAGACACTGAACCGGTCTCGACGACATCGCAGCATCCGAGAAGTTTGCGGCGTTCTTCCAAATCCGCCAGACGCGCCAGAACCACGGCAAGGTCGTCGGACAGCTTCTTGCGATCCTTGAGCGCATCGCGTCGCGCCCGCTCGGCGGCACGATTGCCATCGTTGGCAGCCGCCTTGTCGTCTGCCAGCGCCTCTGCCTCTAGTGCTTCTATTTCGATCCCCACTTTCGTCGCAATAGAGTCGGCGAGCGGAGGGAGTGTGGTGAAATCGTCCAGCCCGGCAACGCCGACAATCGCGTCGCGCCTCTTGCTGGCGGCTGCGCAATAGCCGGCGATCAGCGGCACCATTTCCTTGCGCTTGGCCGCCAGATCGGCGAATTCGCCGAGCGCTGCCTCGACCGCCTCGCTGGACGCGATCACAAGATCTTTGAACCGGCGCAGGGCTTCGCCATGGGCAGCAGACGCGGCAAGCGCCGCCGTGTTAGCGGCGCCCGTAACAAAATCGTTGAATGCCCGAATGCGCGCGGCAGCGTCCGCTGTCATCGGCTCCTGGCAGAGCATACAACGATCGCCTTCTTGGTCGGGCAAATGCTGATGATCAGTTCCAGTAACGCTCGCTGCGTAAGCGCGTGCATGATCGAACATGAGCCGCCACGGAGAGAGTCCGACACCGGACAGCGGCATCGTCGTGAAGGCGCCGGAAGCGGCGAGCTTGGCGGCCTGAGCTGTCGATTCGGCAGTGGTATACAAATCGCGGTAGATCTCGACAGCGGCGACTGAGAGCGCCTCTTCGACCTGTTCGGACGCTGTCAGAAGCTTCTGTAAAGCTGCCTTGGCACGTCGACGCTTCGCGGCCATCGTTGAAGGGTCGCTAGCTAAGGTCTGCTCAAGACTGGCAAGCTCGGCCGTCTCCTGCTCTGACACTGCCGCTAGCTTGCTGATCTCATCGGCGGAGGGTAATGCTTCCTTGGACTTTATTTCGAGACGAGCGAGTAGTTTTGCGACCGCGCCCGCTATCGTGTATCCGCCGGGAAGCGGCGTCTTCAGTTTCTTCTCGATAATCTTGATTTCTTCCCGAAATCCCGCCTCCAGCTCACCGCGGATAAGACCGTGACGTTCGAGGAGTGCGATGGCAGTCGGCAGAAATCCGATCCGGCTTTGCTTGTCGACGTAGAGGCGGGCATTTGCAGAATCGAAGACGGAGATTCGCGCAATTGGCGCAGGCGGATGTGTTCCATCGGTCCAGGTGATGGGAGTCGGCTCGGTGGCGCCTTCTTCGAGAAACCGGACAAGCACTTCGGCCGGCGGCTTGACGCCGGTCTCAAAAACGTTGCCGAGAAGGTCGTCCGCCGTCAGGCTGCGGCAAAGTTTCTTGGCGATCCGGCAATAGCCACTTTTGCCGCTTCCATTATCGCCGTAGATGACAGTGACGCCATCGATAGCGAAACGCAGTTGCTGCTCCTCCGCCAGGCGATTCAGATGCTTGACTGGACCGAGCGAGCAAAGCACCGCGCGCGGCTCGTTCGGATTGCTTGCCTTTAAATGCTCTGTTGTAAGTGGCGAGCATGCCGGCGGCTCATCCGACACAAATCCGCCCACATGTCGAACCCGTGCGGCTACAGCGTTCTTGTTGTCCTCATCGAGGACGAAGCCAGGTTGCCCGGCATGCCGTCGCAGAGCATCCCTGATCCAATCATGTTGTTTGTCCGCCCATTCCAGCAGTCCAGCTTCGGCCATTTCCCATCCCCCAGTTTTCTCGTCATCATAATTGTTGTTCTGTTCCGATCTTGTGGATTCGCGCGTCGGGGCAGACTTTCTTGGCGATGTCGCACAGGTGCCTGTGATGCGTCAGGTAAATGACCTGTCCCACGCCGGCCATGTCGGCGAACAGCCTGAATGCCTCTTCGGCACGAAAATCGTCAAACGTCTCCATGATGTCGTCGGCAACGAACGGCACCGGGGTGCGCGCCCGAATGAATTCGTAGTAGCCAGCCACGCGTAACGCCAAATAGAGCTGAAAGCGTGTGCCTTTCGATAATTCGTGGGCAGACTTCGAGCCGCCTGCCGCCGACAAGGCGATCAAAGTTTCGCCGTCCTTGGCGGGCTGGGCTACGAGCCCGCTATACTTGCCACGGCTGACCGTCCGAAATGCCGCCGATGCACGCGTCATCATCGAGCTGCGATGTTGCTCACGATAAAAACGCAAGGCCTGATCCATGGCGATCATTCCCGCACGGAATTGCAGGTAGCGTCCTGCACCTTCCTGGATTTCGAGAAGTGTCGTGCGACGACGTTCCTCGATTTCCGCGACCTTTGAATCTCCTCCGATCGCCTCGACTTGATCGATCGCCTGGCTTCGCGTGGCAAATAGCTCGCGACAGCGCTTATCCTGATCATCGAAACGAGACTTGAGTTCGATAGCCTCAGCCTCGAGCCCCGGTCGATCAGCAGTATCGAGAATGCGTTCCGCCTCGGTTACATCGGAGAGCCGCAGTGCTTCGCAGATTTCAATCTCCGCAGCCTCGACATCCGCCTGCAGCTCATTTCGTTTGGTAACGTCGAGGAGCTTTCCGGCGACCTCGGCCAGAGAGGAAACGCCAAAGAAAAATGTCATCCTCCTTTTCTGCTCGTCGTGAATTGCCAGCGTCTCGGCAAGCGAGCGTTCCCTCCTTTGTGCGTCTTCGCATTCAGCCTCGGCCTTCGCGCGACGTGCGCGATCTGTGGCTGCGTCCCGAACGCGATCACCGATACGCTGCGCCAAATCGAGGACCGCGCTTGAGTCGACAGGAATCCCTATTTCGTCGCAAATAGCAGCAACCTCATCGCGAAATGCGGTCTGGTCCTTCTCCATCTTATCGATGCGATCGACTAAGCCTGCCTTCTTTTCGAGAGCGGGCCCGAGATCGGCGACGGCTGACAGAATCTCGCGCACGGTTGCAAGCGTTGGTATTTCGGACGCATCGCCGAGCCAGCACCCTTTGCACGCCGTAGCCCAGGACTGGGACCATGTCTGCGCATCTGTGTTTGCCTGTTCCGCGGCGCGTTCGCGTTGCATCAGCTCGCGTCTGCGCTCGACCACCGCAGCACGCAACGCCCGGGTCTCACCTTCGCGATCTAGAAATTCTTGAGCCACGCCGAGAAGGCCTTCGAAACCGTGCTCAGGGTGGTAGGAGATACCAACAGCGTCGAGTGCAGCTTTCAACCGGTCATAAGTCTCCTGCGCATCTGCCTTAGCTTCGCGTAGTTCGCGTTCAGCCGTAAGAACATCTTCTCGTATTTCGAGCACCTTCTCACGCCGCGCGAGCCACGCTTCGATATCCGTCAGTGCGACATCGTCAGCGAATGGCAGCGCCATCGCCTGAGCTGCAGCAGCGACCTCATCGCGGATTGACTGCACGGCAGTGGCGGCGGCGTCCCTGAGTTCGCAGGCCCGCGTCAACTCGGCTGTGGCAATCGTGAGAGATTGTCCGGTCTGATGCAGTTTTGCCAAGTCTGACATGTGCGCCTGGCGGCTCGATGTGACGATATCGTCGTGCCGCAGCGCGCGCTCGAACGCGTCGGCTGACGTAGATGCGAGGTCAAGGCGGTGTGCTGACCACGCCTGCTCACGCCGTGTCCGGATGGCGGCCGCCTCCTTGTCGGAGACGATACCCGTCATGCCGGCAACGGCATCACGTTCGGCTTCAAGCCGGCGTGTCTCGCTTGTTAGCCGCTCGACATCGCCAACATGCTGTCTGAGCTCCCGCTGTGCGTCATCAATCGCTGTCTTCCATTGGCGAATCGTGTCGGCGGTCGGGCATCGCATCCCGAGGAGATCCTCAGCCTTACCCTGCCAAGGATGAAGCGTGCGGAGCTGGTCGGTCAGTGTAGCGATCGCTGCTTCACGGTCCTTCTCGGCCAATCGGCGACGCGCAGCGTGGTCGGCATCGCGCGAAGCGGCGACAGCCGTCGTCAATCGGACGAGCGCGTTATCTCTGACATGTTCGGACTCCGCGTCCGTTCCTGCGCCGCTCAGTGCTTCCTCGGCGTCCGCGACGCGGCGACGGGCGTCAGCAAGTTCCCTCGTGGCATTCAAGATGGCATTGTCAACGCCGGAGCGAGATTCGACCAACTCACGCAGGTGACCGACCGTTGAAGCGCCGAGCAGGAGGCGTCGGGGGTCTGTTTCCCCGTCCCGTTCCATGCGGGTCAAGATGCCGGAGATGGCTAACTCTGCGGCGTGCAATTGCAATCGCCGCTCGGGAATATCCTTTTCAGCCGTCATATGACGGGCGCGCAAGTCAGCGAGCCGTTCCACTCTGCTCTGCAGCTGTAAGGCTGGTTCGTCAACGATGATCGACTCGACTTCAATGCCCAGTCGTTCGATTTCTTCGGAAACTACCCGCGTTTGCACACCGAGCTCTATCTCTTCCTTCTGGAGCTTAGGCAGGTCCTCGCTCCAGGCTGGAGGCGGAACGGGCAACTCGGCGAGCGGCTGAAGGCGTTCGCGGAACGCTCGGAGCGCGGTGAGCCGCGGCAGAGCCGCAAGATGACGCTGAATCTCCTCGATCCGCGCCTGGACGCGTGTTCGTTCACCAATGGCATCGTCATATTGTGAAGAGGCGCGATCACGAATGTCGATGAGCCGCGCATAGTCAGACGCCAGCGTATCGAACCGCTCCCGTTCGGCCTTCAATTCGGCGAGGCGTGCTTTGAGGTCGGCGAGGGTCCCGCTTCGCGAGCGATGTTTATAGAAGCCGTCGGCCTCTGCCCTCAGGTCGAGCAACTTGCGGCTAAGATCGGACAGGCCCGCGCTGGCCGAAAACAGCAACTCTCCCAGATCGCCTTTGCTGGCGAGAATACTCTCGCCCCCTTTCTCGAGGGTTTCTTCATCGAGCGAAAACATGGTGCGATATGACTCGCGATCGATGCCGCCCAGTTCGTTACGGATAACGTGTTCGGCAATCGGTCGATCGTCAGAATCAAGGAGGCTGTTCTGCGGTCGCTTGATACGGACAAGCTCTCGGGTTTCAGCGGCGAACTCCAAAAGGCCGCCTATCCTCATGGTTGGGTAGGGATGAAGGAAGCCGAATGGATTCTGCGTTCCCATTCCGAACAACAGATCGAGAAAAGCCGCGAGAGCAGTCGACTTCCCCGCCTCGTTCGGACCATAGACGATGTGCAGGTCGGGCAGGCCCTGTGTCTTTTCACCGAAATCAATGCTCTGACCGGTGAAGCTTCCGAAACGGGTGAGATCGAGGCGTTTAAGGCGCATGAACTATGCATCCTTCTCAGATGCATGGAGCCTCGCAAGAATATCTTCAGTGCCCTCGCTCGCCAGAAGCGCAAGGCCGGCCTTGAAAGATGTTTCGTCAACGCCGAGGCTGTCGCGGCATTCCTGAGGGAGCTGCGATCTCAGTTCGTCGGCGACCGCGACGAGCTCCGTCCGAAAGCCCTCCGATTGAAGCACTTCTTCCTCGATGAGACGTCGGAGTTCCACGAGCGGATCGGCAGCGGACTCGGCTGTCTCCGGTGCGGAATGGGTTGCCACTTCGAACTTTTCGATCCAGCAGGCACCGATGAGGGATCCACGATCATCCGCCTCGGTCTTCAGGAGGTCGAGGTCGCGCCGAATGCGCCAGGACAATGGAGTCGCGCCGGTGACCCGCAGCCGGGCGACGAGATGTTCGGAAGCGACGGCGTCACGCGCCTGCTCCAGCGCGCGCGTAACAGCAGCGATAAGATCGCCCCAGTCATCGAGGCCGGTGGCATCGACTGAGACGCGTTCGAATTGTGCGATACTGGTGACACGCTCCTCAATGTGGATCGAATGATTGTTCAGAATAGTGACGAGAGTTACCGATTTCGGGCCGGACTCATTGATGTCGCGTCCTTGCGGCATGCCCGGCATTACGATCGCACAGTCGCCTTCCACAATCGCTCTTTTATGCACATGACCCAGAGCCCAATATTGGAATCCGGTGGCGTGTAGGTCAGCATGACTGCATGGCGCGTAAGGATCGTGGCCCGGCGCACCTGCAAGGCTCGTGTGCATGATACCGATGTTCACGGCTCCCGCGACGGCAGGCTTATACTTTGGGACCAAGCTTTCAGGCGCGTGCGGTTGCGCAAAACTCAGGCCATGGATTGCGACTGGGAAATGGCCTGCATCCCGGTCGATGGCCACTGCTTCGGCGCGACCACCGAAGACCTTCACAGAGTCTGGAAACGTCAGCTCCTTTGTTATTCGTGAAAGCGCGTCATGATTGCCGCGAATGATGAAGACGCGAATTCCGGCCTGGTGTAGCCGCCGGACCTGCTCGGCCAGAAAACGGGCCGTCTTCATCGATGTCTGATCGCCATCATAAAGATCGCCTGCCAGAACCAGCGCGTCGACGCGTTCTTCCAGGCACAGATCGATGATACGCACGAAAGCCCGCCGCGTCGCGTTCCCAATCAGATCGGCAAGATCGGGATTGCGCAGGGCAAGCGAACGAAGCGGAGAGTCGAGATGGACATCCGCTGCGTGGACGAAGCGATACGATGCGATATTCCCCTCCCTTATATCTCAATTCGATTCCCGACAGCCGAACCCTCCGGCTGTGAAACCGCCCCGAAGCCTCTATGTCGGGCCCTTCCCTCTAAGCCCCTTCATCTCATTAATTCTTCGCGTTACGGATCGAACCGTACGGGCCGTTTTATCTTTGGCCTCCGTTGGCCTGCTGACATTGCTAGGTTGCGTGCTCGTGCGATGATCCGCAAAGTCGCGGCGCCTCGATGAAATTGCCGAAACGCTTCCGCCACGGACGCATCGAGGAAGCAGGTCGTTGTCTGCGCATCTGCCGGTTGTGTTAGAAGTCCAGCGGGCACGCCATGCTGCCATCCACGGGCGGCCCGGAAGCTCACAACCAAATGCCCGAACGTGGGATACGCATGGTCTAAATGAGCTTCGGCAAACGTGATCAACTCATCTGACAGGTCGCACGGTACACGGCCAGCACTATCGCCATACGTTTCGAAGTGGCGCTTCTTCGCCGCAAGAAGGTCGACCGCGACCGCCCCTCTGCAGGCATCATAGAATTCCTGCGCGTTCGACTTCGGCTGGCCCTTTACCGCGTCGATATAACTGAAGTCGGTATCGGTTCCGTCGGTCCTGTGGACCCAAAAGCCAGGTGTCGAGTAACTCTCCCCGACATTTAGTCGGCGAAAAAAATGCCCGATACCGGCTCCAATCTTGGAGGGGCCATTACTGATGACGGCGTCATAGCGCTCCAGGAGGGCAACCAGATCATCATGATCCGAGCGACCTTCCACAATCTGATTATCGGAATGACGCCGAAGCATGTCCTTGAAATGTGCTAGCGCCGCTATCTGCGTCCGCCAGGACCGGCCATTCGGCAAATTGATCTGCTTCGCCATCTTTTATCCTGGAGAATTGCTTTCACCGTCGGCTCATAACTGACGAGTTTAGAGACGATGTTCAATGAAACATCACCATTTGGTCAGTCAACGGCTCGGAATCAGCTTCCTTGAATTTGACTCCGCGGACGCCGCCGACATCTGTAACAACGCGCGTGATATGGTGGTTGGTATTGACTGCGCGCCATTCCCTCGCCGCGCCCGGTCCTCCAGCGTTCTTGGCTGTCCGGAAGATGTAGTCGTCCCCCGACGAAAAATTACGACCTGCAAACTCGCCACTTGCCAAAATGCCTTGGCAAATGGCTTGCATGATCGCGGCGTGGGTACCCGTGTCCAAACCGCGTTGAACGAGCCACGCATTTGGAGTTGCATAGCGGTAGTGCCGGATAGCTGGGGCACCGCCACCACCTTTGAAAACGATCTTCGCGCAATCGGCTGCGTAATCGCCGAAAATCATATGATCAGCGGTTTCCGGGGCAAATCCGACGGCTTTCTTCCAGGCGATCCATTCGTTTCGCGGGACGATAGCGTGGAGACCAGGATCGGCCGGATTTTTCTCCGGGAAATTGGTGCCTTGAAAGACGATCTGCTGCCAGGAGGCCAACGACTGCAGCGTGTCGAGGACTCCGGCAATGACTGGTGCTACGTGATCGGGATTCGTGAAGTCCGCGTCGTGGAAATCAGCGATGACCATACAATCGCTGGCGGCAAGACCAAGTTTTTCGATGGCAGCCAGTGCTTGATGGCCAATCTCTGCGTCGGCGAGGTCGCCGGATGAGAAAACGACACCGAATTTCAGGGACGCAGCAGTGTCGATGCATGCCTTGTAACCGTTGAGATCATCACGCAGGAGATCATCGACAGCTACAAGCGGAATGGGTCGCGCGTTCGCCTTGCGGGCGTTCTCGAACATCTTTGGCAGCCAAAGGCCCATACGATCGCGGCCGAACTCATCCAGAAGATAGGTCGCCTCAATGAGCGCATCTCGCTGAGGCCAATGGAGGGAGAGGGCCCGGCTGACGTCGGGAAATCTCTCTCCGACGATGAGACGTGGCTCCAGTTCGCTATCACGTTCGCTCTGAGGTGGGACGATGAAGCGAGGCGTGATGCGATCAGCTACATCGGGGGCGAGATCGCGCACTCCCATGAGCTCCCCGGATTTCATGCGAAGGGCACAGACATATAAGGGCTTGGCGCGGACGATCATGTGGGGCTCCTAACCATTGATCAGAAGCTGCTTGCGTACCGTGCCTCTGCCCAGCTTGTTTGAGAAAATGCGGTAGTCATTACGCTCCATGCGGATTCGGCCAAACACGATGGCCGGACTGATCTTGAGCTGATTTGCCAGCTTTTCGACAGGTTCGGCTGCCCTCGCGATTCTGGCGGGAGAGCGGACCCAAACTTCTTCTGGGATCAGTAGATTTGCCGCAAATTGATTGGCTTCATTCTCGAACTCGTCGACCTCCGGGGAGGTGACGTCATCAAAAAAGCCCGATGACAAACCTGTCCGATAATGCAGCACGATGTGTGCGATCTCGTGAAACAGCGTGAACCAAAAATTGTCCAGCGTATCGCGCAAAAGCGTCATGCCAATCACCGGCACTTCGTCGGCGAGAAAGGCGGCGCCGTCCACTGACATCCCAGAAATTTGAGGTTCAGCGATCAGGACAATCCCATTCTGCAGCAGGAGATCACGAGCACGCTTCGGACCGTCGTCAAGCTGACTGAGGTGGACCAGTTCGATGAGCCACGAAACGTTGATCGGCCGGTACTTGGGCTTGGCCTCTGCGATAATGGCCTCGGCGCGACGAGTGACTTGCGCCTTCCAGGAGAGGAGCGACCAGTCGTGAGAATGATCTACGACGTTCAATCCTGTCCTAAGAAGAGAGGGCGTACCGTAGCGAATGACGTGATCGCCCACGTGCCGAACGAGCGTTGCGATGGCATTTTCGTCGGACGTTTCGGCAGTTTCGAGCCATCCGTTGTCGCGAGCATGCCTGAGCACTTTCGTGAGGTCATCCCGCGCGACATCGTAGATGGGGGGGCTTTGGCCGTCGATCAGAGCGATGTCGCTCATCTTCCAGCGGACGCCCAAGGTCTGGGCCACTTTTTGATAGTTCGATAGACTGATCGAGCGGTATTTCTCGATTTCCCATCGCTGGATGGCCTGCTCGCGCAATCCAAGTTTGCGGGCCAGATCTTTTTGCGAGAATCCTCGGATGATTCGGGCAACGATTAGGAAAGCGCCCGGATCGTTGCCGGCCTGCTCTCTGAGAAGAGAGAAATCACCTGCACGCGCTTTTTGATACGCGACAAGGAGTTCAGCTCGTTCTCTACGTTCGGTTGCCAAGGACCGTCGCACGCCGTCGACGACTTCCCGCGGAAGCCCTTCCACGATGGATTTCAGCACCTGCTCTGAAGACAGCGCCCGATCGAGCTCAGCGATTGCGTCTTCCGCTTCGCGGGCCTGACGTTCCGTAGATATGAAAGTTCCAGCAATCATTTCCGGCAGTTCGACACAACATATCTGTTGTGTCAAGTCCGCCGCCGGTGTTTACCCCAGAATCAGACCGAATTCCGTGTCACCTGCAGAGGCGACGTTATCCAGCATGAAGTCGTTGATCTTTACACAACAGTCTTCCGAATAAGATCGGCGCTATCCGAAAGCATCGTGCGCTGCAAATTCATTTGTGCCATCTGCGCGACCCGCGCCGACGGGAGGAAGCGTTTCATCTCGGCGTAGAATGCTGTCGCTGTCGCATCTTTTGCCAGTTCATCGAGACGGGCCGCTGCCTTCACCGCAATATCGAGTGTGCCGTAATCGGCAAATTTCTTCAGAACCATCTCGCGATCAGGTGTCGCACTGAGCTTGTTGAAGAGGAACCAGACGTCCCACACATCGCGAAATTTGAGAGCCGCCCTTGCGGTCAACGCGACGGCTTTGTCTGCAAGAATCTCGTTCGGGGTTTCGGCATTGAGAATCACATCTTGAATCTGCACCAACCCCGGCGTTGCACTGACCGTTAATGGCTTTGAGTCGTAGGATGGGACGTTCGCGAACTCGATCTTGATGCGTGACTTCGGCGTCTTGGGAGTCGGATTGACTGGCACTACGATTTGCCATGCGGCGACGTTGACGTCGCTTCCTTTAACGAGTTCCGGTTGTGCTGGACGCTTCAGAGCAATCTGCGCAGCATCGATGTCGAAGTCACGCTGCAGAGTTCGCTTCGTGGTTTCGAGCGCCTTATCAACGAGGTCGTCGAACTCGACGTCTTTCAGATATGCGCCCGCCTTGCCGCAGACGAAGTCGAGATCCTCGCTGTATCGCTCGCCACCATAACATAGACGCAGAGCGGTCCCACCCTGAAAAATGACGTGTTGCAGGACGCCAGCTTCGGATAGCGCGGACAGAAGATGAAGGTGGATGGCTTCCTTCATCAAATTCTGGTCCATGCCCGCTTCGATGCCGCGGCGCTGGATAAAGGCATCGATTGCGCTTTTAAGCCCGCTCGCTTTGTTGCTCATCTAGGCTCTCTTCCTCCGAAATAGCGTCCGCAAGAATTTCTTCGTCAATCAGGTCGAGATTTCTGCCGACACGGCGCAGGTCACGAATGGCCGTACGGACCGTGGCTTCCAGCGTTCCGTCGTTCAGGACGACGTCGGTCCCAATCTCGATCTTACGATCTGTATGGGTGAACTCCACGGCGCCCCAGGGCGTATCGAATCGTCCAGGCGATCCGGTCGTCATGCAGGTCAGCGCGGTCGTAATCTGCGAGATGACCCCTGCCTCTGACAGCTTCGATTCCAGACTGATGTAGTTGATCTCGCGGGGCCGGAGGAACCGCAGGAGGCCGCGACGAATATCCGCCGGGCTCGAACGGGCCGTGGGATTAACGTACACGCCGCGCGCTGCGCGGATCAGCACGCCCTGGTCCGAGAGCCGCTTCATCATGAGCTTCAGATAAGCTGGGTCAGCGACGCCCATCAGCGCCGAAAAACTCGGAGCCGTAAAGGCCCAGACGCCTGCCGCGTCAGCCTGCATCAGCTTCTTGATGAGGTCGCTTCTCTTCATATATGTCTCATACTAGTTATCAAAAATGATAACCTCAATATGATTTGGCGCGCAGAGAGAATTGTAAGCGGAAGAGAAGCTTCAAAAGGCACAATCCCCGGACGCAGCGATGCACTTTTGGCCAAAATTAGGGCAGTCTTGGCACACGATACGCCGCAAAGTTGCAGTTGTTCACTAATTGTTCCGGGGCTAGCTTAAACGGACTAGCCTTTTACACTTGGGGACCCCATGCGAATTGATGCGCGTGAACTCTTCCGGCATGTCAGCGCCGAGAAATCTGGCCTGTACCGCGACATCATGGATGCGTTCGCCGCAGCCAAGCGCCAGTTCCGCCTCCACCTAAGGCCAGATGAAGTATTGGCCGAAGCGCAGTGGGAAGGCTCTCCGCCAAAGATAGAAGAGCTGCAAGCTGCTCTTGCGCAACTGAGCGAGTGGGGCAACCTTCAATCACAACCCGATACGGCACGCGTTGCGAGCATCAGCGACTTCTATCGTGCGCGCTTCCTTTATCGCCTTTCCGAGGGTGGAGAAGCGGTCGAATCCGCACTCAGCGTGTTCACTCAGGCATTGAAGCGACGTGCCGAGCTGCAGAGTGTTGCGCTCGAAGACATCGCGAAGCAGCTTCAGGTTCTCCGCAATCTCGCGGAAGAGCCCATTTCCGATGCAGCGAAGATTCACGAAACTCTGAGAGATTTGGTACGCGTATTCGAAGGCTTGGCGGAGAACGCTCAGGCATTCATGGTGAACATTGGCCGCAGCATCGAGCTTCAGCACTCAGACACGACTTCGATCATTGCCTACAAAAGACGATTGATCGACTACCTGGACCGATTCATCGGTGATCTCGTCAGTCGCTCGGGCGGCATTGCGCAGCATATTGTGGCGCTTGAGCCTGTCATTCAGCCGCTTCTATTGCAGGCCTCACACCGCGAATCACGCGACGCAGCGCCCGATCAAAAAAGCGAGCAGGATGATGCGCTCTCTAGGTCTCATCAGGCTTGGACCGAGCGTTGGAAGGGTTTGCGGGGTTGGTTTGTCAGTGCCGGGCATGAGCCGCCACAGGCCGAAGTTCTAAGATCAAGAGCCCGATCCGCTATCCCGCACCTGCTTGCGGTTATTGCTGCGTTGAATGAACGGCGTAGCGGCCGTAGCGATCGTTCCGCCGACTTTCGGACACTTGCCCACTGGTTTGCTGGTTGTCAGAACGACGCCGACGCGCACCGTCTTGCGCGCGCTGCCTTCGCCCTCAATCCTGCTCGCCATTTCCTAGTTGGGGAGGAGATACCGGAGCTGCCAGCGACGACGCGGTGGGCGGATGCTCCGCCGGTCCGGATTCATCCACGCTTGCGTGAATACGGCGAGGCAGCTCCACGTGGTCCGCTCCCTCGTGTACAGGATCGCCAAGCTGAACGAGAACGGCTCGAAGCACAGTTGACGGAGGAAGATCGTGAAATTCAAGCCGCTCGCGCGCGGCTTGCGAACGGCGAGCCGAGGCGTCTGTCCGATCTCGGCCAACTCGATCGACATGGATTTCAGCTATTTCTGCATTTGCTGGGTGAAACGCTTCCCGCACAGACAAATCCTGATGATGCCGTTGAGCGGCAAACTGGCGATGGCCTACTCCGCGTGCGCCTGGAGCCGCTTGGTGCCGACTCTACTGCTGAGATCCTGACGGACACTGGTTTGTTCACTGGTCGTGATCATCTTCTCACCGTGACCTCGATGGAGATGAGAGATGAATAGCGTGCTCGGTGTGCGCGGTGACGAAACGGCACGAGGCGAAAAGATCGACGGACGGTCCCCACGCGTTGGTGCACAAAACATTGGATTGCATCAGGCTCAGCACCTCCGGGAGGAATTCTCGACCGCCTTGCGTGCGCTCTTGATGACCCCGTTGATGACCTCCGTGCATTCTGAATTCGCCGCAGTGCGGCGCCACGCCGAGAATCTCAGGGAATGGTTCGCCCGTGAGACCGGATGGGTCCTTCACGTGGAACGGGATTGTGCGCGGCTTTTCAAGCGCCCCGCCGATCTTCTCGATTCGACCCGAGGATTTCCTGATTACGATCGGCGCCGCTATATACTGTTCTGCTTGGCGTGCGCCGTACTTGAACGCGCCGACCCGCAGATCACGCTTCGCGTTCTGGGCGACCGGCTGCTGGCCCTGGCTACCGAACCTACATTGAATGCGCTTGGGTTCAGTTTCAAGCTTGAATCACATCACGAGAGGCGCGAGCTCGTCGCTGTTTGCCATCATCTTCTCGACCTCGGCATTCTGGTTCGAGTTGCGGGAGAGGAGGAAGGTTTCGTTCATCATGCATCAGAGAATGGTGAACACCTGCATGACGCATTGTATGACGTTCAACGCCGCGTGCTTGCAGGAGTCCTTGCGGCGGTACGAGGACCGTCCACTTGGGCCGCAGACGAAGCGCCGGCCGACATAGAGCGGCAGCTACAAGCCCTCACCGCCGAACATGTTCCAGACAGCGAAGACGGTCATCGGGCTGGGGTGCGCCGGGATTTATCGCGTCGTCTGCTTGACGACCCAGTCGTTTATGCCGATTCGCTCGATGCAAGCACCCGCGCCTACTTTCTGAACCAACGCGGCACAATGGCGGCCCGTCTCTCGGAGGCGGCTGGACTTGTTGCCGAGCAACGCGCAGAAGGTTTGGCGCTCGTCGACGAGACGGGAACGCTCACCGATGTTTCGATGCCAGCCGAAGGCACCGAGGCGCATATCACGCTGTTGGTCGCCGAACTTCTCTCCAGCAAGCTGCAGGTAGGCGGAGAGCCTATCGAAAGATTGTTTGAGACTGATATCGCGCGCTTCATTGATCAAGCCCGGGAGCGATATGGTCGCTATTGGCGCCGATCTGCACGAGAGCCTGGTACACAGCGTGAGCTGGCTCAGATCGCATTAGAACGATTGCGTAAGCTTCGATTGATCACGCTATCGCCGGACGGAATTCGGCCTTTACCAGCAATTAGTCGCTTCGCCGTTGGGCCGGCAGAAGTCCGTGAAGCAGGAAGTGCGCGCAAGCTGAGGTCTGGGCGGAGTTCCGATGCGCGTTAATGGACGAAAGCCAGATTTGCCTGCTCCAAGTCGCGAACGATGGCAGCCGCTTCGCCTGGGCTTGGTTGACCTGTTCCACTACGACAGCGAGGAGTTTTGGTTTAGAGATGGTCATCTGTTGCTTCGTGGAAACAACGGGACCGGGAAGTCCAAGGTTCTGTCCTTAACGCTGCCATTTCTCTTTGATGCGCAGCTCAAATCATCGCGGATAGAACCCGACGGCGATGCTTCGAAGAAAATGTCTTGGAATTTGTTGCTCGGCAAACATGATCGCCGGATGGGATACGCGTGGATCGAGCTCGGTCGCCTCGGGGCCGACGGGCAACCTCAGTTTCTGACCTTAGGCAGCGGTTTGTCGGCCGCCGCAGCCCGCAACAACGTCGATAGTTGGTTCTTTATTCTTGAAGGCTGGCGTGTCGGCGAAGACGTATGGCTCACGAACCAACAAAGGATGGTGCTCTCAAAGGAGAAGCTGAAAGAAGCGCTGGCGGACCATGGTCAGGTTTTTGAGACCGCTGCGAGCTACCGTCGCGCCATAGACGAGCACCTTTTTCAACTGGGAAGTGCGCGTTACTCGGCTTTGATGGACACGCTGATTCAGCTTCGGCAGCCGCAGCTTTCGAAGAAGCCGGATGAGGCCAGCTTGTCCGCCGCGCTGACTGAGGCGCTCCCGCCACTTTCGACCGACCTACTTACCGACGTGGCCGATGCATTTAACCAGCTTGAGGAAGACCGTCGTCAACTGCAAGAATATCAAGCTCTCGCCCGAAGTGTTGGCCATTTCTCCGATCGCTACAAACTTTATGCGAAAACTCAGACGCGACGGCAGGCTCGAGGGCTTCGCGGTGCGCAGACCGGTTTTGATAGTGCCAGTCGGGCCTTGAATGACGCACATTCAGAGCTTGAGAAATCGCAAGCGGTCGAAGAAGAAGCGAAGATAGCTCAGCTTGCGGCTAAGGAGACCTTGGGGACGGCCCGCACTCGTCTTGAGGTTCTACAATCCGATCCGGTTAATAAGGATGCGAACCGATTAGACATCGCATCCAAGGATGCTGACGATAGGCGGCGCGATGCCGAACAAGCCGAGACCAGTGCGACCGACTCGCGGAACCGATTGTCCAGAGAATCGAGCGCGACAATCGAACGCGGAAAGCGGGTTGCGGAGGCTGAACGTTCGCTGCTCGGCATCAGAATGGCCGCCGCTCCTCTCTCCGAGGCAAGCGGACTCGATCGCCAATGGAGCGATAGCCCACTCATCGCAGCAGGCGCTTCTGAGCTCGTCGCACTTGATGAGAAGAGTTTCGATTCCGCAAAAGACAATTTACGCTCCCTAATCGAACGGCGCCGTGAGCAAGCCGCACTCGTGCGACAACGACGCAAAGCGATGGACGAAGCTGAACGAGTGCATGATATCAAAGTTCGCGCGCATCAAGAGCGGCATGACGAAGCGAAAGCGGCACGAACGCGTCGCGACGCTGCGGATCTGGCAGTCGAACAGGAAGGAAGAGCGCTCCTCGAAGGCTGGGAAGCGCATTTTGAGTCGTTGCAGCAGTTAAACCTGCCAGATACGGAACAGCCTCTGCGTGAATTGGCGTCATGGGTGGTAACGCTACAAGGAGAAAATCCAGCGCGTAGTTCGTTGCAGATCGCACAACAGCTAGCCAGCGAACGTCTCGCACGACAGCAATCTTCGCTTGTATTCGAGCGAGAGGCACTCGCGGCAGAAGAAGCAGATTTAACGGCTGAACGACAGCGTCTTGAGAAAGGTGAGGATGGTACTCCACCAGTCCCGCCATTCCGAGCGCCCGACGCCCGCGTCGATCGTGTCGGCGCACCGCTATGGCAACTTGTCGAATTTCACGACGGACTTGACGCAGCTCAACGTGCCGGTCTGGAAGCCGCCCTCGAGGCGTCTGGCTTGCTTGACGCGTGGGTTGATCCAGATGGGCGGATGCAAATGCCTGAAGGCGCTCCACCGCTTCATGATGCGAAGCTGGTTGAACGAGCGCCTCAGTCGGAGACCTTAGCAGGGTGGCTGAAGCCTTCGGGCAGCCAAGTTGCAGGTGCCATTGTTGCCAAGCTACTCGAAGGTATGAGTTGCACCGCCAAAGATGGAGGCCAAGCAGAAACCTGGCTGTCGCCGGCTGGCGAGTTTCGAATTGGCGCGCTCGCCGGCGCGTGGGCTAAGCCAGTTGCGGTCTATATCGGCTATGCCGCTCGCGCTGATGCCCGCGCGCGTAGGCTCAAGGCTATTTCGGCTCGGATCGCCGAGCTGGCGGAAGCGCATGAAAATCTCGACGCCCGCTTCGCGGGACATGCGCGCAACCAGGAGCGCGCCGCCGCAGAGTGGCGCAACGCGCCTGCCGATGACCGCCTACGCGCATCGCATGCTGACGCAGCAGCAGCCGCGCGTGAGTTTCGTACGGCATCAGATCGCCTTGAGCAGGCCGCACAACAGTTGGCGAATGCCGTTGAAACCGTCAACGAGGCACGGTCGGTACTTGCTCGTGATGCACAAGACTTGCGCCTGCCAGATTCCAATACGGCATTGGACGTGGTCGATGCAGCGCTGTCGCAACTGATCGAGAAAGTCTTGGCGCTTGTCCACGCCGGGCGAGATCTGCGACAGGCGCAATCCGAGCTGGTGCGTCAACGACAACGCGAGCAGGATGCTCAAGCTGACATGGAAAGAAGTGTCGCGCACGCGTTCGAGCGAGCCCGGCAGGCTAGCGAAGCGAAGGTCCGGCTGGAAACACTACAGGAATCGGTCGGCGCGAAGGTGGCGGAATTGCAGGAGAAGCTTGCTGCGGCCCGGGCCGCAGTCAAGCTTAGCGACGCGGACCTAGAGACAAAGGAAAAGGCAGCAAATCTTGCCGGCGAGCAGCGTGCGCGGGCCGAACAAAAGGTGACTTCTGCGGATGATACCCTGCAAGAACGAGCGGTAGCGCGGCAGCAAGCGATAGCTCGGCTTCAGGGCTTCGCCGCGACGGACTTGCTCTCCGTTGCATTACCCGAGACTGACCTTCCCGATCTGCGCATCACATGGACCATCGAGCCGGCGCTGACGCTTGCGCGCCGTGCCGAGCAGCTGCTTTCAGATACCCCACACGACGATGAGGCATGGAGGAAGATTCAGGGGCAACTTTCGCAAGACTATACTGACCTCGGTCGGGCTCTCACCGCCCTCGGTCATCAAGCCCAAATGGACCAGACGGCCGATTACGGTCTGGTCGTAACGGTTATTTATCAGAATCGCGCAGAACGCCCTGATCGCCTGACCGAACGGCTCGAAGCGGAAATTGCGCAGCGCCGCGAATTGCTGACGGCGCGTGAAAGAGAGGTTTTGGAGAATCATCTTCAGGCGGAAATTGCCGCTGCCATTCAAAGACTGCTCCAGGACGCGGACCGGAAGGTCGAGGCGATCAATGCGGAATTGTACAAGCGTCCAACTTCGACGGGCGTTCGCTTTCGTCTGGATTGGCAGCCACTTCCCGAGGGGATCGGCGGGGCGCCGATCGGACTCGCAGCCGCGCGCAAGCGCCTACTAAATACCAACGCCGATCTTTGGAGCCCCGAGGATCGCAGCGTTGTCGGCGCGATGTTGCAGGAGCGGATAAACATTGAACGAGTAAATGCCGATGCCGCCACGGGCGGAAGCCTGCTTGAACAGTTAAGCCGGGCTCTTGACTATCGTCACTGGCATCGGTTCACGGTGCAGCGCTGGCAAGACAAGCAATGGGTAAAATTATCGGGTCCCGCTTCGAGCGGGGAGCGGGCGCTGGGTCTCACCGTACCCCTGTTCGCGGCAGTCGCGAGCTTCTACAGCCAGAGCGGTAATCCACACTCGCCACGCCTGGTGTTGCTGGACGAGGTATTCGCAGGCATCGACGATGCTGCGCGGGCTCATTGCATGGCATTGATCCGCGAGTTCGATCTCGACTTCGTCGTAACAAGCGAACGCGAGTGGGGCTGCTATGCTGAATTACCGGGCGTGTCCATCTGCCATCTGCAAAGGCTTGAAAACATCGACGCCATACACGTGTCCCGTTGGACATGGGATGGCCGTGCCAAGCGGCGCGAGAGCGATCCGAATCGAAGGTTTGCTGACGCATGATGCATGACGATGGTCGTCTTCAGCGTCTTCTTGGCGGAGCGTCGCTTTCTTCACTCAGAAAACGGCTTCGTCAGCGCTTTGAGCGAGGGCCCGCAGATGGAAAGCTGGAAAGCGTACGTCTTGCCAATCTCGGGATGGACGAGCACGCGGCTCTTGCGGGGCTCATGGGTCGAAGCGTGCGTTTCTCAAGCTCCATGCAGATTGATATTCCGTTGATTGATGAGGCCTTGAATAGAGCAGGCATTGCTACATCGCTTCGAGAGGCACTCGAGTTCATCGACGGCCCTATTGTTCATGCGGAGACCGCTCGCACCGAAATGCAGGCAGCGTGGTCAAGAGCTGTTTCCGTCGTTAGCGACGCAGACCTTTCAGCGTTTCTTCAGGTACCTTCCGGGCTCGGTCTTTTGAAGCGCCTGTCGAACGGAAAACCCGATGCTGCCGCCCAATTGTGCCGCAGCGCTAGCGTTGTGCTCCATGCGCTACCGGCTGAAGGTATGACCCGCGCCCAACTAGCGGCGACGACTCTGGGCGACGCGCATGCGCTCGATACCGGGCGAGCCGCGGCCGCACTGGTTCTTGCTGTGTGGCGAGAGAAGACGGCCTCGACGCACGCCGCTCATGATGACGACCCACTCAGCGTCGACAGCGAAATCGGTGACGAGCGAGTTCGTGACGTATGGGCAAGGGTCGGCATACTGGTTAACGAACTTGCGCGGCCAGCTCTATTCCTGAATCTCAATATCAAGGGCCGCTCGACGCTGCCGATTGTCACTGGCGAGCCAACCTACGCCTCACTTCGCTTCTTGCTACGATCAAGCCCTTCCTGGGATGTAACCGGACAGGACATTTATGTCTGCGAGAACGCAAACCTCCTGGGCATTGCAGCTGATAGGGGAGGAAGCAACTGCGCGCCGATGGTGTGCACCGATGGAATGCCGGCCGCCGCGCAACGCGTTATATTGCGGCAACTGGCGACTGCCGGTGCTCGATTGCGCTATCATGGAGACTTTGATTGGGCTGGTGTGCGCATTGGCAACTACGTCATGCGCGAATGCGGTGCACGACCATGGCGCTTTTACACTGCCGACTATCTGGACGCGGTTGCGCGAGCGCCCCGCCCGGGACTTGCATTGTCTGGTCCGGAAGCCGGCGCATCATGGGATGGAGGCCTGACCGTCGCTATGCAAGGGCATCAGTTGTCGATCGCCGAAGAGAGTCTGGCTGATGTGCTATTGCAAGATTTGATTTGACGTAGGGCACTTCGGGAAAATGGTGGCTTCCAGCCGGGCTGTTTATGGCGCCGCAATATTCTGGTTCCGAGCTGCTTAGCCTTGTAGCTGGCCGTGATGTTCAAGAGCTATCATGAGAGCGTTGTTGGCGTTCGTGAAATTGTCTCGCTGACCAGCGATCTCATACTGCCATTTCATGCCGTGGAAAAGATTGTTCCTGTAACGAAGGATGATTGTGAAGACCGCCGCGACCCGGTCGCTTGGATCATTGCTACTTCCATCAATAATCGATCGGATCATCGGCGGTCGATCGTTTGGCCGCAAGTGCAGATGATCGAAGTGATAAGTGAAAGCATTATCCGCGAAATAGCGCTGTCGGAAATAAGCTAATTGCTGATCGTATGCCTCGGCCTGAAGGGTCCCCGCCTGATGCCATGCGCCGACTGCCGTACGAATGCTGTTGGCGGTCCCTGCGTTGTGAAGTATCCGAGCCTCGAACAAGCTCCAAAGCAACGAGAAATCGATAATGGCACTCCGTTCCTCGTCCGTTAAGTTGGCGAAGCCGGGGGCCCTAGCCAATAGCCACTGCATGCTCATGGTCACGTGTTATCACGAGACCTAAAGTAGGTGTAGTCGCCCAACTCAGGCAACTTCGGCGCCGATAATAAGATGAGGGAAAGGTAGATTGGAGAATGGCGGGCAATGTTGCCTCTGAGGGCTTTTCAGGGTTGTTTGCGAGTCTCAACGGATCGGCTCCCATCGCGGCGACCAGGGTCGATATCATTCGATCACTCCTGACGGTCGGGTATCCCAGCCGCAAGGCGGCAATAAAGTTAGTCGGGAAGTGGCGTGAAAGGCTTCTGGTCGCCATGGCGACCGGCTATCTCGACGGCAAGCTGGGCACTACTCGGTATTTTCGCAATCTTGAGCAATCCGAGAAGGTCGGAGTTTCGTTTCTCCTAGGCGAGGCATTCACTCATTGGTACGCGCAGGATCGAATGCACATCGAATTTCTCGTCCACGTCGCCGGCCTTACGAGTTGCATATGGTCAAGCGTGAGCGTGCCGGCTCCGCTGAAAGCTGGAGCCATGCCTCCTTCAGACAAGAGCCGGCCGGACTTTATCGGAATCCGGCGCACAGAGCGTCATGTGTTCGAGAGCAAGGGACGGATCAGGAAGCCAAGCAATGCCACCGTGAGCAAAGGACTTGGCCAGGTGTCGAAGCTTCAACTGGCCAATGGCGTAGCGCCAACGACACGCTGCGCCACCTTTTTCATGCTGCGGGATGCGGGTACCGAGGGTCGCGTCATCGATCCGCCCGGCACGGGCGACGGCGTCTCCGTGACGTTTGATCAATTCGACGCACTCTCAAAGGCGTATTCCTTCTTCCTCGACATTGAGCCGAGAGACTTGTCCGACGAAGTCGGCGAAGGATTTGTCGGCCGAGAGATTGATGAAGATGTATTCTTCGCCCTCGACCGGAAGGTCTTCAACATTATGCGCGATCGGCCCGATGATGTGACGATGCGGCGGCAGCGGCTCGACGAGGTGTTCGGAATTCTGGCGGGCCGTGCCGAATTTTATGAGAGCAAACGCGGCGCCGAGCTATCGCCGGGCCGCGACGGAATGCTCCTACTCGACCGCCGCAGCCAGATCCGGCGGCGGCTGACACCGAGGGGCTAGAAAGGGAGACGCGCCTTGGACACGACGTCATGAAAATCTTCGCAACCCGCGTCTGGGGCCTTGGGTTCGAGCGGATTCCAATCGCAACCTTCGGATCCGAAGGGCACCTTAATCGTCTGCTCAAGCTCGCACAGCGGGGTGACCGCCTTGTGTTCGTGGGCACCAAGACCGATAGAACGCCGCCTGCGCTTCAAGGACGGCTGCTTGGGATGGGAGAGATCGGTTTTGAACCACTGCGCACTCTCGAGATTGTGGGACATGCCGAACTGGACGAGCGCGATTTCGATGAGCGCGGAAACTACAAATTCCCGCACGCTGTCGCCCTTACCGAAGCGTGGCGCTTCGTTACTCAGCCGCTCCTCACCGAGACGCTATCTGACCAGCTCACCATGCTCGCGACGCCGGGCGTTGAGGAGCTCGATGCTTCGGATGTCCAGCGCGTGTTGGCGCTGACAGCAGAGCGGCTCGTGTTGCCTGAGCTTCCCTCGCTGGCGCGTATGCGTCGGCTGAATGAGATCCTCCGCCCGACGACCGGGCCAAGGCCCAATGACGCGGCATATAGCGTTGAACGCTCCGCGCAAAATGCCGCCTCGACCTACGCACTGCGGTTCGGCAAGCGGAATGTCTTCAAGATTGGTCACGCCGAGGACATTAAGGCCCGCCTCGCAGCGGTAAACCAGCATGTGCCCGTCGAGGTGCTTAACGAGCAATGGTCAATCTACTTGAAGCAGCCTTGGAAGACGTCGATCGACGCCTACGATATGGAACAGCGTGTGTTGAAGCTAATGGAACCCAAACGCAGCGGCTTTGAACGTTTGCAATGCACGGAGATGGAGCTGTCGTCGGCTTGGACAACTGCACTCCTTGCTGATCCCTAACTGCGGCTATCCATACCGCGGTTGCAGGGGCCGCAGGAAGATCGGCCCATCACCAATTGGAGTAACAATGAGATTCGCCTATCCGCTCTTGCCGGCCGAATTCGAGATCCCCGACGATTGGTGGATTGAAGCCGGCATGTCGAACTTCTCGCCTGATGGGCCAACTTACCGATCGACAGGCGAGGCAACACACACCGTTGCCCTGCGGGATATAGAGCCGCCGTTTCGGTGGCCGGAGGTCCAGAAAGATTTCCGTGGGTTCGATCGTAAACGGATGATCGACATACTGTCTGGCATCTCTGTGGGCGCAGCTTTGCCGCCGGTACCGCTTCTCATCCTTCCATCATTGTCGGACATATCGAAGGCGCCGTTTTCACATCGCGTTCTAAACGGCGTCCATCGATTCTATGCTTCGGTGGCGGCCGGTTTCGTTGCGCTGCCCGCTACGCCGCGCAAGTGCGTACAATGAAGCATCTCTCGACGAACTTGGGCAGCGAACGGAACCCACCATATGCTCAAACATGCGAGTGAGCTGCGAGCGCCCGACCCTTATTTTTCCGCCGCCGCGGGCTTTGTCGGCAGCACACTCGAAGCCCTTCATGCTGACATGAGCAAACTTGAGCTTCCGACGAGCGTTCCAGAGGGTATCCGACGCAGCCACGATGCGCTGCGCCATGCCTATATCTACTCATATTTCTCATACGACTTGTTGACCCTCGCCGCAGCCCAGACATTCCCATGCCTTGAATTGGCATTACGAGAGCGCGTTGGCGTGCAATTTTCTGGTAGGGTGGACAGGAAGGGCAAAGCACGGAAGCCGCCTATGCTCGACGAATTGCTTAGAGCCGCTAAGGCCCAAGGCCTCATCACGGCGGAGGTAAATGGTCTAAGCACACTTCGCAATATGTTCGCACACGGCAGTGACGCTGTATTGAATCCTGCGATGTTTCTAGCCCCCTTCGAGCTCGTAACCTGCACGATACGCGAGCTATTTACGCCACCGGATCCTCGGCTTCAGCAGCTGCCATGATAAAGCGGGTCGTCATCACGAAGGACGTCATCAAGGCGATGGCGTCGATGCGACTCATGATTGGTCCGAATGCGAATGACTAGCCCATTTCAATTGCGACGACTCGTCTTCGCAATAGTGTAGTTCTGGAGTCAGCGTGTCTTGTTCACATAGTCCCGAATGTGGAGCGCGTAGCTAATCCAGAGTCCGCAATCGAGCGCCAGCTTGAAATACTCCTCAGCTGCTTCATGTGGCACTAAGCCCATAGCGCGGGTCTCAGCTCGTGCAAACTTTGCTAAGGGAATCGCGTCACCTGAGGATACTTGGCCGCATCGCCTCACCTGTTCGCGAAAGCGACCTTTCGCGCTTTCCGGCAATTTCGGGCCGAAAATAAAGTAGTAGAGATACGGCAGGAAGTGCACATGCCGAATCATTTCTTCGTCGGTGTTGTTATTACGGTGAAACAGGTCGCGGTGTGATCCCTTGAGTCTTCCTGGCTTGTAGGCTGGGTCGGTGAAATACTTCATGCGTTGTTCGGGTACGGCCTTGCGCGCGAGCAGGCTTTTGGTCAACGCGGCGGCGACCTCACTATTTCTCTTGTAATCTTCCGGAGTGTGGCGGTCCCAGTCGAATTCGATCTGCGCCAGGAGCGCGCCCTCGCTATGGTTCAGTTCGATGTCTGGCGTAACCATGAGGTCCTCCCAGCTTAGATCTCGGTCGATGTTGGAGACGGGCGGTCATGGAGATCACCAGTACTTTCGAGCGCTTACTGGTGACGCATCGCGAACGGCTATCCTGCGGCCCGCGACGGAACGACTGACAGCGAACATATTCTCGCTCGTTCTCATTGAGATCGTGGTCCGCCCAGAATCGCCGTCATGCCTCGCGCTCTGCGTCGCCCTCTTGACGTCGCGGTCATGTGATTGCGCGCGCGAATCGCGATCACTTGTTGTTCGGCTTCACGAAGTTGCGACAAGCTCAGAAAATGGCCGACCACCCATTGGTCAATATATTCGCGAAGTCTCCAAGAGGTGCCGTCGGCCACCAACGCCAGAACCATGGCCCAGTCCTTTTCCCTGAATCGGATGAGTTGTTCCAGGACGATGCCGGTGATTTTCATGGTTCGTAGGTCCACTGAGCCGCTTTCAGCCCAGATGCGGGCGAAAAATGCGAAAACGACCGAAAGATGCGACATAAGTTCAGCGTTCCGGGTTCCGATGAATACCGTGAGGGCACGGAAATCACGAAGATCGTCACTGCCGTCCGCCTGCCACGTTTGCCAGAGTGTTTCAGCGTCGATTGACACATGGCTATGCCGACGCCACGCCAGTCTGACCGTAATCTCCGCTTGGCGCGCGTGATCAATGAGTCCCAGGTCGCGCGCAAACGCGATGACGGGTTGAAGCCATACACTCCTGAGCCCGGGGCCAACCGTCGCTGACGCGATCTGACGGTAATAGAGATCCTCCGATACGAGGACGTAGCCCTCGCTACCGAGGTATGGCGGATCGAGTACATCAGACCCGAAGGTCTCCGTGAGCATCGCCGCCAGTTCAGACGGCATGTCGGGTGCGGCGCCTGGAACGATCTCGCAGGCTTTCTCGATCTTCTCGATCTGATCGGCGATGAAGCGATCGCGTGCCTGCATATCCTCACGCGTGAACTCCTGGCGAATGTACTGTCCATTGTGCCAGGCGATCGTCATTGATCGCCCATTGCCGCCAAGATCGTCCTTGTCGCGCAAACTTCGCAGCTCGTCGATACTGGAGCGCGGTATCACCAGCTTGCCAAAGACAGCGAGAAGGACGTCGAAAGCGTCCATCGTCGCAACGGTCCATGCGGTGTAAGTGTCTAACACGGCACCCGCTGCGCGGTGACGGTTGATAATTTCGCGCGCAGCATCCCGTTCTGGCGCGTTGCCGATACACGTCTCGATGTCATGATCGAGGGACCGCACGTATTCGGAAAAGCCGACAGCATCACGTCCGAGGCGTGATGCGACCATTGTCATCGGCAGATGCTGAAGCAAATAGAGGTCCGCGAGCTTGCGGTTGCTTTCGGATACCTTCTTGACCTGATCGAGGGCTGGCTGGACGTCGCCCTCCTTCATTTTGATCGTGTAGAAGCTCTTTGCATCCGGAAACCGGGTCTGGAAATTCGCCATCACGTCGTGGAGAGCGTGGAGATATTTGTGCTTGATCTCCACCACGCGCCAAGTTGTGTCGTCACCAAGCGCCGCCTTGATCGTGAATTCGTCACCGACCTTCAGGCCCATCGCCGCAGCGGCGAGCGGATGGCTGACGCTGACCTGACCGTCAGCCGGCCGATCAGGCCCATCAGCAATAAGGAAGCTCTGAGTTTCGCCGTGCGATCCCTCAAGCCTGAACCAGGCGTCCAGGCCCACGACCCGTGATCGCGGCGTCTTCCGGCCATTGGGATCGAGCATCATCAGCCCGAAGTAACGCAGCGCGGCGTCGGGGTCATTCCTGGCGGCCTGCAGCACATCGTAAGCAAACGCGAATGCAATCTTTGGCAGGTCTGCGGCGAGGAGTTCCTGCGCGAGATACATCTTCTGCGCCGGTGTACCTTGCACGGTCGCAAGATCGAGGGTTTCGAGGATGGGTTTGACTTCGTCACGACGGTCGCTGCGCCGCAAGGTCGAGAACAGAGCGAGATAGTTGGTCAGATCAGGGCTGACCACGACCGCGTTTCGCAAACAGGTCTCGGCTTGTTTCAGAGCCCCGCGATTGAAGTGAAGCAGGCCTTCAGCATGGAGATAGAACGACAACGTCCTGATCGATGCTGGCAATCGTTCAAAGAATCGGATTGCGCGCCGGCGGATCGGGCTATCATTAACGAAGGCGCGCGCCAGTACACGAAGCGCTTCGTTATCGTGGTCATCAGCGACATAACCATCGAGCAGGTCTGCTACAACGTTTGCCTCTCCGCGCCGGGACGCGTGCATCGCTACCATCATACGCGGCGCAATGTGGCTATTAGCGTCGATGCACTTCAGGGCCGCCCGATAGGGAGCCTCGGAGAGATTTTCGAAGCCTTCCGTGCGAGCAAAATCCGCGACGACAATGCTGGCGCGGGGGTCGTCGATAACCTCCTCAGCGATCGCCGCAATCCGCTTCTCAAGATCATCGGGTTGCGCCACCTTGATCTCGGCAAGCCGACCCGCCGTGACGATGAGCGAGCGTTCGACAAGGGGGATATGGTCGGCCTGATCACGGTAAATTCGGGCGACTTCCTTCCAGTCGGCGCGGGCGGAGTAAAAGCGAAAGCCGAGCACTGTGGCGTCGGGCCCAGCGGGGAGACAGTGAAGCAGCTGTTCAGCGAATTTTTCGTCATTACCGTCGATCGCTGCGACGGCCGCGCGGTTGGCGATTTCGACATCGCTCGGCGCAAGAGCGAGACCTTGGCGCGCCACCTCGATTGCCACGGGCAGATCATCAAGCGCATGATAGGCGACGATGATGTTGCTGCAGATCGCGGCGTCCTCGGGCTTGATCACCCCTTCACTCGCTCGCGCTTCATCCCATTGACTGCGCAGCAGTTCGGCTGCTGCGGTAATCCGCTCGCGCTGCTTCTGCGCGAGTCTGTGCGTGCGCTGGAATGCCGGGTCTCGCAGTATCTCATCGAGATCAGCCTCCGCCGCGAACTGGCGGGCGTGACGATCGCCGGGATGGGTGGCGAGCGCAGCATGGGCAGCTTGCCACCATGCCGGCATCAGCCCGCGATGCCGTAGAACGTCGACACGGCCGATAGCGACTGCGGCCGACCCCTTCAGGCCGTCTGGTATAATATCGAGGGGTTCCGCGATCTCTGGATCGAAGCGAGCGGCCTGAACGACATAGCCCGCCAGCCCTTCATTGGTGGGATCGGCAACGAGCGCCTCACGGCCCCAGGGCAGTAGCTCCTGCCACCTGCCCTGAAGCAAGAGCGAAAACGCCTTGTTTGCGATCGCCTTCGGTTCGGTTGGCGCATGGGCATAAGCCTCGGCGAGCATCGCGGCTGCCCGCTCCTGCTCGCCGAGGGCGAGTAGGCAGGAGCCGATATTGGCCTTGACGCGGAAGAGAATGCGTCCCGAAGCTTTCGAGCCGATGCGGGCCAGTAGACCTTCCAGAAGGGGGAGCGCCGTTCTTGGCTTTCCTGAGTTCGCAAGCTCGCGATATGTGTCGATGTCGGCGTCGAGGTGGGTTTCGAACGCATTACCGGCTGTTGTCGTGTCGCCCGGAGGGAGGCTGAGTGTGGCGGTTATCTGCGTCAGCGTCGCCTGAACTTGGGCCAGACCAGATTGTGTCTCTGTCTGACCGAGGAGAAGCTCCTGCGTGTTTTCGAGAATCTGCCCGGTAAACGGCCCAAAGCTGGGATCGAAGGCTTTACGGGCGGCGTCGTCTTCGCTGATCTTCTCTTCCAAGGTGTTCCAACCCCAGATGTAAACTAACATCTGGTGGCCCTTGGCGCGAAGCTCGGCGGTGATGACCCGCGCAAGCTCATGCATCTCGCCATCGTCAGCTGCCGTGGTGACGATGAAGTATTCGCGCAACGCGGGCCTGAACTTGACCGCTTTCTCAACCTCGGTCCGGACCTCCTTCTCCGAAAGCTCTTTGCCTTCTCCCTTCAGTTTGCATTGGATGCCGACATACTGATCGGGATCGCGATCCCGCATCCCATACAGATCAACGCCGTCCTGACCCTGTCCGCGCCTTGCATTTCGTTGGACATTGGGATCCTTGAGAAGGCTCCGCCAGAGCGGCACGCTCGCTCGCTCGAAGGCCTGCTCGTCAGTTGGTTTTGGAATTTGAGTGGCGGCCAATAACGACATGAGCACTCTCAGACCATATCGTCGTCATTGGGCAGCGGCATCTCGGCAGCCTGTGGGTCTCGCCCGATAACAGTCGTGCAATGGCACTTCCAGCCGCGAGAGGGCGGGAAGCGAGGCGGCGGTTCGGAAATGATTCGGGCGCACAGGACCATACGGAACGGTAATGCCGCGCCGAGGGTAGTGCCACGATAAAGGTGCAGAGCGCCGTGCAGAAATACTGCAGGTCAGCAGAGCGCAAGGAGGTCCCGAATGCGTCTAAGCCGCAAGGCGCTCCTCTCTTTCGATCGCTCCATCCTGCTCGCCGGCTGCTTTGCTGAGGAAGCGGGCAAGTGCCGCTTTACGGGAATCGCGATCGAGAGCGTAGGTAGTTTGCCTAAACTCGATTCCGTCGAGCAGCCCCTGGATGTGGCCCGAGATAGTATCGGCAGCCATGATGAGGGCGGTATCCAGTGTGTGGATATACTTGCTCGTGACCGATCCCTTCGCGTGACCGACAAGTGCCGCGATCGTGACCTCAGTGAATCCAAGGTCGTTCGCGATGCTTGCAAAGCTGTGGCGCAGCACATGCGGGGTGATGTCGGCGAGCGGCGTATCGTCGAAAATCTTTTCCCAATAGTTGGGAAAGCTGCCGAATGCATTATCGTCGCCCTGACCGGGGAAGACGTAGGTACCGATGCCAGCAGCCTTCCTGCTTTCCAGATACTCGACGACGGGTAAGCCAATCGGCCGGGTTGAGGCCCCCTCCTTGCTGTCGACCAGCCGCAGGCAACTCGCGTCGGTATCAGCCTCGACCCACTGCAGCTTGATCATCTCCGTGCGACGGCATCCACTGAGCGCGATTTGGCGGATGATGTCGACAGTCATTTGGTACTTGTCGTCATTCGCCGCGTTGCGCAGGATTTTTCCAAGCGTGCGATACTCAGCTTCGGTCAAACGACGATTGCGAACGTTATCTTTCGGCTTTCGGATTCCATGGGCGGGATTTCGTTCAATGATGCCGGCTTCGACAGCATAGGTGAGGATGCCGCCGAGTAGACCAACGGTGCGCGTCGCCGTTCCGGCCCCGCCCCGCACAATCGCCTTGCCGCGAAGCTTCTTGGTCTTAACGCTGACGCGCGTCTTCCCGGCCATGATGTCCTTGAGTACTTTGTTGACGTCGGCTTTGCTGAGATCCTTCACTCGACGCGTGCCAACTAGCGGCACGATATGACGGTGGATGCGTCCGGTGTCGGTCACAATGGTGGTCGCCTTCTTAGGGCGTCCACCCTTTCCGAGGATGAGGCCCGCTTTCAGGTCGGTGAGATAGAGATCGCACAGTTCCTTGACGGTGATCGCCTTGTGATCAAGTTGTCGTTCCTCGGCAGGATTGTCCCCCTGCGCAACTCTGCCCAACTGAACCTTGGCCTCTTTCCTTGCAAGCTCCGCCGTCCAGACGCCATGCAGCCCAATGGTATAGCGACGTGAACGACCAGCGGATCGATATTGAATCAGATAGCTGCGCTTGCCTGACGCGAACACGCGAAGACCGAATCCGGGTAGATCATCATCCCAGATGACGTAATCTTTCACGCGCAATTCAGCAGCGTCGATCACTCTCTTGGTGAGCTTAGCCACGGGGATTCTCCGACTTGATGCCCCTCTCTCGCGTAAGCACCACGTAAGCAGTTGGAGCGAAATCAGGGCGTAGCGCAGGATATATCGAGGGGGCCAGGATTTCAATTTTATCAATTACTTCAGTAGTATAGCGCGCCATTACGTAACCCATCGATTTTCTTCGTAGGGCAGCTTAAATTGCTCCGAAGGCAAAGGTCACACGTTCGAATCGTGTCGGGTGCGCCATTCTTCATCAGACCCAGACCTATCCGGTCACCGTCGCGAAAAAGTCGGACGCGCTTTTGGCGCGCCGCATGCGTTCGAGCATGCCGGCCGCCTTCAATGTCCGGGCGACAAGGGCCAGTGCTGTCAGTTGATCGGCCTCGGGCGGAGGCGGAAGCAGCAGCAGAAACACCAGATCCACCGGCCGGCCATCGATCGCGTCGAAATCGACCGGCGGTTTCAGCCGCGCGACGAGGCCGTAAGGCCGTTTCACCACCGGCAACCGCGCGTGCGGAATCGCCACGCCATTGCCCATCCCGGTTGACCCGAGTTGTTCGCGTTTCAGCAGCTCGGACGCGACATAGTCCGCCTGCAGGCCGAGGCTCGCGGCTGCCTTGCGCGCCAGATCCTGCAAGAGCTGCTGCTTGTTTGGCGCCCGCATGTCGATAACGACGTCGGCCGGAGCGAGAAAGTCGGAAATCTTCATAAGTGATCCAGGAATGTACGACGTGCGCCGGGATGTGACGCTCTTTCAGTCCGGTGCACGCAGCCGGTAGCCGATGCCCGTTTCGGTCAGGACATATTGCGGCCGTTCCGCATCGCCTTCGATCTTCTGCCTGAGCTGCCGCACGTAGACGCGCAGATACTGCGCGTCGGTCAGTTCGTCCCACAATTCGTGCAGAAGAAACTTGTGGGTGAGCACCTTGCCGGCATGCTGAACCAGCACGCGCAACAGATCATACTCCTTCGGTGACAGTTTGATGTCCCTGTCGCCGACCTTGACGATGCGCCGGACCAGATCGACCGACAGATCGCCGGTGCGAAAAACCGGACGTTCGCCATGAACCTGTAATTGGTGACGCAGCGCCGCCCGGATGCGCGCGAGCAGTTCATCCATGCCGAACGGCTTGGTGACATAATCGTCGGCGCCGAGATCGAGCGCCTGAACCTTGCCGGCCTCGTCGCCCCGGCTGGACAGAACAACAATCGGCACGCTTTCATTGCGCGCACGGATCATGCGCAGGAGATCGTGACCCTGAATATCGGGCAGGCCGAGATCGAGGATCACGAGGTCCGGCTTGTTGTCCAGAAGCTCAAGCGCGGTCTTGCCGTTGGGCGCATCGAGGATGTCATAGCCCTGCGTGCTCAGGCCCATCCGCAACAGCTTGCGGATCGGCGGCTCGTCGTCGACCACCAGAATCTTCAGCGGCGCGGGGCTCATGCGGCGGTATCCAGTGTTTCGGTGATTTTCGGAATCGGCAGCCGGATCGTCAGAACGGCGCCGCTGCGGTCCGACCGGTTCGCCGCCGAGATGGTGCCGTGCATGGCCTCCACAAATCCGCGCGAGATGGCAAGGCCGAGGCCGGTGCCCGGCCTGACATGATCGCCCTTCTGCACGCGGTAGAACTTGTCGAAGATGGTCTCCAGTTCGTCCGGCGGAATGCCGTCGCCCTCGTCCAAAATCTGGAGACAGACGGAATCGCTCTCACGCCAGCTTTGAATCCGGATCAAGCTGCCGGCAGGCGCATACTTCGCCGCATTGTCCAGCAAATTGAACAGCACCTGTTCAAACAGCACCGCATCGAGATCGAGCATCGGCAGATCGGCCTGCAGTTCCAGATCGACGCGATGCCGGATCAGAATCTTGCTCGCCCGCCGCAATGCGCTGCCGACCACCTCGCCGAGATCGTGTGGCGCTGAATTCGGAACAATCGCACCGGACTCCAGCTTGGTCATGTCGAGCAGGTTGGCGATAAAGCGGTTGAGGCGCTCGGACTCATCGATGATCGTTGCGAGCAGATCGCCCTTCTCTGCATCGGTCAACTGACCCGACAGATCGCGCAGGGTGCTCGCGGACCCGAGCACAGACGACAGCGGTGTCTTGAGATCGTGTGAGATCGAGGTCAGCAGCGCCGACCGCAGGCGGTCGGTCTCCACCACGCGCTTGACGTGATCGATATCTTCCACGAGCCGCACGCGCTCGATCGCGAGCGCGCCCTGATCCATCAATGCGTCCAGCAGGCGGGTCTGGTCCGGCGTGAGGATGGGGCCAGTACGATCGTCGTCGATTCCGATGACGCCGATCGGCCCACGGCCCGTCCGCATTGGCAGAAACAGCCGCTTCGCGCCGGGCAAGGTGTCCGAGCCGCGCCCCGCCGGACGATCATTGCTCCACGCCCAGTTGGCCGCCGCGAGATCGGCCTGATCGAGTTCGTCCTCCGGCGGATACCCCGCCTTGACCGTGATCAGACCGTGCTCGGGCAGCAGCAGCACAACGCGCACCTTCAGCATCAGCGCTGTCTGGTACGCCGTCGCCCACAGCACATCGTCCAGCGTCGCCGTTCCGGCGAGCTTTCGGCTGAACGAATAAAGATACTCGGTCGTGCGCGCCCTGCCCGTCGCCATCACGGCCTGGGTCCGCACCCGCGCCGCGACGTTGGAAACAATCACTGCGATCAGCATGAAGAAGAAGAACGCCGCAACATTGGTCGGATCGGTGATGGTGAACGTATAAACCGGCGGAAGAAAAAAGAAATTGTAACACAGCGACGCCGCGACACTGGCGACCAGCGACGGGAACAGACCGAACCGGACCGCCACGGTGACAACGACAGTCAGGAACACGAGGTCGACGTTCTCGATGCCGAGAAACGGAAAGATCAGTTCGCTGATTCCGAGGGCGACTGCAACAAGCCCCAAAGACCAGATATACGGCACCGGGTCGGCGACTTCCGCGCGCTCCGCCGTCCGCACGCCCTTAGCCGCGAATGTCTCCGGATCGAGCTTGTCACCGGCGATGACATGGATGCTGATATTGCCGGCGCGCCGCACCAGATCGTGAACCACCGAACCGCGCACCAGTTCGAACCACCAGGAACGGGTAGCTTTCCCGATCACGATCTGGGTGACATTGTTGGCACGCGCGAAGGTGAGAATGTCGTCGGCAATCCGGCGTTCGACGGCCGGGATCGTCAGGGCATCGGCACCCAGCGCCTCCGCAAGCCGCAGCGTGGTCGCAATCCGGTCGCGCTCGGCATCGCTGAGCTGCAGGCTCCGCCGGGTTTCGATGCAGATGGCCGTCCACGGCGCATGCAGCCGGTCCGCGAGGCGCTTGGTGTAACGGATCAGGCCGGCGGCCCGCGGGTCTTCGCTGACGCAAACCAGAATCCGCTCGCCCGCGGCCCATGGCCCTGAAATCGCATTGGCCTGCATGTGATTGAGCAGCTGCTCGTCGACGCGCTCGGCGGTCCGCCGCAGCGCCAGTTCGCGCAGCGCGGTCAGATTGCCCGGCGAAAAGTAATGCTCGAGCGCGCGCTCGGCCTGCCTGGGAACGTAGACCTTGCCTTCCTTGAGCCGCTGGATCAGGTCGCCCGGCGTCAGATCGACCAGTTCGATGTCGTCGGCGCGGTCGATGATGGAATCCGGGACGGTCTCGCGCACGCGCACGCGCGTGATCTGCGCCACGACATCGTTCAGGCTTTCGATGTGCTGGATATTGACGGCGGTGTAGACATCGATGCCGTTGTCCAGCAGTTCCTCGACATCCATGTAGCGCTTCGGATGGCGGCTACCCGGCGCATTGGTATGCGCGAGCTCGTCGACGATGGCGAGCTTCGGCCGCCGTGCCAGCAATCCATCGAGATCCATCTCGTCGAGGGTCTGGCCCTTGTAGGCCAGCGCCTTGCGGGGAAGAATTTCAAGACCGTGCAGCAGCGCCTGCGTTTCCAGCCGGCCATGGGTCTCGACAACCCCGACCACCACGTCCACGCCGGCCTTCACCTTGGCATGCGCGCTTTGCAGCATCTCGTAGGTCTTGCCGACACCGGGAGCCGCGCCAAGAAAGATCTTGAGACGGCCGCCGCCGTTTTCACGGCGGGCCGCCTCAAGCAGCGCTTCCGGTGAGGGCCGTTGTTCAGGATCGCGGATGGTTGCCATCAGACATGCAGGTTACTTCGCCGCGCGATCCAGCGCCAGATTGAGCGCAAGCACATTCACGCGCGGCTCGCCGAGCAGCCCTGCAAAACGGCCCTCCACGTTGTCGTTAACCAGTTTGCGCACCGCATCCTCCGGCAGTTTGCGCGCGGTCGCGACCCTGGGGACCTGAAACAGCGCGGCTTCCGGCGTGATGTGGGGATCAAGGCCGCTGCCCGTACTCATGACCAGATCGGCCGGGACCGGCATCGACGGGTTCTCGGCCTTCAGCTTGGCGACATCCTCGCTCATGCGGTCGCTGAGCGCCTTGCTGGTCGGGCCGAGATTCGATCCCGACGAATTCGCGGCGTTATAGGGCGCCGGAACGGTCTTGGTCGAATCCGCGGGGTCCGCCGCCGTCGTCACGGACGGACGACCGTGGAAATACTTGTCTTCCTTGAACTCCTGCCCGATCAGCGCCGAGCCGATCGTCTTGCCATCCTTCTCGATCAGGCTGCCCTGCGCCTGATATGGAAAGATCGTGCCGGCAATGCCGGTGATGGCGAGCGGATAGGCCAGGCCGGTGATGAGCGTGAGGCCGACGAGAATAAAGAATGCGGGCCGGATTTCTTTCAACATGGTGTCTCTCCTTCGAGATTCTTGCGCACGGTGCTCCCGAAAGCCGGTGGTCCGGCTTTCGGGATCATGCGCTAGGCGAGATGCAGGGCGGTCACGATCAGATCGATCGCCTTGATGCCAATGAACGGAATGATGATGCCGCCGACGCCGTAAATCAGCAGGTTGCGGCTGAGCAGCGCGCCAGCCCCGATCGGCTTGTAGGCGACGCCTTTCAGCGCGAGCGGGATCAGCGCGATGATGATGATCGCGTTGAAGATGATCGCCGACAGGATCGCGCTTTGCGGGCTCGACAGGTTCATGATGTTGAGCGCCTGCAGCTGCGGATAGAACGCAAGGAAGATCGCCGGGATGATGGCGAAATACTTCGCCACGTCGTTGGCAATCGAGAACGTGGTCAGCGCGCCGCGCGTCATCAGCAACTGCTTGCCGATTTCCACGACCTCGATCAGCTTGGTCGGGTTCGAATCGAGATCGACCATGTTGCCGGCCTCGCGGGCCGCCTGCGTGCCGGTGTTCATCGCCACGCCGACATCGGCCTGCGCCAGAGCCGGCGCGTCATTGGTGCCGTCGCCGCACATGGCCACCAGCTTGCCCTTGGCCTGCTCGTCGCGAATGAGCTTCAGCTTGTCCTCGGGTGTCGCCTGGGCGAGGAAATCATCCACGCCCGCTTCGGCAGCGATGGCCGCCGCGGTCATCGGGTTGTCGCCGGTGATCATCACGGTGCGGATACCCATGCGGCGCAATTCGGCAAACCGCTCACGAATGCCGCCCTTGATGATATCCTTGAGGTGAATCACGCCCAGCAGCCTGCCGTCACGCGCGACCGCCAGCGGTGTGCCGCCCGATTTCGCGATCTCATCGGCAATCGTCTGGATTTCCCGGACGGCGTCGGCGCCAACCGCGGGAGAAATCGCACGAACCGCGCCGCCCGAGGCAACTGCCGCGCGCGAGCCGCCGTTGATATAGTTCAAAATCGCATCAACTGCGCCCTTGCGCACGGCTGAGCCGCCGGCATCGACGCCGCTCATGCGGGTCTGCGCCGTGAACGGAACGAAGGTGGCACCAAGCTCGCCCATGTCGCGGCCACGGATGCCATACTTCTCCTTGGCGAGAACAACGATGGAGCGGCCTTCCGGCGTCTCGTCGGCGAGCGACGCAAGCTGCGCAGCATCCGCAAGCTCCTGCTCGGTCACGCCGTGCACGGGACGGAACGCCGTCGCCTGGCGATTGCCGAGGGTGATGGTTCCGGTCTTGTCGAGCAGCAGCGTGTCAACGTCGCCCGCGGCCTCGACCGCACGACCCGACATGGCCAGCACGTTGAAGCGCACCAGCCGATCCATGCCGGCAATACCGATGGCGGACAGAAGCGCACCGATGGTGGTCGGGATCAGGGTGACGAACAATGCCACCAGCACGACGACCGACACCGATCCGCCGGCATAGGCGGCATAGCTTGGGATCGTGACCGTCGCGAACACGAAGATGATGGTCAGACCCGCAAGCAGGATGTTCAGCGCGATCTCGTTCGGCGTCTTCTGCCGCTCGGCGCCTTCGACCAGCTTGATCATGCGATCGATGAAGGTCGAACCCTGCGCCGCGGTGATGCGGACGCGAATCCAGTCGGACAGAACCTGCGTGCCGCCGGTCACCGCCGAGCGATCGCCGCCCGACTCGCGGATCACCGGAGCCGATTCGCCGGTGATCGCCGCCTCGTTGACCGAGGCAACGCCTTCGATGACTTCGCCGTCGGACGGGATGTTGTCACCCGCCTCCACCAGCACGATGTCGCCGACCTTCAGGCTGGTGCCGGGCACCAGGTGATAAGTCCGGTCCGATCCCGAGCCGGTCAGCAGCTTGGCCTGACTTTCGGTGCGGGTCTTCTTGAGCGACTCGGCCTGGGCCTTGCCGCGGCCCTCGGCGACGGCTTCCGCGAAGTTGGCGAACAGCACCGTGAACCAGAGCCACAGAATGATCTGGAAGGTGAAGCCGAGGTCGTCGCCGCCGGTCAGCAGCGCGCGCAGAAAGATAACCGTCGTCAGCGCGGCGACGACTTCCACCACGAACATCACCGGATTTCTGACCATCGCCCTCGGATCGAGCTTGGCGAAAGCCGACCAGATCGCGGGAAGGACAATCTTCGGATCGAGCATTGCCGATCCCGTCGTCCGCTTTTGCAGTTTCAAGGTTTCCATGAGTGTCACTCCAAAAGGGATCGATCAGAACAGGGTGTTCGCGGTCATCGCCAGATGCTCGACGATCGGCCCGAGCGCGAGCGCCGGGAAGAACGTGAGGCCTCCAACGATGAGGATCACGCCGACAACGAGCCCAACGAACAGACCGCCTGTTGTGGGAAGCGTGCCGGCGGACGGCGGGATCGACTTCTTCTGTGCGAGCGATCCGGCCAGCGCCATGGCGGGCACGATCATGAAGAAGCGGCCGACCAGCATCGAGCACGCCAGCGTCAGATTGTAGAACAGCGTGTTGCCGGTGAGGCCGCCGAACGCCGAGCCGTTGTTGCCGGTCGCGGATGTGAAGGCATAGAGCACCTCGCTGAAACCGTGCGGCCCTGCATTGGCCATCGAGGCGACGGCCGACGGCAGAACGACGGCGACCGCGGTCCAGCCCAGATACATCAGCGGCAGGATCAGAATGGCGAGCATCGCCATCTTGACCTCACGCGCCTCGATCTTCTTGCCGACATATTCCGGCGTGCGCCCGACCATCAGACCGGCAACGAAGATGGCCAGCACGACAAACAGCAGCATGCCGTAGAGACCGGCGCCGACACCGCCGATGATCAGTTCGCCGAGCTGCATGTTGATCAGCGGGATCATGCCGCCGAGCGCGGTGAACGAATCGTGCATGGCGTTTACCGCGCCGCAGGAGGCCGCAGTGGTGATGACGGCGAACAGCGACGATGCAACGATGCCGAAGCGGACTTCCTTGCCTTCCATGTTGCCGCCGGTCAGGCCGAGCGCGTGCATGATCGACGTGCCCGAGGCCTCCGCCCAGTAGGTGACGGCGACGCCGGCAATGAAGAGCACGCCCATGGCGGCCAGAATGGCCCAGCCCTGGCGCTGGTTGCCGACCATGCGGCCGAATACGTTGGTGAGCGCCGCGCCGATCGTGAAGATCGAAAGCATCTGCACGAAGTTTGACAAGGCCGTCGGATTCTCGAACGGATGCGAGGCATTGACGTTGAAGAAGCCGCCGCCGTTGGTGCCCAGCATCTTGATCGCAATTTGCGACGCGACCGGACCGACCGCGATGGTCTGTTTGGCGCCCTCGAGCGTGGTCGCGTCGACATAGGCGCCGAGCGTTTGCGGAATGCCCTGCCAGACGAGAAACAGCGCGTACACAACGCAGATCGGCAGCAGCACGTACAGCGTGGTGCGGGTGACATCGACCCAGAAATTTCCGACGGTGCGCACGGACGAGCGGGCGAAGCCGCGGATCAGCGCCACGGCGATCGCGATGCCTGTCGCGGCCGACAGGAAGTTCTGATGGGTTAGGCCGAGCATCTGGGTCAGATACGACAGCGTGGTCTCGCCGCCGTAGTTCTGCCAGTTGGTGTTGGTGATGAAGCTGACGGCGGTGTTGAACGACAGGTCCGGCGCGACGGCGGACTGCTCCATCGGATTGAAGGGCAGAACAGCCTGGAAGCGCATCAGCGCATAGAGAATCACGAAACCGCCGACGTGAAAGAACAGCATCGCGACCGTGTAGGTCAGCCAATGCTGCTCACGCTTCTCATCGACGCCGCCGATCCAGTAGAGCCCTGCCTCAACAGGGCGCAGGATCGGCGAGAGAAACGTACGCTCGCCATTGAAGACGCGCGTCATATAGCCGCCGAGCGGCTTCGCCAGCGCGACGATAATCGCGCAGAACAACAGAATTTGAATCCAGCCAATGACAGTCATGGTCGTGTGCTTTCGTGAAATTGCGCGCCTGTTCGCTCGAGGAAGCGGCGCTTAGAACCGTTCAGGCCGCAGCAGCGCGTAGGTCAGGTAAAACAGCAGCCCGGCGGAAACGACGCCGGCGAGTGCGTAATCGAAGATCATGATCGTTCTCCCTCAGAGTCTGTCGCAGGCGTAGGCGTAGCCCACCGACAACACGAAGAAGCCCAGTCCGAGGGCCAGCATGATGACGTCCAACATTGAATGCTCCTTGCGGTGCGACGGCACCATCGATGCCGGCGCTGTCTCATGTGTCTCAACCGAAGCACGAGCACATCCCGCAGCTTCTGCACGGGATGGAATGGCATCTGCGCCATAGAGTTTCGAGATGGGCGGGAACGCGACGTTATAGGAATCTTATAAAGGTTCCGTGGGTTCCGTTGCCCCACTGCTGTATCGGCCGGCCGGCACCGCAAAGGCCGTATATACTCCGAACAGCAATAAGCTGCGTCCCGATTGCTCTGGATTTGGCCGGAATTGCTCTATGACTTTGCCGGGACCATTGCTTGTCGTGGTGACCGGGATCGCGCCGGAAGCCCTTTCCACAAATCATGCCGCCCGTCCGGTCCAGCCGGCTTCAGCTTCGATCCTGGCTGTGGACCACAAAGCCCAACGGTAGCGGCGAAAGCCTGTTTCAGGCGGCCGCTCCCCATCCGGTCGAGATGACGCTGCAGAATGGCAGGACTGGATGCGTGCTGCGGATCGGCGATCGCATTACAGAGTTCCGCACTGGTCTTGCGGAAGAAACTGAAGCCGGTTGATCGCGCGTCCCGCCCGTCGATCTCGGTCGCGATTGCATGGACCGCCAGCCTGTCGTTGTTATCCAGCGTGACCGCAAATCGCAGCACCGCCAACAGCCAGGACTGTACCAGCTTCTCATTGTGCTCGCCGGTGTCTGTCATACGCTTCAGCCGCAGTTCAACGACACAGGCCTCGCGCCGTTGCAGACAAGCGCTACGGCCCGCGCAACCTCCGCTTTTGCCGGCTCTGTCAGTTCAACAAGCGGCAGACGGAGACGGGGCGACATCAGGCCAAACAGGCTGAGCGCATACTTCAGCGGAGCGGGAGTAGCCTCCCGCAGCAATGCATCCGTCAGTTGCCCGATCCGGAATGCGGAATGCCGCGCAAATCGCAATTCACCCTGCTTGCAATTGAGATACAGTTGCCGGCAGAGTTCCGGCACGACGTTCGATGTCACCGACATGCATCCGTCGCCTCCGTGAACCAGGAAGGCCGGCGCGGTCCTGTCGTCTCCCGACAGCAGCCGGAAATCCGGCCGAACCAGCGGCCGCAAACGCAACGGGCGCGCAACATCGCCGGTTGCATCTCTCACGCCGATGAACTGATCCGACTCAGCCAGCCGTACGAGAGTGTCATCCGCCAACTCGCGGACCGTTCGGGATGGAACATCATGCAGAATGATCGGCAGCCGCGTCGAATCCGCGATGGTCCGGAAGTGGGCATAGATGCCCGCCTGCGTCGGCTTGTTGTAGTAAGGCACCACGGACAGCACGGCGTCGGCGCCGTCCGCCTCGGCCCGCCTGGACAACTCAATGGCCTGGCTCGTTGAGTTGGAGCCCGCGCCGGCAATGACCGCCGCACGGCCGCGTGAAGCCCGGACTGCGATACGAACAAGGGCCGAATGCTCCGGCGGCGACAGCGTCGAGTCTTCGCCGGTCGTTTCTCCGACCACAAGCGCTTTCGCGCCGGCCGCGATCTGACGCTCGCACAATTGCCTGAACGCGGCCGCGTCGATTTCGTCGTTGTCGTCGAACGGTGTCGGCAGATCGGCGATGTAGCCGGCTAACCAGGGAGCCGGATGGTTCATCATCGAAGGCATTTTTTACGCCGCTTTGGCCATGTGGCTGAAACCGTGCCGGTGCGCCGCGAGCACGAATTGCCGATGGCATTTCACACCGGCCTGGATTCGAAAGCCGAGCTGCTCCAGCCTGTCCCGAACCTTCAGGCCAAGGCCTTTCTCACAGGAATCGATCACGACGGCGATCGTCGCGTTGGCACTCAGAAAATGAGAAATCTGGGTCAACGCGGTTTCAAGGGCGTGAAGCGAATGTTGACCGACGACGAGGCCAATCGAATACTGCGCCCGTGGCACACAGGTGAGTGTCGTCGCGACCCGGAAATAGCCCCGGCGCCGCAGTTCAAGATCGATTTCCGCACTCTCGCTGCCGGCGACGGCAATCCGGTGAAGGCTGGACGGGCGTGTGAGTTCGATCATGGTTCGGATGATCTGCTCGCGCGCGGGATCTGATACTGGCTTAAGCATTGTCATGTCCTGACTGGCAGGGTTGAAACGATGCCTCACGCGGCCCGCCGCTGAGCGGCGCTTTCGTCGTTGGCGCGTGCCGGCGCGAGATCAGAGGGGTGTGGCGTCCGGCCCATGTCGATCTCGAGTCCATTTGGTGCCGTCACCACGGCCTCGGGCCGGTGGCCATTCTCGAACAGTGCATATCGAATCGCCTCGGCGCGGTTAATGAAAAGGCCGCCGAAAAGACCGTGCTCTTCCTGGGCAACCCAGTTGCCGCGACTGTTTTTACCGACAAATACAAGTCCGGAGCGACACGACGGAGGTTCAGTCTGCTTCACGATTCGTCTCCTGATGAGAGCCTTGTTGGAGAGATGGAGGACTGCCTGAGGGCAATCCCGTGGAGTTTCACTCCGCCAATATCCGATCACCGGCATATGAATTCGAGAACAGAGCCATGGCTGTCTCATAGGGAAAGTAAAGTAATGGAGGATGGGGGTTGCGAGTTGCGGGTCAGGTGCCGCTCGCCTGATTGATGGTCAGCGTCAGGCAGTAGAGGGCGCCATAAGCGGCGCCCTCATCCCAGTGCGTCAGCGTGGAACCCAACGGCAATTCTCTGCGCACTATCGCAGCGAGGGTGCACAGGATCGTCGAGAACCACAACAGCGCCGCAAGGCTCCTGCCGAAACCGACACTTCCCAGCGTCGCGAAGACGCAGAGGACGACGATCCGCAAACAGAACCGGACAAACACTTGCACGGATATCGCGCCGTTCGGCGTGTTGGGTGACTGCGCCATGTCTTGGAAGCGTTTCTTTGGATCCAGCCCGAACACCTTCACGCAGCTACCGCGATTCAGGTGAAATTCTCGCAGGAAACTGAAGGCTGCTGCGGCGAGACACCGAGACCGGTGGCACGGCGCGCGTCTTCGGCAGTTTCGCCATCGCGCCTCTTCGCTTCGACGAATGCCTTGAGCAAAGCCAGCGGCAACTCGGAATGGCTGGTCTCGACTGCCTGATCCAGCCAATCAGGAAGATCGCGCTGGAGGGAGAGCGCGCAGTGCCATTCGCCCTCGTCATACACCAGGCGACGCAGCCTCCATCGCGGCAGTTCTGTCTCCATGAGCATCACGACCGCGTCAGTCCAGGCGCCGGCCTCTATCAGCTCGCGAAGGTGCGCAGCGGCGCGGCCCTGACCCGAAACCGGAAGGCGATCGCAGCATTCCGCGATGATCTCCGACACAAGAGCGGCCGTCACCACATCGGTGGACTGCAAGCGATCCGCGGCTCTGTCCAGCCGTTCGGCGTGCGTGAGATGGAATAACATGGCGGCCTCCTCTCGATAGCGACCACGCATGGTCACGCTATCCAGATGAGCGAAACGTCATTGGAATTCGAGAGGGAAGCGCTGCCGCGAATATAGCCATTTCATAGGATTTGCAGGCGCTCGATATAGGCGGCTCATCGACAGGCGCGCGGCCGTCAGATCTGCCAGAGTGCCCGCGACGTCGGGAAACTCACTTCCGCGAGCCGCGCCGCGTCCTCATTCTGGTCGAGAGCGACATACTGGCCCTGCCAGTAGGTCAGCGCGGGTTTACCCGGCGAGACTCTCAGATCGAGCACACGCCCGATCACAATGGCATGCGAATGACGCTCGACGACATGCTCGACTTCGCAATCGAACGCAGCCAGCGCGCCGGCCAGCAACGGCACGCCGGAAACGAGGCTGATCCACTCGGCGCCGGCAAAGCGCTCCGCGCCCTTCAGCCCGCCGATTCCGGAAAACCGCTCCGCGATGTCGATATGATCGGAGCTGAGGATGTTGACGCCGAACACGCCATGCCGCTGAAGCAACGGCCATGACGACGCCTTGCGGTTGATGCTGACGATCAGCGTCGCCGGTTCAACCGACAGCGACGACACCGACGTCACGGTCATGCCGGAGAGATCGTTCCCCCGCCCCGCCGTGATAACGCTGACGCCGCCCGCCAGCGAGCGCATCGCGCTCCGGAAATTATCGGCCGACGCTTCGATCCTGCTTTCGCGAATATTCCGGACCACCGAATTCATGACAGCCTCATGCGCCGGCAGGTTCGCCGGTTTCCCTGAGCAACTCGCGAAGGATAGTGCCTTCGAGCGCGGCGAGCTCCGCCGAGCCGCGCTCGCGCGGGCGCGCCAGATCGACATCGATATCCTGTGCAATGCGGCCGTCGTCGATGACCAGCACACGATCGGCCAGGGCCACGGCTTCCGACACGTCGTGCGTTACCAGGATCGCGGTGAACCCCTGATCGCGCCAGACGCGTTCGAGCAGCCGCTGCATGGAGATGCGCGTCAGTGCGTCAAGCGCGCCGAGCGGCTCGTCAAAGGCCAGAACCCGCGGATGGCTGACCAGCGCACGCGCCAGCGCCACCCGCTGCTTCTGCCCGCCCGACAGAACAGCCGGCCACTGCTCCCGCTTGTCATCGAGTCCGACCTCGATCAGCGCCTCATCCGCCCGCGTCTTCGCGTCGGTGGTGTCGCGGTCGCGCCCGAGCCCGACCTCGACATTCGACAATACCCGCGCCCACGGCAGCAGCCGCGGCTCCTGAAACATGACGCGAACATGATCGCCGGGATTGCCCTCATGATCGCCGAACTCGATTTTGCCCGCCGTCGGCTTGTCCAGTCCCGCGATCAGACGCAGCAACGTGCTCTTGCCGCAACCGGACTTTCCCACGATGGCGACAAACTGCCCCGCCGGAATATCGAGATCGATGCCGCGCAGCACTTCGTTGTCGCCGAAGGATTTGCGAACACCGCGAATGGTCAACGATAACGCGCGGGACGCGACGGGCTCCCGCCGGTCTTCCCGAACGAATGCCGCGCGGCGGATCAGTTCCGCAGCCTGCAAACTTTCGGCGCTCGAGGGCACAAGCCGGACAAGTTGCTGCATGAGAGCCTCAATGTTTCTGAAACGCCGGGTGCCAGGACAGCGTAAACCGCTCCAGCACGCGCGCGGTTGAGTCCGCCACCTTGCCGAGCAAGGCGTAAATCAGGATGCTCAGGACAACGACATCGATCAGCATGAACTCGCGCGCCTGCATCGCCATGTAACCGAGCCCGGACGACGCCGCGATGGTTTCCGCCACGATCAATGTCAGCCACATGATGCCGAGCGCAAAGCGCAGGCCCACAAAGATCGACGGCAGCGCACCCGGAAAGATCACGCGGCGAAACAGCTCGCCGTTGCCCATCCCGTAAATCCGGCCCATTTCGATCAGTTGCGGATCGACCGTGCGGATGCCGTGCAGCGTGTTGAGATAGATCGGGAAGAACACCCCGAGGGCGACCAGGAACAGCTTGGCCGACTCGTCGATCCCGAACCACAGGATCACCAGCGGGATCAGCGCGAGATGCGGGACATTGCGCACCATCTGCAAGGTGGTGTCGGTAAGCTTGCTGCTGAGCTCCGAGAGCCCGTTGGCCAAGCCGAAGATGAATCCAATGCCGCCGCCAATCAGAAAGCCGACGCTCGCGCGCCAGAAGCTGACCCAGATGTTACGGACGAGTTCGCCGGACAGCAGCAGCTTCCACCCCGCCACCGCAACATCAGAGGGCGCAGGCAGGACACGTGCGGATACGAAACCGGTGACGCAGGCCACCTGCCAGACCAGCAGAATGACCAGCGGGACGATCCACTGCGTCAGGCCATCGGCCCGTGGAATGCGAAAGCTGCGCGACCGCGCCTGTGACAGGGATTCGGCGAGACTCATGACGACGAGGCCTGTTTCTGAGGGCGGAAATCGTTGCCGATGGTCTCTCCGAACGGTCCGGTGTTGACGCGCAGGTGCGCAACGTTGGACCGGTTCAGGTTGAGCAGCGGGAACACCAGCTCGGCAAAGCGATAGGCCTCTTCGAGATGCGGATAACCGGAGAGGATAAAGGTATCGACACCGACGTCCTGATATTCCTTGATCCGCGCCGCCACCGTCTGCGGATCGCCGACCAGCGCGGTGCCCGCGCCGCCGCGAACGAGACCGACACCAGCCCAAAGATTTGGGCTGATCTCGAGCTTGTCGCGGCGCCCGCCGTGAAGCTGCGCCATGCGCTGCTGGCCGACGGAATCCATCCGCGAGAAAATCTTCTGGGCCGCGGCGATAGTGTCGTCCGTAACGTACTGAATGAGCTCGTCCGCTGCGCGCCACGCCTCTTCGTTGGTCTCGCGCACAATCACATGCAGGCGAATGCCAAAGGAGAGCTTGCGGCCCTTCCTGTCGGCAGCGGCCTTCACCCGCGCAATCTTCTCGGCGACCTGCGCCGGAGGCTCGCCCCAGGTGAGATACTTGTCGACGGTATCGACGGCGACGTCGATGCCGGCGTCCGACGAACCGCCGAAATAGAGCGGCGGACGCGGCGACTGGATCGGTTCGAACAGCAGCCGCCCGTCCTCGATCGAGATATGCTTGCCTTTCACGTTGACGGTCTTGCCCGCGAGCAGATCGCTGTAGACGTTCAGGAACTCGCGCGTCACGGCGTAGCGTTCATCGTGACCCAGGAAGATGCCATCCCCCTTGTTCTCGACCGGATCGCCGCCGGTCACGACATTGATCAGCAGCCGTCCGTTCGAGACGCGATCCAGTGTCGCGGTCATGCGCGCCGCCACGCTCGGCGACTGCAGACCGGGACGCACGGCGACGAGATAGCGCAGTCGCTCTGTCCATGGCGCAACTGCCGATGCCACGACCCACGAATCCTCGCAGCTTCGCCCGGTCGGCAGCAGGACGCCGAAGTAACCGAGTTGATCGGCAGCCTGCGCGATCTGGCGCAGATAGTTGAAATTCACTTCGCGTCCGCCGGTGGTGGTGCCGAGATAGCGGCTGTCGCCGTGCGTCGGCAGAAACCAGAGAACGTTGGCGGGAGTCGTATTCGCACTCATGATCCGGACTTTCTTGCAACGTCGGAAATCTTGATGGCCTTCGGGATCAGGCCAAGCGAGAAGAACGTGTCTGCAACCTGCTGCTGCTCGGCAATCACGTTGTCGCTGATCGGCTTGATGCCGTAGGACTGACGTTTCAGCGCCAGTTCGAGCACTGGCACCGGCAATCCCACCGAGGGACTGAGCTGCTCGGCAACCGCCTTGATGTCGCCTTTCGCCCAGTCGTCGACTTCGCTCAGTTGCGCGAGAACCAGATCGACGACCTTCGGGTCGGCATTGAGAAATTTCTGCGATGAAAAATAAAACTGATAGTTGGAGACGATGCCGGTGCCGTCCGCGAGCGTGCGCGCCTGCGTCGCCACTTCCGCCGCTGCCTGGAACGGGTCCCAGATCACCCAGGCATCGACCGCGCCCTTCTCGAAGGCTGCGCGGGCGTCAGCCGGCGCAAGGAACACCGGTGTGATCTCGCTGTACTTGACCCCGGCCTTTTCCAGCGCCTTCACCAGAAGGTAGTGAACATTGGAACCCTTGTTCAGCGCGACCTTCTTGCCTTTCAGATCGGCGATCGATTTCAGCGGACTGTCTTTTGGAACAAGGATGGCCTCGCCTTGCGGCGCGGGCGGCTCATAGGCGACGTACTGGATCGGTGCGCCGGCCGCCTGCGCGAAAATCGGCGGCGCCTCCCCGGTGTTGCCGAAATCAATCGCGCCGACGTTGAGCGCTTCGAGCAGCGGAGGACCGGACGGAAATTCGGTCCAGACGACGTTATAACCAAGCGCCTTCAGCTTGGCTTCGAGCGAGCCCTTGCTCTTCAGCAGCACCAATTTGCCGTACTTCTGAAAACCGATACGGACGACCTTGTCCTGCGCCTGAGCCGGAGCAGCCGGCAGGAGCGCCGTAAGCACCAACGCTGCCGTGGCAGAGGCCATCAGGCCAAGCTTCGTAAACGCGCGACGGGTGTGCATGGAAATATCCTTTGAAGGAGAATGGTGATGACGCATCAGGTCTGCGCCGGCTTCCAGACGATGTCCCGGACGGCGATCTTCTTCGGGATCAGTCCGAGCTTGTGGAAGCGATCGGCAACACCCTGCTGGGTTTCGATGATGCCGTCGGTCACGGGACCGATGGCGAACGACGCGCGGCTCGCAGCAAGCGCTTGAATATCGAGCGGCACGCCGGTGATTTCATGCAGGGATTTTGCCACTGCGTCGCGATTGCTCTCCGCCCAATCCGCGGCCACCGCCAGGCCCGCTATCACTTCGCGCAGCAGTCCCGGCTGCTTGCTGGCAAAGTCACGATTGGCGATGAAGAAGGCATTGGTTTTCGCGACCTCATACGCGTTGATGAGAATGCGGGCATTCTGCTTCTTCTCGCCGATCGCGAAGTAAGGGTCCCACACCGCCCATGCATCGATGCTGCCATTGGCAAACGCGGGTCCCGCGTCCGGCGGCGTCAGATAGACAGGAGTGATGTCTTCATAGGTAAGCCCTGCCTTCTCGAGGGTCTGTACGACAATGTTGTGTGCGCTTGAACCCTTGGTAAAGCCGACACGCCTGCCCTTCAGATCGGCGATGGTGCGGATGGACGAGCCGGGCGGAACCAGAATGCCCTGCCCGTTGCTGATCGGCGATGCCGCCGCATAGACGATATTGGCATTCGCGGCCTGCGCGAAAATCGGCGGCGAATCCCCCACCGCGCCGAAATCCGCCGCACCGTTGCTGATGGCTTCGAGCAATGGCGGGCCCGATGTAAACTCGATCCACTTGACCGACACACCGCTGGCGGCAAATCGCTTCTCGATAGTTCCCTGCTGGCGCGCGATCACCAGAACGCCGGTCTTCTGATAGCCAATGCGAACTTCTCTCGGCGCTGACTGCGCGAACGTCGCCACCGGCGACGCCGCAGCGGCGATGACCGCCGTCGACAGTTTCAGAAATTCTCGCCGCTTCATTCCAGATCTCCCGCACATACCTGCATTCGCTGTCTGGAATGATGATCATGCGAATTGGGGGTGTCGAGTGCTCCACAAAAATAGCGATGCCTGCGCTGCCGTTATGCGCGCGCTCAACACGAATGTTTCAGAAAGCACACAGAACGCAGATTGATTTTTCTGCATCGATTTTCATCACGCCGGGGTGAGCCGAACAAGACACAGCCTTGAAGCCCCTGATCCCTCATGCGCGCACAACAAACAACAATTTGTCGTCGCGCATTCATTTCACGCCGCCGTTGAAATTGAGAATGAAACGCGCGGCGGGTATCGGAACTTTGGCAACTCATTGTCCGGCTTGTTTTCTACAGTCTCTCGCCAGAGGCCGTCATGATTGCGCTTCCCAAGCAAGATCAGCGGATCAACCCATGCCAAGGATCAAGAAACGATGACGCAACGCTTCAGATTATCCGGTTCCAGATTGCTTTCCGGTGCGCTCACTGCCGCATCGATCATGCTCGCAGCGACGGCATCGCTCGCGCAGGACAAGCCCGCCGATCAGATCCGCATTGGCTTGCAGAAATCATCGACGCTGATTGCGGTTCTGCGTGCCAACGGCGAACTCGACAAGGCGCTCGCCCCGCTCAACGTGAAGGTCTCATGGCATGAATTCTCCAGCGGTCTTCCGCTGCTGGAATCGCTCGGCGTCGGCAATCTCGACTTCGGTGCGGATGTCGCCGACACCGTCCCGATCTTCGCGCAGGCGGCGGGATCGAAACTCGCCTATGTGGCCGAAGAAAGCGCGTCCCCCGCAGCACAGGCGATCCTCGTCACCAAGGATTCGCCGATCAAGACGCTGACGGATCTGAAGGGCAAGAAGATCGCGGTGACCAAGGGCGCCGGCAGCCACTATCTGCTGCTCGCAGCACTCGGCAAGGCTGGACTGAACTTCAAGGACATCACGCCCGCCTATCTTGCACCGGCGGACGGCCGCGCGGCGTTCGTCAGCAACAATGTCGATGCCTGGGTGGCATGGGATCCCTTCCTCACCAGCGCGCAGCGGCAGTCCGGCGCGAGCATTCTCACCGACGGCAGCGGCGGCCTTGCGAGCTACAAGCGCTACTATCTCGCCTCGGAAAGCTTCGCAGACCGCCGCAGCGACGTGCTGAACATCGTGTTCGCCAAGCTGCGCGATACCGGCAAATGGGTGAAGGCCAATCCGAAGGAAGCTGCCACGCTGCTGGCCGGACTGTGGGGCATCGACGCCGCGACCGTCGAGGAAGCCAACAGCCACCGCAGCTACGGCGTTGGTGCGGTCACGCCTGCGGGCCTCAGCGAGCAGCAGAAAATCGCCGATGCGTTCCTCGGCGAGGGTCTGATTCCGAAAAAGCTGGACACTGCCGCCGTCAAGATCTGGGCGCCGAACGCGCCGTGATGTGCTGACGGCTCGCTACGAACGCTTCGCCGCAGGCGCTCCTCCAACGATGGCAAGCGTCTGCGGCGCATTTTCACGCGACAAATTCAGAGCGCCTTCTTCCGGCAGATCCGGCACCAATGTCGGCTGCGATGTCAGGGCATGACGCACGCAGTTGCGGCCGTCGGATTTTGCACGGTAGAGCGCGGCATCGGCGGCCTCGACCAGCCGCCGCCATGCGAGCTGACCGAGATTGCCTCTGGCAACGCCGAAGCTCGCCGTCACGCTCAGTGCGGCGCCGTTGGACAGGATAATCTCGTGCGTTTCCAGCGCGGCGCGAATCCGCTTCGCCAGCGCATTCGCCTCGCCAAGATCATGCCCTGGAATCAGGATGACAAATTCCTCGCCGCCAAACCGGGCGAAGATATCGTTCGGGCCAAGCATCGCGCGCACCAGCCGCACGCTCTCCTTCAAAACGTGATCGCCTTCGAGATGACCGTAACGGTCGTTGATCGACTTGAAGTGATCGATATCCATCAGAATCAGGCAGGCGCCGTCTGCCATCACCTGACTGCTGGTGTGACTTTCGCCGATCATATCGATTGCGCGGCGATTCATCAGACCGGTCAGGCCGTCTGTCTCCGCCTGCTGCTTGAGCTTCTTTGTCAGCGAGGCGCGCTCGGCCAGACTGTCGCGCAGGATCGCGATGGCGTCGAACAGCCGTCGCATTTCGGTGGCGTGATGAGGCGGCTCCTGATACGGCACGGTGGGCCGATCTTCCGCCAGCACGATCACGGCTTCCCGCGCCCGCATCAACGGACCGAACACAAAGCGCTGGGCCGCGATCAGCAGTCCGGCGAGAATGGCCAGGATAACCATCGTGATCGTGATCGTCACCGCAAGGATCGCGAGAGCGCCGTTGCGGAGTTCGGTCAAACGCTCAATGGTGACGTCGAGGAAATCTCCGCGCAGACGTTCCAGCGGCTTCAGGGTTTTCACGAAGCGGACGGTGAACTCGTCGGCTGTCATGGAGTAGTTGCCCGATTTCCGGCCCTCCACAATCAGCCCGTCGAGTATGCCCAAGCCTTCACCGAAAAACATCAGTTCCGCATCGCCCAGATCAGACGCAAGGCGCGGATCGTGGATGCCGATAACTTTCTGATTCCCGGCCAGCCGCCACAGCTCCAGAATGCGGCCACGCGTCCGGTTGCTGTCCACGAGGTGTTTCAACTGCAAGGGCTGACTGACGGCGATCGGCGCCATGATCTGCGACGCGATCCTGCCGCCATACTCCCGCAGCTCTCCGAAAATCCGCCCGACCATGACAGGCGCCGCCAGTTCGGGATTCTGCGTCGTCAGGTCGCCGGCTTTCCATGTGACCACGGATTGAAAGATATCGACCACCTCGAACATGTTCTCGATGACCGACTGCACGTCTTCGAGCCGGCGGCGATCGCGCGGAATGGCTGCGACCCGGTCTACCTCCTGCCGACCCTTCCGAAGCTGCGCCCTTGTCGCATCGAGCAATTCCGGCGGAACACCGGCCTCCGTGGATAGCTGATCGAGAATCGCGTCCGAGCGGGCGCGGAATGCGGTCAGGCGTTCGCGGAGCACACCATGCTCCGCGGCGGTCGCGCCCAGCACGCTGTTCGACGGCCCCCGCTCGGCCGACAGAAGATTGGCGGTATCGAGGATCAGCCGGAAACTTTCCAGCCCGCGAAGATTCTGCCGGGCGTGGCGATAATCATCGAGCGATTGACCGATCACGCTGACGGCAAGGATCGCGGTGCAGATGAGAGCAACGCCGGTGCCGATCAGCAGCTTGCGGCGCAGGCTGTGGTCGCTGCCGCACGGCATGCTGCGCACGAACCGGCTTTTCATCCGTTGCAGGCTCGCTCCGAAATGGTTGATGGACCGCGAGGTCATCGTTCTTGCTGGTCCTTCATCACGGCGCTTCTGCATCTGCCGCCATAAGCACATGCGGAGATTTCATTTGAGTAAAATGACACAGTTAAGATTGGACCCACAGCTGGCTGCACCCGAGCGCCGGTTGAGCGTACGGGGAAAAGCTGCGCAAACACCGGCAACAGCGCCGTGTCTTCACGCATGGTTCGAGCGCGTTAGGGGAAAATTCAGCTTAACCGGCCGTGACATGTATAACGGGCGGACGCATCAACAAGGCGCATCGTTTACACGCCTCGCCGTCTCCTTTGGCAAGATAGCGGTATTGCTATCGGGGCACGGGGCGCGCGCGGCGCGGCTGACTTCCCTGCCCTGCGGGCGCGAGCCAGAAATTCTGCTGGCAGTAACCAGCCGTGCCGGAGACCGCAGCCAGACACTGCTCGTATGTATCATACCGGCAATCGCCCGGCCCCGCCTCAGCCTTCCTGCAAAACGGATAATCGCGCGCGGCCGATGGGCCGGTACCGAGAATCAAAAACGCCGCAAACGCCGCCGCGGCCACAATAATCTTCTGTCCATTCATCGTTGGCAATCTCCCGAGCGGAACGGGCCCGCCTTGAAGCGTTCCTCCGGCTTTCCCGATCCGTCAAGAAACGAATATGTGACCATGCGCGTGGGGCGGGCACTCCCGTAGCTCCCGCTCGAAAACGCCGCCACTATGTCTGCAGGGCAGCCGCAACCGGCGCATGGAGGGCATGAGACATGGACCAGTCCGTTTCTACAGTACTGCTGTGGTTCTCGGCGCTCGGCTGCGGCATGATGGCCGGGCTGTATTTTGCCTTTTCCACCTTCATCATGACCGCGCTTGGCCGAATTCCGCAGGCGCATGGCATTTCCGCGATGCAGTCGATCAACACCACGATCCTGCAATCGCTGTTCATGCCGTTGTTCTGGGGAACGACACTGGCGGCCCTGCTGCTCGCGGGACTGGCGCTGTTTCGCCTCGGAGAGATCGCCGCGACAGCCACGCTTGCGGCAGGTCTTCTGTATGTGGTCGGCATGTTCGTCTGCACGGTGATCTTCAACGTGCCGCTCAACAACGCCCTCGACGCCGTCGATCCGGCCAGTGCCGACGCCGCGGCGGTGTGGGCGCGTTACCTGAAGGACTGGACCTTCTGGAATCATGTGCGGACGGTTGCCTCGGCCGCTGCCAGCGCATTGTTCGTGGTCGCACTTGTCGCACGCTGAAAGCGTTGACCGGAGGCGATGGAATCCCTTGTATGATGACAGCCTGAATGCCCGGTCATATGAGGGGTTGGCATGCGCAAGGTCATCGAATTCGACGAGACAACCTATCAGGCCCTGGTGCAGCTCGGCCGTGACCGGATGGCGACGCTTCAGGAACTGGCCGATGAATCCTTCGCCGATCTCCTGAAAAAGCACGGCGTGCCGAAGGACCTGCGGGAGGCATTGCGCAGAAGCGCAAAAGCCTCCGCTCCCCGCGCCAAGCGCAAGAAGACAACCGCTCGCCGCAAATGACGGAAGTCCTCAGCAGGAATGCGATGGGCCCTGTGCTCATAACCGGATGCTCAAGCGGCGTCGGCCGGGCAGCGGCAAGACTCTTCCGCGCCGCGGGCTACGAGACGTTCGCAACGGCGCGCGACATTTCCACACTCGAGGAGCTGCGCACGCTGGGCTGCCGCACGCTCGCACTCGATGTCACCGATGAAGCAGCGCGGCGCGCAGCGGTGGAGGCCATTGAGCACGAATTCGGCGCAGTGAAGATACTGGTCAACAACGCGGGTTATGGCCAGTACGGCCCGCTCGAGGAAATTACGCTCGACGCGCTACGGCGGCAGTTCGAAACCAATGTTTTTGGCGGCCTGCGGCTGACGCAGCTGGTGCTGCCGGCGATGCGCCGCACCGGGCATGGGCGGATCGTCAATGTCAGCTCAGTCGCCGGCCGTGTCAGTTCAATCGGCGGCGGCGCGTATCACGCCACGAAATTCGCCATTGAAGCATTGACCGATGCGCTGCGTCCCGAGGTCGAACCGTTCGGGATCGACGTGGTCAACGTGCTGCCGGGGCCCATCGCCACGCACTTCGAGGCGACACTGCTGAAACAGATTCCGGATACCGGGCCGGACAGCCCCTATGCCTTTTTCAAGCAGCGGCTCGCGGCCTATATGCACGATTTTCTCGATCCGCGCGGGTTCGGGGTGATGAGCGCCGAAACAGTCGCCCGTGCGGTGTTCAAGGCTGCGACGGTGAAGCGGCCGCGAACGCGTTACAGCGTCGGCGTGATCGCGCATCTTGGTCCGATTGGTCGTGCGCTGACACCGGACCGCGTGGTCGATGCGATGACCCGGCGAAGGGTGCCGGTGAAAAAGGACTGACCTCACTCGCGGTCGATCCGCTTCAAAAGCACCAGCAGACAGGCCACGGCTCCGAGCACGATGGCGAAACAGCCAAGCCCGATCAGCACGGCCTTGAAGACAAATTCGTCGCGGAAGATCCAGGCCGCCACCCAGCACAGCACGGTGACCGACGGTGCGAAAATCAGGATCGGCAGCAAGGCCCGTTCAAGACTGCCTCGCCACTCCGGAAGCTTGTTCTGGAATTTTCCAGTCATTTGTCATGATCGCGCGCGGCGCAATCGTGGTCAATTGCACAGCTTCCATATGAGGGCTATTTTCCGGATCGCATCCCAACAGAAAGCCGGAGCATCGTTGATGCTCCGGCTTTCGTTTGACCAGTCGGGTGATCAGGCCTTCTTCATGCCGGCCTTCACCGCTTCCGCCGTGATCGGCAACGAGCGCACCCGCGCGCCGACCGCGTTGTAGATCGCATTGGCCAGCGCCGGAGCGACCACGGTCACCGCGGGTTCGCCCACACCGGTGGCAGGTTCGCCATTGGCGATGACGGCAAGCGCCACCTCCGGAATCTGGCTCATCCGCATTGGCGTGTAGGTGTCGAAATTGGTCTGCTCAATCGCACCATCCTTCATGGTGGCCTTCTCGAACAGCGCCAGCGACATGCCCCACAGCGCCGCGCCCTCGACCTGGGCGCGGATGCCGTCCGGGTTGACCTGCGTGCCGACATCGGTGGCCACGGTGAGTTTCTTCACCTTGACCTCGCCGCTGTCGTCCACCGCGACATGGGCGACACACGCCGTCCAGCTCGCGGTAGCGCGTTCCTGCGACGACACGCAGGCAACGCCCATGCCTTCGCCCTTGGGCAGCTTCTTGGTGCCGTAACCGGCAAGGCCCATCGCCGCGAGCAGCGTGTTGCGCAGCCGCTGCGCGCCGCCGGCATTGGCGCCCGCGCCGTCGAGCATGTCGATGCGGAATTGCGCCGGGTCTTTCCCCGCCGCCACCGCAAGTTCGTCGAGCATGCTTTCCACCGCCCAGAAGGTCCAGCCGGGAGCCACCGAGCGCAACTGGCCCGATGGCGTCGCCGACTGCGCCAGCTCGTTGATGATGGCGCGGACATTGTGGTTGGGCACCGTATAAAAGAAGTCCGCGCCGTTCACCGTGAAGGCATCGAGCGCGCCCTTCTTCTCGACATCCGGCGACAGGAACGCCGGGATGCCCCATCGCTTGGTCGGCCAGGCGCTGACAACGTCATGATTGAACGCCACCAGCTTGCCGCTGTCGTCGAGACCGGCCTTGATCTTCTGGAAGGTCAACGGCCGCGAGAAGTCCATGGTGGTGTCGTCCTCGCGCGAGTAGATGACCTTCACCGGCTTGCCGACGGCCTTCGCCGCAAGCACCGCCGGAATCAGCATGTCGCCGTCGAGACGCCGGCCGAAGCCGCCGCCCAGCCAAGCCTGATGCATGACAATGAACTTCGGATCGACACCAAGCGCACCGGCCGCGATCGCGCCCGAGCGGGTGGCGAACTGGTTGCCGGTGTAGACATGCCAGATGTCGCCCTTCAGCTCGGCCGTGGCATTCATCGGCTCCATCGGCGCATGGATGTTGATGTTGGTGGTGTATTCCGCCTCCATCACCTTCGATGCCTTGCCAAGCGCTTCCGCCGTGTCGCCGTTCTTGACAAAGAACAGCCCCGACGCGTTGTCGGCCTGCAAACGCTTGGCTTCCGCCAGCAGGGATTCGCTGGAGACCTTGGCATTAGGCCCGTTGTCGTAGGTGACCTTGAGCGCGTCCGCCGCCTTCTTGGCGTTGGCATAGGTGTTGGCCACCGCCACCACCCAGCCCGTGGTGGTGCCGGTCTTGTCCTCCAGCGTCACCGCCTTGATGAAGCCCGGCACCTTCTTTGCTGCGCTGTCATCGACCGACTTCACCGTTGCGCCATAGCGCACCGGCGGCATCACGATCTTGCCGTAGACCATGCCCGGCAGGAACGTATCGATGCCGTACTTCGCCGTGCCGTTGGTCTTCGACGGAATGTCGATCTGCGGAATCGACTGACCGACCAAGGTGTACTGATCCGGCGTCTTGAGCTTGAGTGCCTTTAGCTCATCGGCAGAGAACTTCTTGGTGGCCTTGCCGCTCTTGACAATCTCCGCGAAGCTCAGCGACTTCTTCGACTTCGCATGCGAGATTCTGGAATCACGCACCACGAGTTCGCTGGCCGGGACACCCATGATACCGGCAGCAGCCTCGGTCAACGCAATGCGGCCGGCAGCGCCCGCGCGGCTCATGGCGTCGAAGTTCATCATGGTGCTCCAGGAGCCACCCGTGATCTGCGCGCCGAGAACCGGATCGTTGTACTTCGGATCGTTGGACGCGAGCTGAACCCGCATGTCCTTCCAGCTCGCGCCGAGTTCTTCGGCCACAAGCTGCGCCATGGTGGACGCAATGTGCTGGCCCATGTCGGCCTTGCCGCAGGTCACGGTGACAAGCCCGTCCGGCGCGATCGAGTACCACACGCTCGGATCGAACGCCGCGGGCGTGGCCGGGGCGGCGAGCGCCGATGATCCCGGAACGGAGGCGAAGCCAAGCGCGAGGCCTGCTGCGGATGTGCCGACAATGAACGAGCGGCGGGTGAGGTCTGTCGATGAATCGGCCTTGATGTGCTTGTTCATGTTGCGCTCCGATTGGTCGGCGCATTCGACGCGGTGCGCATGTCATTGGCAGCGCGCATGATCGCCTTCTGAATGCGCGAATAGGTCATGCAGCGGCACAGATTGCCGTCCATATGCGCAACCACTTCATCCTTCGTCGGATTGGTGTTCTTGGCGAGCAGCGAGGCCGCCTGCATGATCTGGCCGGACTGGCAGTAACCGCATTGCGGCACCTGCTCGAGGATCCATGCCTTCTGCAGCGGATGATCGCCCTTGGCGCTCAGCCCTTCGATGGTGGTGATCTTCTTGCCGGCGACGTCGCTCAGTGCGGTCTGGCAGGAGCGCACCGCTTCGCCGTTGACGTGCACGGTGCATGCGCCGCAAAGACCTGCGCCGCAGCCAAATTTCGTCCCTGTCATTTGAAGTTGTTCGCGGATAACCCAGAGCAGCGGCGTGTCGTTCGCCGCGTCGACGGACACATTCCGTCCGTTAATGCTTATCGTTGGCATCTTTTGCGTTTCCCCGCCGGTGCACGACATCGCTTACGGCGATGACTCACATCGAGGTCGTCCGCCCGTCACGCACCGGTCGGTAACGAGCCACCGGAGCATGGTCGCGTTTGCAACTGCTGGCAACAGAATTAGAATCGGTCAAAATGATGCGCGGCAACGCAGCGCTGCAGTTGTGCGATGCGACAAGCCGATAAAGGGCTAGCTGATGGGTGCGACCGCGCGCTTGGGAATTGTCATCGCAGCGATCCCCACGACCACGCACACCAGACCGATCCAGACCGTTGGCGAGAGCGTTTCGCCCAGAACCACCACACCAAGGCCGACGCCAAGCGGCACGCGCAGATATGCCTGCGCGGTCGTGCCCACAGATCCAAGCGTCTGGATCAGCCGAAAGTAAATCACGAAGGCGAGCGCGGTCGAGAACACCGCGAGTGCGATCAGGGCCGCGATGGACGTCACCGACGGCGTCAGAGTCCACGGCCGGTCGATGATGAGACTGAGCGGCGTCAGCATCACCGCCCCGCAGATCATGGATCCGGCGGCCGGCACCATCGGATCGAGCCCGTTGAAATTACGCCCGAACAGCGCCGCTGCACCGAACATCACGGCGGAGAGGACCAGCGCCAGCTGCGCGAGAACGTCCTGCCCCAAGCCGTTCAACGCGTCGACGCCCACGACCAGACAGATTCCGGCCAGACCCGCCGCCACGCCAAACGACTGGCGCAGGGTCGGACGTTCGTGACGCACGAACAGCAGCGCCAGCAGAAATGCGAAGATCGGCGCATTCGAACCCAGGATGGTCGCGAGGCCGGCACCGACATGGGTTTCCGCATAGGCGATCAGCGTGAAGGGCACCACACTGTTGAGACAGGCCTGAATCATGAAACGCTTCCACACCGCCGGATCGCGCGGCAGGGCGATGCCGCGCAGGGCCATGATCGCCAGCAGGATGCCGCCTGCGATGAGCGTACGCCCGGAAATAAAAGTCAGCGGCGGGATGGTTTCCACGCCGATCTTGACCAGTGTGTAGGCCGCGCCCCACAGCGTCGCCAGCAGCACCAGCAGGGCAAGGTTGACCGCGGTGCGCGCGGGAGGCGTCTCGATGGCGAGAGTCATGTCGGCCTATAACGTTCTTTTCCAGAAGTATCGGTTAGCAATGATTCACCTCTCCCGTGGGGAGAGGTCGGCACGCAAAGCGCGCCGGGTGAGGGCGTAGAATCTCTCGATAGATTGAGATCCCCTCACCCCAACCCTCTCCCCGCCAGGGAGGGAGCACTTTTCGTTCGTAGCCAGATACTTGCTCATATCAGACAATTGTTGTTTCGATGCGGATCGAAGTTTATCCGCCGCGCAGCAGGTTGGCGTACTTCTCCGGCACCTCGATCGGAAAGCCGAGGATCGCCGCCGATAGCGCCTTGCCGTAGTTATCGAGACTGAGGCTGCGCGACACGCCGCCGCCGAGCGCGCCTTCCGCGACGAAGTTCAGCGCCGCCAGATTGTCGGCTTCATAACGCGTGACGCGACCTTTGATCGCCCCGCGATAGAATTCCTTGAACTTTGCCGCAGTCAATTGCGCCTTCAGCAGCGGATAGAATTCATCGCGATAGGCGATCACTGCGATGTTCGAGGTGTTGCCCTTGTCGCCGGACCGCACATGCGCCACCTGCTCAAGTTTGATCAGCATGGCGTCAGCTCTCATACCAGGTGATGACGGGCGGGACCGCCTCGCGCGGCACCAGCGTGGACCACACGCCGATGATCTCGCGGGCGCGGTCCTGATGCGGCACCCGCTTGCCGGTCATGCCGACACCGGAGACCGCCATGCCGTCGATCTCGCGGCCGACTTTCAGAGCTTCCTCGCGCGTCTTGCAACGCGCTGCGACACGTATCGCGACCTCATAAGGCTCTGGTGCATCGTTTGGAGTCGCTTCACCGTGGATCGCGTTGAGACCGAGGAAATCGATCCGCAGGTCGTCGGCCTTGAGATTCACGATGCGGAACCGCTCTTCCAGAATCTTTTTGGCGAGCTGCGCGCGGCGCAGCGCACCGGGACCGGCATAAAAGAACATGTCCTCGCCGATGAAGCCTTCCATGCAGCCCATCGAGACTTTCAAAGTCGGCGTGCGCGGCTTGCCGCTGATGGCACTGACACGCATGCGGTCCGGCCCCACCTGTTCAAGCGCAGCCGTGGTGAAGTCCACCACCACATCCGGCGTGATGTAATTCGCCGGATCATGCACCTCGTAGAGCATCTGCTCCTTCACCGTCATGGCGTTGATGACGCCGCCGGTGCCCGCGACCTTCGCGATCACCGCAGAGCCGTCGCTCTCGACCTCCGCGATGGGAAACGCCAGATCCCACGGGTTGGGCACATCCTTGAAGCCCGGATCGGCGAAATAGCCGCCGGTGACCTGCGCGCCGCATTCCAGCAGATGCCCGAGGCCGCTACCCGCGCCGAGCTTTGTGTAGTCATCGGCGCGCCAGCCGAATTCATGCATCATCGGCGCGAGAAATAATGAGGGATCGGCAACACGCCCGGTGATCACGATGTCCGCGCCCTGCCGCAGGGCTTCAACGATGGGCTCCGCGCCGAGATAGGCTTCGGCGGAAATGATCTCCGGCGCGATCGAACTCACCGCCGCGCCGCTTTCCAGAATGGTGCCGCCAAGTTTCGCGATCCGGTCGGTGATCAGGCTGCCGGAAACCGCGGCGACTTTCTTCCCCGCTGCGCCGTGCGCGCGCAGCAATTCAACGATGCGCTGGGCCGCGCCGTCCGGATTGATCCAGCCCTGATTGCTGATGATCTTCGTGCCGCGTTTCAAACAACCGGGCAGCACCGCCTTCATGCGGTCGTCGAGATAAGTGTCATATCCGGGGAACGAGGGATCGCGCCGTTTGCGCACCTGCGCGGCGGAGACGGTCGCCTCCGCCATGGTCTCGAAACAGAGATAATCGAGATCGCCCTGCTCGGCGTTGAGCTTCGCTGGCTCGATGCGGTCACCCCACCACGCCGATCCCGCACCTATCCGTAAACCCGACAAAAATTGATCCTTCCCCGGAATTTTCATTTGTCTTTCGGCTTGCCTTGACCGGCAAAACCGATGAACACTTTGGGCATGAAACTAGTTGCCTTCGCCTCGCTTGTCGCCATCGCTCTTGCGCATACCCCGGCGGCTGCGCGCGCGGAGCGGCTGCCGCCCTCCCCCTTCACCACGACGCTATCCAACCACACCCCGCTGGTGTTCGGCATGAGCGTGGAGGACGCAACCGACGCGCTCGGGCAACCGCTGAGCTATGTCAGCGGGCAGCCCGGCAACGAAATTTTTGTCGTGATCCGCAATGTCGGCGCTCGGTGGTCGTTCCGCGACGATCCGCTCTATCTGCAATTCCGCGGCGGCCGCCTCACCGGCTGGAAGGCCGACTGGAGCCGCAACTGGATGTGGCGATAAGTCCGCATCCTTCTCTCTGGTATCCCCGACATCTGATGGAAGGACGTCCGCAAGTCATGCGCGGGCTTAACCCGCGCATCGTTCGCGCGTTGAAAAGATGGATTGCCGGGTCAAGCCCGGCAATGACAGTCCCTTAAAACCAGCGTTCTGCAACCGAGATGGTATCGCCCGGCTTGAGGAACGTGCCGGGGGGCACAACGGCCTGCGCCGCGCCCCCTTCACCGACGCGGGTCAGCCGGATGGCCTTGCGCTCCGCGCGCGGGGTGAAACCGCCGGCGATCGCCACCGCGCTCTCGACCGTCATGTTGGGCACATAGGGATACTGGCCCGGCGCAGTCACTTCGCCGAGGATGAAGAACGGACGGTAGCTCTCGACTTCCGCCGCGACATACGGCTCGCGCAGATAGCCTCGCTTCAGGCGCGCCGTCACCGCAGCTGCAAGCTCGGCCGGCGTCAGACCGCGTGCGGGGACCGAGCCGATCAGCGGCATGGTGATCGACCCGCTGGCGCCGACCGCATAGGTGTTGGTGAGACCTTCCTGGCCGTAAACAACAATGCGAAGCCGGTCTCCGGCGTCGAGCCGATACGGCTCATCAACCGGAGCATAGCCGGTCGTCACAGACGCAGACGTCTGCATGCAGCCCGTCAGCGCGAGCGCAGTAACAACGACAGCGATCAGCGACAACCGCGACGCACGCATGAAACGCTCCGGACCTGTCCTCTGAATGAGAGACAGGCCCGGTTTGCAGCATTTATGGTTAATAAAGGGTAAGCGCGGGGTTAGTTGCGCATGATCTGATCGGAAAACCGGTTCCCACTTTTCCGGATCATGCGTTACGCGCTCACGCCCACTCCGATCGGGCACGACACACCGGTTCCACCGAGACCGCAGTAGCCGGCGGGATTCTTCGCCAGATATTGCTGATGATAGTCCTCGGCAAAATAGAACTCGCCAGCCGGTTTGATCTCGGTGGTGATCGAGCCATACCGCTTGGCGTTGAGCGCCTTGTTATAGGCGTCCTTCGACGCCAGCGCCGCCGTCATCTGCGCGTCGCTGGTGGTGTAGATCGCCGAGCGATACTGCGTGCCGATGTCGTTGCCCTGACGCATGCCCTGGGTCGGATCGTGACTTTCCCAGAACGTCTTCAGCAGCGCGTCGTACGACACCTTCTTCGGATCGAACACCACCAGCACCGCTTCGGTGTGGCCGGTGCGGCCCGAGCAGGTCTCTTCATATGTCGGGTTCGGCGTCACCCCGCCGGCATAGCCGACCGCGGTCACATAGACACCGTCCATTTCCCAGAACTTGCGTTCGGCGCCCCAGAAACAGCCGAGACCGAAAACCGCAGTCTCAAGGCCTTCCGGATAAGGCCCCTTCAGCGCGTGCCCGTTGACGAAATGGGTTCTCGCCGTCGGCAACGCGGTCGCGCGGCCCGGCAGGGCATCGGCGACGCTCGGCAGATCGAGGGGTTTGCGGGAGAAGAACATGGCGTGCTCCTTACGGGTTCGCGTCTCTCTATATGGCCTCTACGCGGCAATTGTCAGAGCGTTACGGACGGACGGCTCATCATATGTCCGGCATCGCCCCTTGAAATATCCGCGATCCGGTTTTGCCGTCCGCCCGCCAGGCGAATTCCCTTGCGGCAGGCCGCCGCTCAGTTTCGGGAATAACCGATCAACGGCTTCGAGGGCCGGAACAGCAGCATCAGCACGATACCGAGAATGCCCAGAACCGCCCAGGCCGGCTGGTTGAGCAGAAGCTTCATCACGCTGCTCCAGAGCAACGGCGAAACGCCCTCGACCATGGCCTGAAACGACTGCTGGCTGGCCTGGTTGATGTCGTTCCAGAGCTCTCCGAGCCGCGTAATCCGCAGGGTCTGGTCGGCAATGGTCCGGGCTCCGTCGTAAACCAGCGACAGGAAGCCGATGACCAGCAGAAACAGCCCAATCAGACGAAAAAACCCACGGATCATCATTCACCCCATTTATTTCAATCACTTCGCCGGTCCCGGCGGGCGCCCCACCCGGCCCCGGAAACCCCAAAATGGGCCCGGAAATCGTTGACGGTGCAGGCCAGTATCCCTATAAGAACCCGCAACTGGCGGCGGGCGCAATCCTGCCGCCGATGTTCTTTAAGAGTGTGTTGTTTGGACAGGCTCTTTGCGAAGAACATTTTCAGGACCACCGATTTTCACCCATCATCGGCCGAACGGTCGATAGCGATCAGCCCGGCGGCTCACAACGACTGCCGCGGTCTGACGGACCGAGAGAAACCGAGAGACCATGGCCAATACCACCTCCGCCAAGAAGGCGACTCGCAAGATTGCTCGCCGCACCCTGATCAACAAATCGCGCCGCACCCAGATGCGCGGTTCGGTTCGCAACGTCGAAGAAGCCATCAAGAAGGGCGATCGCGCCGCCGCTCTCGAAGCGATGAAGAAGGCCGAGCCGGATCTGATGCAGGCTGCGCAGCGCAACATCATTCACAAGAACAACGCGAGCCGTAAGGTGTCGCGCCTGACGCATCAGATCGCCAAGCTCGCCAAGTAAGTTCCGCGGCGCACGCGTCTCGAAAAACTGATCTTCAAAAAGATCGTCTGCAAAAGCCCGGCCAGCGCCGGGCTTTTTCTTTTGCACGTGCACCATCACGCGCAAACAATCTCCGGCATGTGACAACGCGAGCGGCACGCGAACACCATTCAAAATGCGCAAGCCAACGGCACGCACCGCGCCTTCGACATTTTGAAAATGCAAGCGCGTTGATGCGCCGGCCTTGAAGCGCGCGCTGGGGTTACCCTGTTCTGCCGATCACAAAAAAACACGCTTGGCGAAGGCCTTATCGGCATAGCGGCGGACAGCAGTTGGAAAACGCATGCGTCGCCTGAGGAATCATAAATTATTTATGAAGGAAGTTTTGCCGATTGCTCCATTTGTGACAGTTGTCCGACTTTTCGAATCTGCGCACAGATTCAAAACCTTGCTGTTTTGTCATGAACCGCTCGGTGTTTCGCATCAGCGGCAAGTCGCGCTTTGAGCGCGCGATGCGAAATCAATTTCGTTGCGAGCCGCAGCGCCTCGTGTATTTCTTATTACGTCGCGTCGCCCACGGCTCTCTTGATCAGCGCGGTTTGAGACTCTTGGGCGGGCATGCAAGTCAGTTGGTCTGCAAGTTAGCGACGCTTTCCTAGCGATGGTCGGGCCTGAGCTCACGTGAGTTGTGAGAGCGGTCTTCTGTTCGAAAAATTTCTCCGCCGCGGCGACCGGATCATTCCGGGCTCCGCGTAACAAAGCGAGAAACCCCGCAGAGGAAAAACCCACCGGCTTGAAGGCAGGGGATAGGTTTGGACGGGCAAAACGAAGCGGCGGCTGAAGCCTGATCAGTCAACTGGTCGGGCGAAACAAAAGACTAGAACAGATCAAGGCGATAACAACTTGCCATGGTTTTCCCGTGGCAGGAGGGGGAATTTCTATGTCCAGCAGTCAGAGCAGGCACATCGACTTTACAGCAATCATTTCCAGCGAATTCATTTCAGCGAGCACTCCAGCCGCGCCCTGCGGTCCGCCACCTCATTCCAGTACGCGCTAACGCGACACGCGTTTCCTTCCCAAAGCTGAGCGATGCCCGCGGCGGTCAGCGCCGAACGGCGGAGCGTCTGCAAGTGACGGAAGAAGCGCATGTCAGCGGGGAGCACCACCACGGCAATGGCCGAACCACAACTCAATCAAAAGATCAGAACGCAAATGACAATCTCGGCAGAATCAATCCCGGCAGGCATCGAACTGGCAGACATCGAGCGCGATCAGTGGGCGCGCTTCAAAGGACGGCTGCGGACCAACGTCGGCGAGGATTTTTACACGAGCTGGTTTGCCCGCATGGACCTCGAGCGCATTCATGATGACTGCGTTCACATGACGGTCCCGACCAAGTTCCTGAAGAGCTGGATCCAGGCGCACTACGCCGACCGGGTTCTCGCCTGCTGGCAGTCGGAAGCGCCGAGCGTGAAGCGAATTGAACTGACCGTGCGCACCGCGATGCGCTGCGCCGTGCCGGTGAAGGACGCCAAGGCGCCGCAGGACCTGCGCCGGCCGGAACTCGGCACTGGCGCAAGCCGCCCTGCCCCCGAATTGCGCAACACCGCCACCGCGCCGGTGTCCGCAAGCCATGACGCGCTCGGCGGATCGCCGCTCGATCCACGCCTGACCTTCGCGACCTTCGTGATGGGCCGCTCGAACACGCTGGCGCATGCCGCCGCGCGTCAGGTCGCGGAAGGCCGTCGCGGCGACAGCGTGATGTTCAACCCGCTCTACATTCATGCCGGCGTCGGCCTCGGCAAGACCCACCTGCTGCAGGCCGTGACCTGGGCCGGGAATTCAAATCCCGAGCGCAAGGTGCTGTACCTGACCGCCGAGAAATTCATGTACGGCTTCGTCGCCGCGCTGAAATCCCAGACGGCGCTCGCCTTCAAGGAAGCGCTGCGCGGCATCGACGTGCTGGTGATCGACGATCTTCAGTTCCTGCAGGGCAAGTCGACCCAGTCCGAGTTCTGTCACACGCTGAACGCGCTGATCGACGCCGGCCGTCAGGTCGTGATCGCGGCCGATCGTCCGCCGTCCGATCTGGAAAGCCTCGACGACCGCGTGCGCTCGCGCCTCGCTGGCGGTCTCGTCGTCGAGATGGGTTCGCTTGGCGAAGAACTGCGGCTCGAAATCCTGAAGTCGCGCGTGTCGGCCGCGAAGGCACATCACGCCACCTTCGATGTGCCGATGCCGGTGCTGGAATATCTCGCCAAGACCATCACCCATAACGGCCGTGACCTCGAAGGCGCGATCAACCGCCTCCTCGCTCACAGCAAGCTCAATGCCACCGCCGTGACGCTGGAAATGGCCGAGCGCGAAGTGCGCGATCTGGTCCGGCCGATGGAGCCGAAGCGGGTCAAGATCGAGGACATCCAGCGCGTGGTCGCCCGACAGTACAATGTCAGCCGTTCCGACCTGCTCTCCTCGCGCCGGACCGCCAATGTGGTCCGCCCGCGTCAGGTCGCGATGTATCTGGCCAAGACACTGACGCTGCGCTCCCTGCCCGAAATCGGGCGCCGGTTCGGCGGCCGCGATCACACCACGGTCCTGCATGCGGTGCGCAAGATCGAGGCACTGGTCGCCAAGGATGTGTCGCTGTCCGACGAGGTCGAACTGCTGAAGCGCCAGCTTCAGGAGTGATCCAGCCCCGCCCGGGTTGGAAAAACCTGAGATAACAAAGGGGGAAAGCCGCCTTCCGGCGGCTCTCGCCCTTGCGCTTCGCGTTCAACCGCGCCACCTTACGGTCCCCTGCGGCCCCGGCGAAACTCCCATTTTGCCGGTTCGCAGGGTTCAGTCGCCGCGGCGCGCTGTCCAGTCGCCCGGCACCTCCAATCACGCTATGGACTTGGGATCGGGCGGAATTGTCATGAAGGTTACGGTCGAGCGGGCGCAACTCCTGAAATCGCTGAGCCACGTCCATCGCGTGGTCGAACGCCGCAACACAATTCCGATATTGGGCAACGTGCTGATCCGCGCCGACAAGTCGCGCCTCAGCCTGAAGGCCACCGACCTCGACCTTGAAGTGACCGAAACGCTGGCGGCTGAAACCGCGACCGGCGGATCGACCACCGTTCCGGCCCACATGTTCTACGACATCGTGCGCAAGCTGCCGGACGGCTCGCAGATCGTGCTGGAAGGCGACGGCGATCGCTCCGTGCTGGCGATCCGCGCGGGGCGCTCGCGCTTCACGCTGCAGACCCTGCCGGAAAGCGATTTCCCCGATCTCGCCGCCGGCGACATGACCCACTCGTTCACGCTGGCCGCCGCGGACATGAAGCGGCTGATCGACCGCACCCAGTTTGCGATCTCGACCGAAGAAACCCGCTACTACCTCAACGGCATTTATCTGCACGCGGCAGGCGCCGCCAAGGCTGCCACGCTGCGGGCGGTCGCGACCGACGGTCATCGCCTCGCGCAGGTCGATTTGCCGCTGCCGAAGAGCGCCGAGGGCATGCCTGGCGTCATCGTACCGCGCAAGACCGTCGGCGAAGTGCAGCGCCTGATCGAGGACAACGAGGCCGAACTGAAGATCGAACTGTCGCAAGGCAAGATCCGTTTCACCATCGGCGATGTTGTGCTGACCTCGAAACTGATCGACGGCACATTCCCCGACTACGGCCGCGTCATTCCGCAGAACAACGACAAGGAACTGATCGTCGACAAGAAGGATTTCGAGGCGGCGGTGGACCGCGTTTCGACGATTTCCTCGGAGCGTGGCCGCGCCGTGAAACTCGCGCTGTCCGCCGGCAAACTGGTGCTGTCGGTGACCAATCCCGATTCAGGAAGCGCGACGGAAGAACTCGAAGTCGAATACGCCGCCGACCCGCTCGATATCGGCTTCAATTCGCGCTACCTGCTCGACATCGCGGCGCAGATCGAAGGCGAGGTCGCGGTGCTGCGCCTTGCCGATCCAGGCTCGCCGACGCTGGTGCAGGACAAGGACTCCAAGGGCGCGCTTTACGTCCTGATGCCGATGCGGGTGTAGTACGCCCAGAACAGACTGCTGCGCTTTCCCCTCTCCTTGTGGGAGAGGAGACCTGAGGTGCGATCTCGCAAAACTGAAGATCGTCATTGCCGGGCTTGACCCGGCAATCCATCATCTTCGAATGAGCTACTGGGTTTACATCCTTGCCAGCAGGCCGGGCGGCACCCTGTATGTGGGTGTTACCAACGATCTGGTACGGCGCATCTATGAACACCGTGAAGGACTCGCTGAGCGTTTCAGCAAACGTTATGACGTTAAAGCGCTCGTCTATTTCGAGCAGCATGACACTATCGCTGCCGCACTCCAGCGCGAAAAAACATCAAACACCGGTCGCGCGAGTGGAAGATCGATCTAATCGTCGCACAGAATCCTGATTGGAACGATCTTTATAGTGAGATTGTCCGCTAACGCGGACGATGGATTGCCGGGTCAAGCCCGGCAATGACGGTTCGGGGTTTCAGAGCGGGCGCATTGGGCTATATCACCACCATGACCGTCTCCCGCATTCTGCGCCTCAGTCTCACGCACTTCCGCAACTACCGCGCGGCAAGCATGGACGTGCGCGGCGATGTCGTGGTGCTGGTCGGCGCCAATGGGGCGGGCAAGACCAATTGCCTGGAGGCGATTTCGTTTCTCGCGCCCGGCCGCGGCCTGCGCCGCGCCACGCTCGATGACGTCGCGGATATCCAGGGCGATGGCTCGTGGGCGGTCTCCGCCGAGGTGGAAGGCGAACTCGGCCTTGCGACGCTCGGCACCGGCATCGATGCCCCGCGCGCCGACGGCGCATCCTCGCCCCGCCGCGTGCGCATCGACCGCGAGCCGGTTACCTCCGCGGCGGCCTTTGGCGATCATCTGCGCATGGTCTGGCTGACGCCGGCGATGGACGGCCTGTTCATGGGCGCCGCATCGGAGCGCCGGCGTTTCTTCGACCGTCTGGTGCTGGCGATCGACAGCGAACATTCCAGCCGCGTCTCGGCGCTGGACCGCGCGCTGCGGTCGCGCAACCGCCTGCTGGAAGACCGCAACTTCGATGCGCACTGGTGCGACGCCATCGAGCGCGAAACCGCGGAACTTGCGGTCGCGGTCGCCGCCCAGCGCGGCCAGACATTGCAGCGATTGAGTTCGATGCTGGCCGCGCGCGGTTCGGCGTCGGCATTTCCATCCGCCCTGATCGCACTGGATGGCTGGATGGAGAACGCGCTGCTTGCCGACACGGCCATCGCCGTCGAGGATCGCTATCGCGAAATACTGCGCGAGAGCCGTGCGAAGGATGCAGCCGCAGGCCGTACGCTGAACGGGCCGCACCTGACCGATTTGCAGGTCATCTACGCACCGAAGAACATGCCGGCACGCGACGCCTCCACCGGCGAACAGAAAGCACTCCTGATCGGGCTGGTGCTGGCCCATGCCACGCTTGTGGCCGAGATGACCGGCATCACGCCACTCCTGCTGCTCGATGAAATCGTCGCCCATCTCGATCCCAATCGCCGCGCCGCGTTGTTCGACGAACTCGCGGCGCTGGGTGCGCAGGTCTGGATGACTGGCGCCGATCCGGCGGCGTTCGCGGATATCGGTGCGCGCGCGGATGTCTTCGAGGTCGATGCGGGGACAGTAAAGCGCCGCCCGCGCGATTGAATCAGGCGGCAATCCCGCTGCCGGAGACCCTCTTTCGGGCGGTCCGAATCAGGCTTTTCCACAGCCCCGAAAATGCCGTTTCGGAGCCTTGAAAAACAGCCTGAAAACCCCATCTATTCAATAGCTTGCGGGACGTCACTTTGTCCTAGGAGCTTGTCTGTTTTCATGGCACAAATCGACAATCGAAGGCGCATTTTTCGCGGCCCGATTCGATCTTTCTGCCGAACCACTTTCGAAGGCCACTCATGACCGAACCAGCCCGGCAAACCAGCGCCGAACCTGTCTCCAATCCGGGTGCGGAATACGGCGCTGAATCGATCCGCGTGCTGAAAGGTCTCGACGCCGTTCGCAAGCGTCCGGGCATGTATATCGGCGACACCGATGACGGCTCCGGTCTGCATCACATGGTGTACGAGGTCGTCGACAACGCAATCGACGAAGCACTCGCCGGTCACGCCACGCGCGTCGAAGTGATCCTCAATCCCGACAACTCGGTCACCGTGCGCGATGACGGCCGCGGCATTCCGACCGACATTCACAAGGGGGAGGGCATCTCCGCAGCTGAAGTCATCATGACCCAGCTCCATGCCGGCGGAAAATTCGACCAGAACTCCTACAAGGTCTCCGGCGGTCTGCACGGTGTCGGCGTCTCCGTCGTCAACGCGCTCTCCAGCAAGCTCGAACTGCGCATCTGGCGCGGCGGCAAGGAGCATTACATCGCCTTCGCGCACGGCGATGCCGTTGCGCCGCTGAAGGTTGTCGGCGACGCCGCCGAGGGCAAGCGCGGCACCGAAGTGACGTTCCTCGCCTCCAGCGACACCTTCAAGAACATCGAATACGATTTCGCCACGCTGGAGCATCGCCTGCGCGAACTCGCGTTCCTGAATTCGGGTGTCAACATCACGCTGTCCGACATGCGCCACGCTGTCGAGAAGCGTGAGGAGCTGTTCTATGAGGGCGGCGTCGAGGAATTCGTCAAATATCTCGATCGCAACAAGAAGCCCGTGGTGCCGACGCCCATCGTGATGCGCGCGGAGCAGAACGGCATCAGCGTCGAAGTCGCGATGTGGTGGAACGACAGCTACCACGAGAACGTGCTCTGCTTCACCAACAACATTCCCCAGCGCGACGGCGGCACCCATCTGGCGGGCTTCCGCGGCGCGCTGACGCGTCAGGTCACCGGCTATGCCGATGCCATGGCCAAAAAGGAAAAGATCGCGCTGACCGGCGACGACTGCCGCGAAGGCCTCACGGCCGTTCTGTCGGTGAAAGTGCCGGACCCGAAGTTCTCGTCGCAGACCAAGGACAAGCTGGTGTCCTCGGAAGTGCGCCCCGTGGTCGAGAACGTGCTCAACGAAGCACTCGCCGCGTGGTTCGAGGAGCATCCCTCCGAGGCCAAGACCATTGTCGGCAAGGTGGTGGAAGCCGCGGCCGCACGTGAAGCCGCGCGCAAGGCGCGCGAACTGACCCGCCGCAAGGGCGCACTGGATATCGCGTCGCTCCCCGGCAAGCTCGCCGACTGCCAGGAGCGCGACCCGGCGAAGTCCGAACTGTTCATCGTCGAGGGTGACTCCGCAGGCGGCTCCGCCAAGCAGGGCCGCAACCGCGAGTTCCAGGCGGTTCTTCCGTTGCGCGGCAAGATTCTCAACGTCGAACGCGCACGCTTCGACAAGATGCTGTCATCGGAGCAGGTCGGCACGCTGATCACCGCTCTCGGCACCGGCATCGGCCGCGATGACTTCGACATCTCGAAGCTGCGCTACCACAAGATCATCATCATGACCGACGCCGACGTCGACGGCGCGCATATCCGCACGCTGCTGCTGACGTTCTTCTTCCGCCAGATGCCTGCACTGATCGAAGGCGGCTACCTCTATATCGCCCAGCCGCCGCTCTTCAAGGTGACGCGCGGCAAGTCCGAGCAGTACCTCAAGGACGAGCGGGCGATGGAGGACTATCTGATCGAGACCGGCCTTGATGACTGCGTTCTCAAGCTGTCGTCCGGCGAGGATCGCAAGGGCCGCGATCTTCAGGCCTTGCTGGAGGACGCACGCGTCATCCGGGGCATCCTGAACAGCCTGCATAGCCGTTACAATCGCACCGTGATTGAGCAGGCCGCGATCGCCGGCGTGCTCAGCCCTCATGTGATCGGCAACATCGAGACCGCCAACCAGGCCGCCGACTACATCGCCAAGCGCCTCGATGCGCTGGCCGACGAGGTCGAACGCGGCTGGGTCGGACGCTTCACCGAGGGCGAAGGCTATTTCTTCGAGCGCACCGTGCGCGGCGTCAAGGATGTCGCCATCATCGACGACGCGCTGCTCGGCTCCGCCGAGGCGCGCAAGCTCGATGAGTATGCGGGACGGCTGCAGGAGGCTTATCCGCGCAGCGCCGTGCTCCGCCGCAAGGACGCCGAAACGCCGATCCACGGACCGGTCAGCCTGTTCGAGGCCGTCACCGATGCCGGACGCAAGGGCGTGACCTATCAGCGCTACAAAGGCCTCGGCGAAATGAACCCGCAGCAATTGTGGGAGACGACGCTCGACGTCAATGCCCGTTCGCTGCTGCAGGTCAAGGTCAAGGAAGTCGACGCCGCCGACGACATCTTCACCAAGCTGATGGGTGATGTGGTCGAACCGCGCCGCGAGTTCATCCAGGACAACTCGCTCGACGCCAACGTGGACGTGTAAGGCACTTAATGGCCAGCAAGAATGATACGTTTTCGAACCACGTTGCTGACAAGCTAAGTTATTACGTTTATCGGCTTATTGATCCGAGAAACGGAGAAACATTCTACGTCGGCAAAGGTCTAAAGAATCGAGTCTTCGCCCATGTAAGGGGTGAATTGGATGCCGACGACGATTCGCTTTCAGAAAAGATTCAGCGAATTCGCCAGATTCGATTGAGCGGATTTGCAGTGGCACATGTCATTCACCGCCATGGGTTAACTGAAGATCAGGCATTCGAAGTTGAAGCAGCGCTGATTGACGCATATCCGCAAACCACCAACCAGGTTGGAGGGAGAGCATCGGACGAACGCGGTCTGATGCATGCTAAGCAGATTATTGAGCGATATGAAGCGCCCGAAGCTGTTTTCGATCACAAGGTAGTTCTAATTACGATCAACCGGTCCGCTGAAGAAAGACAGAGTATTTACTCGGCAGTTCATTATGCTTGGAAGATAGATCCCAAGAAAGCCGCCAAGGCAGAGTTCGTTCTCGCCGTCCGCCAAGGTTTGATTGTTGGTGTTTTTGTTGCTGAAAAATGGCTCGAAGCGACGACACAGAATTTTCCAGGGACCGCAGCAGACCGCCCCGGCAGATGGGGATTTATTGGCCGCGAGGCACCTGCAACGATTGCAAGCTTGTATTTACGGAAGCGCTTGCCAGATACAATGCGCAAGAAGGGCGCGGCTAATCCCGTGAGATACCTGCTCGACCTGAAGTGAACCCGCCTGTTTAGACGTATTCGAGAAGCCACGTATACCTATAATGGCGCCACCTCTACTTCCGTGGTCGCCCTGCGACATTGCGCGGGTCATCATTTGGCCGAGCGCTTTGTGCTAGAACCGCATCATGACATCCTTCGACAAGGCTGAAGACGGCGGCGTAGCCAGCCTGAACAGTGCCGCGCGCGGCGCGGTCGCGATTGAATTCATCGAAACCATCAGGCTCGCCCTGCCCATTGCGCTGACGCAACTGGGGCAGATTGCCATGATGACCACCGATCTCGCGCTGATCGGACGTCTCGGCGACACTGCGGTTGCCGCCGCCTCGCTGGCGCATACCGTGTTCTTCGTCGCCTTCGTGATCGGCATGGGGCTGGTGTCCGCCGTGGCGCCGCTGGCCGCACAGGCGCTGGGCGCGCGCCAGCCGCGCATCGTCCGCCGCGCCCTGCGTGTCGGGCTGTGGGCGGCGCTGCTGCTGTGCGTGCCGATGATGCTGCTGCCGCTGTTCGGCGAGAAGATTCTCCTGATGCTCGGCCAGGCGCCGGAGAACGCCCGCCTCGCGCAGCGTTACCTGCTCGGTCTCGCGCCCGGCATGGCGCCCGCGCTGTGCTTCATGGCCATCCGCAATTTCATGGGCGCGGTCAACCGTCCCGAGCCCGGTCTCTGGATCACCCTGGCCGCGATCCCCGCCAATGCGGTGCTCGGCTATGCGCTGATCCATGGCCACTGGGGCATGCCGAAACTGGAACTGCTGGGCGCAGGCGTTGCGACGACCACCGTGAACTTCGGCATGTGTGCCGCTGCGCTGTGGTTCACCTATAGCCAGCGCCCGTTCAGGAAATTTCACGTGCTCGGACATTTCTGGCGGAGCGACTGGCCGTTGATGCGCCAGCTCGTCATCATCGGCGCGCCGATCGCGGTGTCGTTCCTGCTGGAATACGGACTGTTCTCCGCCGCCGGTCTGCTGATGGGCCTGATCAGCACGACGGCGCTGGCGGCGCATCAGATCGCGCTGCAAATCGCGGCTATCCTGTTCATGGTGCCGTTCGGCATCGGCATGGCGGCCACCGTGCGCGTCGGACAGGCGCTGGGGCGGGGCGACACGCTGGCGATCCGCCGCGCCGGCGTCGCCGCGATTGTGCTCGGCATCGTCTTCATGACGACGATGACCCTTGCCGTGATCGTCGTGCGATTTGATCTGGCCGGATTTTTCTTCGGTGATACGCGGCAAGGTCTGGCCGCGATTGAACTGGCCGCGACCCTGATGCTGGTCGGCGCGACATTCTTCATCGCCGACGGCATCCAGACCGTGGCCGCCGGTGCGCTGCGCGGTCTCAGCGATACGCGCATTCCGCTGCTGCTTGCGGCCATCAGCTACTGGCTGGTCGGCTTCACCGCGGCCTGCGGGCTCGCATTCTGGACTGATTTGGGCGCAATCGGTGTCTGGATCGGCCTGTCGATCGGAACCGGTATATATGCCATCCTGCTCGTGCTGCGCTTCCGCACCCTGACGCAGCGGCTGAGGTTGCAACATGACCGGTCAGGCTCTTAGCGTTCAGGAACTCAACACCGATGCCGGGATGCAAGGTTTGCTTCCCGGCGCGCAGTTCGCCGATGCATTTCGGATTGCGGTAAGTGACGACACCCTCACCGCCCGGCAGGCGGCGGAGCGGATGTTTCTCCGTCTGCCGCGCTGGATCGACACCCTGATGAGATTGCGGAATCTTGTCGTGGCGCCTCTTGGCCTCAAGACGCCCACGCATACGAAGGCCATCGCCGCGAACTCGATCGGGCCGTTTCCCGTCATCAGCGAAACGCCGCAGCGGCTGGTGGCGGGCTTCGACGACAGGCATCTCGATTTCCGTGTGATCGTTGATGTTGCCGACAACCCGCCCCGCTGTCAGGTCACCGCGACCACGCTGGTGATGACCCATAACCTGCTCGGCCGAGTCTATCTTGCGACCATCATGCCGTTTCACCGGATCATCGTTCCGGCCATGCTGCGGCAGGTCTGACGCGCATCGAACCTGGCCGCCCCTTGACACGGATCAAAGGCAAATGAACCCCGGCGCGCTATCGGACTTCTGGCACCCGCAAAGGGCGGCATGTGCAAGGGAGTCCGGTCATGTCCTTATTTGTGCGTTTGCTGCTCACGCTGGCGGCTCCGATCACCGCGCTGTTTGTCGCCCGCGATAGCCAGCACTTCGACATCATCCAGACCTTGATGGCCACTGTGATCGCGACCATCATTGTCGCCGTTTTCGCGTTCTGGCCCTACATCCGGAAGTCCAAGACCTGATCCGATATTTGGCCAGACAGTGCGCTCGGCTTAACCCGTCATCCGGTCCAGCGCCTGATGCATCGGCACGGGCGAGACCTTGATGAAGCCCGTAAACGGCCGGTCCATATCGAAGATCAGATTGATCGCCACCGAAACTGACAGTGCGGCAAGGAAAAATGCGGCGATCACGCTTCCGTTGCACGGGGCAAATACCCCCCGCCACAGGAACAGCACACTGACCCAGAAAATACCGGCGATCAGAAACGGACGCGGCGTCGTATTGATTTGCTGGACGGACAGAAGGCGGCTGGTGCGCTTCAGCTCCCGGATAATGTCGAGCGCATTCTTGCGCCCTTCGGTCTGGGTTGCATTCTGCGGCAGCAGGCCTCGCAGATCACCCTCGATCTGATCGAGCAGGCGAACCGATTCCATCGTATCATTCTCGATGTCCAGGTCGCGATCGGTCCATAACTGCGCGATCTTGCGTGCTGTAAATGTGCGCAACATCTCGCGCATTCTTGCTGCATCGGGACCCAAATGCATCAGCTCGCGATCGAGCAGCGTCAGATTGGCGCTGAATTGCTGGGTTTCCTGACTTCGCAGATCGAAACTCGCCTTGGTGTTGGCAACCAGAAGTCCCAGCACAAGCGCTGCCAGCAGCGCGACCACCCCCATCACGTTGTGAATGGCCTTGCCGGTCTGATCGGTCAGGTGATGATCCGGGAGAAAACGGCTGAGCACAAAGCCCAGCATGGCTGCGCCGAAGATACAGATGAACGCGATCAAACCGGCGCCGGTAAACATGACCCATCAACTGGTGAAAATGGACCTGAACCGGGCTCAAAGGTCGTCCCGCAAGCCGGCCGATGTCAAGACGGGCTCGCGCAAGGCGGGTTGAACGCCGCCGGGTTGAACATCCGTCACGGGATGCCTAGTCTGCCGCCCAACGAACGGGAAAACAACAATGGCGAATGAAACCGCAACGCTGGCCGCTTACGTCGCAAACCTCAGATATGAAGACATTCCACCAGAGGTGCTGGAGCGCGCCAAGGCGCTGACCCTCGATTTTCTGGGCAGCGCCGTGCGGGCGCGCAGCGAGGCGGAATCGACGCCGTCGCTGCTGGCGATGCTGGCGACCCTCGGCCTCGACAATAAGGGCGATGCGACCGTGTGCGGCGACGCCAAAACCTATACGCCCGCCATCGCCGCGCTGCTCAACGGCGCGCTCGGCCACTCGCTCGACTTCGACGACACCCACGCGGATTCATCGCTGCATCCGAGTGCGCCGGTGGTGCCCGCCGCCTTCGCCGTCGGCGAGATCGTGGAGGCCAGCGGCCGCGACGTGCTGACAGCCATTGTCGCGGGCTATGAGGTCTGCTGCCGTCTCGGCAACGCGCTCGATCCGACATCGCACTATGCCAAGGGCTTCCATCCAACCGCCACTGCCGGAACCTACGGCGCGGCGGCCGCGGCCGCGAAACTGTACAAGCTCAACGCCGAGCAGATTGTCGCCGCGTTCGGAGTTTCGGGAAGCCAGGCCGCCGGCTCGCTGCAGTTTCTGGTCAACGGCGCGTGGAACAAGCGCTATCAGGTCGGCGCCGCCGCGATGAACGGCGTCGTTGCCGCCTCGCTGGCGCGCGAGGGATTCATCGGCGCGACGGAATCGGTTGAAGGCAAGCACGGCCTCTTGGTCGGGTACAGCGACGACGCGCATCCGGACAAGGCGACCGCCGGGCTCGGCAAAATCTACGAGACCATGAAGATCGGCGTAAAGCCCTATCCGAGTTGCCGCTACACCCACGCCGCCATCGACGCCCTGATCGCCATGCGCCGCGAGCACAATCTCACGCCGGAAAACATCAAGAGCGTCGAGATCGGCCTGCACCGCAACGGCATCACGCTCACCGGCGATGCCGCAACCAAGCGCCATGCCCGCAGTGTGGTCGGCGGACAGTTCTCGATGTTCTTCACCGGCGCGCTGGCGCTCGATCAGGGCTCGTTCGGCTGGGACGATTACAAGCGGCTCGGCGATCCTGCGATCGAGGCGCTCGCCGACAGGATCGAGGTCGTGCAGGACGCACGGCTCGAAGGCAAGAGCCATCCGTTTGGCGCGCGCGTCAGTATCGAAAGCGGCGAAGGCACGCTGGAACGGCTGATCCCTGACCCGTCGGGCGAGCCATCGTCGTTTCCGGATGCAGCGGCGATGCAGCAGAAATTCCTGCAACTCGCGCGTCCGGTGCTCAACGAGCGCGCCGACCGCTTCGCGGACGCGATCCTGTCGCTCGACAAGTTCGACCGCATCGACCGCGTCACGTCGCTCGCGCGGCTTTGAGTCGCATCAGGCGGCCTGCGGATCGGGCATTCCCAAACGAAAGTCGGGGCCTGACCGTCTGGAATCGGTCGCATTCGCTGTCTATCATCCGCGGATGATGTTCGACTGCGAAGGAGCAAGCTGACGAATGGCGACGCTGGGACTTGATCGGGCCTCCTTGAGCAACCTGCTCACCACGCTGACCGCGCGGGGACGCAGCCTGCTTGGCCTGTCGAACGGCGCCCGCGCAATGTCGCAGGCCGAACTGATCGGGCTGGGCGAAACCCTGCTGTCGCGGCGCGGCGAAGCCACCGGCGTCGCGCTCGCCAACACCCTGCTCGCGGGTTACTCCGCCGCAAGCGAGGCCGACCAACTGGCCTTCCTCAATGCGCTGGCCGATCTGTTCGGTCCGGACATGGACGAACTGAACGCCGCGCTGGCCGTGGTGCGCGATAAAGGCACGACGCCCGATGCTATCAGCAAACTTCTGAAGGCCGCCGAGCCGCGCCGCCAGGAACTGATCCGGCGCCTTAATCTTGCACCCGGTGGCACTGCATCACTTGTGCGCATGCGCGAAGCGCTGCTGACCCATATCAAGGATCATCCCGCGCTCAAGCATGTCGACAGCGATTTCGTTCATCTGTTCGCGTCGTGGTTCAACAGGGGTTTTCTCGTGCTGCAACGGATCGACTGGACCACGCCCGCGAACATTCTGGAAAAGATCATCCGCTACGAGCAGGTGCACGCCATCTCCAACTGGGATGATTTGCGCAGCCGTCTCGCGCCGTCGGATCGCCGCTGCTACGGCTTCTTCCATCCGCAGCTCGTGGACGAGCCGCTGATCTTCGTCGAGGTGGCGCTGACGCGCGAAAGTCCGGCGGCCATCGCGCCCCTGCTCGATCTCACGCGCGCACCGATCGCGGCCACCGATGCCACAACGGCGGTGTTCTACTCGATCTCGAACACGCAGCGCGGGCTCGGCGGCATTTCCTTCGGCAACTTCCTGATCAAGCAGGTGGTCGAGGAGATCAAGCGCGAATTGCCGAACGTGCAGACCTTCGTGACGCTCTCGCCCGTGCCCGGCTTCGCCGCTTGGCTCGCGCGCGAACGCGCCTCCGAAACCTCGCCGCGGCTCGATGCGGCCTCGCGCGCCACCCTCAATGCCCTCGATACGCCGAACTGGGCCGACGATCCCGACACCGCCGAGCAGGTCAAGGCCGAACTGCTGCCGCTGGCGGCGTACTACTTCATCGAGGCCAAGGGCACACGCGGGCATCCGCTCGATCCCGTCGCTCGCTTCCATCTCGGCAACGGCGCACGGCTCGAGCGGCTGAACTTCCTCGGCGACCGCTCCGAGAAGGGCATGCAGCAGTCGCACGGGCTGATGGTCAACTATCTCTATGCGCTCGACCAGATCGAGGCGAACCACGAGGCGTTCGCCGAAAAGGGCCAGATTGCATCGTCGTCCGCCGTTCGCAAGATGCTGCCAGCACGCGCGCTCGCGGAAACATCGGCGAGCGCGTAGAGTCGCCGAAGGCGCAACAATCTCAACTGTCCATACGCGGGCTTGACCCGCGTATCCATCGAGAATCAAATTTCCTGAAAGATGGATTTGCCGGATCAGGTCCGGCGGAGACATTGCTAAAAAAGGAGCGACATCATGAGCTGGATGCCCTCGAACGATCCGATCCTCGGCGATCCGCAAACCTGTGACGCGCTCGATCTCATCATCGTGCCGCGCACCCGCGATCTCGGCGACGGCTTCGCCGTCCGCCGCGCGCTGCCGCACGGCAAGCGGCAGATGGTCGGCCCCTTCATCTTCTTCGATCACTTCGGCCCGGTGCAGTTCGTCGCCGGCAAGGGCATGGACGTGCGCCCGCATCCGCATATCGGGCTCGCCACCGTCACCTACCTCTTCGACGGCAGCATCATGCACCGTGACAGCGAGGGCAACATCCAGGAAATCCAGCCCGGCGCCATGAACCTGATGACCGCCGGCCGCGGCATCGCGCATTCCGAGCGCACGCCGGACGTGCAGCGCGCCAACGGCCAGAAGATGCTCGGCCTGCAAAGCTGGATCGCGCTGCCGGCCGGCAAGGAGGAGATCGCGCCGTCGTTCCAGCATTTCGGCGCCGACGTCCTGCCGACGGTGCAGGACACCGGATTCAAGGCACGCATTATCGCCGGCTCGTCGTTCGGCAAGAAATCGCCCGTCGATATGGTCTCGGAGTGGTTCTACACCGAGGTGGCACTGGACGAGGGCATGCGCGTGCCGCTCGATGCCGATCATGAGGAGCGCGCGATCTATATCGTCGACGGCGAGATCGAAATCACGAACGAAAAGTATGAAGGTCCGAAGCTGCTGATCTTCCGCCCGGGCGACCGCATCACCGTGAAGGCCGTGCGCCCGACGCGGATGATGTTCCTCGGCGGCACCGCGCTGGAAGGGCCGCGCCACGTCTGGTGGAATTTCGTCTCGTCGAGCAAGGAGCGCATCGAAGAGGCGAAGGCCGACTGGAAGGCTGGCCGCTTCGCTCATGTGCCCAACGAGCACGAATTCATTCCGCTGCCGGAGTGATCCTCAGAACACCGTGTAGCCGCCGTCAATCACGATCATGTCGGCGGTGTGATACGACGAGGCCTTGCTCATCAGGTAGACCGCGATGCCGCCGAAGTCCGACGGTTCGCCGAACCGCCGCATCGGAATCCGCGGCATCACGTTGTCGACGAATTTGTCGTTCGCCATCAGCCCCTGCGTCATGTCGCTCTTGATCCAGCCCGGCAGGATCGCGTTGGCCGTGATGCCGTAGCGCGCCTGCTCGACCGCGAGCGCGCGGATCAGCGCATTGATCGCAGCCTTGGTCGCCGCATAGTGCTCGTTGCGCGCGGTGCCGAACAGCGACGCCATGCTGGACGTCGCCACCAGCCGCCCGAACGCATCGCCCTTTGCCGCACGTTCCGTCATGTGCCGTGCCGCGGCCTGGAAGACATGGAACACACCGTCGAGATTGGTGGCGAACATCTTGCGCCAGTCTTCCTCGGTACGATCGATGAAGGACTGCCGTCCGCCGCCGCCAATGCCTGCATTGGCGAAGCAGCCATCGACCCGGCCGAATGTGTCGAGCGTGCCCTGCATCGCAGCCTTCACGGACGCCGCGTCGGTGACGTCGCAAACGCGCGCCTCGGCCTTGCCGCCCTTGCCGGTGATCGCAGCAACCGCCTGTGCATTCTTCTCGGCGTTGCGGCCCCAGATCGAAACCGTTGCGCCCGCTTCCGCCAGTGCCTGCGCGATACCGAGGCCGATGCCGCCGTTGCCGCCAGTGACCACCGCGACGCGGCCGCTCAGATCGAAAATGCTCATGATCGCTTGATCTCCCGCTGATCTTGTTTGGCGGCGACATTGGCCAATCGGCCACGCAAAATCAAACGGCGAACGGTCACGCTGCGCTCTTTCGCCATGCGAAATTAAAGTTCGCAACGCATGGCAGGTCAGACCTCGTGTGCCGAATCGCGCCGTTTACAGCCGATTCGGTTTCCGGAATAGTCGCGCTGAAACGCACGCGGCGGCTGGCCGGACGTGACGATCAGTCAAACCCATCAAGCGAGGAAGACATGCAGTTCAATCATTGCCGGCTGGAATTCGACGGACCGGTCGCAACCCTTGTGCTCGATCATCAGGAGGTCATGAACGCGGTCTCCGTCGACATGCTCGCGGGTCTCTCGGAAGCGATGGAGACTCTCGAGGAGAAGCGCGCGGAAGTCCGCTGTCTCGTCATCACCGGCGCGGGCAAGGCGTTCTGCACCGGCGCCAATCTTCAGGGCCGCAACAACCAGAGCGGCAAGCGCCAGAGCGCGGGGACCACACTGGAAACGGCGTTTCATCCGTTCCTGCGCCGTCTGCGCGACCTGCACTGCCCGATCGTCACTTCGGTCAACGGACCGGCGGCCGGAGCGGGCATGAGCTTCGCGCTGATGGGCGACATCATCGTGTGCGCGCGCTCATCTTACTTCCTGCAGGCCTTCCGGCGGATCGGCCTCGTGCCGGACTGCGGATCGACCTGGATTCTCCCGCGCCTGATCGGCAAGGCCCGCTCCGTCGAACTGTCGCTGCTGGGCGAACGGCTGCCAGCCGAGAAGGCGCTGGAATGGGGCCTCGTCAACCGCGTGGTGGACGATGCGGCACTGGCCGAGGAAACCAAAAAGCTTGCCCATGATCTCGCCAACGGCCCGACCGTGGCGCTGTCGCTGATCCGCAAACTTTACTGGGAGAGCGAGAACAATTCATTCGAGGAACAGCTCGATCTGGAACAAAGCTCGCAGCGCATCGCCGGGCGCAGTGAAGATTTCAAGGAAGGCGTCGGCGCGTTCCTCGAAAAGCGCCCCGCGAAATTCAAGGGCCGCTGATCCGCAGTCAAAGAATTGTACGAAGGGCTGCGCCGGAAACGGTGCAGCCCTTTTTGCGATCATCGATGCACACCGGGGCGGCATATCTCATTTCGCGCAAAGCGACAGTAACTGTCACAAAAATCTCTTTTACGTTCGCGTTGCCGTCGTCTAGGACTGGCGGGCCTCCATCGATGGACGTCCTGCGTGGCCTTCCCTTCCGTCAGCCCAGTTCAAAGCCCGAGTGTGAAACTTCGCGCCTGGCTGAATGACATCTTTGCCAGCGCGGCGCCCGCGGTCCTGACGGTGTCCTTCGGACTGTCCTATTCGGTTCTGATCTTCTCCGGTCCGCTGGCCCAATATCTGCCTTATGGAATCGCGGCGACCTTCACGGCCACCGCCATCATCGCAGTGGTCGTTGCGCTGGGCAGCACCTTTCCCACCGCGGTCGGAGGCCCCGAGACATCCACGGCGGCGGTCACCGCCATTCTGGCGACGTCGGTGGTCGAGCACATCACGGCAACCGATTCGTCTGCACACCTGCTTGGCCCCGTGCTGCTGACACTGTCTGCCGCAACCATCATCACCGGCCTCGCATTGTGCAGTCTGGGCCTGACCCGGATTGGCCGCGCCATCCGCTACGTGCCCTATCCAGTGATCGGCGGATTTCTCGGCGCGACCGCGCTGCTGATTGCGCTCGGCGGCGTCCGGGTCATCACGAACGAGTCTCCGAGGTTCGATAACCTCGCCGCGTTCGCGAACCCCATGACGATGTACGAATTGCTCGCCGGCGTCGCGCTCGCATTCACGATCTATCTGACATGGCATCGCTCGCGCAATCCGCTGGCGCTGCCGGCGCTGCTGATCGCCGGCGTGGTGGCGACCCACATCGTTTTCAACTTCGCGGGCATTTCGGTGGAGCAGGCCCAGGCTCTCGGCTGGACATTTCAGTCGCTGCCGCGCGCGACGATTTCGATGCCGTGGCATCTCGGCGATATCGAAAACTACCCGTGGCGGGCCGCGCCGGGACTGATCGGCAACCTGATTGCGGTGATCTTCGTGACCGCGATCAGCACGCTGTTCAACACCACGGGCCTTGAGGTGGCGACCAGCCGCGAAGCGAATCTCGAGCGCGAGCTCAATGTCGCGGGAGCGGCCAACATCCTGTCGGGACTTTTCGGCGGCTACGCGGGCTGTATCTCGCTGAGCCGCTCGCTGCTCAACAGCAACGGCGGAGCCACCGGACGTCTTTCCGGGCTGGCGGTCGCCTTCATTGCGGTGCTGATGCTGGTGGCCGATCCGGCGCTGCTCAGCTATATGCCGAAGTTCATTCTCGGCGGCCTGCTGATCTATCTCGGCGTCGATCAGCTCAACCGCTGGATCGTCGAATCGCGGCGACGGCTGTCCACCATCGAATACCTGTCGCTGCTTGCGATCATTTTCATCATCGTGAAGTGGGGCTTTATCGCCGGCGTCCTGATCGGAACCGTCATCGGCTGCGCGACATTCGCCCTGAGCGTGTCGCGGATCAGTTCGATCAAATTCGGCTTCAACGGCGCGGAGTATCGCAGTTCGCTCGATCGCTCGCGGCAGGATCTGGCGCTGCTCGCCGCCCATGGCAAGGAAATCCACGGGCTCAACCTGCAAAGCTACCTGTTCTTCGGTTCGGCCAATCGTCTCTATCAGCATGTGAAGACACTGCTCGACCATCATCCCGAGTGCCGCTATCTGGTTTTCGATTTCAAGCTGGTGACCGGCATCGATTCATCGGCCGCCTACAGCTTCGCCCAGATCAGGCGGGCGGCGATCGAAAACGACGTGAAGCTCGTTCTCGTCAACCTGCCGCGCAAAACAGAAAAGATGCTGCGGTCGGGAGAATTCCTGTCCGGCGACATCCTGGTCATGCCGGACCTCGATCACGCACTGGAGTGGTGCGAGAACGAACTTATCGCGCGGCACCGCGGGCTGGAGCAGGAGGAAGGCGACCTGCACGGCTGGTTCGCGGGCATTCTCGGCAGCGACCATGACGCCACCGAACTGGCGCGGCACTGCGAACGCCTTGAAGTCCGTGCTTTCGAGACCATCGCGCGCGCGGGCGAACCGGCAGATTCGATGCTCTTTATTCTCAACGGCCGGGTCGGCGTCATCGTGGACGCGGGCGGGGGCCACACCACACGGGTCCGCAGCCTCGGCCGTCATACAACGGTTGGAGAAATGGGGCTTGTGGCGCGCCAGCCACGCAGCGCCACGATTCGCGCGGAGGCTGACAGCGTCCTCTACGTGCTGCGCGCCGAAGCGTTCGACGCAATCACCGCCAGCAATCCGGCGCTCGGCCAGAAACTCCTGACCTACTTCATGTCCGTCCTGGCCGAACGGCTCACCTTCGCCAGCCGCATGATCGGCGTGCTCCGCCGCTAGGCGTCAGGCAACGTGACTCATGAAGGCTTCGCGGCGGCCGATCATGCGCTCCGCGGCGACCTTTGCGTCTTCGCGCGTCGAGGTCGCGTAAGTGCGATATTCGAGATCGAGCGACGTCACGGGGTCGCGCTTGCCGAACCAGGATGCGAATGATTTCGACCCAGATGTAATCGACGACAGCGCGAGAGCGAGGTTGTCGGCAGAGTCGAAGGCGAACAAAGCGCCGGACGAGGTGTGCCTGACTTCGAAAATCCCCGGCCCGATCGGCGCTTCGAGTTTTTCGCCGCGCGCCGCCTTCGGATAACGTTTCCACTCGCTCCAGGTTGAAATCATGGTGACCTTCCGCCGCGCCCTGCGCGTTACTCTTACAAAACATGTCTGCCCGCATAGCGGGAAAAGTTCCAACGAACGCAACAGGCAATGGTTCCCGCCGAAAATCGTCTTTCGTCATATGGATGCAGGCGGCAAGCCCTTCAAGGACAAACGCGGTTAACCGGAAGTCACTCGATCGTGAATAGTTAACCGCTAGACCGGCAACCCGGCGGCCTGGGCCAGCGCCTTCAACGAAGTCTGCGGACGCGCGCCGATATGCTGGATCACCTCGGCGGCGGCGAGCGCCCCGAGCTGTCCGCACTGTTCATGGCCAAGACCGCGCACCAGACCGAACAGGAAGCCCGCAGCGAACAGATCGCCCGCACCCGTGGTATCCACCACCTCTTTCACCGGAGACGCGGGAACCGGCGTCACCTTGTCCTTCGCAACGACCACGCAGCCCTTTTCGCTGCGCGTGACAACAGCGAGTTGCGCGTCGCCGCGCAGTTGCGCCAGCGCCTTGTCGAAATCCTCGGTCTGGTAGAGCGATGCCAGTTCCGCTTCATTGGCAAACACCAGATCCACCGTCCCCGTCCGGATCAGATCGAGAAATTCATCGCGATAACGGCCGACGCAGAATGCATCCGAGAGAGTCAGCGCGACGCTGCGCCCGTTGTCGTGCGCGATCTTCGAGGCCTTCAGGAATGCTTCCTTCGCATTGGCCGGATCCCACAGATAGCCTTCTAGATAAACGATCGAGGACGCCGCGATCTGGGCGGGATCGATATCGGCGGGAGAGAGATCCTGCGCCGCGCCGAGATACGTGTTCATGGTGCGCTCACCGTCCGGCGTCACCAGAATGTAGGAGCATCCGGTCGCGGGACCGTCGGTCGCAGCCGCGGTGGTGAACGCCACATGCGCCGCGCGAATGTCGTGGGTGTACATGCGGCCGATCTGGTCGTCCTTGACCTTGCCGACATACGCCGCCTTGGCGCCGAAGCCTGCCACGCCGAAAATTGTATTCGCCGCGGAACCGCCGGACATCTCGGTCGCCGGGCCCATGGCTTGGTAAACTGCAGCGGCGCGCGCCTCGTCGATCAGCGCCATCGATCCCTTGGCCATGCCGTGCTGGGCGAGAAAGGCATCGTCGGTGCGCACCAGAATATCGAAGATGGCATTCCCGATCCCGAGAACGTCGTATGTCGCTGCGGTCATTAATGATATTCCTGATGGGAGAAAGCCAAACCGGCAAAAGCTGTTATTTCAGGGAGGGACTGGAAGGCCGGTTCCAGGGTCTTGGAAGCAACCGGCGACCTATCACGACAACGCGCCCGCCAGCAAGCATGTGATCCGCAGAATAGCTCGATGATCCGTCATATCCTGACCATCTCGACCGGAACGCTGGCGTCGCGAACGCTGGGCTTCATCCGCGATGCCCTGGTGGCCGCGCTGCTGGGCGCCGGATCGGTCGCAGACGCGTTCCTGGTGGCATTCCAGTTCATCAACGTGACACGCCGGTCCTTCGCGGAAGGCGCGCTGAACGCAGCCCTGATCCCGCATTATCTGCGCGTCCGGGAAACCGAAGGCACAGTCGCCGCCGCGGCCTTCGCCGGGCGCCTGCTCGGCAGCGTCAGCCTGATCCTGATCGGCATCGCGCTTGTTCTGACATTGCTGATGCCCCTCGTCATCGCAGTGCTTGCACCCGGCTTCGTCGGCCGAGAGACACTGCAACTCGCCGTCGACAACGCCCGGCTGATGATGCCGTACTTTGCGTTCGTCGGACCGTCCATCGTGATGATCGGCGTGCTGAACGCCGAGCATCGCTTCATGCTGACCGCGTTCTCGCCGGTGCTGTTCAACATCACCATGATCGTCGTGCTGGTCGTGCTGCTGGTGTGGCGGCACGATCCGCTGTTCTCGGCCACCGTGATCGCGGGCGCGGTCGGTGTCGCCGGGTGTCTGCAAATGCTGATCCTGATACAGCGCAGGCCCTGGCGCGACGGCATCGCCACCCCGATACGGATTTCATTCGACCCGCAGATCCGGGGGTTTCTGCGCCAGGGAATTCCCGGCATGGTCGCCAATGCCGGGCCGCAATTCCTGATTGTCGGCGGCGCGATCATTGCGTCGAACTCACCGGCCGCTGTGTCGTGGCTCTATTTCGCCAACCGCCTGATCGAACTGCCGCTCGGCATGGTCGGCGTGGCGATGGGCACGGTTCTCGTGCCGGAGATGACCCGCGCGATCCGCGCCAACGACAAGGACGCGCTGATGCAGGCCGAATCCCGCGGACTCGAACTTGCGACCGCACTGGTCATCCCGGCAACCATCGGCCTGATCGTCCTGAGCCAGCCGATCATCCGCGTGCTGTTCGAGCACGGTGCATTCACCGCGGCGGATACCATCGCCACCGCGCAGGCGCTGGCGATCCTCGCGCTCGGCCTGCCCGCGCATGTTCTGGTGAAAGTGCTGGCTCCGGCTTTCTTCGCTCGCGAGGACACCAAGACGCCGCTGGCGGCAACGCTGTCCGGCATCGTGGTCGCCGTGGTCTGCGGACTGGTCTTCGGGCACGCCTACGGCGCCAGCGGCGTCGCCGCCAGCATCTCCCTCGGCGCGTGGTTCTGCGCCGCGGTGCTGGGCTGGCGAGGCGCGACGACATTCGGATTCTCCATCGACGCCATTGCGCAGCGCCGGCTGCCGCGGATCGCGATCTGCGCCGCCGTGATGGGCGCGATGCTGTTTCTCGCCGAGTCCTTCGTGGCGCCTGTCATGGAAGCGGCCGGCTTCGCGGCCAGGATCACCATCCTCGGCGGGCTGGTCGCGGCGGGCGTTTCGTTCTACGGCCTGCTGCTGGACCTGCTCCGCGTCGTCAACTGGGGCGAGGCGATCAGCAATTTGCGCGATGGCCGCTTGCGCGAGTAGCGCCTGCATGGCTAAAGACGCGCGTACACGGATCGGCTGCCGGACGGCGGCACAGGAACAACAAGATGGCTGCAAAAGAACTGGTTTTTTCGGGCGTCCAGCCGACGGGCAATCTGCACCTCGGCAATTATCTCGGCGCCATCGTCAACTTCGTGAAACTCCAGAACACCCACAACTGCATCTACTGCGTGGTGGATCTGCATGCCATTACCGTCTGGCAGGACCCTGCCGAGCTGACCCGCAACATCCGCGAGGTGACGGCGGCGTTCATCGCCGCAGGCATCGATCCGAAGAAGCATATCGTCTTCAACCAGAGCCAGGTGTCCGAGCACGCCGAACTCGCCTGGGTGTTCAACTGCGTTGCGCGCCTCGGCTGGCTGAACCGCATGACCCAGTTCAAGGAGAAGGCCGGCAAGGATCGCGAGAACGCGTCGGTGGGTCTGTACGCCTATCCGAATCTGATGGCGGCTGACATTCTGGTCTATCGCGCGACCCACGTTCCGGTCGGCGAGGACCAGAAGCAGCATCTCGAACTGGCGCGCGACATCGCACAGAAGTTCAACAACGACTTTTCGGATTCCATCCGCGCGCACAATTTCGGCGAGAAATTCTTCCCGCAGCCGGAGCCGCTGATTACTGGCCCAGCGACGCGGGTGATGTCGCTGCGCGACGGCACCAAGAAGATGTCGAAGTCGGACCCTTCCGATTATTCGCGCATCAATCTCACCGACGATGCCGATGGGATCGCGCAGAAGATCCGCAAGGCGAAGACCGATCCGGAGCCGCTGCCGAGCGAGGAAGAAGGCCTGAAGAACCGTCCCGAAGCCGACAATCTGGTCGGCATCTACGCGGCGCTGTCAGGCCAGTCGCGGCCAGACGTGCTGCGTGAATTCGGCGGCGGGCAGTTCTCCGGCTTCAAGGCGACGCTGGTCGACCTTGCGGTCTCAAAGCTCGGGCCGATCGGCGCCGAGATGAAGAAGCTGACGCAGGACGCAGCCTATGTGGATTCGGTTCTGGCCGACGGCGCCGATCGCGCGCGCGTCATCGCCGCCGAAACCATGAATGCGGTGAAGGACATCGTCGGCTTTATCCGCAAGAAGTAGCCGCGTCACGAACGCGCGAATCAAGTTCCGTCAAGCCTCTTCTCGCCTTGTCGGCGCGGCCTCGCGCGTGGCAGCATGATGCCAGTTCGTCAATGGAGCATTTTCCGGCTAAGTGGAAGCCGGTTAGCCGCAAGAAAATGCTCCCATCAATAAATTGCGCGTATTCTGCTCGCAAAACCGTGCCCACTTTTGCGGAATACGCGCGAGGGACATGCATGAGCAACCAGCGACGAAGCTACGAACAGGGCCACAAGCCGAAATGCCTCGTCATCGTTGACGACACCGCAGAAGGCGACCGCGCGGTGTACTACGCAAGCCGCTGGGCGGTTCGCGTCGGCGGCGGCGTGGTGATGCTGCGTGTCATCGAGACGGAAGACCGCAACCAGCAATGGCTCGGTGTCGCAGATATCATGCGCGCGGAAGCCGAGGAGATCGCGAACGCGGCGCTCGACCGCGCCTCGGGCCGCGCCAACGGCATCGCAGCCATCACGCCGGAGCGTGTCATCCGCGAGGGCGATCCCGGCGAGCAGATCCTCGACGTCATCGATAACGATGTCGACATTGCCATGCTGGTGCTTGCGGCCAGCGCCGGTGCGGAAGGCCCCGGTCCGATCATCACCATGCTGGCGAAAACCGCCGGCACATTTCCGATCCCGATTACGATCGTGCCGGGCAATCTCAGCGACCTCGATATCGACGCGCTGTCATAGACGGATTTTCCCCTCAAAACGGCGTCCTGCGGCGGCCGGGAGGCTTCCCGGAACACCCGCCATGCACCCTTGATCGGGCTGTTTCAGGCGCCATCTGTGCTATAGGAACCGCTCACCTAACCCGTTCGCGCCGGCCTTGAACCGGCGATGCGCCGGAGAATCAAATGTTTATCCAGACCGAAGCGACCCCCAATCCCGCGACCCTGAAGTTCATTCCCGGCCGCGCCGTGCTCGACAGCGGCACCATGGAATTCACCGACCGCGACAGCGCCACCCGCTCCCCGCTCGCCGAACGGCTGTTCAGCGTGCCGGGCGTCACCGGCGTGTTCTACGGCTCGGACTTCGTGACCGTCACCAAGGACGACAGCGACTGGCAGCACCTCAAGCCGGCGATCCTCGGTGTCATCATGGAACACTACATGTCCGGCGCGCCGCTGCTCGCCGACGGCCAGCAGCCGGACGGCGATGCGCCGCATGCCGAGGAGTTCTTCAGCGAGGCCGACACCGAGACGGTCGCGGTCATCAAGGATCTGCTCGAGACCCGGATTCGCCCGGCTGTCGCCAGCGACGGCGGCGACATCACCTTCCGCGGCTTCAAGGACGGCATCGTCTATCTCGACATGAAGGGCTCCTGCGCCGGCTGCCCGTCGTCGACGGCGACGCTGAAGCACGGCATTCAGAACCTGTTGAAGCACTTCATCCCGGATGTGGTCGAAGTCCGGCCGATGTAAATTACCTAAATTCTTCAAAAAGGCCTTGGGGCAAGCGCCGAACCGCTTGCCCCTTTGCTTTTTCGGCGGCACGTTGCCGCCACCTTTGCCATCTTACCGGTCCCTGAATGATCGTTCTCGCCATCGATACCGCGCTGGATTACTGCTCCGCCGCCGTGCTGGATGCGACCACCAAAGCTGTGATCGCGCAGGAAACGCTGGAGATGAAGCGCGGCCATGCCGAGGCGCTGATGCCGCTGATCGCGCGCGTCATGACCGCATCAGGCCTGAGCTATCTCGAACTCGACCGTATCGCCGTCACCACTGGCCCCGGCAGCTTTACCGGTCTGCGCGTCGGCATCTCCGCCGCGCGCGGCATCGGCCTCGCCGCCGACAAGCCGGTGATCGGCCTCACCACCCTTGCGGCCTATGCCGCGCCGTTGGTCGCCGAGAAGCAGGAGAATCCGATCATCGCTGCGATCGATGCCCGGCATGATCATGTTTATTTCCAGGTCGTCGCCGGCAACGGATCGGTGCTGATGCGTCCGGCGGTCATGCCGATCGAGGAGACGTTCGCGGCGTCGCGGTTTGGCGCGTTGCGCATGGTCGGTAACGCCGCAAAATTGCTGGCGGACCGCTGGCCGCGAAACGTCGCTGCACCGCTGCTGGTCGACCCGAAACCCGGCCCCGATATTACCTGGGTCGCATGGATCGGAGCGGCGACCGACCCGAGTGCAGCGCCGGCGAAACCGTTTTATCTGCGCGCGCCCGACGCCAAGCCGAAGGCCGGTTACGCGCTTCCGGACACGCGGACATAACCATGGCGCGCGCTCCGGCATTTCTTTCCAATCTGTTCCCGAAACTGTTCGGACGCGTCGATGCCACGGTCGAGCCGGCGAACCTTCGCGATGCGCCGCGTCTCTCGCAACTCCATCGCGCGTCGTTTCATCGCGGCTGGGGCACGGAGGAATTCGAGCAGATCCTGATCGAGCGCAACACGCTCGCGCACCGGCTGCGGCTCGGCGGATCAACCATCGGATTTATCGTGTCCCGAACCGCCGCCGACGAGGCCGAGATCCTCTCCGTTGCGGTTGCACAGAAGCATCGCGGGCGCGGCTTCTCGCGCGACCTGCTGCGCACCCATCTCGGACATCTCGCGGGACATGGCCTGAAAACCGTTTTCCTGGAAGTCGAGGAAAACAACCGCCCTGCCCGCGCCTTGTATGAACGCGCCGGTTTCCGCGTCGTCGGACGCCGCGAACGGTACTACAAGGACGCCAGCGGCGAACAATTGAACGCCGTGGTGATGCAACGAGACTTGTCGTAAGCTGCCCCCGGTGGCAAAACACCGCTCTATCCACCGGAACCTCGCAAGATGTCGTCCTTGAAGCCCGTGCCCACAGGCAAGCATACGGATATCGAGAAGCGCTGCGCCGCAGCCGGCATGCGCATGACCGAGCAGCGCCGCGTCATTGCGCGCGTGCTCGCCGAAGCCATGGACCATCCCGACGTCGAGGAACTTTACCGGCGCTGTGTCGCAGTCGACGACAAGATTTCGATTTCGACCGTCTACCGCACCGTCAAGCTGTTCGAGGACGCCGGCATCATCGAACGCCACGATTTCCGCGAGGGCCGCGCCCGCTACGAGCAGGTGCCGGAGAGTCATCACGACCATCTCATCAATCTGCGCGACGGCAAGGTGATCGAATTCACCTCCGAGGAAATCGAAAAGCTCCAGACCGAAATCGCGCGCAAGCTTGGTTACAAGCTGGTCGACCACCGGCTGGAGCTTTATTGCGTGCCGTTGGACGAAAAGACTCGGGACGACGACAAGTCTTGAGCACTTCGCCCCCTTTCGACCTCGTCATCTTCGATTGCGACGGCGTGCTCGTCGACAGCGAAGCGCTGGCCTGCGTCGTTCATGCCGACGTGCTGACGGAATATGGTTACGCGATCTCCGCCGAGCAGGTGCATGAGCGCTTCCTTGGACGCTCCGCACGCGAGGCACGGCTTGAGGTCGAGAGCGAACTTGGCCGCGCCTTTCCCGACACCTACACCGCGCAGTTGCGAGCGACGATTGACCGCGTGTTCGGCGCGCAGTTGCAGCCCGTTCCGCACATCTTCGAGGCGCTGGATCGATTGTCCCGGCGCATCTGTGTGGCGTCGTCCGGCACCCCGACGCGCATTCGCAGCAGCCTCGGCACCACCGGGCTTCTCAATCGCTTCGACCCGCATCTGTTCTCTGCGATGCAGGTCGAACGCGGCAAGCCTGCGCCGGATTTGTTTCTGTTTGCCGCCGCACAGATGGATACGCCGCCAAGGCGATGCGTCGTTGTCGAGGACAGCGTGCCCGGCGTCACCGCCGCGCATGCCGCCGGAATGACCGTGATCGGATTTACCGGCGGCAGCCACTGCCGGCCCGGCGATGCCGACCGGCTGCGGGCGGCCGGCGCGAACATTGTCATCGGCGATATGCGCGCATTGCCCGGCCTGATCGAACCCAGCCTCGACCACGCTGAAATAAGCGCCATTTAGGGACGCGATTAGATTCGCCCCTGAAAACTCCACCAGGACAAATAGATAGACCCTGCTTGGAGCGCTCTGAATATCATCCGGTCGCTGGATTTCGCCGCCCTTTATCTATATTTGAAGCGCCAGAGAGAGCGGCCCGGAGCGCCGCCAGACCCAAGGTTTCGATGACCGCGCCGCGGAAGCTGCACATCAAGTCATACGGCTGTCAGATGAATGTCTACGATGCGCAGCGCATGGTGGACACGCTCGCGCCTGAGGGATTCGTCGAAACGGCAAACGCCGACGACGCCGATCTTGTGATCCTCAACACCTGTCACATCCGCGAGAAGGCGTCCGAGAAAGTTTATTCGGAACTTGGACGCCTGCGCACCGCCAAGGACGAAGCGGCCCGTAACGGACGCGAGATGAAGATCGCCGTGGCAGGCTGCGTCGCGCAGGCCGAAGGCAGCGAGATCATTCGCCGCGCGCCCGTCGTTGACGTCGTGGTCGGGCCGCAGAGCTATCATCATCTGCCGCAACTGCTGGCAAAGGCACAGACCGGCGGACGTGCGATCGAGACCGAGTTTCCGGTCGAGGACAAGTTCGCGTCGCTGCCCGATCCGAAACCGGCGATGATCCGCGCGCGCGGCATCTCGTCTTTCGTCACGGTGCAGGAAGGCTGCGACAAGTTCTGCACCTTCTGTGTGGTGCCTTACACGCGCGGCATGGAAGTGTCGCGTCCGGTGGCGCGCATCATTGACGATGTGAAGCGCCTCGCCGATAACGGCGTGCGCGAGATCACGCTGATCGGCCAGAACGTCAACGCGTTTCATGGCGAGGGCAGCGACGGCAAGCCATGGTCGCTCGGTCAGCTTCTGTATCGGCTCGCGGACATTCCGGGCATCGCTCGCCTGCGTTACTCGACCAGCCATCCCCGCGACGTCGATGAGGCACTGATCGAAGCCCACCGGGACATTCCGGCCGTGATGCCGTTCGTGCATCTGCCGGTGCAGTCCGGCTCCGACCGGATCCTGGAGGCGATGAACCGCAAACATACCGCCGCCGACTATGCGAGAACCGTGGAGCGGTTCCGCAAGGTGCGCGAAGACATTGCCTTTTCATCGGATTTTATTGTCGGTTTTCCGGGTGAAACCGAGGAAGATTTTTCCGCAACACTCGCGCTGGTTCGCCAAATCGGCTACGCTGGCGCCTATTCGTTCAAGTATTCGCCCCGGCCCGGGACACCGGCCGCGGACATGCGGGAGACGGTTACGGCCACTGTGATGGACGAGCGATTGGCGCGGCTCCAGGAGTTGATCGACAGCCAGCAGGCTGCCTTCAACGCGGCAGTGATCGGCAAGACGGTCGATGTGCTGTTCGAGCGCGCCGCGCGCAATCCCGGTCAGGTCGTCGGCCGCACTGCTTACCTGCAACCTGCTCACGTCATGGCGCCGCCCGACATCATCGGCCAGGTGCTGCCCGTCGCCGTCGACAGCCTCGAGCGCTACAGCCTGATCGGCGTACTCGCAGGTCCAGCCGCTTCTCCCGTCTCGTCACTTTCCCAGTCCGCCATGACCACCGGAGCCTGAACCCTTGCCAAAAAGCGCATCGGATTCGCCGACACTCGCCCCTGGCCGCAAAAACGACCGAGACGTTCCAACACCGCACGAAGCCCAAATCGTCGTCGCCTTCGATGACAACGGCGCAGCCTCCGCACTGGTCGGTCCCTACGGACAAAACCTCGCCTTGATCGAGCGCCGCCTTGGCGTTGTCGCCGACTCGCGGGGCAATCACATCACCGTCGCCGGCTCGCGCGACGGCTGCGATGCCGCGCGGCGCGTACTTGAAATGCTCTATGAGCAGGCTGTGCGCAGCCAGGACATTGCCCAGGGCGATGTCGAAGGCGCGATCCGCGCCGTGATCGCGCAGGGCTCGCTGTTTGAATTCGATCCGAAAGCCGCGAAATCGCAGTTCGAGGAAATCAATCTGCGCAAGCGCCCGGTGCGGGCGCGCACCGCCGCGCAGGATTCATACATTCGCGCGTTGAAGCGGCACGAGCTGGTGTTCGGCATCGGCCCCGCCGGCACCGGCAAGACATGGCTCGCGGTGGCGCAGGCCTGTCAGTTGTTCGAGCGCAAGGAAGTCGACCGCATCATCCTCTCACGCCCCGCCGTTGAAGCGGGCGAGCGGCTTGGATTCCTGCCCGGCGATATGCGCGAGAAGGTCGATCCGTATCTGAGGCCGATCTACGACGCGCTGTATGACCTGATGGACTCGCGCATCGTCGAGCGCGGCCTGCAGAGCGGCGAAATCGAAATCGCACCGCTGGCCTTCATGCGCGGCCGCACCCTGACCAACGCAGCGATCATTCTGGATGAAGCGCAGAACACCACATCGATGCAGATGAAGATGTTCCTGACGCGTCTCGGCGAGAACAGCCGCATGATCATCACCGGCGATCCGAGCCAGGTCGACCTGCCCAATGGCCAGCCGTCGGGGCTGGCGGAAGCCGCCAAGCTGCTCGACGGCGTCGAAGGCATCGCCCAGGTGAGATTCCAGGCGCAGGACGTGATCCGCCATGAACTGGTGGCGCGGATCGTTGCCGCATATGAAGGCGTGCCGAAGCAGCCCGGCGCAGGCACCCCTTGATGCATCGATGAAACAGAGCGCCAGTTGCAACCAAGATCTTTGACATGACGTCCGCCGACATACCCGCGACCGAAGTCCTCGTCACCGCCGACTGCTGGAACAGCGAGAGCGATGCGGAGACGACGATTCATCGCGCCATCGAAGCGGCCGCCGCCATGGTCGACGCCGACACCGCCGATGCCGAACTGGCGATCATGCTGACCGACGATGCAGGCATCCGCACGCTCAACAAGAACTGGCGCGGCATCGACAAGCCGACCAACGTGCTGTCGTTTCCCGCGCAGCAATCGGAGCGCGCCGACGACGACGCCCCGCGCATGCTTGGCGATATTGCAATTGCCTATGAAACCACACGTTCCGAGGCCGATGCCGAGCACAAGCCGTTCGAGCACCATCTCAGCCATCTGGCGGTGCATGGTTTTCTCCATCTGATCGGCTACGATCACGAAAACGATAACGACGCCGAGATCATGGAAGGTCTCGAGCGTGATATTCTTGCGCAGCTCGGAATTCCCGATCCTTACGCGCACGACGACCAGGTGAACTAAGTGCCCAGCTCTCTCGCCGACAAGTCCGACAGCGATCCTTCCGAAACGGCGGGACCGGGCAATCTGCCGGTGCCGGTTCAGCAGGTCGAGGTGCTCCGGCCATCGTCGGAACTTTGGCTGATGCGCGCGCTGCGCACGCTGTTCGGATGGAAGGCGGGATCCGCCCGCGCCGACCTCCAGGTCGTGCTTGATGCTACCGCGCCGGACGAAACCAGCTTCACCACGATCGAACGCACCATGCTGCGCAACATCCTGGGGCTGCATGAGCGGCGGATCGCCGACGTCATGGTGCCGCGCGGCGACATCGTCGCGGTCAAGCGGGATATTTCGCTCGGCGAATTGATGAGCCTGTTCGAGAGCGCCGCTCATTCGCGCCTCGTGGTCTACAACGACACCCTCGACGATCCGGAAGGCTTCGTTCATATCCGCGACCTGCTCGCGTTCATCACAGCGAAGGCGAAGGTTGCGGACGAGGTCAACGCCAAGCGCAAGAAGCCGTTTCCAGCGGGACTCGATCTGCGTTCGGTCGATCTGCGCATGAAGCTGTCCGACGCCAGCATCATGCGCAAGCTGATCTATGTTCCGCCGTCGATGCCGGCCATCGATCTGCTCGCGCAGATGCAGGCGACGCGCATCCATCTGGCGCTGGTGGTCGACGAGTACGGCGGCACCGACGGTCTGGTGTCGATCGAGGACATTGTCGAGCAGGTGGTCGGCGAGATCGACGACGAGCACGACAGCGACGAGACACCGTCCGTGGTCCGGCAATCCGATGGGTCGTTCATCGCCGATGCGCGCGCCAGCCTGGAAGACGTGCAATCCGTGGTCGGAGAGGAGTTCGACACCGGCGAAGCTGGCGAGGATGTCGATACGCTCGGCGGCTATCTCGTTACGCAGGTCGGCCGCCTGCCGGTGCGCGGTGAAATCATTTCCGGACCGGGGGAGTTCGAGATCGAAGTGCTCGACGCCGATCCTCGCCGCGTCAAACGTGTGCGCATTGGAACGCAGAAGGACCGCTCCAATCTGCGTCATCGCGAGTTGCGCCGCAGGGAAGCCGCGAACGATGCCGCGCAGGCCCAGGCCAACGACAACACCAATCCGGCTTCATCCAGCGACGGCGCCGGCAATCGATGAAATCCTTCCGCGCGCTCATCTCCGGCATCATCCTGTCATGGGGATGGAAGCGCGCAATGATCGCGCTCACCGCGGGCGCACTGTCGGCGCTGGCGATGGCGCCATTCAACGCGTGGCCGATTCTCTTTCTGACGGTACCGGTCGCGGTCTGGCTGATCGATGGCGCCGGCGCGGGACGCCTCGGCGGCATTCCCGCAGCTGCGCTCAGCGGCTGGTGGTTCGGCTTCGGCTATTTCGTCGCGGGACTTTATTGGGTGGGCTACGCCTTCCTCGTCGACGCCCAGACTTTTGCGTGGCTGCTCCCGTTCGCGGTCATGGGCCTGCCGGCAGGCCTCGCGCTGTTTATGGCTTTCGGCTTCGCGCTTGCGCGGCTGATCTGGACGCCGGATTCGTTTCGCATACTGAGCCTCGCCTGTGCGCTCACCGTCAGCGAATGGCTGCGCGGACATATCCTGACCGGTTTCCCCTGGAATGCGTTCGGCTACGCCCTGACCGAACCCCTGGCGCTCGCGCAGAGCGCCTCGCTCATCGGCCTGTGGGGTTTGACGTTTATCGCAGTCGCCGTATTTGCATCTCCCGCCGTGCTGATCGACGACCGGCACGTCACGCCCCGTCCATGGATTCCGCTTGTCGCCTCTCTTCTCGTGCTTGCGGTGATGGGCGGCTATGGCGCAAGCAGGCTTGCGCGGCAGCCGACTCAATTCGCCGACAAGGTCAAGCTGCGGCTGATGCAGCCGAACCTGCAGCAGGATGTGAAGTTCAACTACGCCGCAAAGCAGATGGTGATGGACAAGTATCTGTCGCTGTCGGATCGCGCGACCGGCCCGCAATCGAGTGGCGTGCGCGACTCCACCATCCTGATCTGGCCGGAATCCGCGTTTCCATTTTTCCTGACGCGCGAAGCCGACGCGATGGCGCAGATCGCGAACCTGCTGCCACCGGGAACGGTGCTGGTGACGGGGGCGATTCGCCCGCCGGATCAGCCTGCCGGAACGCAGATCACCCGCGCCTACAATTCGATTTATGTCATCGATCACGATGGAACCATCCTGTCGATATACGACAAGCTGCATCTGGTTCCATTCGGTGAATACCTGCCGTTTCAGTCTGCAATGGAAAAACTCGGCTTCGTGCAGATCACCAAGGTACGCGGCGGTTTCATTCCGGGCGACCGGCGCCGGACGATGACGGTGCCGAACGCCCCGCGCATGCTGCCATTGATCTGCTACGAGGCGATCTTTCCGGGCGACGTCGTGCCCGGCGATGACCGTCCCGGCTGGATCGTGAACCTGACCAACGACGGATGGTTCGGCATTTCGACCGGCCCCTATCAGCATCTGCAACAGGCTCGCCTGCGCGCTGTTGAAGAGGGCCTGCCCATCGTCCGCTCTGCGAACACAGGCATCTCTGCGGTGATCGATCCGTTCGGTCGCATCATTGCGCGATTGGGGCTTGGCACCGAGGGCGTGCTCGATTCAGCCTTGCCCAAGCCAGCCTCTCCGACGCTGTTCTCGCGCGTTCGCGATATGCCGGTGGCGCTGGCGGTAGCATTGTCGACAGTTATCGTTATTCGACGCCGCGCGAAACAAAAGCTCTGACATCGCCGTAACTCTTCTGACGCGCGGTATTCTGGACATGTGTCCAGACCGTCCATCGCTATTCGAGGGTTCAATCGGCCTCAATGCGGTCACAGGGTTTAACCTAAATTCTTCATCACGGACGCGACAAGGATTTGACGATGCTGGCGCAAGAAGCGTATTCCGGACTGGTCATCGCCAACAGGTTCACCATCGTTTTCCATTTTTTGCCGATGACGCGGAGCTTGTAGATGACGACCAAGGCGCCCAATCCTGTTGACAAATATGTTGGCAGCCGCGTGCGCATGCGCCGGATCATGCTTGGCATGAGCCAGGAAAAACTCGGCGAAGCGCTCGGCCTGACATTTCAGCAGGTGCAGAAATACGAGAAGGGCACCAACCGCATCGGTGCAAGCCGGCTGCAGCAGATCTCGGACATTCTTCAGGTTCCCGTCTCGTTTCTGTTCGAAGGCGGCCCGGCCGGTCCGAACGCGCTGGCGGGATTGAGCGAGGCGCAGTCCCCCGCCTATGTTTCAGATTTTCTCGCGACCTCCGAAGGACTCGCGCTGACGCGGGCCTTTACACGGATTACGGATGCCAAGCTCCGCCGCAGCATTGTGGAACTCGTCGAGCAGATGGCGGCGCGCGAACAGTCCGACCCTTCATAACCTGAACGCACCGACGGGCGTGCGGATCTGGCAGGATCGCCGGACGTGCCCATGATCGATTTCACCCAGATCGTTCCGCGTGAGCGATGGATCGCCCCAGCCGGTAATTACGATGACCGCGAACGACCCAACTTCTTCACACCGGCAGAATGCCGAGCACGGGCAGGGCTCGTTTTTCGGCAGGCGCAAGGGACACAAGCTCCGCAATCATCAGGCCGACCTGATCGAAAATCTGCTGCCGCATCTCGCGCTCGACCTCGATCGCGCGGACGCCTCCGATCCGGGCGCGCTGTTCCAGGCGCCCGTCGACGAGATGCGCCTTGAGATCGGATTCGGCGGTGGTGAACACCTGATCGCAGAAGCACTCGCATTTCCGCGAACCGGATTCATCGGCTGCGAGCCTTACGTCAACGGCATGGCGAAAATTCTCGCGCAGATCGAAGCGCACAACATCGCCAACATCCGTCTGTTCGCGGGCGACGCCGCCGAATTGCTCGCGTGGGCGCAGCCGTCGAGCTTTGCACGCATCGACCTCATTCATCCCGATCCGTGGCCGAAGCGGCGGCACTGGAAGCGGCGCTTCGTTCAGGACGCCACCATCGCCGGGATGTCGCGCATCCTCAAACAGAACGGCGAATTTCGCTTTGTCTGCGACATCGACGATTACTGTGCATGGACCTTGATGCACATGCAGCGCTCTGCGGATTTCATCTGGACAGCGGAGCGCGCCGACGACTGGCGGCTGCCATGGCCGAACTACACCATGACGCGTTATGGCAGAAAGGCTGACCGCGAAGGACGCAAGGCCGCCTATCTCATCTTCCGGCATACGCGTTCTTAGGCCGGCAAACCCTTGTCGCGCAGGCGCCAGAACGTCAGCACCCGCAGCGCCGTCGCGGGCGACAAACGCTCATAGTTGATGCGGGCTTCTTCGATGTCCGGGCCGGCAGGCACGCGTCCCGGTCCCAGCCGCAGCACCACCAGGGCCCTCACCGTCGCCCATTCCAGCCCGATCGATTTTCCGAGCAGCAGAATGGGATCGTAGCGATCGCCGAGCATCAACTGGTGCACCACCGACAGCCGCATGCCTGTCAGCGCTGCGAGCGCCGCGATCGATTCCTCGTACTTGTGCGGCTTGGCGAAACCAAGCAAGGCTGCCTCGTTGAGTTCTCCCGCCTGATGCAGCGCCAGGATGGCGCGCTGGGCCGGCTCGAAATCGCGCACCTGTGGCTGCGTCTTCGGCGCGCCGGAAATCTCGATCATCGCCTGATTGATCGCCGCCTTCTGCTTCGGCTTCGCCGTATCGAACATCCGGCGGCGGACAAGATCGACGGACTTTGCCAACAGCTGCTTCAACGACGCTGCGGGGAGATCCTCGCGCTGGCCGACGGTGAGCGCCAGCATGCCGTCGTCGATGGCGCGCTTGACCAGCCCCGAATAGCCGTACTCGGAAAATTCCGCACCGGTATTGGCCGCGACATGGCGCACCACATCGCGGTCGCCGCGGCGGACGATCACATCGGTCACGGACGGAGACAGTGCCGGGCGCCCTGAGATCGCCGCCAGGTGTTCCTGACCCTTGGCGCGCGCGATTTCGATGAGTGTCGGATCGTCAAGCAGCGGCGACCGGCTCAGGATCGGACCGGCAATCTTGATTTCGTTTTCGTGCGCCAGTTGCTTGACCAGCGTCGGCGGGGCGTTGTCCAGCTTGGACAGCCGCTCCGCCAGTTCCACGCGTGTCTCGATTTCGGTTGCCGGCACAAGCCCGACCAGAATGTCGTCGAACAGCGCGACATGCCGGGTCTCGAAGTGCGCGGCGCCCTGAAGAAAAAGATCGGAAATCCGCTCGATCGCCGCCGCCCGCCTTTCAGCGGTGCCGTTCTTGACGATGTCATCGAGTTCGGGAATCAGGGAAAGGGCAGCTGCCATAAGCGTCTCTGGTCGCCGCTGGCACCGCGGTTTTACCGCAGGCCTCGAAGCGTTCGGGACTGTAGGTCACGCCAGATGAATGAACGGTTAGCCGGAAAGGTCACTTTGAGGACAGATGCCTGAAATGCGGCCGCGCTGGCGTCCGGATGCCGGGAGTTTGACCCAAGACCCTACGCCCGTTCGGCAAATCGGCACCCTGGCGGCCTTAAAACGGGTTCCGCAAGCGGTCCGCTCGCGCGGGAAGCCCTTGCCGCACAGGCCAAAAACGTCTATATCCGCGGCAACTGATAAATTCTCATACGCACACGTAGGAGAGTGGGCCCCCCGGGACCCGCTCTTTTTTATTACTTGATGGCCCGTGCCGCATGCAGCGGCGGACCGATAACCATAAGAGCACTTTTGACCCTGGACATGAGCGATCCTGCCGACGTTGCCATTGACGCCGAACTGCTTGCCGAACCGCGCCTCGTGGTCGAGCCGGGCGTCGGCGCGCGCGTGGCGACTGTCGCGGCGCCGGTCCTGCAGGGCATGGGCTACCGGCTGGTCCGGATCAAGGTTTCGGGCGAAGCCGGATGCACCGTCCAGATCATGGCGGAGCGGCCTGACGGCACCATGCAGATCGAGGATTGCGAAGCGATCTCGAAGGCGCTGTCGCCGGTGATGGATATCGCCGATCCGATCCAGCGCGCCTACCGCCTTGAGATTTCGTCTCCCGGCATCGACCGGCCGCTGGTGCGGCGTTCCGACTTCGAGCGTTACATCGGCCATCTCGTCAAAATAGAGATGGCCAATCCGCATGATGGACGCAAACGTTTCCGTGGCTTGATCCAGGGCCTCGAAGGCAACGCTGTCCGCATCGTGCGCGAAGACGCCAAGCCGGATCACAAGGGCGCGCAGGAACAGGACGTGCTGCTTCCGATCGAGGATATTGCCGGAGCAAATCTCGTTCTGACAAACGCCCTGATCGCGGAATCGATGCGCCGCGGCCGCGACGTCGAGCGCGAGCAGCTCGAGCAATCCGGCGCACTGCCGCAGCCCCCGGAACATGCCCGCCGCGCGCGTGAAAAGCGCGACCTGACCAAAAGCAACAAGCCGAAGCCGAAAGCTTCGGCCAAAGCGCCTCCGAAGAATACGAAAGCTCACCGCCTCGCCGCCGAAGCGAAAAAGCGCGCAGGCAAACCGGACCACCACGAAGGAGACTGAGCCATGGCCGCTGTCAGCGCCAATAAACTCGAATTGCTGCAGATCGCCGACGCCGTCGCACGCGAAAAGTCGATCGACCGCTCGATCGTGATCGCCGCAATGGAGGACGCCATCGCCAAGGCGGCCCGCGCCCGCTACGGCTCCGAGACCGACGTGCATGCCGAGATCGACGCCAAGAAGGGCGAATTGCGGCTGTCGCGCCACATGCTCGTTGTCGAGCAGGTCGAGAATTCCTCGAACCAGATTTCGCTGAAGGACGCGCAGCGCGCCAACCCCGGCGCCCAGATCGGCGACACCATCGCCGACACGCTGCCGCCGCTGGAATACGGCCGCATCGCCGCACAGAGCGCCAAGCAGGTGATCGTGCAGAAGGTGCGCGAGGCCGAGCGTGACCGGCAATATCAGGAATTCAAGGATCGCATCGGCGAGATCGTCAACGGCGTCGTCAAGCGCGTCGAATACGGCAGCGTGATCGTCGATCTCGGCCGCGGCGAAGCCATCGTGCGGCGCGACGAAATGCTGCCGCGCGAAGTGTTCCGCAACGGCGACCGCGTCCGCTCCTATATCTTCGATGTGCGCCGCGAAACCCGCGGGCCGCAGATTTTCCTGTCGCGCACCCATCCGCAGTTCATGGCGAAGCTGTTCGCGCAGGAAGTTCCCGAAATCTATGACGGCATCGTCGAGATCAAGGCGGTGGCCCGCGATCCGGGCTCGCGCGCGAAGATCGGCGTGATCTCGCGGGATTCCTCGGTCGATCCGGTCGGCGCCTGCGTCGGCATGCGCGGCTCGCGCGTGCAGGCCGTGGTGAACGAACTGCAGGGCGAAAAGATCGACATCATTCCGTGGTCGCCGGATATCGCCACCTTCGTGGTCAACGCGCTGGCGCCTGCCGAAGTCGCGAAAGTCGTGATCGATGAAGACCGCGAGCGCATTGAAGTCGTGGTGCCCGATACCCAGCTATCTCTTGCGATCGGCCGCCGCGGGCAGAACGTGCGTCTTGCCTCGCAGCTCACCGGCTGGGACATCGACATTCTGACCGAACAGGAAGAATCGGAGCGCCGTCAGGCCGACTTCGAGAATTCGACCCGCGTCTTCATGGAAGCCCTCAATGTCGACGAAGTCGTCGGCCAGTTGCTGGCGTCCGAAGGGTTCGGTTCGGTCGAGGATCTGGCGCTGGTGGACCCACGGGAACTCACCAGCATCGAGGGCTTCGACGAGGAAACCGCCAACGAGCTGCAAAGCCGTGCCCGCGAATATCTTGAACAGCTCGAGGCAGAACTCGAAGCGAAGCGAAAGGAACTGGGCGTGGAAGACGCTTTGACGACTGTGCCGGGCGTAACCGCCAAGATGCTTGTGAAATTCGGCGAGAATGACATCAAGACCGTCGAGGATCTGGCCGGCTGCGCCACCGACGATCTGGTCGGCTGGGTGGAGCGCAAGGACGGCGAGACCACCAAGCACGCAGGCATTCTCGACGCCAACGAGATTTCGCGCGAAGACGCCGAAGCCCTGATCATGCAGGCGCGCGTTGTCGCCGGCTGGATCACCGAAGCCGATCTCGCCAAGCAGTCCGAGGAAGCCGCGGCTTCCGAAGAAAACCCGGCGTAAGCAGAACGAAGCCGATGAAGCGAGGTACGGACAACATCATGTTCCGCAAGAGTTGAAGGAAATGACCCGCGCATGCTTGCCATCGCTGATCACGCAGATCTCGACAACGGACCCCGGACAAAATCCGGGACCGAGCGGATGTGCGCGGTCACGCGGCAAGTCGCGCCGATCGATGACCTGATCCGCTTCGTCCTCTCCCCGACCGGCGAAACCGTTCCCGACCTGAAGCGCAAGCTGCCGGGACGCGGGCTATGGGTTTCGCTGTCGCATGCCGCCGTGACGGAAGCCGCGAAGCGCAACGTGTTTGCACGCAGCTTCAAGCGCAACGTCCAGGTGTCGAAGACCCTGGCCGACGACGTCGACCGCATGATGGTCCGGGGGGCCTCCGAAGCCCTCGCCATGGCCGCGAAGGCCGGCCAGGTGGTGTCGGGTTTTTCCAAGGTTGAAGGCGCCATCGAGGGGCGGCAGGCGGTAGCCCTGATCCACGCCACGGACGGCGCTCCGGACGGAATCCGCAAGCTGAATGCCAGACTTGCCGCCGTAATGCGGGAAAACGGTGCGAAATCAGCGGATTTCCCCGTTATCGGCGTCCTGACCACCGATGAATTGGATTTGGCACTCGGGCGGGCAAATGTGGTACATGCTGCCCTGCTCGCGGGCCCGGCAAGCAAGACCTTCCTCGCACGTTGCCAGACGCTCTCCCGATTTCGGGGGACGGGTGGCGGTCACGATGGCGGGATTGATCAGAATAACTAGGGCATGGCCGTCTGATACGGCATGCGAGCAACGAACGAGATTGGGACTGTTGAATGGCTGATACGAAAAATCCTGGCGATAAGACGCTGAGCGTCGGTTCTAAAACTCTGTCGCTGAAACCGCGCACAGAGACCGGCGTCGTGCGCCAGAGTTTCAGTCACGGCCGCACCAAGCAGGTGGTGGTCGAGAAGAAAACCAAGCGCCGCCTCGCCGGCGATCCCGCGCCGGCGCCTGAAGCTGCGCCCGCCGCGCCTGCTCCGGCACCTGTTGCTGCACCTGCGCCGCGCACGCAGGCGCCCGCGCCGCGTCCGGCTTCACGCCCCTCCGGCGTCGTGCTGCGCACCCTGACCGAAGACGAGCAGAGCGCACGCGCAACCGCGCTGGCCGATGCGCGTGTTCGCGAAGAAGAAGAGCGCCGCGCGGCGGAAGCCGAGGCTGCACGCCGCAACACCAAGGAATTCAAGGAACAGCAGGAGCGTGAAGCAGCCGAAGCCCGCAAGAAGGCTGAGGAAGAACGCCATCGCGCCGAGGAAGAAGCCAAGGCCCGCGCCGAGCGTGAAGCCAACAAGCGCACCGAAGCTGCCGCAAAGGCCGCCGCTGCCGCAGCGAAGGCCCCGGCCGCTCCGGCCCGTCCGGCGCCCGTGGCCGCCGACGGCTCAGACGATGATGAAGCACCGCGCATGGTGCGCCGTCCCGGCGGCGGACCGGCACGTCCGGTCGTCGCGGCGAAGCCTGCCGCGAAGCCCGGTCCTGCGAAGCAGCGCGGCCGTCTGACCATTGCGACTGCGCTGAACGCCGACGATGTGCGCGAGCGTTCGATCGCCTCGTTCCGCCGCCGCACCCAGCGCCTCAAGGGCCATGCATCCAACGAGCCGAAGGAAAAGCTGATCCGCGAAGTCACGATTCCCGAAGCCATCACGATTCAGGAACTCGCCAACCGCATGGCCGAGCGTGCCGTCGATATCATCCGCCTGCTGATGAAGCAGGGCGCGATGCACAAGATCACCGACGTGATCGACGCCGACACCGCGCAGCTGATCGCCGAGGAAATGGGCCACACCGTCAAGCGCGTCGCCGCGTCGGACGTGGAAGAAGGCCTGTTCGACGTCGCAGAAGATCATGCCTCGGACACCACACCGCGTCCGCCGGTCGTGACCGTCATGGGCCACGTCGATCACGGCAAGACCTCGCTGCTCGACGCCCTGCGCCACGCCAATGTGGTCAGCGGTGAAGCCGGCGGCATCACCCAGCACATCGGCGCCTATCAGGTGACTTCGCCGGAAAGCGGCAAGAAGATCACCTTCATCGACACCCCCGGCCACGCCGCGTTCACCGCGATGCGCGCGCGCGGCGCCAAGGTCACCGACATCGTGATCCTTGTCGTGGCCGCCGACGACGGCGTCATGCCGCAGACAATCGAGGCGATCAACCACGCCAAGGCGGCGAAGGTTCCGATGATCGTTGCGATCAACAAGATCGACAAGCCGGACGCCAAGGCCGAGCGCGTGCGCACCGAACTGCTACAGTATGAAGTGCAGGTCGAATCCTTCGGCGGCGACGTCGTCGACGTCGAAGTGTCCGCCAAGAACAAGACCAATCTCGACAAACTGCTCGAAATGATCGCGCTGCAGGCCGAACTGCTCGACCTGAAGACCAATCCGGATCGTCCGGCCGAAGGCACCGTGATCGAAGCCAAGCTCGATCGCGGCCGCGGTCCGGTGGCGACCGTGCTGGTTCAGCGCGGCACCCTGCGGGTCGGCGACATTATCGTGGCCGGTGCCGAAATGGGCCGCGTCCGCGCACTGATCAACGATCAGGGCGAGACCGTACAGGAAGCAGGCCCGTCGGTTCCGGTTGAGGTTCTCGGCTTCAATGGTCCGCCGGAAGCCGGCGACCGCCTTGCTGTCGTCGAGAACGAAGCCCGCGCCCGTCAGGTCACCGATTATCGTGCACACCAGAAGCGCGAGAAATCAGCGGCCAGCAGCGCCGGCATGCGCGGTTCGCTCGAGCAGATGATGTCGCAGCTCAAGACCACGGGCCGCAAGGACTTCCCGCTGGTCATCAAGGCTGACGTGCAGGGCTCGCTGGAAGCCATTCTCGGCTCTCTCGAGAAGCTCGGCACCGACGAAGTTGCTGCGCGCATCCTCCATGCGGGTGTCGGCGGCATCTCGGAATCCGACGTGACGCTGGCGGAGGGTTTCAACGCTGCGATCATCGGCTTCAGCGTCCGCGCCAACAAGGAAGCGGCCGCTCTCGCCAAGCGCAACGGCATCGAAATCCGCTACTACAACATCATCTACGATCTCGTGGATGACGTGAAAAAGGCGATGTCCGGCCTGCTGGCGCCGACCTTGCGCGAAACCATGCTCGGCAATGCGCAGATCCTCGAAGTGTTCAACATCTCGAAGGTCGGCAAGATCGCAGGTTGCCGCGTCACTGACGGCAGCGTGGAACGCGGCGCCAATGTGCGCCTGATCCGCGACAACGTCGTCGTGCACGAGGGCAAGCTGTCGACACTGAAGCGCTTCAAGGACGAAGTGAAGGAAGTCCAGTCCGGCCAGGAATGCGGCATGGCCTTCGAGAACTACCAGGATATGCGTGTCGGCGACGTTATCGAGTGCTATCGCATAGAGACCATTCAGCGCTCCCTGTAAGTCCAAGTCTTCAGGGCGCGTTGAATTAAGACGGGACGTCATGCCCGCGAGCCTGTCCCCGGCGTGACCGGGGATCTCGCGGGCATCCACGTCTTCATTAAGTTCACAGCAAGGATGTCCATGGCGGGCCAGGCCCGGCCATGTCGTCTGAATTTTTCAGGACTGTTTCATGCCCCGCCAACAACGCGGCAAGTCACAAGGCTCATCGTCCGGCGCATCGCAGCGGCAGTTGCGAGTCGGCGAGCTTGTGCGCCACGCCATCTCCGATCTCCTTTCACAGGGGAGCGTGCACGATCCTGCGCTCGAGGGTCACATCATCACCGTGCCCGAAGTGCGGATGTCCCCCGATCTCAAGCTGGCAACGATCTATGTGATGCCGCTCGGCGGACGCGGCATCGAGGACGTGATCGCAGCGCTCGACCGCAACAAGAAGTTTCTCCGCGGCGAAGTCGCGCATCGCGTTAACCTAAAATTTGCGCCTGATCTTCGCTTCCGCGTTGACGAACGATTCGACGAAGCAGAACGGATCGAGAAATTACTGAGAACACCCGCGGTTCAAAAAGACCTCAAGACAGATTCGGACCAAGACTGATGAATGTGACGACCCCAGACCGCGTGATCGAACAGCAAACCGCCGATTCGAACGCGCCTGCCGAAAATAAATTTTCTGATGCCCGCACGCGGCATAACGATCCGCGCCAGCAAGGCGGAAAGCAACGTCAGCAGGGCGGCCAGCAGAAGCGCGACCGCCGCGACGTTCATGGATGGGTGATTCTCGACAAGCCGATCGGCATGACATCGACCCACGCCGTCGCCGTGCTCAAGCGCCTGTTCAATGCCAAGCGCGCGGGCCACGCCGGCACCCTCGATCCGCTCGCCTCCGGCGGACTGCCGATTGCGCTCGGCGAAGCCACCAAGACCGTTCCGTTCGTGATGGACGGCCGCAAGCGCTACCGCTTCACGGTCCAGTGGGGCGAGGAGCGTGACACCGACGACACCGAGGGCCGCGCCACCCAGACCAGCCCGGCCCGGCCTTCCGTCGAGGCGATCCGGGCCTTGCTGCCGCAGTTCACCGGGACCATCGAGCAGATCCCGCCGCAGTATTCGGCGATCAAGATCCAGGGCGAACGGGCCTATGACATGGCCCGCGATGGCGAGGTGGTTCCCCTGCAGCCCCGGCCGATCGAGATTCACGAGTTAATCCTTGTCGAACAACTAGATGGCGACCGCTCGGTGTTCGAGGCCGAATGCGGCAAAGGGACCTATGTCCGGGCGCTGGCCCGCGATATGGGCCGGATTCTGGGGTGTTTTGGCCATATTTGCGCGCTCCGGCGCACGATTTGCGGGCCTTTTACCGAAGAGGACATGATTCCGCTGGCAGATCTGGAGGCTTTGTGCGATAGAGCCGCGTCTGGCGAGGGCAGCCTCGCCGACGCGCTTTTGCCCGTTGAGACCGCGCTGGACGACATCCCGGCACTGGCCGTCACACGGGCGGATGCCGCAAGGCTCCACCGGGGCCAGGCGGTTTTGTTGCGCGGACGGGATGCGCCAATTTCAAACGGCACAGTCTATGCCACCGTCGGAGGAAGGCTTCTGGCCCTCGCCGAGATTGGCAATGGCGAACTCATCCCCAAGCGTGTGTTCAACCTGACCGGGCTGACAGCTCATCCCGGCCGCAAAGAAGGTGTTTGACGATGTCGATTGCCGCAGAACGCAAAGCGGAAGTCATCAAGACGAATGCAACCAAGGCCGGTGATACCGGTTCGCCTGAGGTCCAGGTCGCGATCCTGTCGGAACGCATCGCCAACCTCACCGAGCATTTCAAGACCCACGGCAAGGACAACCATTCCCGCCGCGGCCTTTTGAAGCTCGTCTCCACGCGCCGTTCCCTTCTGGACTACGTCAAGAAGAAGGACGAGGCGCGTTACAAGGCGCTGCTCGAGAAGCACAACATTCGCCGCTAAGAAATACACGCGCGCAGGTTTGCGCGCGTTTTTGTGTGGCGTGGGAATACGCCACGCATTTCCAACGCGTGGACCTCTGAAATGTCCACGCGGCGTGTCCAGCAGCAATCCGGCGGCTGGGCGATAACGGGTGACATGCCCGTACCATCGAAAGGATGGACGCCATTCGAAATTCAAAGACCATGGCAGGATCGCCGGACGCTGACGCGCATTCGCGCAATCAGCGTCCCGCAATCTTGCGCATGGTTTTTGTGTTTCAGGCGTCCGTTCTTTCGTGAACCCATGAAAGACGAAGACAATGTTTAATGCTCATTCAGTCGAGATCGACTGGGGTGGACGTCCACTCAAACTCGAAACCGGCAAGATCGCGCGTCAGGCCGACGGCGCCGTTGTCGCCACCTATGGCGAGACCATCGTGCTTGCCACCGTCGTCGCCGCCAAGGCGCCGCGTGAAGGCGTCGACTTCCTGCCGCTCACTGTGGACTATCAGGAAAAGACCTACGCGGCCGGCCGCATTCCCGGCGGCTACTTCAAGCGCGAAGGCCGGCCCACCGAAAAGGAAACGCTGGTTTCCCGCCTGATCGACCGTCCGATCCGTCCGCTGTTCGTTGACGGCTGGCGCAACGAAACCCAGGTCATCGTGACGGTTCTGTCGCACGACATGGAAAACGATCCGGACATTCTCGCGCTGGTGGCTTCCTCCGCTGCGCTGACCCTCTCCGGCGCACCGTTCCAGGGCCCGATCGGCGCAGCCCGCGTCGGCTTCATCAACGACGAATACGTTCTCAACCCGACCCTCGACGAAATGACCGACACCAATCTCGATCTGGTCGTCGCCGGCACTGCCGACGCCGTTCTGATGGTGGAATCGGAAGCCAAGGAACTGAACGAAGAGGTCATGCTCGGCGCCGTGATGTTCGGTCATCGGCATTTCCAGCCGGTGATCAAGGCGATTATCGAACTGGCCGAGAAAGCCGCGAAGGAGCCGCGCGAGGTTTCCTCCGTGGACAACAGCGCCATCGAGAAGGACATGCGCAGCGTCGGCGAGGCCGAACTGCGCAAGGCCTATGCCATCGCGGTCAAGCAGGATCGTTACGCGGCCGTCGGCGAAGTGAAGAAGAAGGTCATGGACCACTTCTTCCCGGAAGGCCAGGAGCCGAAGTACGACAAGCTGCGCGTCGCCGGCGTGTTCAAGGAGCTGGAAGCGGACGTCGTTCGCAACAACATCCTCGACACCGGCAAGCGCATCGACGGCCGCGACGTGAAGACGGTTCGTCCGATCGTCGCCGAAGTCGGCGTGCTGCCCCGCGCTCACGGCTCGGCGCTGTTCACCCGCGGTGAAACCCAGGCGATGGTTGTCACCACGCTCGGCACCGGCGAAGACGAGCAGTACATCGACTCGCTGTCGGGAACGTACAAGGAGCGCTTCCTGCTCCATTACAACTTCCCTCCCTACTCGGTCGGCGAGACCGGCCGTCTCGGCGGCACCAAGCGCCGCGAAATCGGCCACGGCAAGCTCGCCTGGCGCGCGATCCATCCGGTGCTCCCGGCTCACCATGAATTCCCGTACACGCTGCGCGTCGTCTCGGAGATCACCGAGTCGAACGGCTCATCCTCGATGGCCTCGGTCTGCGGCGCTTCGCTGGCGCTGATGGACGCAGGCGTTCCCCTGAAGCGGCCGACCGCGGGTATCGCGATGGGCCTCATTCTCGAGGGCGACCGTTTTGCCGTGCTGTCCGACATTCTCGGCGACGAGGATCATCTCGGCGACATGGACTTCAAGGTGGCCGGCACTGAAAACGGCATCACCTCGCTGCAGATGGACATCAAGATCGCCGGCATCACCGAAGCGATCATGAAGCAGGCCCTCGCGCAGGCGAAGGACGGCCGTATCCACATCCTCGGCGAAATGGCCAAGGCGCTCACCAACGCCCGCGCCGAGCTCGGCGAACATGCGCCGCGCATCGAGGTGCTGCAGATCCCGACCGACAAGATCCGCGAAGTGATCGGCACCGGCGGCAAGGTGATCCGCGAGATCGTCGAAAAGACCGGCGCCAAGGTCAACATCGAGGACGACGGCACCGTGAAGGTCGCATCCGCCAACGGCGAATCGATCCGCGCGGCGATCAAGTGGATCAAGTCGATCGCGTCCGATCCGGAAGTCGGCCAGATCTACGACGGCACCGTGGTCAAGGTGATGGAGTTCGGCGCGTTCGTGAACTTCTTCGGACCGAAGGACGGTCTGGTTCACATCAGCCAGCTCGCCGCCAACCGCGTGCAGAAGACCTCCGACGTCGTCAAGGAAGGCGACAAGGTCAAGGTCAAGCTGCTCGGGCTGGACGATCGCGGCAAGGTGCGCCTGTCGATGAAGGTGGTCGATCAGGAAACCGGCGAAGACCTCGAGGCCAAGCAGAAGGCCGAGGGCGTTTCCGCCGCCGAGTAATTGTCTCACAACCTCGTGTGACGACCCGAAGGGGCGGCATTTTGCCGCCCCTTTTTGTTTGCCTCATGCGAAACTCGTTTTGTGCCCGCAGCGTAGCCCTGTCATGGCTCGGCTGCATTCGCACCGGATCGCATCACGCTGCCACATCAGGGAGACCACCATGACATCGATATCCCGACGCCATCTCGTCACCGCTGCCGCCGGGGTCGCGGTCTCAGCCGCCGCGCCGCGTTTCGTGTTCGCACAGGCTGCGCCGGCTCCCGCTGCTCCAGCCGCCGCGCCCGCCACCGGCCCCTTCACGCTGCCGCCACTGACTTACGCTGCCAACGCGCTCGAGCCGCATATCGATGCCAAGACGATGGAAATCCACCACGACAGGCACCATGCAGCCTACGTCGCCAACATGAACAACGTCGCCAAGATCAATCCGCAACTCGGGACGATGCCGATCGAGAACATCCTCGGCAACCTCAACGCGCTGGATGACTCGATCAAGTTCACCGTGCGCAACAACCTCGGCGGCCACGCCAACCACACCATGTTCTGGAGCATCATGGGCCCGAACGGCGGCAAGCCGGAGGGCGAGGTGCTCGCCGCGATCGACAAGGACCTCGGCGGTCTCGAAAAATTCCAGACCGATTTCAATGCGGCCGGTGGACGCCAGTTCGGCTCGGGATGGGTGTTCGTCACCGTTACCAAGGACGGCAAGCTCGCCATCGAGACGCGTCCCAATCAGGACTCGCCCATCATGGACGGCAAGCGCGTGCTGATGGGCAACGACGTCTGGGAGCACGCCTATTATCTGAACTACCAGAACCGCCGCCCCGATTATCTCAAGGCGTGGTGGAACACGGTGAACTGGGCGAAGGTTTCCGAGCGCTATGCGGCGGCGAAGGCCGGAACGCTGACCATCTGACGTCTGTATCGGGAAAAGACAAAAGGGCGGCTTTTTAGCCGCCCTTTTTCGATTCATGCGCCCATCATGGAAAGACCGTAGGTTGCGGCACCTCGTATCCTGCAGGCGCTATCGATCAGAATTACTTATCTGAGGGGAAAGAAAAACCGACTGGACCTGATGCTGGAATTCTTCCAATGTCCTGCCGGAACGGTTCTGATTGTACCGTCGCCCATGGCGAAACGCCCCAGCAACAGCGAGCGCATTTCAGAGACCTGAGAGCAATCGGGTCCTGGGCGGCACATCGGATCACACCGGCGAACGAAAAATCAAAGAACGATCGGAGAAGAACATGGACGCAAAGACTGACGACAAAGGCCTGGGCAAGTGCCCGGTCAACCATGGCGCAGGCGGTGGCACCCAGAGCAGTGCCTGGTGGCCCAATCAGTTGCGCGTCGATCTCCTGAACCAGCATTCGTCAAAGTCCGATCCGCTGGGACAGGCCTTCAGCTATCGCGAAGAGTTCGGCAAGCTCGACTACGAGGCGCTCAAGAACGACCTGCGCAAGCTGATGACCGACTCGCAGAGCTGGTGGCCCGCCGACTTCGGCCACTATGGCCCGCAGTTCGTCCGCATGTCGTGGCACGCAGCCGGCACCTACCGGCTGGCCGATGGCCGTGGCGGCGGTGGCCGTGGCCAGCAGCGCTTCGCCCCGCTCAACTCGTGGCCCGATAACGTCAACATCGACAAGTCGCGCCGCCTGCTGTGGCCGATCAAGCAGAAGTACGGCCAGAAGATTTCATGGGCGGATCTGCTGATTCTCACCGGCAACGTCGCACTTGAGACCATGGGTTTCCGCACCTTCGGTTTTGCCGCAGGTCGCGAGGATGTCTGGGAGCCGGATCTCGACGTGAACTGGGGCGCTGAAACCGAGTGGCTGAAGCACCGGACTCTCGACAAGTTTCCGGCGCCGCTCGGCGCCACTGAAATGGGCCTGATCTACGTCAATCCGGAAGGTCCGGGCGCCAACGGCGATCCGCTGTCGGCCGCTGCGTTCATCCGCGAGACCTTTGCCCGCATGGCCATGAACGACGAGGAAACCGTTGCGCTGATCGCCGGCGGCCACACCTTCGGCAAGACTCACGGCGCTGCACCCGAATCCCACAAGGGACCGAATCCGGAAGCCGCGGGCCTCGAAGAGCAGGGCCTCGGCTGGACCAGCAACTTCGGCACCGGCTTCGGCGCGGACGCTGTCGGCAGCGGCATCGAAGTCACCTGGACCCAGACGCCGGCCCAGTGGAGCAACTTCTTCTTCGAAAACCTGTTCAAGTACGAATGGGTGCAGACCCGCAGCCCCGGCGGCGCAATCCAGTGGGAAGCCAAGGACGCCGAAGCCGTCATCCCGGACGCGCACGATCCGTCGAAGAAGCGCAAGCCGACCATGCTGACCACCGACCTGTCGCTGCGCGTCGATCCGATCTACGAAAAGATCTCGCGCCGCTTCCTGGAAAATCCCCAAGCCTTCGCGGAAGCCTTCGCGCGCGCATGGTTCAAGCTGACTCATCGGGACCTTGGCCCGCGCTCGCGCTATCTCGGCCCCGAAGTGCCGAAGGAAGTGCTGGTCTGGCAGGACCCGGTGCCGGCCGTGAACCACCCGTTGATCGACGACGCCGATGTCGCGGCGCTGAAGAGCAAGATCGCAGCTTCTGGCCTCTCGGTGTCCGAACTGGTCGGCACGGCGTGGGCTTCGGCCTCGACCTTCCGCGGCGGAGACAAGCGTGGCGGCGCCAACGGCGCGCGCGTTCGCCTCAGCCCGCAGAAGGACTGGGAGGTCAATGACCCGGTGCAGCTTGCCAAGGTCATCGCCGCTCTCGAAGCGGTCCAGAAGGAGTTCAACGTCGCGAACTACGGCGGCAAGCAGGTCTCGCTTGCGGACCTGATCGTGCTCGCCGGCAATGTCGGTGTCGAACAGGCGGCGAAGGCGGCCGGTCACAGCGTGGCGGTGCCGTTCACGCCCGGCCGTACCGACGCCACGCAGGACCAGACGGATGTTCATGCATTCTCCGTCATGGAGCCTCTCGCGGACGGCTTCCGCAACTACCACAAGGCGGGAGCCGCTCTCGGTGAAGTTGCCCTGATCGACAAGGCGCAGTTGCTGACACTGACCGCGCCGGAAATGACCGTGCTGATCGGCGGCCTGCGCGCCATCAACATCAACACGGGCGGCGTCAAGCACGGCGTCCTCACCGACAAGCCGGGTGCCCTGACCAACGACTTCTTCGCCAACCTGCTCGACATGAGCACCCAGTGGAAGTCGATCTCCGACGATCAGAGCCTGTTCGAAGGACGCGACCGCAAGACCGGCGACGTCAAGTGGACCGGCACCCGCGTCGATCTCGTGTTCGGCTCAAACTCGGTGTTGCGTGCGCTGGTCGAGGTCTATGCCAGCACGGATGCGAAGGAGAAGTTCGTCAAGGACTTCGTGAAGGCGTGGACCAAGGTGATGAACGCCGACCGCTTCGATCTTGCATCGAAGCCCGCTCTGCAGGCTGCGGAATAAGCAAAGGCCGCATTGCGAAAACAAAAAACCCCGCGACAATGTCGCGGGGTTTTCCTTTGATCTCGCCCGCTTGCGCCATGCCTCGAATCCCCGCACAAAGGGGAAAAATATTCCTCCGGGAGGCATGACCATGATGAAACTCTACTGGTCACCGCGCACGCGGTCGTTCACCACGCTGTGGCTGATGGAGGAGACCGGCGTTCCGTATGAGCGTGTTCTGATCGACATTCACAAGGGCTCGCAGCGCACGCTCGAGTTTCTTGCCGTCAATCCGATGGGCAAGGTTCCGGCTCTTGCGGATGGCGATGCGACGCTGGCGGAAGCCGCTGCGATCTGCGCGTATGTCGCCGAACGTTATCCGCAGGCGAAGCTCGCGCCGGACCTCGGCGACTCGCATCGCGCGAAATATCTGTATTGGCTGTTTTTCGCGCCGGGCTGCATCGAACCCGCCATCGCCCAGATCGCCACCAAGATGGAATTGAATCCGGTCGCCGCCGGATGGGGCGATGCGCAGCGCGTATTCGACGTGCTGGAAGCTGCGCTGGAGGAAGGTCCGTGGATTCTCGGCGAGAATTTCTCCGCCGCCGATATCGCCATCGGCTCGGGCCTGAACTTCGCCGTGCGTTCGTTCAAGATGGTGCCGGCGCGTCCGGCGTTTGATCGCTATCTCGATCGCTGCGCCGAACGTCCCGCGTTCCAGCGTGCGCAGGAACTTGCCGCGGGGTGAGGTCCAGAAGACTTCAGACCGACTAGCCGGGCACAACGCGCGGATCGACGTCCTTGGCATAGTCAACGCCGTCGAGGCCAAACCCGAACAGGCGCAGGAACTGACTCTTGTATTCCGGCAGGTCCGCCAGTTCGCCGAGGGTTTCGGTGGTCAGCAGCGGCCAGCGGCGCAGCACCTCTTTCTGAACATCGTCCGAGAGCTCCCAGTCGTCGAGCCGAAGACGCAGCGCGTCATCGACCTTGGCATCGGGGCCGAGGCTGGTCCGGAACAGGCGATCGATCTGTTCGATACATCCTTCATGAAGTCCGAGCTGCTTCATGACCTTGAACAGCACCGTCCCATAAAGCGGCACCACCGGAATGGCCGAACTTGCCTGTGTGACCACGGCCTTCAGCGCCACCACGCGCGCTGCGTCGCGCCCGAGCCGGCTGCGGATGTCGTCCGCCTTGCGGTCGAGATCGACCTTGGCGCGGCCCAGTGTGCCCTTCCAGTAGATCGGCCAGGTCAGTTCGCTGCCGATATAGGTGTAATTGAGCGTGCGGAAGCCGGGCGCCAGAACGCCTGCATCCGCGAGCCGGTCGATCCAGCGCTTCCAGTCATCGCCGCCCATCACCGCGACCGTCGCCGTCGCCTCATCTTCCGTGGCAGGCGCAATGACGGTCTCGTAAACCTCGCCGCTTTCCGTGTTGAGGGTCTTGATCTCGACAGGGGCGCCGAGCGGCTTGATCGCCGAGCGATACGTGATGCCGGTGTCGGGATCGGTCCGCACCGGCGCCGCCATGCTGTAGACCAGGAGGTCGAGCTGTCCGAATTTTTCGCGCACGTGCGCGATGAAGGCATCCTTCAATTCGTTGGAGAAGGCATCGCCTTCCAGCGTGACAGGATCTCGGCCAATTCTTTTAGCTTCGATTTCAAACGCACGATTGTTGTACCACCCGGCGCTGCCCGTCCTGGTCGCCGTAGGCTCCCGCTCCAGCGACACGCCGATGGTGTCCGCGCCGCCGGCGAAGGTCGCGACGATGCGGCTCGCAAGGCCGTAACCCGTCGAGCAGCCCAGCACGGCAACGCGCTTGGGACTCTGAGCAAGTGCGCCCTGCTTGAGAACGTAGTCGATTTGCTCGCGAACATTTCTGGCGCAACCTTCGGGATGTGCCGTCGTGCAGATGAAGCCTCGCACGCGCGGTTCGATAATCATGCCCACCCCATTTCAAATCGTTGCAATTGTTCTGCCGGCCTCTCCATCACGCGCGGAGAGGCAAAATGATATTACGCATCCAGCCGCTTGAACACGAGCGTCGCATTGGTGCCGCCAAAGCCGAACGAGTTCGACAGCACCGCGCCGATCTTGGCGTTGTCGATGCGCTTGCGCACGATCGGCATGTCGGCGAACGCCGGGTCGAGTTCGGTGATGTTGGCGCTCTCACAGATGAAACCGTTGTTCATCATCAGGAGCGAGTAGATCGCCTCCTGTACGCCGGTCGCGCCCAGCGAATGGCCGGTCAGCGATTTGGTTGCCGCGATCGGCGGGCACTTGTCGCCGGTGCCGAACACCGCGCGGATTGCATTGATTTCCGGCGGGTCGCCGGCCGGCGTCGAAGTCGCATGCGGATTGATGTAATCGATCGGGACGTTCACGGTCGACATCGCCATTTTCATGCAGCGTTCGGCGCCCTCGCCCGATGGCGCAACCATGTCGTAGCCGTCCGAGGTCGCGCCGTAGCCGACGATCTCGCCGTAAATCCGCGCGCCCCGCGCCTTGGCATGTTCAAGCTCCTCAAGCACGAGGACGCCCGCGCCGCCCGCGATGACGAAGCCATCGCGGCTGACGTCATAGGCGCGCGATGCGGTGGCCGGCGTGTCGTTGTATTTTGACGACATCGCGCCCATCGCATCGAACAGCACGGACATGGTCCAGTCGAGATCCTCGCAGCCGCCGGCGAAGATGATGTCCTGCTTGCCGACCTGGATCGTCTCATAGGCATTGCCGATGCAATGGTTGGACGTGGCGCAGGCCGACGAGATCGAATAGTTGACGCCCTTGATCTTGAACCAGGTGGCCAATGTCGCGGACGCGGTCGACGACATCGCTTTCGGCACCGCGAACGGACCGACACGCTTCGGTCCCTTGGTGCGGGTGATGTCGGCGGCATCGACGATGGCGCGCGCGGACGGTCCGCCCGAGCCCATGATGATGCCGGTGCGCGGATTGACGATGTCGGTTTCTTCCAGGCCTGAGTCGCGGATCGCCTGCTCCATGGCGACGTGATTCCACGCAGCGCCCTCGCCGAGAAAACGCATCGCACGGCGATCGACAACATCCGCTGGGTTCAGCGTCGGCTTGCCGAACACCTGCGACCGGAAGCCGAGCTTGGCATAGTCTTCCGAATGGGTGATGCCTGGCTTGGCTTCGTAGAGGCTCGCAAGCACTTCCTGAGTGTTGTTTCCGATGGAAGAGACAATGCCCATCCCCGTGACCACAACTCGCCTCATGATTCCTCGCCTTTAGTTGCTGCGCCTTGAAACTTGCGCCTTCTATTGCCCGCGCCGGTTCTATAACCGGCAATTCCGAAGCTCAATTTGCGTGAGCCTATCGATCCTGCATTATGTTCCCGGCTGCAATGCGGCATCACGCGGCAGCAGGCCAACTTTCAAATCCTTGGCGCGATAGATGATCTCGCCATCGGCCGACAGCGTGCCGTCGGCAATGCCCAGCCAGAGCTTGGAGCGCATCACGCGTTTCACATCGATAGTGTACACGACCTTGGTGACGCCCGGCAGAACCTGACCGGTGAACTTGAGTTCGCTCAGTCCCAGCGCGCGGCCTCGCCCCGGCCCGCCGGACCAGCCGAGAAAAAAGCCGACCATTTGCCACAGTGCATCGAGCCCGAGGCAGCCCGGCATCACCGGGTCTCCCTTGAAATGGCATCCGAAGAACCACAGGTCTGATTTCACATCGAGTTCGGCGCGAACGAGACCCTTGCCGTACTCACCGCCGGTATCGGTGATCTCCGTGATCCGGTCGAACATCAGCATCGGCGGCAGCGGGAGCTGGGCATTGCCCGCTCCGAACAGCTCGCCCCGGCCACAGGCCAGGAGCTCTTCATAGGCGTAGCTGTTCCGGCGGTCTTTCATCTGGATCCCTTATTTTGACATGCCGGTTCTGCGGCAACTCCGCGGGACCTCTAACATAGGCCCACCGAGGGTCAAAGTGGCTGGAACAGCCCGATTCGAGGCCGTTTTTAACCTAAAACGCCCTCCGCCAGTTGCGAAAAACTTGCATGTAACTGCATCCTTTCCTATAACTAAGGGCAACAAGCCTTTTCAGCGGGCGGTCACCGGCTGCTCCAATGCGTACGAGTGTTCTGATGGATGACGTTGTAACCAACGAGACCAAGCACGACGAGCGCGCCCACCATGGGCATGCGCCGGCGCTCACCGGATGTCCGTGGCATGACGTCAACGAAATGTTGCAATCGGTCGGGCTGCGTCCGACCCGTCAGCGCATGGCGCTGGGCTGGCTGCTGTTCGGCAAGGGCGGGCGCCACCTGACCGCCGAAATGCTCTACGAGGAAGCGACCCACGCCAAGGTGCCGGTGTCGCTGGCCACCGTCTACAACACGCTCAACCAGCTCACCGAAGCCGGTCTGCTGCGTCAGGTCAGTGTCGACGGCACCAAGACCTATTTCGACACCAACACCAGCGCGCATCATCACTTCTACATGGAAGGCAACCACGAGCTGGTCGATATTCCCGACCCGAACCTCGTGCTGCAGAAGATGCCGGACGTGCCGGAAGGCTACGAGATCAGCCGTATCGACATGGTCGTGCGCCTGCGCAAGAAGCGCTGAGCCGCTCTTCATTGTCTTGAATACAAAATCGCCGGGCCCCGCCCGGCGATCTGCTTTTGGACGTCAGTTCACCTTCTCGTCGGCATAGACGCCCCACAGCCGCTGCTGTTCGATCCAGCCGTCGAAACCGCTGCCGGCAACGCGGCACCAGCCGTTGTTGCAGCGCTTGACGGTCACGACCACGCCGGCCTGAAGCTTCGCCGCGACGGCGCTGCTGGCATCCGCGCTGTCATAGATCGGCGCCAGATCGTCCTTCTTCTTCATGGTGACGACTGCGGTGCGCTTGCCCGACAGCAGCGAGTGATAGACCCAGCCTTCCGCGCCTTCCGAATCGCGGACGCGCCGCCAGTTCTCGAACTCGGCGGTGATCTCCACCGGCAGGCCGGAGCGCGTGTAGATCCAGGTCACATCCTGGTCCTTGGTCGGTCCGGCACGGACATTGACGTGGTCTGACTTGAGGCTGACATAGCGCGGCACCGGCAGACCGCTGGCGGTCGCCACGGCATCCTTGTCCTTCGCCGCGAAACCGGTCGCGGACGACGCGAGCCAGAGCGCACAAATCCCCGCAAGCAACGCAAAATTCCGAGCAAATCCCATAGCAACGTTCCTTCGTGCGGCCCCCAATGCCGCGTCCCCGCCGTCCGTCGCGCCAGCGGCATCCCCGAGCACCGCGAACGCACTTTCAGGAACCTCTGAAGGGTCTGCGGGGAGCCTTGAAGACCCGCCACGCGCCCCCTGGGGTTCTTGTCTTGGCGCGGTCTTCTGCTAGAGAGGGACCACGGGCCAAGCGCCTGAAAAGCTGCGAAAAGCTCACCGGACCGACAACGAATTTCTACCTTCGAACAGGCCGGTTAATGTGAACTGAACGGCCGGACCAAACTGTCCGGAAACGGTGACTCCGCTCAATATCGAAGGGCCTCTGGAAGAATGGTTGCGGGTAAGAAAAAGCCTCTGGTGGTGGTCACGCGCAAGCTGCCTGACAGCACCGAAACGCGCATGCGCGAGCTTTTCGACACCCGTCTCAATCTCGACGATACCCCGATGACGACGGAGCAACTCGCCGAAGCCATCCGCACCGCCGATATCCTGGTGCCGACGGTGTCCGACGAGATCACCGCCGAGCTTCTCAGCCAGCCGGACATTCGCCTCAAGCTGATTGCGAACTTCGGCAATGGCGTCGACAACATCGATGTGGCTGCGGCGATTGCGCGCGGCATCATGGTGACCAACACGCCGAAGGTTCTGACCGAAGACACCGCCGACATGACCATGGCGCTGCTGCTCGCCGTGCCGCGCCGTCTGATCGAGGGCGCATCGGTCCTGACCGAAGGCAAGGACTGGCCGGGCTGGTCGCCGACCTGGATGCTCGGCCACCGCATCGGCGGCAAACGGCTCGGCATCATCGGCATGGGCCGCATCGGTCAGGCGCTGGCGCGCCGCGCCCACGCCTTCGGGCTGCAGATTCACTATCACAATCGCCGCCCGGTGGCGCCGCAGATCGAGGAAGAATTGGGCGCGACCTACTGGGACAGCCTCGATCAGATGCTGGCGCGCATGGATTTCATCTCGGTGAACTGCCCGCACACGCCGGCGACGTTCCACCTGTTGTCGGCGCGGCGGCTCAAACTGATCCGCAAGGATGCCTACGTCATCAACACCGCGCGCGGCGAGGTGATCGACGAGGCGACGCTGACCAAGCTGATCGAGGACGGCGAGATCGCGGGTGCCGCGCTCGATGTGTTCGAGAACGAGCCGGCGGTGAATCCGAAACTCGTGCGTCTGGCCAAGGCGGGCAAGGTCGTGCTGCTGCCGCATATGGGCTCGGCCACCCTCGAGGGCCGCGTCGAGATGGGCGAGAAGGTGATGATCAACATCCGCACCTTCCTCGACGGCCACAAGCCGCCGGACCGCGTGCTGCCGGGGGTGGCGTAGTTACCCGTCCGGTTTGCGACCGATCGGGTTTTATCTCTCGTCGTCCCGCGAAGGCGGGGACGACATGGTGCTTGAAACGCGGACCTCGTGTCTGAAACGCAGAAGCTACTTATGCCCGCTCAAATCCACGATGGTCGGCTTATCGCCATTGAGCGGGTTTGACGGATCGCGCGCATAACGCAGCGTCTCGAACCGCATCGCGCGCGCATCGATCATCACCAGGCGCCCGACGAGACTCTCGCCGAAACCGACGATCTCGCGGATCGCCTCCAGCGCCATCATCGACCCGAGCACACCGGCCAGCGCGCCAAGCACGCCGGCTTCCTCGCAGGTCGGCGTGGTGCCGGGCGGCGGCGCTTCCGGAAACAGGCAGCGATAGGTTGGATTGAGATTGCCGTTCGCATCCGTTCCATGCGCGCGGATGGTGGTCAGCGAGGCATCGAACACACCGAGCGCGCCGGCGACCAGCGTCTTCTTCGCCAGATAACATGCATCCGACACCAGATAGCGCGTGGAAAAATTGTCGGAGCCGTCGACCACCACATCGTAGTCACCGAGAATGTCGAGAGCATTGGCCGCATTGAGGCGCACTGCATGGGTGCGCAGCGCGACGTGCGGATTGAGCGCGCGAATCCTGTCCGCCGCGCTCTCGACCTTCGGACGTCCCACATCCGGCGTCGCATGAATGATCTGCCGCTGCAGATTGGACAGCGACACCGCATCATCATCGACCACCCCGAGGGTGCCGATGCCCGCCGCGGCCAGATACATCAGCGCCGGGGCTCCGAGCCCGCCCGCACCGATCACCAGCACCCGGGCGGCTTTCAGCGCGGCCTGGCCGGGACCGCCGACCTCACGCAACACGATGTGACGCGCGTAGCGTTCCAGTTCTTCAGATGTCAGCATTCCGGTATCCACGTCAGCCGCTGCTTCCCAGATATTTTAGCCAGACAGATCGAACCGCGGCGGCGCTGTCGCGGACAAAGATCATTATACTGGAGCATGATCCGAAAACCGGTGTCCACTTTTCGGGATCATGCTCTATGCTTGAGGGGGCTTATTACCAGTTGCGAGACCAATCATGAAATTGCCGCTCGTCATTGCCGCGATATTGGCGGCCCTGCCCGGCTCCGCCGTCGCGCAGGCCCCGGCCAAACAGCAGCCGCAGGCCAAGCAGGCGCCTACGCAGATCAAGCCGAAGCCGGTGACGACGGTGCCGATCCGCCCGGCGGTACAGACCCCGGTCGATACCGCCAAGGCCATGGAGCAAGCCGAGCGCCTCGCGATCCAGTCGGATCTGGCCTGGGTCAGCCTCTACAACGGCGTCATCAACGGCGAGGCCAGCGACCGGATGGTCGCCGCCATCAAGGCCTTCCAGAAGGATCACGGCGCCAAGGAAACCGGTGTGCTGAACGCACAGGAGCGCAGTGCACTCAGCGCCGCCGCGAAAAAATTGCAGGACAATGTCGGCTGGAAGATCGTCAGCGATGCGACCAGCGGCGCGCGCATCGGCCTGCCGTCGAAGCTGGTGCCGCTGATCGTCAGCGACGTGAGCGGCACCAAATGGTCGTCCGCCACCGGCACCATCCAGATCGAATACGCACGCCGCAAGGAAGCCGGCGCGACCACCGCGACGGTTGCCGCCAGCGAGAAGAAGCTGAACGCACGCAAGGCGGACTACAGCGTGGTGAAGCCGGATTTTTTTGTCTTGTCCGGATCGCAGGGCCTGAAGAAGTTCTATATCCGCGGCCAGACGCGGGGCGATGAAGTCCGCGTTCTCACCATCCTCTACGATCAGGCGACCGAAGGCACCATGATCCCGGTCACGGTGGCGATGTCGAGCGCCTACAATCCGTTCCCCGGCAACGCCATCGCGCAGATCAGTCCGCCGCCACGCAAGAAGGTCGAATACTCCACCGGCATCATCGCCAGCGCGGATGGCGCCATCGTTGCCGATCGTCAGGCGACCGACGGCTGCATGACCATCGCGGTGCCGGGTTACGGCAACGCCACCCGCATCGCCGACGACGAGGCGCGCGAACTGGCGCTGCTGCGCATCTACGGAGCGACCGGTTTGAAACCGCTGGCGATGGCAGGCAATGGCGCAACGAACCCCAACGTCAGCCTTACCGGCATCTCCGATCCGCAAAACCAGGGCGGACGCAATGCCGTGACCAGCGCCGCCGCCGTTGCCGCGCCCATGGGCCCCGACGTGACGCTGTCGCCCGAGCCCGCCGTTGGTTTCTCTGGCGCGGCGGCCATCGACAGTGGCGGCAAGTTCGCCGGCATCGCGCGGCTCAAGCCCGCAGCCGTGGCCGGACCAGCGGGCACGCCGCTGCCGTCGCAGGCGCTGCTGGTCTCCGCCGATTCGGTGCGCGAGTTTCTGAAGGCGAAAGGCGTCGCCATTGCATCAGGCGCATCCGATGCCAAGGCCTCGGTGCTGCGGCTGGTGTGTGTGCGGAAGTAATCCGGTTACCGACCCTGCGATTGCAATACATCACTGGGTCTCGGCTCAAACCGGGCCATGCGCGACTGCGTCACAGCCTCGCCTTATGCGCCGAAGTTCGTCACCGTTTTGACATTTCGTCCGCGCGGCGATTCCGAAATCGATTCATGGTCGCGGCGGCATCACTTCTGACAGGTTGGACACCAGAACGTCGAGCGTCCGTTCTGCGTGAACCGCTTCACCGTGCCCTTGCATTTCGGAGTCTTGCAGGGTTCGCCCTCGCGGTCGTAGACCAGAAACGAATGCTGGAAATAGCCAAGTTCGCCGTCGGTCTGGCGGTGATCGCGCAGCGACGAACCGCCTGCCTTGATGGCCGCGTTCAGCACCGTGTGGATTGAATTCACAAGACGCCTGGCATGATCGGTGGGGCCGCCCCTGCGATCCGCCAAGGTAGAAGCCTGCCGCTTCGGTGACAGGTGCGAACGAAACAGCGCCTCGCAGACATAGATGTTGCCAAGTCCGGCGACCACGCGCTGATCCAGCAGCGCAGCTTTCAGTGACGTCTTCTTGCCGGCGCAGGACCGCGCCAGCATGGCCGCGTCGAATTCGTTGCCGAGCGGTTCGGGCCCAAGACCGCGCAGCAGCGGCTCGGCCTCCATGTCCGTGCGCGGCACGATTTTCATGTAGCCGAAGCGGCGCGGATCGTTGAACGAGATCGTCGCACCTGACGCCATGTGAAACACCACATGATCGTGCGTCCGGTTCTCGCTGCGCGGATAGTGAAAGTCGCCCGGCGTGCTCTCGCCTTCGGGAAGCATCACGCGAAACGACCCCGACATGCCGAGATGCATCAGCAGCACGTCGCCGCTGTCCATGTCGGCCATCAGGTATTTCGCACGCCGGCCGAGGCCGCTGACCACCTTACCTTCGAGGCGCGCAGCAAAATCCTTCTGGAACGGAAAGCGCAGGCCATCACGGCGCGTCTCGACACGCGCGATCCGCTGCCCCTCCATCACCGGCTGCAAGCCGCGCCGGACGGTTTCAACCTCGGGTAATTCAGGCATCGGCTGCTCTCATGCCAAGGCCTTGTCTTCTTCGCTGAAGATGATGTGATTGGAGAACGGATCGTACACCGTCATGGTGGTAGCGCCCCAAGGCTGCTTCTCGAGGCCCGGGCGCATGTAGTTGTAGCCTTTGGCGGCCAGTTCGGCGTGATAGTCGGCAAGGCCTACCGTCTCGATGGTGATATGAACTCCCGGCGAACCGCCGCCATGATGTTCGGTCAGATAGAGCTGGATCGCGCCGCGCGAGATGGCCATGAACAACGGCAGGTCCGGCTCGAAGCGATGCTCGAAATCGACCTGAAAGCTGAGATAGTCGAGATAGAATTCGCGCGCCTTGCGGACGTCGAATATCCTTAAGGACGGAATGACGCGGTTGAACTCGATCGGCATCGGCACCTTCCTCGACGGCCTGCGTGTTAACCCTGAGTCAGCGGCTTTCGGTCCGCGCGTGCATGCGCATGGTATGTAGCTTACTGCCGCGCGGCAGGCTATGGTCCCGCCGCGAAAAGCCGCCTGGATTGGAAGAGTATGGAACGGCCTGACGGAACGACGCATTTCGGCTTCCGGGATGTGGAGCTTGGCGAGAAGCAGACGCTGGTGAACGAGGTGTTTCACAGCGTGGCGAAACGCTATGACCTGATGAACGACCTGATGTCAGGCGGCATGCACCGGCTCTGGAAAGAGGCGATGATTACCGCGCTCAACCCGCCGCGCTCCGATGCGCCGTTCGCGCTGCTCGATGTCGCCGGCGGCACCGGTGACATTTCCTTCCGCGCCGCCAAGGCTGCGGGTCATGGATTTCAGGCCACCGTCTGCGACATCAACGGCGAGATGCTTGCCGTCGGCCGCGAGCGCGCGGCGGCCCAGCATCTCGATCATCAGGTCTCGTTTGTCGAAGGCAATGCTGAAGCGCTCGCGTTTCCCGACAGGAGCTTTGATGCGTACACCATCGCATTCGGCATCCGGAATGTGCCGCGCATTCCGACGGCGCTGGGCGAAGCGTATCGCGTGCTCAAGCCCGGCTCGCGATTCCTGTGTCTGGAATTCTCGTCGGTCGATGTGCCCGGCCTCGACCGGATCTACGACCTGTTTTCGTTCAACGTGATCCCGCAGCTCGGCCGCGCTGTCACCGGCGACGCTGAATCCTATCGCTATCTGGTCGAATCGATCCGACAGTTTCCGAAACCGAACACCTTCGCCGACATGATCCGCGCCGCAGGTTTTTCCCGCGTCAAATACGACATCATGTCCGGCGGCATCGTCGCGCTCCATTCAGGCTGGCGTTTGTGATTTCTGCCATCACTCATACCCTGAGGCTGGCCCGCGCGGGTTATGTGTTCGCGCGCGAAGGTGTGTTCGGCTTCGCTGATCCATCCACCATGCCGCCGCAGGCGCAGTTCGCGGTCCGCATGGCGCGCTTGATCGAGCGCCGCGGCGCTGCCACCAGCGGGCGGCTGTCCCGCGCACTGACACGGCTCGGTCCGACTTACGTCAAGCTCGGCCAGTTTCTCGCCACTCGTCCCGACGTCGTCGGCGTCACGATGGCGCGCGATCTTGAGAATCTGCAGGATCGTCTGCCGCCGTTTCCGCAAGCGCAGGCCGAGGCCGTGGTTGCCGATGCCTTCGAGAAACCTGTGGCACAGGTGTTTGCGAGCTTCGGTGAATCGGTCGCCGCAGCGTCCATCGCGCAGGTGCATCGCGCCGAGGTGGAGAAGGACGGCGTCCGCAAGACGGTCGCGGTGAAGGTGCTGCGGCCCAATGTCGGCGGCCGTTTCCGCCACGACCTCAGCGATTTCATGTTCGCGGCGCGGAACATGGAGGCCGTATCGGCGGAAGCACGGCGGCTGCGCCCGATCGAGATCGTCGATACGCTGTCGCGCTCCGTGGCGATGGAAATGGATCTGCGGCTGGAAGCCGCCGCGCTTTCCGAGATGGCGGAGAACACCCGCGACGATCCTGATTTCCGCGTGCCCTCGGTGGACTGGGACCGCACCAGCCATCACGTGTTGACGATGGAATGGATCGACGGCATCGCGCTGAACGATCGTGCCAGGCTCGAAGCCGCGCAGATCGATCTTCCCGATCTCGGCCGCAAGGTGATCCAGAATTTCCTGCGCCACGCGCTGCGCGATGGTTTCTTCCACGCCGACATGCATCCGGGCAACCTGTTCGTCGACGACACCGGACGGCTGGTCGCGGTCGATTTCGGCATCATGGGACGGCTCGGCCTGAAGGAGCGCCGCTTCCTTGCGGAAATTCTGCTCGGCTTCATCACGCGCGACTATCGCCGTGTCGCCGAGGTGCATTTTGAGGCGGGCTATGTGCCTGCGCATCATTCGGTGGAGAATTTCGCGCAGGCCATCCGCGCCATCGGCGAGCCGATCCACAACCGCGCCGCTGACGAAATCTCGATGGCAAAGCTGCTGTCGCTGCTGCTCGAGGTCACCGGCCTGTTCGATATGCGCACGCGCCCCGAACTGATCATGCTGCAGAAGACCATGGTGGTGGTGGAAGGCGTCGCACGGGGCTTCGACCCCAAGCTCGACATCTGGACCACCGCCGATCCCGTGGTGCGCGAATGGATCGCGCGCAATCTCGGACCGATCGGCCAGATCGAAGGCGCGGTGCACGGCGCCGGCGATCTCGGCAAGGTGCTGGCCGGGCTGCCGGCGATTGCCGCGCGGTCGATCGCCGTCCTGAACCAGTTCGACCAGATGACCCGTGACGGGCTCGTGCTGTCCCCCGAAACGGTCGCCGCTATCGGCAAGGCCGAAGCCAAACGCAACCGCTGGCAGACGGCGGCCCTGTGGGTGATTGCCCTGACCTTTATCGGGATACTCTGGTCCATTCGCTAAATGATTGCATTGCAGTCATGATTTGATTGCATTGATAGCATTTGGTAGGATCACCCAGCCTCAAGGGACACCCGCCATGGCCAGTCTGACTGTCCGCAAGCTCGATGAAGACCTCAAGGCCAGCCTCCGGCTGCGCGCGGCAAAGGCCGGGCGCTCGGTCGAGGACGAGGTGCGGATGATCTTGCGGGAGGCGACAGAAGGCACGGTCGCGGCCGCCGTAAGTCCTGTACACAGCACCCAACAGCCCCATCGCAGCCGGGCGCCGGAGGTCAAAGGCCTTCCTCGCGTTACCCTCATCATCGGCGGCGGCATTGCCGCCTACAAAGCGCTCGACCTGATCCGCCGCCTCAAGGAACGCGGCATCCATGTCCGCTGCGTGATGACCCGCGCCGCGCAGCAGTTTGTCACTCCGCTGACTGCCGGCGCGCTGGCGGACGAGCGCTGCTACACAGATTTGTTCGATGCCCAGAGCGAATTCGATGCCGGGCATATTCGTCTCGCCCGCGATACCGATCTGATTATCGTCGCACCCGCCACTGCCGACCTGATGGCCAAGATGGCCCAGGGCCAGGCCGACGATCTCGCCACCGCGATCCTGCTGGCGACCAACCGGCAGGTTCTGGTCGCGCCCGCGATGAACCCGCTGATGTGGGCCAACGCCGCGACCAAACGCAACGTGGCGCAGCTTGCGCGCGACGGCGTCGCCTTCATCGGCCCGAATTCCGGCGAGATGGCCGAGGCTAATGAGGCCGGCGTCGGCCGCATGTCCGAGCCGACCGAAATTGCCATCGCGGCAGATGCGATGCTGCGCCCGCCGGCCACGGGACCGCTCGCGGGGAAAAAGATTCTCATCACCGCAGGCCCGACCCACGAGCCGATCGATCCGGTGCGCTATATCGCCAACCGCTCCTCCGGCAAGCAGGGCTTTGCCATTGCCGCATCCGCCGCCGAGGCCGGCGCGGAGGTGACACTCATTTCGGGCCCGGTCGATCTCGACGATCCCGCCGGCGTGCGCGTCATTCGCGTGGAAACCGCGCGCGATATGCTGGCGGAAGTGGAGCGTGCGCTGCCGGCGGATATCGCGATTTTCGCCGCCGCCGTGGCCGACTGGCGTGTTGCCAACGCCGGCGCGCAGAAGATCAAGAAGACCTCGGCGGGCATGCCGCCGCTGCAACTGGTCGAAAATCCGGACATTCTGGCAACCATCTCGAAGCTCAAGCAAAACCGGCCAAGCCTCGTGATCGGCTTCGCGGCCGAGACGCAAAACCTGATCGAGAACGCGACCTCTAAGCTGAAGCGCAAGGGGTGCGACTGGATCGTCGCCAACGATGTGTCGCCCGCCTCCGGCGTGATGGGCGGGGACCGCAACACCGTCCACGTTCTGACCTTGGACAAAGCGAATGTTGCTGTTGATTCCTGGCCGGTGATGACGAAAGAGGAAGTCGCCGACGCCCTTGTGGCAAAAATCGCCGACACTCTTGGACAATCATCCAAATGACATCTGCCATCACTGTCGAGGTTCAACGCCTGCCTCATGCCGAGGGCCTCGCATTGCCGGCCTATCAGAGCGCGCATGCCGCCGGCCTCGACCTGCTCGCGGCGGTTCCTGAAGACACCCCGCTGACAATGCAGCCGGGACAGCGCGCTCTGGTGCCGACGGGACTCATGATCGCGGTTCCGCCGGGCCATGAGGCGCAGGTGCGGCCCCGCTCCGGCCTCGCCTTCAAGCATGGCGTGACCGTCCTCAATTCGCCGGGAACCGTCGACGCCGACTATCGCGGCGAAGTTTCAGTGCTTTTGATCAATCATGGCGACGCGCCATTCACGATCCGGCGCGGAGAACGCGTCGCCCAGCTTGTCATCGCCGCGGTGACACAGGCAAATCTGGTGGTTGTCGCATCGCTGTCGTCCACCGATCGGGGCAGCGGCGGGTTTGGTTCCACCGGACGGTAAATCGATCCCTTGTTAGAGGCGAATCGCACCGCACAATCGCTGAACTAGCCATTATTTTGCAGCGCGATTCACGTTCACGGTCTGGACTCTTACCCGGCGACTCCTCTTGAGGATATTGTCGTTCGATTCGTGTGCGGCGGTTGGGATAGATCATGTCAGGCGTGATCGAGGGGATGCGGCGGACCTTGCTGTCGTGCACTTCGATTGTGCGCGGAGGGGCGATTGGCCTTGGCGCGTGTCTTGGCGCGACGGCCCTATTCGGGGCTGCGCCTGCATTCGCGCGCGACGGATTCATTGACAGCGCACTGTCCCTCTTCCCGGCCCTCGACCGGCAGGAAATTGCGGCGCTCAGTGTCGCAGCGGCGGTGCTGGGATTTTCGGTGGTCTCGGCAATCCTGCTGATGCGCACCCGCCTTCGCGCTGCGCGGATCGAATCCCGTCTTCTGTCGGACAACCAGGCGCTCCAGCTTGAGGCGGATCGCTTTCGCGCGCTGCTGTTCGCCGAGCCGCAGGTTCTGATCTCGTGGGCTGCGGGCGAAGATCGTCCGGACATCAGCGGCGATGTCGCGCTGCTGATGCCGCACGGTGCGGACCATTTCAGTCCGCAGCGAATCCTTGCATTCGGAAGCTGGCTGCTGCCCGAGCAGGCGCTGACGATGGATCATGCCGTCGACAAGTTGCGTGAGGCAGGTGAAGGCTTCCAGCTCAATCTCACCACCGCAACCGGCCGCACCATCGAAGCGATGGGACGCGCCATCGGCGGGCAGGCCATCGTCCGGATTCGCGAACTGTCCGGCGTGAGGATGGAACTCGCCGAGGTCAACATCCGGCACAATCAATTGCTGGAAGAAACCGGGGCGCTTCGGGCCTTCGCTGCGGCTGTTCCGCTGCCGGTATGGGCGCGCCGGAGCAATGGCACGCTCAGCTTCGCCAACGTGGCCTATGCGCAGGCAACCGATGCAGCTTCGGTCTCTGACGCCATCGAACGCAGCCTCGAACTCCTCGACCATGACGACCGCGCCACCATGGCGCGTGCGCTCGCGGAGAAGAACATGTTCGAGGCGCGCGTTCCGGTCGTGACCGGCGGTCAGCGCCGTATCCTCGATATTCATGCGCTGACCGTTGCAGGCGGCAGTGCCGGGATCGCTGTCGACGCAACGGAAGCCGCCAATCTGCGCGCATCGCTTGAGCGGATGGCGGAAGCCCATCGCCGCATGCTCGATCAGCTCTCGTCCGGCGTCGCGGTGTTCGACGCGTCCCGGCGGCTGACCTTCTACAACGACTCATACCGCCGGCTCTGGGACTTCGACCGCGCATTCCTCGACGACAATCCCGACGATTCGAGCGTCATCGACCGGCTGCGCGTCGCGCGCAAGATTCCCGAACAGCCGGACTTCCGTGCCTGGAAGAACAAGCTGTTCGAAGCCTACCGCGCCATCGAACCTGCGAAAGACACTTGGTATCTGCCGGACGGACGCGCCCTCAGCGTTGTCACCACGCCCAATCCGGAAGGCGGCGTCACCTATCTGTTCGACGACGTCACCGAAAGCCTGAAGCTGGCGCGGCAGAACGACGGCCTGATCCGGGTCCAGCGTGAAACGCTGGACAACCTGTCGGAGGCCGTCGCGGTGTTCGGCAGCAACGGCCGCGCGCAACTGTTCAATCCGCCGTTCGCGCGCATGTGGAAGCTGTCTCCCGAAGCTTTGGCGCAGCAGCCGCATATCGAAACCATCGAAAAGCTCTGCCGGCCGCTGTTCGACGACAACGCGACATGGCAAATCCTTCGCGCCGCCATTACCGGCATCGACGACCGGATTTCCGTTCCGCTCAAGCTCGAGCGCAAGGACGGCAGCGTGATCGACTGCACCACGATGCCGCTGCCCGACGGCGCGACCATGCTGACGTTCCAGGATGTCACCGACACCGTGAATGTCGAGCGCGCCCTGCGCGAGCGCAATGAAGCGCTGGAAGCCGCCGACCAGATGAAGGTCGATTTCGTCCACCACGTATCTTATGAATTGCGGTCGCCGCTCACCACCATCATCGGCTTCGCGCATTTCCTCAGCGATCCGTCGACCGGGCCGATGACGCTGAAGCAGAGCGAATATCTCAGCTACATCACGACATCGACCAATGCGCTGCTCGCGATCATCAACAACATTCTCGATCTCGCCACCATCGATGCTGGCGCAATGACGCTCAATCTCGGGCCGGTAGACGTGCAAAAGACCGTCTCGGACGCGACCGCCGGCATCCAGGACAGGCTTGCGCGCGAACAGATCCGCCTCGATGTCGAGATTGATCCTGCGATCGGTGACTTCGTTGCCGACGAACGCCGCATCGTCCAGGTGCTTTACAATCTCCTTGCCAACGCCGTCGGCTTCTCGCCCCAGAACAGCACCGTGATGCTGCGTGCCCGCCGCAACGATTCAAGCGTGGTTTTCTCTGTCTCCGACTCTGGCCCCGGCATTCCCGAAGAGGTCAGGGACAAGGTGTTCGACTGGTTCGAAAGCCATGCCAATGGCTCGCGCCATCGCGGCGCCGGGCTCGGCCTGTCGCTGGTCCGCTCGTTCGTCGAACTGCACGGCGGCAAGGTCCATGTCGACTCGGTTGTCGGCAAGGGCACGACGGTGATCTGCGAGTTTCCCGTCGATCAGACCTATCGCAATGCCGCTGAATGAGCGATCTCTCGACATTCCATGTCGCGCTGGCGAATGAGGCCGCAACCGGCCATTTGATGGCGGACCTCGCGCTGCTGATGAGCGCAGGCGATGTCATCACGTTGTCCGGAGACCTTGGCGCCGGAAAAACCGCTGCCGCCCGCGCACTGATCCGCTATCTCGCGCAGGACGACGAACTTGAGGTTCCGAGTCCGACCTTTACGCTGGCACAGACTTACGACCTTCCATCGTTTCCACTGCTGCATGCCGATCTCTATCGCGTCAACGATCCTGATGAGCTCGAAGAGATCGGATTGTCGCCGCTGCCCGACGGCACCGTGGCCTTGATCGAATGGCCGGAGCGGGCGCCGGACATGCTGCCGCCTGACCGGATCGACATTGCATTCAGCCATCGGCCGTCGCTCGGCACCAGCGCACGCGCGGCCGAGATCACAGGATTCGGCAGGCTGGCTGCGAAGGTCGAGCGCCTGGCCGCGCTTCGGCATTTTCTCGAACTCTCGGGCAGCCTTGACGCGAGGCGGCAGCGCATGCCGGGCGACGCTTCAACGCGCTCCTACGCGCGGCTGATCAAGGGCGAGCAATCCACCATCCTGATGAATTCGCCGCGCCGCCCTGACGGGCCGTCGCTGTATGACGGCAAGTCTTACAGCGAGGCCGTCCATCTGGCCGAAGACGTCAAGCCGTTCGTCGCCATCGCCAACGGGCTGCGCGAGCGGGGCTACTCGGCGCCTGCGATCCATCATGCCGATCTGGATGAAGGCTTTCTCATCACCGAAGACTTTGGCCGCGTCACCTTCATCGAAGGCGATCCGCCGAAGCCGATCGCCGAACGCTACCAGGCCGCGGTCGATATGCTGGCGGCGTTCCATCGGACTCAATTACCCGAGGTGCTTCCTCTGGCACCGCACCTCGACTACGTCATCCCGCCGTTCGATGACGAGGCGATGATGATCGAAGTCGGCCTGATGCTGGAATGGTATCTGCCCGACAAGGGCGTGACGCTGTCGAGCAACGTGCAGGCCGATTTCCTGCTGATCTGGCGTGACCTGCTGGCGAAGCTCGCCGGCACCCCGAGAACCTGGATGCTGCGCGATTTCCATTCGCCCAATCTGATCTGGCTCGAACACCGCAAGGACATCGGCCGCGTCGGCATCCTCGATTTTCAGGACACCGTGATCGGTCCGGCGGCCTATGATCTGGTCTCGCTGTTGCAGGACGCCCGGATCGACATCCCCGAGAAAATCGAAATCGCGATGCTGACCCGCTACGCCGGTGCACGGCGGGCTGCGGACGACACCTTCGATCCAGCCGCCTTTGTGCAGCAATATGCCATCATGTCGGCGCAGCGGAACACACGGCTGCTGGGAACCTTCGCGCGGCTAAACCGCCGCGACGGCAAGCCGCAGTATCTGCGACATCAGCCGAGAATCTGGACGTATCTCAACCGGGCCCTCGCCCATCCCTCGCTTGAGACCTATCGGGAATGGTGCATGGCCCATGTCCCGCCGCCGGCGGCCTAGGCAAAGCCGCCACTTGAGACCATTGCCTTTACCGGTTGTTAGCCAGCCCTCTCGTAATTTGGGTTCCGACGACTGTGCGGCGCTCAGCCCCGGCGATGCACCGCACGACATCGAAAGCAGCGAGCGGAGTAACAATTGATGGCAACGGAACGACGCGTGGGCGACCGCGTGGTTTTCGAGCGCGGTTTTGCAGCTCACCTGATGGGCATTGACGGAACATGGCGGCGCAACTGTCTGGTCGAGGATATTTCCGAGACCGGTGCGAAGCTGACCGTCGAAGGCTCGGTCGAAGGCCTGAACCTCAAGGAATTCTTTTTGCTGCTGTCCTCGACCGGCTTGGCCTACCGCCGCTGCGAACTGGCATGGGTCAATGGTGAACAGATTGGCGCGGGCTTCCTGAAGCCGGATGCCAAGAAAAAGCCTGCACGCCGCTCCGCCGGCTCGCAGATTGTGGAAGTCTGATTGCGCCGGGCGGCCGGAACCGCCGCCCCCCGTGAGTCGCACCGATGTCACAAAGTGCGACTACAGCCTGAGCCGCCGGCGCGCGGCGCCGATTCGGATGCTATGCTCGGCATCCGCCAGACTTCGCGGCCGGCCTTGGGCTGCTGCGGACCAATTGAGATAACGCGCCGATGCCCACCAAACCCGTCTCTGCCATGGTTCTTGCCGCCGGTCTCGGCGTTCGGATGCGGCCGCTGACGGAAAAAATGCCAAAGCCTCTCGTTTCGGTCGCCGGAAAGCCACTGCTCGATCATGTGCTCGACCGGCTCGCGGAGGTGAACGTGACCACCGCCGTGGTCAACGTCCACTATCTCCCCGATCAGATTATCCAGCATGTCAAAGGCCGCACGGTTCCGCGCGTCATCATCTCCGACGAGCGCGACGTGGTGCTCGGCACCGGCGGCGGCGTTGTGAAGGCGCTGCCCCTGCTGGGCGACGCGCCGTTCTACCATCTGAACTCGGACACGATGTGGATCGATGGCGTGCAGTCAAACCTGGCGCGCCTCGCGGAGGCGTTCGATCCCGCGCGGATGGACATCCTGCTGCTGATGGCGCCGACCTCGCACAGCATTGGCTATTCCGGCTGCGGCGACTACGCCATGCTGACCGATGGCGCGCTGCGCAAGCGTAAGGAGCATCAGGTCGTGCCGTTCGTCTATGCCGGCGCCGCGATCATGTCACCTGCGGTCTTCAAGAATGCGCCGGCCGGCGAATTCTCGCTGACGAAGATATTTGACGCCGCCAACGACCAGGAACGCTTGTTCGGATTGCGGCTCGATGGCCTGTGGATGCATGTCGGAACGCCCGACGCCGTGCAGGCCGCCGAAGAAGCACTGCTCGCCAGCGTCGCTTAAGCCGGGTCAAGACTCCCCTCCTCTACCCTCCGCATGCCATGATACCGCCGATCGCGAATCGGATAGTTCATGCGCATTTTCAACGTTCCCCCGTCTGCGCCGTTTCTCCACACGGTCATCGCAGCGCTAGTCGACGGCCGGCTCGTCGAAGGATTTGACGCGCGCACGGCTCCCGAACGGCTGGCCGATGTCACGCTGTATCTGCCGACCCGCCGCGCGGGCCGCATGGCGCGCGAGGTATTTCTCGACGTGCTGCAAACCGACGCCGTGGTGCTGCCACGCATCGTCGCGCTCGGCAGCGTCGACGAGGACGAACTGGAGTTTTCTGACGATTGGCAGCTTAGCGGCCCGGATGCATTCGTGCTTCCGCCGAAACTGGACGATCTCGAACGCAGGCTGACCCTGGCGAAACTGGTGGCAGCCTGGGCCAAGCTTCAACCATCGTCGCTTGTTGTCGGGAGCCCCGCTTCGACACTGGCGCTGGCGGGCGATCTGGCGCGGTTGATGGACGACATGGTGACGCGCGGCGTCGGCTGGGACGCCCTTGACGGCATCGTGCCCGACGACCTCGATATCTACTGGCAGCACACGCTGAAGTTTCTCAAGATCGCGAAGGAAACCTGGCCGGATTATCTGAAGGCCATTGACCGGATCGAGCCTGCCGCACGCCGCGACATGCTGATCGCAGCGGAAGCGAAACGCCTCAGGGCAAAGCAAAAGGGGCCGGTGATCGCCGCGGGCTCGACAGGCTCGATGCCGGCAACGGCTAAATTCCTGCACGCCATTGCACAGCTCCCGCAAGGTGCGGTGGTATTGCCCGGCCTCGACACCGATCTCGATGACGCTGCGTGGGACTCGATCGGCGGCGCTGTTGCAGACGGCGATCTCATTGCGACACCCGCGGCCTGGAGCCATCCCCAAGTGGCGCTGCACGGCTTGCTTGCGCGGTTCGGCATCAAGCGGCGCGACGTCGAGCCGCTCGCAGCACCTGCTCCCCATGGCCGCGAGGTGCTTGCATCCGAAGCGGTGCGTCCTGCCACATCGAGCGAGCAATGGCACGCAAGGCTTGGCGACAAGGCTGTCGCGCAGCGGATTGCCTCCAGCATGGAAGGCGTGACGCTGATCGAGGCCGCCAATCCCGAGATGGAGGCGCTGGCGATCGCAGTGGCGATGCGCGAGGCGCGCGAACAAAATTTTACCGCCGCGTTGGTGACGCCGGACCGCGCGCTGGCGCGCCGCGTGATGGCGTCGCTCGATCGCTGGAAACTCGAATACGACGACTCCGGCGGCGATTCCCTGATGGACACGCCGGCCGGCATTTTCGCGCGGCTTGCAGCACAAACAGTTGCAGAGGAACTGGCACCTCCCGCATTGCTGGCGCTGCTGAAACATCCGCTGTTCCGCCTCGGCCAGGCGCAAGGCGCTTTTGCAAAGACAATCGGCGACCTTGAACTGGCCCTGCTGCGCGGTACACGGCCTGCGCCGGGGAGCGCCGGGCTGAAGCAGGATCTTGCCGCGTTTCGCAACAGCATCACCAATCTGCATCATTCCGACCCGCGGCGGAAACTGACCGATGCCGATCTCGATGCGGTCGACACCCTGATCGGACAACTGTCAGCCGCACTGTCGCCACTTGAAGCCATCCGGCGCGGCAGGCCGCATGATCTCACCGACTTCGCTGCATGCCACTACGACGTCATCAAGCGCCTCTCGGCCGACGACACCGGCATGCTCGTTGCGTTCGATGGCCCCGACGGCAATGGGCTGTCGAAGGCGTTCGATGATCTGTTTCAGGCGAGCGCACCCGCGGACAGTGACAAGCCGTTGCCGAGCGGGCTCGTTCTCGACCTCAGCGAGTATCCGGACGTCTTTCAGACGGCATTCGGCGACCGCATCGTGCGGCGGCCGCAACTGGCGGCATCGCGTCTTCGCATCTATGGCCCGCTCGAAGCCCGCCTCACCGAATGTGACCGTGTCATTCTCGGCGGACTTGTCGAGGGCGTCTGGCCGCCGGCGCCGCGCATCGATCCGTGGCTGAGTCGCCCGATGCGGCATCAACTTGGGCTCGATCTGCCGGAGCGGCGCATCGGACTGTCGGCGCACGATTTCGCGCAACTCCTTGGCACGCGTGAGGTGATCCTGTCGCGTGCCGCGAAGGTCGGCGGCGCGCCGGCGGTGGCGTCGCGCTTCCTGCACCGGCTCGAAGCTGTGGCCGGAGCGGATTCGTGGAAGAACGCTACGGACAAGGGCGCGACCTATGTCCGCTACGCCAATGAGCTGGACCGGCCCCAACATGTCATGCCAGCGCCGCGACCGGAGCCAAAGCCGGATGTCGCGCTGCGCCCGCTCAGGATGTCGGTCACCGAGATCGAGGATTGGCTGCGCGATCCTTATACGATCTATGCAAAACGCATTCTCAGGCTGACCCCGCTCGACCCCGTGGACATGCCGCTGACGGCGGCGGATCGCGGCTCCGCGATCCACGAAGCGCTGGGCGAATTCACCACGCGGTTCGCAGCCGAACTCCCGGACGATATTGCCGACGCCTTGCGGAAGATCGGCGACAAGCACTTCGCGCCCCTGATGGAGCGCCCGGAAGCGCGTGCGCTGTGGTGGCCGCGATTCCTGCGCATCGCCGACTGGTTCGCCGGCTGGGAGGCGCGGCGGCGGCTCGATGTGTTGCGGGTCGATGCCGAAACACGCGGCGAGATTTCCATTCAGCTCGGCAACGGCCGCGCCTTCGTTCTCTCAGCCCGCGCCGATCGTATCGAGCATCGCTCCGATCGCACCTACGCCATTCTCGACTACAAGACCGGCCAGCCGCCAAGCGCCAAGCAGGTGCGCCTCGGCCTCTCGCCGCAGTTGACGCTGGAAGGCGCGATCCTGCGCAAAGGTGGATTCGAAACCATTGCTGCGGGCTCCTCCGTCAGCGAACTGGTCTATGTCAGGCTGAGCGGCAACAATCCGCCCGGCAAGGCGACCGTTCTGGAGCTTAAGGTCAACAAGGGCGACACACCGCAGCAACCCGATGAAGCCGCAGACGAAGCCCTGCAAAAGCTCGAAGGCCTGATCCGCATGTTCGAGGACAAGGACACGCCCTATCGCTCTGTGGTGCTGCCGATGTGGGAAAACCGTTACGGCAACTACGACGATCTCGCACGCATCAAGGAGTGGTCCGCCGGCGGCAACGGGGAGGACGAGGAATGAGTTCACCGCGCCCCAACATTCCCGATGCCGTGCGCGACGCACAGGCGCGCGCCTCCAATCCGGAAGCGTCCGCCTTCGTGGCGGCCAATGCCGGGTCGGGCAAGACCCATGTGCTGGTCAACCGCGTCATCCGCCTGTTGCTCAACGGCGTACCGCCCGAAAAGATTCTCTGCATCACCTTCACCAAGGCTGCGGCCGCCAACATGGCGCAGCGTGTGTTCGAGACGCTCGGCCGCTGGGTTTCGCTGCCCGACCGGCAACTCGATGAAGCAATCCGCAATGTGGGCGCGCCGATCAGCGCCAACACACGCCTGCGGGCACGCAAGCTGTTCGCCAGTGCGCTGGAAACTCCGGGCGGCCTGAAGGTGCAGACGATTCACGCGCTCTGCACCCGACTGCTTCAGCAGTTTCCGTTCGAGGCCAATGTGCCGGCACGTTTTTCGGTGCTCGACGACCGCGACCAGAACGACATGATGGAGCGCGCCAATCTTGCGGTGCTGCTTGAAGCCGCCCGCGCCCCGGACAGCGAGACAGGCCGCGCTCTCAATATCGCGATGTCCGCCGCCGCCGACGTCACGTTCAAGGATGTGGTGCGCGAGGCCTGTCTGAGCCGCGACCACTTCATGGAATGGTCCGACAGCGCAGGCAGCCCTGAGGCGGCGATGGCGCAGATCACGGCTGCGCTCGGGGTCGGCGCCAGCGAGCGCATCGAGGATATCGAGCGCGAGATCGTCGACGGGCCAAATCTGCCCCGCCGCGACTGGCCGGCGATAGCAGCGGCATTCGATGGCGGCAGCGCCGCCGATATCTCCCAGGCCGAGCGCTTCCGGATTGCCGACGGCCTGACCGACCGCGCGCAGGTCGAAGCCTATCTTGATGTTTTCCTGACCGAGAACAAAGGCGTGATCGGCCCGCGCAAGACGTTAATGACGAAACCGCTCGCCAAGCTGCAGTCTGTCTTCGCAGCACGGCTCGATGCAGAACAGACGAGAATCGTCGCTCTGGATGAAAAGCGCCGCGCGGTCATGCAGCGCGACCGCGCCTATGCGCTTCTTGTCATCGCCAGCGCCGTGGCCGCGAATTACCGTCGCGAAAAGCGCGAGCGAGGCCTGCTCGACTACAACGACCTGATCGACAAGACTTACGAGATGCTCACCAGCGTCTCGTCCGGCTGGGTTCATTTCAAACTCGACCGCGGCATCGATCATGTCCTGATCGACGAGGCGCAGGACACCAGCCCGCGGCAATGGGACATCATCGAGCGGCTCACCTCGGAATTCACCTCGGGCGCAGGCGCACGCGACGGCATCAAGCGCACGATCTTCGCGGTCGGCGACGAGAAGCAGTCGATCTTCTCGTTTCAGGGCGCAGCGCCGCGTGAATTCGACAGCCGCAGGCGTGACATCGAAAGGCGGTTCAGGGGCGCCGGGCTCGCCTTCGAGCCGGTCTCGTTCAAACATTCGTTCCGGTCCGGCTGGACGATTCTTCAGTCCGTCGACTTCGTGTTCCGCGATCCGGCGATCTACGAGAGCATTCATGCACTGGAGAACGCGCACCCCATCCATGATGCGCTCAGCGATGCCGCACCGGCGCTGGTCGACCTGTGGGATATTGAAACGCCCGACGATCGGGAAGATGTCGAGGGCTGGGGAGCCGCACTCGATCATATTTCCGAAACAAGCCCGGAAGTGCGGCTGGCGCGGCGCATCCAGGCCGAGATCAAATCGCTGATCGCGAACCGCACCATGACCGGTCCGCATGGCAAACGCCGGCCGCTGCGCTATGGCGACATGCTGGTGCTGGTGCGGCGGCGCGGCAGGGCCTTCGACGCTATCATTCAGGCGCTCAAGCATGCCGGCCTTCCCGTCGCCGGCGCCGACAGGTTGAAGCTCACCGAGCATATCGCGGTCATCGATCTGATGAACCTGGCCGATGCGCTGCTGCTTCCGCGCGACGACCTGGCTTTGGCGACCGCACTCAAGAGTCCGTTGTTCGGCCTCGATGACAACGACCTTCAGATCCTCGCGCCCCATCGCAAGGGCACGTTGCGCGACGCGTTGACCGAGCACGCCAAGACCAGCGACAGGCTGTCGGCGGCAATGAGGCGGCTGGAGGATTGCGAGCGGCGTTTCGCCCGTGAAACGCCGTTTACGTTCTATGCGTGGCTGCTCGGCGGCGATCGCGGCCGTGCGCGCATCCTCGCACGGATGGGACCGGAGGCCGACGACGCACTCGACGAGTTTCTTGAACTGGCGCTGACCTATGAGCGCAAGGCACCCGCCTCATTGCAGGGCTTTATGGCGTGGCTGCGTGCCGCAGATACTGAAGTCAAACGCGACATGGAAATTGCCCGCGACGAGATTCGCGTGATGACCGTCCATGGCGCGAAGGGACTCGAAGCCCCCGTGGTGTTCCTCGTCGACACCACCACTTCACCGGCAGACACCCAGCGCATGAATCTCATTCGCCTGCCGCAAGGCAACGCCGCGCCGAACGCGCCGGCGGTCGTGCTCTGGGCCGGCAAGAAGGCGAACGATCTTCCCGTGGTGGCCGCCGCGCGCACAGCCATGAAGAAAGACACCGAAGACGAATACCGGCGGCTGCTCTATGTCGCGATGACCCGCGCGGCGGATCGCCTGATTGTCGGCGGCGTGCTGCCCGGAGGCCGCAATGCGGTGCGCCCGTTGTCCTGGTACGACCTTATTCAAAAGGGCCTGACGCATCCGGATTTGAGCCTGAAATGCGAAACCATCGAGACCGGCTTCGGGCCGGTGAAGCGCTATTCGCGACCGGAGGACGCGCAATTCCCGGCGGACACAGCCGCGCCGATTCAGGGTGCGTTGGCGCTGGAACACTTCCCTGGCTGGCTGAAGGCCGACGCACCGAGGGAAACGCCTGCGGATATCCTGCTCCGTCCGTCCGATTCGGCAGAGAACGATACCGAAGGCCGTGCCACGGTGACCGACGAGTCGCGTCTTGCGCGCGAGCGGGCGCTGAGGCGCGGAACACTCATCCACCGGCTGCTGCAATCGCTGCCTGATATCGCCGCCGAGCGCCGCGAGGGAGCTGCGCGCGATTTTCTCCAGCGCAATGCGCAGCAATGGTTCACGGACGACGAGCGCACCGCGCTGGCGCGGCAGGTCACGGCGCTGATCGCAACGCCCGCATTCGCGCCGCTGTTTGCCGAGGGCAGCCGCGCCGAAGTCTCGATCGCGGGCCGCGTGGCGAGGCGCGGACGGCCGCCCGCGCTGGTGTCAGGGCAGATCGACCGTCTGGTGGTGACGCCGGATGAAGTGCTGATCGTCGACTACAAGACCAACCACGCTCCGCCGCAGGCCGCCGCCGAGGCACCCCAGGCCTATGTCCGGCAGCTCGCGCTTTATCGCGACGTTTTGCAGCGGCTCTACCCCGGCCGTCCGGTGCGCTGTGCATTGCTGTGGACAGAGACGGCCGCGATCATGGAAATCCCGGCCTCCGCGCTGGACGCAGAGCTGCAATCGCTTGTTTCCTGACAGGCACCGCTGTCCGACGTTGGTCGGGGTCTTGGCTAACCCCTTGAATCGGGGCCCATTCCCGGAGTCGCCCGCGCCCCGCCGATGGAACACGTCCCGGTGACCAGCCTTGACCGCACGAGGGTGCATTCATAGGTTCATGTCACGTTTCCGGCGCGCGATTCTCTTGAGGAAAGCCCCGCGCCTTTCATCCAACGAGGCAGAACAACATGAGTGTGGGTAAGGTTTCTGACGCCGATTTCGACAAGGAAGTGCTGAACGCCAACGGCCCGGTCGTGGTCGATTTCTGGGCGGAATGGTGCGGCCCCTGCCGCATGATCGCGCCCGCGCTCGATGAGATCGCCGGCGCCATGGGCGACAAGGTCAAGATCGTGAAGCTCAATGTCGACGAGAGCCCGAAGACGGCCTCGAAGTACGGCGTGATGTCGATCCCTACCCTGATGATCTTTAAGGGCGGCGAGATGGCTTCGCGTCAGGTCGGCGCCGCGCCGAAGGCCAAGCTGCAGCAGTGGATCACAGCTGCGGTCTGATCGGGTTCTCTTTGAGGTTTGACAAACGGCCTGTGCAAGCAGGCCGTTTTCTTATGCGTCATCCTGTCTGATCCAGCCGGTCGCCAGCGCGTTCGCCAGGTCGGGATGACCGTTCTGCCGCGCCAATACCGCCATCGCCTCATGGTCATACGGCACATGGCGGAATGTCACATGCCATTGGCCTCTGCGCTGTTCGAGGATCGCATAGCGCGCATCGGGCGACCCTGCCTCCATCATATGGCGAAACGGCACGATGTCGCGATAACCGGGCGATCCCACGCTGCCGGGATTGACGATCATACGTCCATCGCCAAGGCGCACTGCCCGCGCGACATGCGTATGCCCGCACAGGATCAGCGACTGCGGGATGCCTGCGGCAGCTCGCTCAATATCCGCGATGGCCGACATGCAGACCGTCCCGTCGGGCCGGACAGTTTCGAGCCAGTAGGTTTCATCGTTCGACGGCGTCGCGTGGCAAAGGTAAACCGCATCCTCGACCACCTGCGTTGACGGAATATTCCGCAGCCATGCGAGATGACCCGCATCCAGTTGCGCGTGAACAGGCCGATCCCACGATCCCATCTCTTCCGGCGCGCGATCCATCAAATAGCGATCGTGGTTGCCGAGAACATGGACGGCATCGAGCGCCATCAGCATGTCCATCGTCCGCCGCCCGTCGAGCGGGCCGCTCGCCATGTCGCCGAGATTGACAATCTTGTCGATCCGCTGCGCGCGAATATCGGCGATCACCGCTTCCAGCGCGAGATAGTTGCCATGAACATCCGCGATGGCGGCAAAGCGCATCATGAGAATTCCGTCTACTGCGGCAGCGTTCCGTTTTCCGCCAGCACATGCCCGGCCAGATAGAGCGAGCCGGTAATGAGGATGCGCGGCGGGACATCATAGGCAAGCTTAGCAATGGCACGCAGCGCCGTCTTGACGCTCGCAGCGGTTTCAACCCGCATGCCGAGTTGCCGTGCGCTGTCGGCCAGCACATCCGGCGGCATGGCATTATCCTGATCGGGAATCTTCACCGCGATGATGTGGCGGGTCTGCCCGGCAAAATTAGCAAGAAAACCGCCGGCGTCCTTGTTGCCCATCATGCCTGCGATCACCACGAGCGGACGCGACACCCGCTCTTCAAGATCGCCGAGTGCGGCAGCCGCCACGCGCCCGCCGTCGGGATTGTGACCGCCGTCCAGCCACACCTCGGCGTCCTTCGGTCCGGCGTCGACCAGCTTGCCCGATGTCAGACGCTGCATCCGCGCCGGCCATTCGGCGCGCGCGATACCTTGCTCAAATGCCGACGGCTCAATCTTGAGGGACTCGATGGCGCGCAGCGCCGCAATCGCGAGCCCGGCATTGTCGAATTGATGCCGCCCGAACAGGCGCGGGGCGGACAGATCGAGCAGACCGCGCTCGTCGGAATACACCAGCCGGCCGCGCTCCACATTGACGTGCCAGTCCTGCGTCGCAGCGTGCAGCGGCGCACGGGCGCGCTTCGCCGTCTGCTCGATCGCGGCGGTTGCTTCGGCAATCTGTTCCGCGCAGATCACCGGAACGTTCTTCTTGATGATGCCCGCCTTTTCGGTGGCGATCTTGATCAGTGTGTTACCGAGAAACTCGACATGATCCATGCCGATCGGCGTGATGACACTGGCGAGCGGTGCATCGATCACGTTGGTCGCATCGAGCCGCCCGCCGAGGCCGACCTCGAGCAGCACAACATCAGCCGGATGCTCAGCGAACAGATGAAACGCCGCTGCGGTCTCGATCTCGAAAATCGTGATCGGCTCGCCGCCGTTGACACGCTCGCAGTGATCGAGCGCGGCGCGCAACTGATCGTCCGTTACAAGGGTGCCGCCGCCGACCCTGCCGAGGCGGAAGCGTTCGTTGAACCGCACAAGGTGCGGCGAAGTGTAGGCGTGAACCCGCAGGCCCGCAGCTTCGAGAATGGCGCGCAGGAACGCGACCGTCGAACCCTTTCCGTTGGTGCCGGCGACATGAATGACAGGCGGAATGCGGCGTTCGGGATGATCAAGGCGCTCAAGAATGCGCCACATCCTGTCCAGCGTCAGATCGATGCGCTTGGGATGCAGCGACGCCAGACGCGCGAGAATGTCGTCGTAGGAGCGCGATGGTTCCCTGGCCGCAGGCGACGTCACGCGGGCGACGCAGCCGCAGGCAGATCGACGGGGAGCGGCGCGGTCCGCGATTCAAAGCCTTCGGCGGCAGGCGCCTTGGTCAGCAGCCGGCAGAGCCGCCCCAGAGTCGCGCGCAGATCATGGCGATGGACCACCATGTCCACCATGCCGTGCTCTTTCAGATATTCGGCCCGCTGGAAGCCCTCGGGGAGTTTTTCACGGATGGTCTGCTCGATCACGCGCGCGCCGGCAAAGCCGATCAGTGCGCCCGGCTCGGCGATCTGCACGTCGCCCAACATTGCATACGAGGCGGTGACGCCGCCGGTGGTCGGATTGGTCAGAACCACGATGTAGGGCTGACCGATCTCACGCAGCATCTGGATCGCGACCGTGGTGCGCGGCATCTGCATCAGCGAGAGAATGCCTTCCTGCATGCGTGCGCCGCCGGAAGCAGCAAAGATGATGAAGGGCGACTTCTTCTCGACCGCGAGTTCGAGGCCCTTTACGACGGCTTCGCCCGCCGCCATGCCGAGCGACCCGCCCATGAAATCGAAATCCTGCACGGCAACCACGACGGCATTGCCTTCCAGCTTGCCGTAGCCGACCTTCACCGCGTCGTTCATGCCGGTCTTGGCGCGCGCATCCTTGATGCGGTCGACATATTTCCGCTCGTCGCGGAATTTCAGCGGATCGGCAGTCACTTCCGGAAGCGCGACATCGTACCAGGTTTCGTTGTCGAAGATCGACTTCAGCCGCGCCGTCGCGCCCATCCGCATGTGATAATTCGAACCCGGAATCACGAACTGGTTCTGTTCGACATCCTTGTAGAACACGAGCTGCCCGGAATCCGGGCACTTGATCCAGAGATTCTCCGGCGTTTCGCGCTTAAGGATGCTGCGAATCTTCGGCCGGACAACGTTGGTCAACCAGTTCATGACGGGCTCCGCCTCGGTGAAATGGATATATGGACGTCCGGGCGAAGCCGGGCAACCCGGCTTTGCCCAAATATAGCTCTTAGCAAGCGCGCTATTCCGCCGCCTGTTTTGCGCCGCGCACGCCCTGCGCCAGCGCCGCTGCAAGATCGGCGACCGCCGGAACTGTCTTTGCCGTGGCGCGGCCCTCCGAATCCAGCGTCGCACGCAGGGCGTCGATCAATGCCGAGCCTACCACGGCACCATTCGCCGCCTCCGCGATGCCGCGCGCGGCGTCCGGCGTGCGGATACCGAAGCCGACACAGACCGGCAACTGGGTATGACGCTTGATCCGCGCCACGGCCGCCGAGACCTGCGCAGTGTCCGCGCTGGCGGAGCCGGTGATGCCGGTGATCGAGACGTAATAAACGAAGCCCGAGGTGTTCGCGAGCACGGCGGGCAGACGCTTGTCGTCCGTGGTCGGCGTCGCAAGCCGGATGAAGTTGAGCCCGGCCTGCATCGCGGGAATGCAAAGCTCGGTGTCTTCCTCAGGCGGGAGATCGACGATGATGAGACCGTCGACGCCCGCGGATTTCGCATCGGCCAGAAACTTGTCCACGCCGTAGATGTAGATCGGGTTGTAGTATCCCATCAGCACGATCGGCGTGGCGTTATCGCCCGCACGGAAATCGCGCACCACCTGCAGCGTCTTCTTCAGCGTGGTACCGGCCTTCAGCGCGCGCAAACCTGCCGCCTGAATCGCGGGACCATCGGCCATCGGATCGGTGAATGGCATGCCGATCTCGATAATGTCGGCGCCCGCCTTCGGCAGTGCCTTGATGATCTCGAGCGAGGTCGCCAGATCCGGGTCGCCGCACATCACGAAGGTGACGAACGCCGCGCGGCCTTCCTTCTTCAGTTCGGCGAAACGTGTGTCGATGCGCGTGGTCACTTCTTCTTGCCCTTCAGAATATCGCCGACCTGCGGCACGTCCTTGTCGCCGCGGCCCGACATATTGACCACCATAAGATGATCCTTCGGCCGCTTCGGAGCGAGGTCCATCACTTTCGCGATGGCATGCGCCGGCTCCAGCGCCGGGATGATGCCCTCGAGCCGCGACAGCAACTGAAATGCCTCCAGCGCTTCATCGTCGGTCGCCGACAGGTACGTCACGCGGCCGGTCTCATGAAGCCAGGAATGCTCCGGGCCGATACCGGGGTAATCGAGACCTGCCGAAATCGAATGCGCGTCCTGAATCTGGCCGTCGTCGTCCATCAGCAAGTAGGTGCGATTGCCGTGCAGCACACCGGGACGCCCGCCCGCGATCGATGCTGCATGAAGCTGTGTCAGGCCATGACCCGCGGCCTCGACGCCGAAAATCTCGATGCCAGGATCGTCGAGGAACGGATGAAACAGCCCCATCGCATTGGAGCCGCCGCCGATGCAGGCGACCAGCGAATCCGGCAGGCGGCCTTCGGCCTCCATCATCTGCGCCCGCGTCTCGGTGCCGATGATCGACTGGAAGTCACGCACCATCATTGGATACGGATGCGGACCCGCTACCGTGCCGATGCAATAGAACGTGTCCGCGACATTGGTCACCCAATCTCTCAAGGCATCGTTCATCGCGTCTTTCAGCGTGCGCGAACCGGACTGCACCGGCACCACCTTGGCGCCTAGCATTTCCATGCGGATCACGTTCGGCTGCTGCCGCTCGACGTCGACCGCGCCCATATAGACGATGCATTCAAGTCCGAAGCGCGCGCAGAGCGTCGCGGTGGCGACGCCGTGCTGGCCCGCGCCGGTCTCGGCAATGATGCGCTTCTTCCCCATGCGCCGCGCGACCATGATCTGGCCGAGCACGTTGTTAACCTTGTGCGAACCGGTGTGATTCAGCTCTTCGCGCTTGAAGTAGATCTTCGCGCCGCCGAGATGCTCGGTCAGGCGCTGTGCGAAATACAGCGGCGACGGCCGTCCGACATAGTCCTTCAGGTAGCCGTCCATTTCCTTCTGAAACGACGGGTCGGCCTTGGCCTCCGCATAGGCCTTTTCCAGATCGAGGATCAGCGGCATCAGCGTTTCGGCAACATAACGTCCGCCGAAAATGCCGAAGTGTCCGCGCTCGTCGGGGCCGGAACGGAAGGAATTGGGAAGTTGAACGCTCATACGCTGCTCGCAATCCTGGAAGATGTCATCGCACGCTCCGCCTCACGCGCCGCGCGGATGAAGGCACGGATCATATCGGGGTCCTTGATGCCCGGCGCGCTTTCGACGCCGGACGATACATCGACGCCATTCGCGTGGGTGACACGAACAGCCTCGGCAACATTGCCGGCATTGAGCCCGCCGCCGACCATGAACGGAATTGCCAGCTTGATTTTTTCAAGCAGATGCCAGTCGAACGGTACGCCAAGGCCGCCGGGACGGGTGGCATCCTTCGGCGCACGGGCATCGAACAGGATGCGGTCGGCCACCGCCGCATAGCCCGGGAGCTCCGCGAGGTCGGCTGCCGTCGCCACCGGCAGCACCTTCATCACCGGCAATCCGAACTTCTGCTTGATGTCCCGCACCCGCGCGATGCTCTCGGAGCCATGAAGCTGCAGCAATCCAGGCTGCAAGGCCTCGATGCAGTTCTCGAGCGACGCGTCGTCCGCATCTACGGTCAGCGCGGCCTTGACGGCGCGGCCCCTGACCAGCCGGCCAAGCTCGCGTGCAGTGCCCAGGCTGATGTGGCGGGGCGATGCTTCGAAGAACACGAAGCCCACCATATCCGCGCCAGCATCCAGCGCGACCTCAAGGGTCTCGCGCGTGGACAGGCCGCAAATCTTTACCGCGAATGACATGGTCTCATGGCGTGGTTGGGCCGCAGATCGGCGGCCGGACAACAGGCTTCGGAACAGCCGGGCGGGTTCTACAACGCCGCGCCGTGCTTGTCTCGCCCGATGGCCAGATAAGAGGGGGTCAGGCCCGGGGCGGAGCCGAGCGCCGGAACCTGGTTTTCGCCGCTGCGCGACGCAACCTGCAGCCGTTCGCGCAAATCAGCCAGTTCGGCGCGGGCATGGCGCGCATCCGCTTCATGCTGCCGGGCCGCCCGGCGCCAGCGGTGCTGGCCGAACCATGTCGCGATGCCCCCGGCAATCACCCCGAACATGGCGACAGCGATAATGACGACGAACAGCGGCAGCGAGACGCCCAGCGCCGGATCACTGGAGTTGAACGGATCAAACGACAGCGTGACCATGTGACGGTTCGCGACCGCAAACACGACGAACAGGATCGCAAGCGGCAGGATCACCAGAGCGTTGAAAATCTTGCGGAGCATGGTGTGTCCTCGCGACAGGTTTCCATTTTGAGGACGACGGCTTCGGGCGCTGTCTGCTTCAAAAGCCGGTCCGCAGATATCAGCGGCCACTCCCTGGAAGAGTTACAGGGAGCCGGATCAGGTCGCGGCGGTCGTATCCGCTCCGCCTTCGCGGTTCAGCCGCTCGCGCATTTCCTTGCCGGTCTTGAAGAACGGCACACTCTTCTGCTCGACAGGAACATGCTCCCCGGTGCGCGGATTGCGCCCCGCGCGCGCGGGGCGATGCTTGACCGAAAAAGCCCCAAAACCGCGCAGTTCGACGCGGTCACCGCGTGCGAGCGCTGCAACGATTTCGTCGAGAATTGCGTTCACGATGTTCTCGACATCCCGCTGATAGAGATGCGGGTTATGCTCGGCGATGCGCTGAACGAGTTCTGATTTGATCATTGAATGCTGTGCCCGTGACGTGCGGTGAGACATTTCCGTGAAAAAGCCTTGAACTGTCAAGTCGCTAATTCAAATCGGAGGATGGCTAAATCGCGTGACAAATGTCCAGTTTCGTTGTTGCACCGGCAACCGCAATGCGGCGAAAAACACCTGAAAGCGGATTCATGACAGTCAGTTCGCCGATGACGGCTGCCAAAGCGCCAGCATACCGTCGAGGCCGAAGCGATCGACCGCCTGCGTGACGCCGGACTGCTCAAGCCGCCGTGAAATCGCTCCAAGGCCCACTGCATCGAGAGCGACCGACGCGGTTGCCCGCAAAAAAGTCATGTCGCCAAAGCGCGGGGCGAGCCTGAAGTCCCTCACCGGCACGTCCGGCCCGACCTTCTTTTGTGCAACGAGCCACGCAACGGCGGTCTTCTCGTCGCCGAGCTGGTCCACCAGCTTGAGACCCACCGCCTGACGGCCAGTGAACACACGGCCATCCGCCACCGTCTGCAATGTTGCGTCATCCATGTTGCGGCGATCCTTTACCAGACCGCGGAACCAGGCGTAGGAATCCTTCACCAGCGCATCGAGCGCCGCACGCGCTTCCGGGCTGGTCGGCTCATAACCATTGGGAGCCGCCTTGAGCGGCGACGACTTCACCTCTTCGACCTTGACGCCGACGGTCTTGAGCAGATCGGAGACATTCGGAATCTGGAACAGCACGCCGATCGAGCCGACCAGCGACGTCTGCTGTGCGATGATCTGGTCCGACGCAAGGGCTGCGATGTATCCACCCGATGCCGCGAGACCTTCCACCACCACGACCAGCGGCTTCTTTGCCTTCAGGCGCGTCAGCGCATCGAAGAGCTGCTCGGAACCGGCTGTCGTGCCGCCCGGCGAATTGATGTGCACGATGACGGCGGCGGCGGATGACTTCTCCAGCCGTTCGAGCGCTTCGACACGCGCCTGATCGCTGCGGATCAGACCATCGATCTTTACACGTGCGATCGCGCCCGATCCGGTTATCGCGCTGCGGCTCGCCGGTGACGCCAGCACGGCCACCGCAACCACGGCGGCAATGACGCCAAGTGCGGCCACCACACGCCAGAACGTCAGCTTGCGGCGAATGCGGCGGCGATCAACGATCACATCGGAATCGAGCGACATGGATTTTCTCCTCAAGCATCAGATACTTTGCAACGGGCGTGACGATCGTTGCTCTGAAAAGTTATCCCGCGCTTTTGCGAGTGCAGCCTTGATGCATGGTTACTTCATTACATCAATTGCGACGCAAATTGAAGACAACACAATCGGCACGTCAACTACGCATTCTGCGCAAGCAATCGCTCACCGTCATGGCCGGCGATCCTGAGCGCCGTCACATGACCTTGCACGCCGCCCGCGATTGCGACCGGCACAAAGTGTTCGGTGCGTCCCTGCGTCGCGCTTTCGATCAGGACATGGCGCGTCGTTCCGACGTCCGACGCAAGCCTTCGTCGCAGCGCGGCCTCACCCGTTGTGCGCAACCGTTTGGCGCGCTCCTTGATCACGCGACCCTCGACCTGCGGCATGCGCGCCGCCGGGGTGCCGGGACGCTTTGAATAAGGAAACACGTGGAGGAATGTCAGGTCGCATTCGTCGACGAGTTCCTGCGAACGCGCGAACATCTCCTCGGTCTCGGTGGGAAAACCCGCAATGATATCCGCGCCGAAGGCGATGTCCGGCCGCAACCGCCTGACCTGCTGGCAAAACGCGATGGCGTCGGTGCGCGTATGCCGCCGCTTCATGCGCTTGAGAACGAGATCGTCGCCGGCCTGCAATGACAGATGCAGATGCGGCATCAGCCGGTCGTCGGTTGCGATCACGTCGAGCAGATCGCGATCCGCTTCGATGGAATCGATTGACGAGATGCGCAGCCGCTTCAAGTCCGGCACATGCTTGAGAATCTGCTTCGTCAGTGTTCCGAGTTTGGGTGCACCCGGCAGGTCCGCGCCATAGCTCGTGAGATCGACGCCGGTCAGCACGATCTCGGCATGGCCCGCCTCGGTCAGGGCGCGCACCTGATCGACCACCGCGCCCATCGCGACCGAGCGCGAATTGCCGCGGCCATAGGGAATAATGCAGAAGGTGCAGCGATGATCGCAGCCGTTCTGAACCTGCACAAACACGCGCGGCAGCCCGCTCTGGAAACCGGCGGCGAGATGCGGCGCCATTTCGGTCACCGCCATGATGTCCGAGACGGCGATCTTGTCCCCCGGCACCTCGAACGCCGAGCGGGTCTCGCGCCATGCCGCGCTGCGCATCTTGTCGTCATTGCCCAGCACGCGATCGACTTCGCTCATCTGCGCGAACATCTGGGTCTGGGTCTGAGCGGCGCAGCCCGTGACCACGATGCGCACCCCCGGCCGTTCACGGTGCAGCTTGCGGATGGTCTGGCGGGCCTGCGCGACGGCTTCATTGGTGACGGCGCAGGTGTTGACGACGACAGTGTTCTGAAGGCCCGCAGCCTCTGCTTCGCGCCGGATCACGTCCGACTCGAACGTATTCAGCCGGCAGCCGAAAGTGACGACATCGACGGACATATCATGCAACGTTGGCGAACAGCGCCGGATCGAAGCGGCCCTCGAACTCGAAGGCCGCGGGACCGGTCATCAGCACATGATCGTCCTGCGCACGCCATTCGATGGTGAGGTCGCCGCCGGGCAGCGTCATGTGAACAGTACGTTCGGTGCGCTTCAGCCGCGCCGCCGCCACTGCGGTTGCGCACGCCGCCGACCCGCAAGCCCGGGTCAGACCCGCGCCGCGCTCCCAGGTGCGCATGACGATATGCTCGCGGTCGACCACATGGGCGAGCGTGATGTTGGCGCGCTCCGGAAAGATCGGGTGATTTTCAAGCAGCGGGCCGAACCGTTCGAGATCGTAAGCCTCGATGTCGTCGACCCAGAAAATCGCGTGCGGATTGCCCATGCTGACGACCGACGGCGAATGCAGGATCGGCGCATCGATCGGCCCAATCTGCAATTCGATGTAACGTGTGTCGCGGAATTCCTCGGCCAGCGGAATATCCTGCCAGCCGAACTTCGGTACGCCCATGTCGACTGTATAGAGGCCGGGCGACGGTCCCTGCCAGCAATTCAAAAGGCCCGCACGTGTCTCAAAGGTCAGCGCATTCTTGCCGGTTTCCTCGAACACCTGCCGGGCGACGCAGCGCATGCCGTTGCCGCAGGCGGCGGCCTCCGAGCCGTCATTGTTGTAAATGCGGATAAAGGCGCTGGTTCCCTGAACGCGCGGAGGATGCAGCACCATCAGCTGATCATAGGGCACGCCCGCGGGCGACGCGACCGCGCGAGCCTCATCCGGCGTGACGGTTGCGGCAGAATCGCGCAGATCGACAACGACGATTTCGTTGCCGATGCCGTTCATCTTGGCAAAGCTATGGTTGGCGAGCGTGCTCATTGTCCCAACCTATATGGCGAATGCAGAGCGACTTGACCAGAGTGAGCGCCTGCCTCGCGATTGCCAAGTTTGGAACGCATGCCAGTTCCGAGCGGTTCGTGGTAAACTGTGTCTGCTTCGCCGCCGGACAAGATTTACCCCCGCTGACGCCTCGGAGACCATGAATGAGTAATACCCGCGTTGCCGTTTTGGTCGCCTTGGCGCTGGTCGTTGCGGCAGCGGTCTGGATCAAGCTGCCGATGGGGCCGGTACCGGTCCAGTCGCCGCCGGCAAATACGGCAGCCACGGCGGCCCCCCCGGCAACCCCGGCTCCGGCGCCTTCGGCCGCACCCGCAGCGCCCGAGACCGCCACGTCGACGCCCCCCACTCCTCCGGCTTCAACAGCAAGCCCGGCGGCCCCGTCTGCGCCGGCCGCGGAAACCCCGCCGGCCAGCGCGCAGGCACCGGCAACACCGCCCGCGACTCCATCGGCTCCTGCGGCAGAGGCACCCGCGACGCCAGCCGCGCCAAGTGTGAAAACCGCCGATCCGTTTGGCGAGCAGCAGAGCCTGACCGCCAAAAAGGTCGTGATGCTGAGAGGCAGCGCGACCTGGGATAACGCGTTCGAAACGCTGGTCGGATCCCTGAAAACGCTAGCGGGCTTTCTCGACAAGCAGGGCATCAAGCCCGCCGGATCGTCGCTGATCGTCTACACCTCAACCGACGACGCAGGTTTCACCTATCAGGCTGAAATTCCGGTCGAACAGGACCCAAAGAATCTTGGCAAAGGCATGAGCATCGGCACATCGCCCGAAGGCCCGACACTGAAGTTCGTCCATCGCGGTTCATACGACAACATGGACAACACCTATGAGGCGATCACCAACCACCTCGATGACAAGAAGCTGGAGGCCAAGGATACGTTCATCGAAGAATACATCACTGATCCACTGACGACGACCGAAGACAACCTCATCATTAATGTCTACGTCCCACTGAAGTAGAACTGCCGCTCAAATCGAATCTGGAGTTTAATAAATGCGTGCCCGCACCGTTTTCGCCGCGATCGCCATCGCCACCATGGCATCGTCCGCGTCCGGACAGTCCCTGCCGCCGACCGTCTCAGTCACCGGCGAAGCCTCGATCTCGGTGCCGCCGGATCTGGCGCAGATCGACAGCGGCGTCACCACCGAAGCGAAGACTGCGCGCGAGGCCTCCGAAGCCAACAACAAGGCGATGGGCGTCGTCCTGCAGGCGCTGAAAACCGCCGGCATCGCCGAAAAAGACATCCAGACATCGCGCCTGTCGCTGTCGCCGCAGAGCGCGCCGAATCGCAATGCCAATGCGCCGTTCCTGATCGTCGGTTACCGCGCCAGCAACCGTGTCACCGTCACCATTCGCGACATCACCAAGGTTGCCGACACCATCGACGTGCTGGTGGGCTCCGGCGCCAACGAGATCAGCGGCATCAGCTTCATGGTGTCGAAAGCCTCGAAGCTGCTGGACGACGCACGCTCCGAGGCCGTCGCCGATGCACGGCGCAAGGCGGAGATCTATGCGAAGGCCGCGAACATCTCGCTCGGCGCACCGATCAGCATCTCTGAAGAAACCGCGCCGGGCCCGGTGCCGTATCGCAAGATGGCCGCCGACATGGCCGCATCCGCGCCGGTGGCACAGGGCCAGGAAACGCTGCGTGTCTCGGTGAGCGTGTCTTACGAGCTCAAGCAAAAGGCGCAGTAATTCCTGGGCATGAATGCGAAGCGCACCCCGACAACGATTGTCATGCCCGGGCTTGACCCGGGCATCCATCTGAAAACGAATCTTGAAAGATCGATTGCCGGGTCAAGCCCGGCAATGACAGATGTGCGAAGTGGCCGGCTTCATATCTCGAACACCTGACCGGGCTTGAGCGCGACAAACCTGTCGCGCGCAACACCTGCTGTATCGAGCGCCGTCGCAAGATCATTGACCGGCGCGTCGATTGCCTCGTCGGTCAGCTGAAACGTGCCGTGATGATGCGCCAGCGCCATCTCGGCCCCGCAATCCGCCAGCGCCTTCACTGCATCTTCAGGATTCATGTGCATCTCGCGCATGAACCAGCGCGGCTCATAGGCGCCGATCGGCAGGATCGCAGCGCGCAATGGGCCATGCGCGTCGCGGACACGCCGGAAATGCGCGCCGGTGCCATAGCCGGAATCGGCGACGAGATAGAGTTTTCCGGCCGGCGTCTCCAGCACAAAGCTCGCCCACAGCGCCTTGTTGCGATCGAACAGCCCGCGCGCGGTCCAGTGACGCGTCGCCACCAGGGTGACCGCGACACCGTTGCCGATCTCGACGCGCTCGTTCCAGTCAAACGCTTCGGCACGAATCGCCGGGTCGTTCGACGCCATCGTCACATCGTTGCCGAGCGGGGTGACGACGCGCGGTGAGAATTTCGCGGCAAGCCGCGACAGGGTTCGCGCATCGAGATGATCGTAGTGCCCGTGCGAGACCAGCACCACATCAATGGTCGGCAGCTTGTCGAAATCGATACCGGGATCGTTGACGCGCTTCGGTCCCGCGAAGCTCACAGGCGACGCGCGCTCCGACCATACCGGATCGACCAGGATGTTGAGGCCCGCGGTCTGGATCAGCCAGCTTGCGTGGCCGACATAGGAGAACCGCACCTTGTTGCCCGTCACCTGCTGCGGCGGCGTGTCGGCATAGGGCGAAGGCGCGCGTTCGGGCCATTTTGCCGCCTGCTTGGTGATCTGCCAGCGCAGAACCTCCCAGAGCTTCTTCGGCGGAGAACCATCGGGGTCAAAAAAATAGGTGCCGTCGAAATGATCGGACGGGGGGCCGGCATAGGTTTTCATGCGGGATATCCAGACGGACGGCAGACCCACGGCGAGGGCGGCACCTGCGAACAGGCCAAAAAAGCGGCGGCGGGAAATGGTCATGGGCCTCGATTGGCCTGAAATGGCCGGTGTGGGCAACACTTAGGTTCCCCACAGACCATCCGCAACATGCCCCAGAATCAGCATTTTCCGGTCTTTTCTTGACTTTTCGGGCTTTGAGCGGTTTAAACGCCGCAATTCTCGAAAAGACGTTCTTTTCGACCCGCCGCCCGGCACCGGATGCCGGAGGCCAACGCCCGACAGCGCTGTGCGCCCTCGGGCGTAAACGTGTTTGGAATTTCACGTCCCCAACGGGACATGAGCAACGGGATACGGTTCGGCGATGTTCGACAATTTGTCGGAAAAGCTTGGAGGCATTCTCGATCGGCTGACACGGCGCGGTGCGCTGTCGGAGGCCGATGTCGACGCCGCCATGCGCGAAGTGCGCCGCGCGCTGCTTGAGGCCGACGTCGCGCTCGACGTGGTGCGCTCGTTCACCGACAAGGTGCGCGAGCAGGCGATCGGCGCCACCGTGGTGAAGTCGGTCACCCCCGGCCAGATGGTCGTGAAGATCGTCCACGACGAACTGGTCGCGACCCTCGGCTCCGACGGCCAGCAGATCGATCTCAATGCGCCTGCGCCTGTCGCCATCATGATGGTCGGCCTGCAAGGCTCCGGCAAAACCACCACCACCGCGAAACTGGCGCGCCGCCTGACCCAGCGCGACAAGAAAAAAGTTCTGATGGCGTCGCTCGACGTCTATCGTCCGGCCGCGCAGGAACAGCTTGCAGTTCTGGGCCGCGACCTCTCGGTCGAAACCCTTCCTATCGTCACTGGTCAGAAGCCGGTGCAGATCGCGCAGCGCGCGCTGCAGGCTGGCAAGCTCGGCGGCTACGACATCGTGCTGCTCGATACCGCGGGCCGCACCACCCTCGACGAAGAGATGATGACGGAAGCCGCGGAGGTGAAAACCGCCGCTAAGCCGCATGAAGTGCTGCTGGTCGCGGACTCGCTGACCGGCCAAGACGCCGTCAATCTCGCGCGTGCGTTCGATCAGCGTGTCGGCCTCACCGGCATCGTGCTGACACGCGTGGACGGTGACGGACGCGGCGGCGCCGCGCTCTCCATGCGCGCCGTCACCGGCAAGCCGATCAAGCTGATCGGTACCGGCGAAAAAACCGATGCGCTGGAAGATTTCCATCCCTCGCGTATCGCGGGCCGCATTCTCGGCATGGGCGACGTCGTCTCGCTCGTTGAAAAAGCCGCGGCGCATATCGACGCCGAGAAGGCCGCGCGTGTCGCCGAGAAGATGCGCAAGGGCAAGTTCGACCTTGCCGACCTGCGCGATCAGTTGCAGCAGATGCAGACCATGGGCGGTCTCGGCGGCCTGATGGGCATGATGCCCGGCATCGCCAAGATGAAGAACCAGATCGCGGCCGCGAACCTCGACGACAAGGTCGTGAAGCGCCAGATGGCGGTGATCGACTCCATGACGCGCGAGGAGCGCAAAAATCCCGAGATCCTCAAAGCCAGCCGCAAGAAGCGCATTGCCGCCGGCGCGGGCCTCAAGGTCGAGGAAGTCAACAAGCTGCTCAAGATGCACCGGAACATGGCCGACATGATGAAGGCCATGGGTCAGGGCAAGCGCGGCCCGCTCGCGGGCATGGCGCAGGCGATGGGCTTCGGCGGAGGCGGCATGCCGTCAGCCGACGCGATGAAGGAATTGGCAGCGAAGATGCCCGGAGGAATTCCGCAAGGCGCACCGACGCTGCCGAAAGAGTTTCCGGGCCTGCCGGGTCTTGGAAAACCGACACTGCCGGGCCTCGGCGGATTTCCGGGGATCGGCAAGAAGAAATAGCCGAAACATTTTTCACAACATTCAAACACACCAACGGAGAACTAAATGTCAGTCGTTATCCGCCTCGCCCGCGCAGGCACCAAGAAGCGTCCGGTCTATCACGTCGTCGTCGCCGACTCGCGCTTTCCGCGCGATGGCCGCTTCATCGAGCGTCTCGGCCACTTCAACCCGCTGCTGCCGAAGGACAACGAGACCCGCCTCAAGCTCGACATGGACAAGGTCAAGGCCTGGCTTGCCAAGGGCGCGCAGCCGTCAGACCGCGTGATGCGCTTCCTCGACGCCGCCGGCGTGAAGAAGCGTGAGCCGCGCAAGAACCCCGAGAAGGCCGTCCCGCGCAAGGAGCGCAAGGCCAACGCTGAAGCCGCCGCCAAGGCATAAGCAAACAGTGTGGCAGTTTACAAGTCCGCATCGTTCGCGCAGCGCGTTTCGTTTGCGGACTTGTAAACCAAAGCCACACTGTAATTATATTTGGCTAGTGTCCTTTCGCATCCGAAGTTCGCTGGGGAAGGTGCCGCACATGAGGCGAACTTCGGATGCGGGACACTAGCATGACAAAAGCAGCGCAAATCTGCGTTGCGAGAATCGGCGCCGCGCACGGTGTGCGCGGCGAGGTGCGGCTGTGGCCGTTCACCGAAGATCCGATGGCGGTGATCGATTACGGGCCGCTCTCGACCAAAGACGGCCTGCGTCAGTTTGAAGTGGTGCGCGCCCGGATTGCCAAGGATCATCTGGTTGCGGTGCTCAAGGGCATCACGACCCGCGAAGATGCCGAGCGCATCAATGGCCTTGAGCTTTATATTTCCCGCGACAAGCTGCCCGAGACGGACGAAGGCGAATACTATCACGCCGACCTGATCGGACTGCGCGCGCTCGATCCGGCAGGCACCGCGATCGGTAAGGTGCTCGCGATCCATAATTTTGGCGCAGGCGACATCATCGAAATCGCGCCGCCGCAGGGGCCGACATTGCTGCTGCCGTTCAGCAACGAAGTGGTGCCGACGGTGGATCTCGCCGGCGGCCATGTGGTGATCGTGATGCCGCAAGAGATTGAAGGCGATTCTCCGTCCGACGCGGACATCTGAACCGAGATACCCGACCATGTGGCGCGCCACTGTGCTCACGCTGTTTCCGGAGATGTTTCCCGGCCCGCTCGGCGTCAGCCTTGCGGGGAAGGCGCTTGCGTCGGGCGTCTGGGCACTGGAGGCCCGCGACATTCGCGACGCCGCCACAGACAAGCATCGCAGCGTAGATGATACCCCGGCCGGGGGCGGGCCCGGCATGGTGCTGCGCGCCGATGTGCTGGCCACTGCGATTGACGCCGCACAGATCGCCCCGGAGCGCCCGCGCCTCTTGATGAGCCCCCGCGGGATACCTCTGACCCAGAAAAGGGTCATGGAACTCGCCTCCAGCCCCGGCCCCTTGATCGTCTGCGGGCGGTTCGAAGGCATCGATCAGCGGGTCATCGAGGCCCGTGGGCTCGAGGAAATCTCCCTGGGGGACTACGTGCTCTCGGGCGGCGAAATCGCAGCCCTGGCCCTGATAGACGCCTGCGTGCGGCTTCTGCCGGGCGTCATGGGGAAGCTAAGCTCCGGAATGGACGAGAGTTTCTCGGATGGACTACTGGAGTACCCCCAATACACCCGCCCGCAGGAGTTCGAGGGCCAAACCATCCCGGATGTGCTGGTCTCGGGCGACCATGCCCGGATCGAAGCCTGGCGGCGGGCGGAAGCCGAAGCCCTGACCCGCGCCCGGCGCCCGGACCTCTGGGCGGCCAAGACCGTTCAAACGGCCACTCAAAACATCGCGCCCGGCATACGAAAAGACACGACAAAAGGGTGACAACCGGACGGCTTTGGCGTATAGCACCGGCCAATCCGTGCAGATGCTGGATACGAATTTCCGCGCAGCCCCTTCCGGGCGCGCCGCCGATGGAGTTTTGTGATGGACCTCATTCAAGAGCTCGACAAAGAGCAGCTGGAAAAGCTTTCCGCAGGAAAGACGATTCCGGATTTCGGACCGGGCGACACGGTCGTCGTCAACGTCAAGGTTGTCGAAGGCGAGCGTTCGCGCGTGCAGGCCTATGAAGGCGTCTGCATCGGCCGCAACGGCGGTGGCATCCATGAGAGCTTCACCGTCCGCAAGATTTCCTACGGCGAAGGCGTGGAGCGCGTGTTCCCGATCTACTCGCCGATGATCGACTCGATCAAGCTCGTGCGCCGCGGCAAGGTGCGTCGCGCCAAGCTGTATTACCTGCGCGGTCTGCGCGGCAAGTCGGCGCGCATCGTCGAGAAGCAGGACAACCGCGAAAAAGAATCGCTGAAGGCTGCTTCGGGCGAGTAATCGCGCAACACTCGATGATTTAAGAAAAGCGCGGTGCCTCACCGCGCTTTTTTGTTTTCGGCAGGTCGCTCGCGCCTACTTCTGCGTCAGCGGACCGTTCATGATCCAGCGGTGGCCGAACGGATCGCGCAGGATCGCGGTTCGCGTGCCCCAGAACGAATAGGTCGGTGTCACCTCGCCTTTCGCGCCGAGCTTGGTGGCGCGCGTGAAGACTTCGTCGACTTCGTCGGCGGTTGCGAATTCGAGACTGACCGACATGGTCACCGGCTCGCCCGGCAGCGGCATCCGTGCAGTGCCGAATTCGGGAAACGCGTCGGACAGAAACAGCGCGCCGCCGTTGATTTCGAGTTCGCAATGCAGGATGCGCAGGCCGTCCATCGCCGGCATCAGCGCCTTCTGCTTGGCGTCGAAGGCGGCGGTGTAAAAAGCGATCGCTCCGGCCGCAGGTGAAACAGTCAGATACGGTGCAACCGGCGGGCGTGAAGACATTGTGCCATCCTGCGTAAGCTATTATGTGGTCAGGATACTTTCCCCTCGAAGGTTAAGCGAGTAAAAAGGCCGCCTATGTTACCGGCGGCCCCAAAGGCCCCTAAATACCCATCCGGGCAGTAAAATCGGACGACGAACATGGCCAAAGCGACCACTCTCTACGACAAGATCTGGAACGACCATCTGGTTGATGAGCAGCCCGACGGCACCTGTCTGCTCTACATCGACCGCCATCTTGTCCATGAAGTCACCTCGCCGCAGGCCTTTGAAGGATTGCGCACCTCGGGCCGTAAGGTTCGCGCCCCGAAGAAGACGCTGGCCGTGGTGGATCACAACGTTCCGACCACCGACCGCTCGAAGCCCAATCCCGATCCGGAAAGCGCCGAGCAGATCGCGACGCTCGCCGAAAACGCGCGCGAATTCGGCGTGGAGTATTTCAACGAGTACGACAAGCGTCAGGGCATCGTGCACGTGATCGGTCCCGAGCAGGGCTTCACGCTGCCCGGCACGACGATCGTCTGCGGCGACAGCCACACCTCGACGCACGGCGCGTTCGGCGCGCTGGCGCACGGCATCGGCACGTCGGAAGTCGAGCATGTGCTCGCCACCCAGACGCTGATCCAGAAGAAGGCCAAGAACATGCGCGCCACCGTCGACGGCAAATTGCCGGACGGCGTGACCGCGAAGGATATCATCCTTGCCATCATCGGCGAGATCGGCACCGCGGGCGGCACAGGCTACGTGCTGGAATACGCCGGCGAAGCGATCCGTTCGCTATCGATGGAAGGCCGCATGACGGTCTGCAACATGTCGATCGAAGGCGGCGCCCGCGCCGGCCTCATTGCGCCGGATGAAAAGGCCTATGAATTCCTCAAGGGCCGTCCGATGGCACCGACCGGCGCGGCATGGGACGCCGGATTGCGTTACTGGAACACGCTGCGCACCGACGAGGGTGCGCATTTCGATCACGAGATTCGTCTCGATGCCGCGAAGCTGCCGCCGATCGTGACCTGGGGCACTTCGCCCGAGGACGTGATTTCCATCACCGGCTCCGTACCTGATCCTGCGAAGATCGAAGACGAGGCGAAGCGCCTGTCGAAGGAGCGCGCGCTGGCTTACATGGGCCTCAAGGCGGGCACCAAGATCACCGACATCAAGCTTGATCGCATCTTCATCGGCTCATGCACCAACGGACGCATCGAGGATCTGCGCGCGGCAGCGAAGGTCGTCGCCGGTCACCACGTCAATGGCAATGTGAACGCGATGATCGTGCCGGGTTCGGGCCTTGTGAAAGAGCAGGCGGAAGCCGAAGGGCTCGACAAGATCTTCATCAAGGCCGGCTTCGAGTGGCGCGAGCCGGGCTGCTCGATGTGCCTTGCGATGAATCCCGACAAGCTGGCGCCGGAAGAACGCTGCGCGTCGACGTCGAACCGCAACTTCGAGGGCCGTCAGGGCTTCAAGGGCCGCACCCATCTGGTGTCGCCCGCGATGGCCGCAGCCGCAGCGATCGCCGGACACTTCGTCGATATCCGCGAATGGCATTCGGCCTGAACCATTCGCATCGACATCGACCGATCAAATAAAAACAGGCGCTCGAAAGAGCGCCTGTTTTGTTTTGCTCGCGCCAGACTTACCAGCCGAAGCCGATGCTGAGGCCCGGTCCATAGAAACGGGGACCGCCATAGCCGTAACCATAACCACCATAGGGATAGCCGTAGCCGTAGCCGTAGCCGTAGCCGTAACCGTAACCGTAAGGTCGGTAATAGGCCGGCCGATAATAATAGGGGCGATAGTACGGACGATAACCATAGCCATACCCGTAATACGGTCGGTAGTAAGGGCGATAGTAGGGCCGATAATACGGCCTGTAATAGCGCGGGCCGTAGTAACCGTAGCGCCGGTAATAGCGGCGACGCGCACTGACATCGGTCGGCTGGGCTTCCGCCGGACGCGCGTCACGCGACGCCGTCGTGGCCGGTGATGCGGCGCTCGCAGGCGCGAGCGACATCCAGCCGGCAATTGAAAGAGCGGCAGCAACCGCCGCGGCTCCCACAAGCTTTCTCATTGCAGTTCTCCTCCAATCGTTGCTCGACACGTTAAAGATAACGCGCATCACCGATTTACGTTCATCCGTCCGTCAATGGCCTGCGTTGGCCCTGCGAACCAGACAGGGCCATAGCGGGTGGCCCTGCCTAAAATAAGGATGACGTCGAGTTTGCAGCAAGATCATGACGTGCGGATTTGATCAATTCTGGTCGATCCGCATCGTTGATCGAAGCTTAACTTGTTGATGATGCCAGCCGTGATGGCGACGCCAGCCATGGTGGCGATGCCAGCGGTGATGGTGATGACGGCGCCAGTGAACCTGCGTTGCCATGGGCTCGGATGCCTGTTTCGCGGACGAACTCGCAGCCGGATTCATCAGCGACAACGCCTGCGCGCCGCCCGTGGGTACTGCAACCGCGAGCAGCCCGGCGACGGCTGCGAGACCAAAAATCGTTCTGACATTCATCTTCATGAACACTCTCTCCTCGTGAGCTTGAACGAATTCCGGCGCGTGTTTCTGTCCGAAGTTCGTTTGCATCACGCTAGGAAGAGTGACGTGAATGCGTGCTGAATGTCTGCGCCGCATTGATGAACGCCTGAACCCGAAAGCGGGCGAGCACGTATCTTTCACGGAATCGTTTGCAGGGAGGACGTCATGTCGCACGTCTTGTCGATGCGGGTGCTGTGCGCTCAGGGTGCCGCCGCACTGCTGTCCGCCGGTCACGCTTACGCCTCGCAGGGACCGGGGACACTGCCCGGCACGGCGAGCCCGTTCACTCAGATGGCGATGGCAATTGTCGTTTATGGATTATGCGCAATCACCATCGCCGCTGGCGTGATCGGCTCGTTCAGGAGAAATTGGCCGCCTGCTGGACGTCAGCCGCTCCAGTAGCAGTTCATGCGCGGCACGATGACCGTTCCGCTCGGACGGTATTCCTGCTCGTAGTGCGCATTGCAGACGCGCTTGGAGTTCGGGCCGGGATAGCTCGAGCCGCGATAAATCCGGACACGGCGCGGCGTGCGGCGAATGACCTCACGGCTCTGCGCAGAAAATTCTTCGGCGGTCAGTCCATGGTGAGCGGCAGCAGACGTCGACTGAGATTGAGCCTGCACCGCACCGGGCAATGCCAGAACAATCAGGCCTGCGAAGAGGCCGGTCAAAATGGCCGAAGTCCCTGCCCGCGTCATGAAGTGCCGTCCCGTATTCCCGGTTCAATGAGCGGCAACGTCTCCGATTGAGGCGCACACGTCAACACCATGAAAGACGCAAATCGGAGGTTTCTGCGCCCTCTGAAACCCTTGGCCCCGGCAGCCAAGCTCTCTAAACAGGATCGATGTGGCCGACCGCGAAATCCCCCACCCTCGCCGAAATCGAAATCATCGCGCATGACGCCTTCGCGCGGTTGCCGAAACACTTTCGCGATCTCTGCGAGGGATTGATCATCCAGATCGACGACTTCCCGTCGGAGGACGTTCTTGAGGAGATGAAGGCCGAGAGCGAATTCGATCTGCTCGGCCTGTTCCAAGGCGTCGGCCTGCCATTCCAGTCAAGCGGCGACATCGCTCCGATGCCGAACATGATCTGGCTCTATCGCCGTCCGATCCTCGATTACTGGGCCGAGCACGACGAGACCCTGGGTCATGTCGTGACGCATGTTCTGGTGCACGAAATCGGTCACCATTTCGGACTGTCGGATGACGACATGGAAGCGATCGAGGCAACCGTTACCTGACGTGCGAGGCAGGCTTCCGGTCTTGAGCCGCGGCGGCACTTCCCAAGCGTTCGCGTTCGCAGATGCCGCCCCGGATCACAGCAGCCGACGTGCAGTCCCGCGCCGTGGCGAACACGCACACCGGCCGGTCAGCGCCGAAATCGCGGATGCACCACATTTCGGCGCGGACCGCGGTCGGCATCGCCAGAACGGCCGCGCCGACGGCCAAAACCAGCCCTGCGGACAGCAATCGGCGCATGGCGTTCATGATGTGTCCTCCCTCAGCGCATAGCCTTGACGGCGTTGATGATATATTTAGAACACCTCAAACTGTAGCCGGTTTACGGGAACATCATGGACAAGTTTACGACCCTCGAGGGCGTCGCCGCGCCGCTGAAGATCATCAATGTCGATACCGACATGATCATTCCCAAGCAGTATCTCAAGACCATCAAGCGCACCGGCCTCGGCAAGGGACTGTTTTCCGAGCAGCGCTACAAGGACGACGGCAGCGAGAACCCGGATTTCGTGCTCAACAAGCCGTCCTACCGCAAGGCCAAGATTCTCGTGGCCGGAGACAACTTCGGTTGCGGATCGAGCCGCGAGCACGCGCCATGGGCGCTCGGCGATTTTGGCATCCGCTGCATCATCTCGACCTCGTTCGGCGACATTTTCTACAACAACTGCTTCAAGAACGGCATTCTGCCGATCCGCGTCTCGCAGGACGAACTCGACAAGCTGTTCGACGACGCCGACCGCGGCTCCAATGCGACGCTGACGGTCGATCTTGAGAAGCAGGAAATCCGCGGCCCCGACGGCGGCACGATCAAGTTCGAGATCGATCCGTTCCGCAAGCACTGCATGCTGAACGGTCTCGACGACATCGGCCTGACCATGGAAAAGGGCAAGTCGATCGACGTGTTTGAGGCGAAGGAAAAAGCCGAGCGCCCATGGCTGTGAGCGAGTCGCGCTATCTTTGAATTTGGATCATGGCCGGGCTCGTTCCCGGCCATTGTCTTTTCAGCGTCAGCTACGCCGTCTTGAGCGCCGCGATCGCATCTGCAATCGCAATGGTGCGCTTTGCCATCTCGACATGCAGCCGCTCGACCATCTGGCCGTCGAGTTGCACCACGCCTTTGCTGGCGTTCTCCGGCAGATCGAACACACCCATGATCTTGCGCGCGCGGGCGATCTCTTCAGCGGGCGGCGTGTAGGCCGCGTTGGCAGCATCGATCTGGCCCGGATGGATCAGCGTCTTGCCGTCGAAGCCCATGTCGCGGCCCTGCGCGCACTCCTTCGCGAATCCGGCCACATCGCTGATGTCGTTGTAGGGGCCGTCGAGAATCTCAAGGCCATAGGCACGCGCCGCGAGGATGCAATGTGTGAACAGCGGCAGCATTGCCGCGCGGCCCGGCAGCATCCGCATTCGTGTTTCGCGCGCGATATCGTTCGGCCCCATGATGAAGCCGGTGAGGCGTTTGTCGCCTTCGCGCGCGGTCGCAGCGATCTCTTGTGCCGAAAGAACGCCAAGCGGGGATTCGATCATCGCCCACAGCACGATGCCCGGATCAGCCTTGAGCATGCGCAGGCGCTCCTCCAGCTTCTTGATATCGGCGGGGCGTGAAATCTTGGGCACCAGAATCCCGTCGGGCTTCGCTCTGGCGGCCATGGTCAGGTCGTCCTCCCACCACGGCGATTCCAGATTGTTGATGCGGATGATGATCTCACGCTTGCCGAAGCCGCCGGCGGCGACGGCCTGTGCGATCTGATCGCGCGCCATCGATTTTGCGTCAGGCGCAACCGAATCCTCAAGGTCGAGGATGACGGCGTCGCAGGGCAGGTTCCGCGCCTTGTCGAGCGCGCGGGCATTCGAGCCGGGCATGAACAGGACACTGCGGCGCGGACGGATCATGGTCTGGTTTCCATTGGGGAAGCAGCCTGAGTAGCACTTCCGTCCCGCGCCCGAAAGGCTTGTTCGATTGGCTCTCCTAGGTTAGCCAACCCCTGCGCGCTCCCTTGTTACGAACTTGCGAGGCCTCCTATGTCGCCATTCCCCGAACACCTGCTCGCCGGCTACCAGACCTTCGTCACCCAGCGCCTGCCCACCGAACAGTCGCGCTACCGCGAACTGTCGCAAAAGGGGCAATCCCCCGAGGTCATGGTGATCGGCTGCTGCGATTCCCGTGTCTCGCCGGAGGTGATTTTCGACGCCGGACCGGGGGAACTGTTCGTTGTCCGCAACGTCGCCAACCTGGTCCCGGTGTTCCAGCCCGACAACAACGCGCACGGCGTCTCGGCAGCGCTGGAATATGCAAACCAGGTCCTGAAGATAAAGCACATCGTCGTGCTCGGGCACGCGCAGTGCGGCGGCATTCGCGCCTTCGTCGACGACAGCGCACCGCTGTCCCCCGGCGACTTCATCGGCAAATGGATGTCGATGTTCGTCAAGCCGGGCGAAAAGGTCGCGCAGCGCGACCACGAAACGATGCAGCAGTTCGTCACCAGGATCGAGAAGGCCGCGGTCCTGCGCAGCCTGGAAAACCTGATGACATTTCCGTTCGTGAAGAACCGGGTCGAGAGCGGCGAGTTGCAGCTCCACGGCGCCTATTTCGGAGTGGCCGAAGGCTCGCTGTCCATCGTCGACCAGAGCACGAACGAATTCAGCCGCGTCTACCAGCCGTCCTTGGTCGGCTAGGATGGCCGGTCAGTGGCCGGCCTTGTTCGACGCCCCGTGATCGCCGAGCTTGTCCGACCACACGATCAGCAGCGTTGAGACGACAAATACGAGATGAATGCCGGCGAGCCAGGCGAGCTTCTGGGCGTCGAACGCCACATCGATATTCATGAACGCTTTCAGCACCTGAATCGCCGAGATCGCGACGATCGACGCCAGCAGCTTCTGCTTCAGCCCGGCGAAGTCCACCTTGGTCATCCATTCCGGCCAGTCGGGATGGCCGCGCGGATCGATCCGCGAGACGAAATTCTCATAGCCCGAAAACACCACGATCAGAACCAGATTGCCGGTCAGCGACACGTCGATCAGCGACAGCACGCCGAGAATGATGTCCGATTCCTTCGCCAGGGTGGCGTGAGCGATAAACTCGACCAGCAGCGCGACGAACTTGAACAATAGCACGAGGAGGCTGATGACGAGGCCGAGATAGAACGGCGCCATCAGCCAGCGGCTGTTGAACAGCAGGGATTCGAATGCGTGCTCCGCACGCTTCAGCTTTGGATTTGGCCGGTATTCCGCAGGAGAGGGCCGGTGCTCAGATGGCTCGCTTGTCATCCTGAATTCCCGGCCCCGTTTTCCTGCTCACATCAGGCGGCTCAGGCCGCCTTCTTTTTCGGCTGCAACAGCTTGCGGTTGACCAGGCATTCCGCGATCTGAACTGCGTTCAGCGCAGCGCCCTTGCGCAGATTGTCCGACACGCACCACAGCACGAGACCGTTCTCCACCGTCGCATCCTCGCGGATACGGCTGATGTAGGTGGCGTCCTCGCCGGCGGATTCGTACGGCGTGACGTAGCCGCCCGGTTCCCGCTTGTCGATCACGAGGCAGCCCGGCGCAGTGCGCAGGATGTTGCGTGCTTCATCCGCAGAGATCGGATTCTCGAACTCGATGTTGACGGCTTCCGAGTGGCCGACGAACACCGGCACGCGCACGCAGGTCGCGGTCAGCTTGATTTTGGGATCAAGAATTTTCTTGGTCTCCGCCATCATCTTCCACTCTTCTTTGGTGAAGCCGTCCTCCATGAACACGTCGATCTGCGGGATGACGTTGAAGGCGATCCGCTTCGGGAATTTGTTATTGACCAGTTCGTCGTTGGTGTAGACGGCCTTGGTCTGCGAGAACAGTTCGTCCATCGCGTCCTTGCCGGCGCCCGAGACCGACTGGTAGGTCGAGACAACGACGCGCTTGATCTTCGCCGCATCGTGCAGCGGCTTCAGCGCAACGACGAGCTGCGCGGTCGAGCAGTTCGGATTCGCGATGATGCCCTTCTTGCGGAAATCGTTGACCGCATCCGCATTCACTTCCGGTACGATCAGCGGCACATCCGGATCCATCCGCCACGTCGACGAATTGTCGATCACGACGGCGCCCGCCGCGGCGATCTTCGGCGACCATTCCTTGGACACGGCACCGCCGGCCGACATCAGGCAGATATCGACATCGCTAAAATCGTAATGTTCGAGCGCTTTGCATTTCAGGGTGCGGTCGCCATAGGACACTTCGACGCCCATGCTGCGGCGGGAGGCCAATGCGACCACCTCGTCAGCCGGAAAACTGCGTTCGTCCAAGATGTTGAGCATCTCCCGGCCTACGTTGCCGGTCGCTCCAACTAGCGCAACCTTGTAACCCATCGTTGACTCTCCGAAGAAAAATGCCTCGCCCTCGCTGTCTGTAGAAAGGGAAGAGGCAGCGCTTCTATGCGAAAAACGGCCCAAATACAACGCAGAAGCAACTGCGGGGGCAGGTGACGTCAAGTGGTGGCAGGTCTTGTGGCCATGACCACGGCGGAAGCTCGTTCCCGTTTTCGAGAACGGAACAGAACGTCCGACGAGTCAGATATGAACCCGATCCTGCTCGACCAGCCCCTTCCGAGTACCTCCGGCATTCATCCGGCGCTGCGCAGCTTTGCCGACGAATGCAGCGCCGTGGCGGTTCGCATCTTCGCCTATATCTGCGGCCTCGCCGTGCTGGCGGTAATCGCGGTAGATCTGGTGTCTGCGGTTCCGGTTGCCGCCAATACCGGAGATCTTGTCCTCCCCGCTCAGCCGAGCTGGGTTCCGGCCAGTCGCCCGCATCCGGCCTTCGCCATCAGCAAGCTTGATTTATCAGATAAAACAAATGCTTATGAAATCTTGCGGCACCCGGAAGGCGGCCGCAGGGATATCCTGCGCTGGGCCGCTCATGCCGGCGAGGCGCCCACCGCCGAGATCGAGATTTACCGCGCCGGCGGCGAACTGGACGCATTCGCGGCCGCTGACGCGGATATCGCAGCCCGGATGGCCGGAGGGCGCCCGGCCGAGGTCGAACCTGCGGGGTTCGTCGACACCAAGTTCGGCCCGGTCAGCCTGCTCCGTTTCAGTGGGGCTGCCCTCCCCGGCCGGCAGGACTGTCTTGGCTTTGTGAAAACCTTCTCAAGCCCGAGCGTCAGAATAAGCGGGTGGTCCTGTCAGGCCGACTCGCTGGCCGCGCAGCGCGCGTTCCTCGGCTGCACGCTGAACCGGCTGACCCTGCTCTCGGCCGGCAACGATCCGAAGATCGCCGAACTGTTCGCGCGCGCCGAACTCAGGCGCGACACCTGCACCACGACGACAACCACCGCTTCCGCGAACTGGATCGTCTCCGGCGACGCTCCGCAGTTACGCGGCCCGCTCACACAGGATTGAGACGATCAGTCAGAAACTGCACACCGGGAATTCAGAAATGTCCTTCGATCACAGTCACATCTCAACCGCCGGCAACTACGCCGGGAAGATGGTGCGCTATTCCTTCTACGCGGTGGGGACGATTGTCCTGGCTCTCATCGGCATTGTGGTTGTGCGTGTCACCAGCTTTTTCGATCAGCCGAGCCGCGTGAGCGCCAAGGCATCGTTCCAGGTCAGCGCGCCCGAACTCACGCGATTGTCGCCGACGGCCAACTCCGCGCGATTCAACGCAGGCTGGCAGGAGATCCTGCAATACGGCCAGGTTTACGATCGCAACACCGACTTCACGCTTGTGATCAACATGCCGGCCAATCCGGACACACCGGTTGTCCGCGACTATTCCTACGAGATGTCCAGCCTGAGGCCGCTGCTGCGCACGGCCTATATCGGCTCCAATACCTACTACGATTTGCAGACCCGCTTCGGCCCGGTCCGCGCCGCGAATTTCCAGGTCAATTCCGACGGCCAGATCAAGCTCTGCGTGTCCTATCTCAGCCGCTTCGAAACCACGGCGGTGTATCTCAAGGGCTGGTATTGCGAGGCCAGCGGCGCGCGCCCGAATTTCCATACGCTGGCCTGCATCCTCGACCGCATCACGTTGAAGGGCGTACTGCCGACGCCGGCCGCACAGACGTTCTTCGAGGAACGGATGAAGCGTTCGCCGCGTTGCAGTGCCGAGCCGGTCTCGCAGACCACCGACACCCGGCCGCCGCGCCCGCCCCGCCGGCTCTGAAGGCTGGAATCGCGCCTTTCCCGCCCTATCTGAATATCGCGCGACGATCATCCGGCAAGTGTGGCCCATTCGTCCTTGTGGGAGACCGCCGGACAGGGGTATGGTGCGGCGCAATTGGGAATGTGACGAGGATTCAATGGCTTTGAAGTACCCGGGCGCGAAAACACTGGCGATGCTGCTGGCCACGGCCGCGATCGTGACCGCCGGATTCGGCGTCACTGCCGCCGATGCCCAGACCCGGAAGCGCGTCGCGGTGGAAGACCCGACCTATGACGGCCCTCCGCGCCGGGCGGAAAACCGCGTCTACCAGCGTGGCCGGACCCGCGTTTACGTGACCCGCCGCTCGTGGCTCGATGCCGGTACCGAAGTGCGGCCAGGCGAGCGCAAGTTCACCGACTACGCCTTCCCGCCGGGCTACTCCTACGGCCAGCAGATCGACCGGCTCTACACAAGCCGCCGCCCGCTTGGCGACCAGTGGGACACCGGCACGCCGTTCCCGTTTCCGCTCTACTGATTTTCAGCGAAAAATATTCGCATGATCTGATCCGAAAACCGGTACCCCCTTTTCGGAATCATGTGCGACCAAAATGCCCGGCACCAGCCGGGCATTTTTATGCCGATTTGCATAAGGCAAAGCGGTGACGGACTTCGGCGCAAAGGGCGGAATAGTGACCGCGCCCGAGGCCTGCAAATTTGCCGATGACCGGCGCGGAAGCGCGCTTTTGCGCTTTGCAGTCGCCAGCCTCGGGATTAAAGTCCGGCATATTTTACCGTTTGCCCGCATCTGATTTTGAGGATCGGCCTTGCGCCTGCGACTTTCGATTCTCGTATGGACAATCCTGATCGCTGCGCTGACGCCGGCGCTCGCCGAGAAGCGCGTGGCGCTGGTGATCGGCAATTCGGATTATCAAAACGTCTCGCCGCTCACCAACCCGGCCAACGATGCGGCGGCCATCGCAGCGATTCTGACCAAAGCCAACTTCGACGTCGTCGACGCCAAATCGAATCTGACCGGCATCGAGATGAAGCGGACGCTGCGCGACTTCGGCAACAAGGTCCGCGATGCGGACGTGGCCGTCATCTACTATGCGGGCCATGGCATCGAGCTTGAGGGCACGAACTATCTCATTCCTGTCGATGCAAAACTCGAAATCGACACCGATGTTCTCGACGAAGCGTTTCCGCTGGATCGCTTCATCGTCGCGGCCGATCCTGCCAAACAGCTCCGGCTGATCATTCTCGATGCATGCCGCGACAATCCGTTCAACAAGACGATGAAACGGACCATCGGCTCGCGCGCGGTTAGCCGCGGACTGGCGAAGGTCGAACCGACGAATCCCAACACGCTGGTGGCGTTCGCCGCGAAGGCCGGATCGACGGCCTCGGACGGCGAAGGCAAGAACAGTCCGTTCGCCGCGGCGCTGGTCAAGCACATGACCAAGCCCGGCCTCGATCTGCGCAAGGCCTTCGGCTATGTGCGCGACGATGTGCTGAAAGCGACAAGCAACAAGCAGGAGCCGTTCGTCTATGGCTCGCTCGGCGGCAATGACGTTTCGCTCGTGCCTGCCGTCGTGACGGCTGCGGCAGCCTCGACGCAGCAGACAGACCCGAACTCCGCGCTCCGCCGCGATTACGAACTTGCCGAGCGCGTCGGCACCCGCGAGGCGTGGGACTATTTCATCGCGACCTATCCGGACAGCTTCTACGCCAAACTGGCCCATGCCCAGCGGAACAAGCTCGCAGCCGAAGAAGCCCGCGTCGCCGCAACAGAAAAGGCAAAGACCGCACAGGAAGAACAGACACGCCTCGCCATCGAGGGCGCGAAAAAAGCCGAGCAGGACAAGGCCGCCGCCGAGGCGCGCAAGGCCGAACAGCAGCGCGTGGCAGCCGAACAGGCGAAGAAAGCGGAAGACGCCAGGCTGGCCGAGGCCGAGAAGGCCAAGGCTGCAGCGCTCGCAAAGGCTGAGCAGCAGGCGCGCGTCGCCGCCGAGAAGAAGGCGGCTGACGAGGCCAAGGGCGCTGAGGCCGCGCGTCTTGCTGCTGAAAAGAAGACCGCCGAACAAAAAGCCAGGGATGACAAGCCCGTCGGCCCTGTCGCATCGCTGGCACCGGATCAGTCAGCGCCGAAGCCCGATGCACCGGTTGTGGTCGCTGACATTCCAAAGCAACTGCAGATCGAACTGAAGCGTACCGGCTGCTACCTTGGCGCCACCGACGGCAACTGGACCACGGCGGCACAGAAATCACTCGATCTGTTCAACAAGAACGCCAGCACGAAATTCGACGTGAAGCTGGCCAGTGCCGACGCGCTCGATGCGGTGAAGGCCAAGCAGGGCCGCGTATGTCCGCTCGTCTGCGAATGGGGATACAAGGCCGACGGCGACAAGTGCAGCAGGATCACGTGCCGCAAGGGCTATGAGGTCGGCGACGACAACACCTGCGAAAAGATCGAGGTGAAGAAGAAGCCGGAACCGGCGAAGCGCAACACAGTCGCGAAACCTGCTGACGACAAGCCAGACCCGGCGCTCTCCTCATCGAAACAACACTGCACTCCGTCGGCAGGAACCGCCGCCGTCCCGGGAAATCCCTGCCCCTCCCGCGAAACCAAGTCGCAGGCCGAATCCACTTCCAAGATCGCCCTCTATGCCCGTTGCCGCGCGAAACATACCCCCAATGCCTCAATGGCCATGAATGGCTTAAACAGCGGCAGCATCTTCTCCGCCATCGAAGCCTGCGTCGCTCGTGGAGGAAATTAACCTGCACCGTCAGCGCGTCAGCGCGTCCAGTTCCTTCACAATCGCCTCGCCCATCTGCGACGTGGAGACCACGGTCGAGCCTTCCGACTTGATGTCGCCGGTGCGCAGGCCCTTCGCCAAAGTCGCCGCGATGGCCTGATCGATCAGGTCCGCTTCCTTCGGCATGTCGAAGGAATAACGCAGCGCCATGCCGAACGAGGTCAGCATCGCCACCGGATTGGCCAATCCCTTGCCGGCGATGTCCGGCGCCGAACCGTGCACCGGCTCGTACAGCGCCTTGCGCTTCTTGGTTTTGGGATCGACCTCGCCCAGTGACGCCGACGGCAGCATGCCAAGCGAACCGGTGAGCATCGCCGCGATGTCGGAGAGAATGTCGCCGAACAGGTTATCCGTGACGATGACGTCGAACTGCTTGGGCCAACGCACGAGCTGCATCGCGCCGGAATCCGCGAGCTGATGCTCAAGCTCGACATCCTTGTATTCGCGCGCGTGAACCTGCGTCACGACTTCCTTCCAGAGCACGCCGCTCTTCATGACGTTGTGCTTTTCCATCGACGTCATCTTGTTGCGGCGCTTGCGCGCCAGCTCGAAGGCGACGCGCGAGATGCGCTCGATCTCGTAGGTGTCGTAGACCTGCGTATCGACGGCGCGCTTCTGGCCGTTGCCGAGATCGGTGATGGTCTTCGGTTCGCCGAAATACACGCCGCCGGTCAATTCGCGCACGATCATGATGTCGAGGCCTTCGACGACATCCTTCTTCAGGCTCGATGAATCCGCCAGCGCCGGATAGCAGATCGCCGGACGCAGGTTGGCGAACAGCGCCATGTCCTTGCGCAGACGCAGCAGGCCCGCTTCGGGGCGTGCCTCATAAGGAACGTCCGCCCACTTCGGTCCGCCGACCGCGCCGAAGATCACGGCATCCGCCGCCTGCGCCAGCGCCATGGTGGCATCGGTGATCGCAACCTTGTCGGCGTCGTAGCTCGAGCCGCCGACGAGACCGGTCTCGGTTTCGAACTTCGCGATGCCGCGCTTGCCGAACCAGTCGATGACGCGCTTCACCTCCGCCATCACTTCGGTGCCAATACCGTCGCCGGGGAGAAGGAGAAGTTTGTGCGATGCCATGATGATTGCCTCGATCAGTGTTGCTCGTCATGGCCGGGCCTGTCCCGGCCATCCATGTCTGCTTACGGAGTTTCAGAAGACGTGGATGCCCGCGACAAGCGCAGGCATGACGAAACGTAGGGAATTTGCGCGAACTTGCTAAAACGCCCTTGCAGAATTGGCAAGACACCATTGCCCCGTTGCGATTGGTCAAATCCGGCGGAAACTGCCATGTTGGCGGCCCTCCCGGAGCCGCCCCGTGACATCCTCCGAATCCGCCGCCCCGTTCGCGCGCCCGATGCGCATGATCCTGATCCTCGCGCTGGCGCCGGCCATCGGGCTCGGCATCGGCCGCTTCGGCTATACGCTGGTGCTGCCCGACATGCGCGACTCGCTCGGCTGGTCGTATTCGACCGCTGGCTTCATGAACACGATCAACGCCATCGGCTATCTCGCGGGCGCGCTGGGCGCCGCCGCCTTCATCCGCCGCGTGGGCGTATTCCGTTCGGTCTGGATCGGCGCGCTGGCCTGCGTCGTCTCGCTCGGGATCTGCGCGCTGTCGGGCCATGTGCTGGTGTTCGGCTTCGGACGCCTGCTGTCGGGCCTCGGCGCGGCAACGACCTTTGTCGGCGGCGGCACACTGGCGGCGACCATCGCGCAATCGCGGCCGATGAAATCCGCGCTGCTGCTCAACCTGTTCTACACCGGCCCCGGCACCGGGCTGATCGTCTCGGGCCTCGCCGCGCCATTCCTGTTGCAGTACTTCGGCCCCGGCTCGTGGTGGATCGTATGGGTGGCGCTGACCATCATCTCCGGCCTGATGATGATTCCGCTGATGCTCAATCCGATCGACGTCGCCGCCAGCGAAACATCGGCGGCGGCAGCACCGGTGGCATTGCGCCCGATTGCGATCTATCTCGCCGGCTACTTCCTGTTCGGCGCCGGCTACATCGCCTACATGACCTTCATGATCGCCTATGTCCGCGACGGCGGCGGCGGCGCGGCGGCGCAGAGCGCGTTCTGGTGCCTGATCGGACTGATGTCGTTCGCGGGCTCGTGGCTGTGGCGCGGACTGATGGCGCGCGGCAACAGCGGCATCACCATCGCCACCATGATCGCCGTGACCTGCGTCGGCACGCTGATCGCGCAGCTGGGCACGTCGCCGCTGCTGCTGATGGCATCGGCTTTCGTGTTCGGCCTGTCGTTCTTTCCCGTGGTGGCCGCCACCACCGTCTTCACCCGGCTGAATTATCCGCCGGAAGCTTGGGCCAAGGTGATCGGTGTGATGACCATCACCTTCGGGCTCGGCCAGACACTCGGCCCGTTCGTCACCGGCGCGATTACCGACGTGATGGGCCTGCCCTACGCGCTTCGGGTTTCCACCGCCGCGCTGGCGCTGGGTGCGATCCTCTGCGCATTCCAGCGGCCGGTGAAAGCGTAAAGCCGCCATCGCAAAATCAGGGAATGGTGCTGAGAGGCCGGCGCGAGTCACACCGCCCGTCATTGCGAGGAGCGAAGCGACGAAGCAATCCACTCTTCGCTTGTCTTAAGCTGGATTGCTTCGCTTCGCTCGCAATGACGATGACCCGGAAACGTTACGACGCCGACGACTGAGTCCGCCGGAACATCTCGATCAGCCGCTCCAGCTTCGATCCCTTCGCAGGCGCCGCCTCGCCGTCGCGCTCGTTCTTCGAGAAGAACTTCGTCACCGCGACAAAGAACACCGGCACCATCAAGAGCGCCAGCACCACGACCGCGATCATGCCGCCCATCACCGTGGTGCCGAGCGCCTGCTGACTTTTTGCGCCTGCGCCGTTTGCAATCACCATCGGCAGCACGCCGCAGACGAACGCGAGACCCGTCATCAGAATCGGGCGGAAACGCAGATGGCAGGCTTCCATCGTGGCCTGCATCAGCGGTGTACCCTTCGCGCGCAGATCCTTGGCGAACTCGATGATCAGGATCGCATCCTTCGCGGCGAGGCCGATGATCGTGATCAGCGCCACCGTGAAATAGACGTCGTTCGACAGGCTGCGCGACATCGCCGCCACCACCGCGCCGAGAATGCCGAGCGGCACCGTCATCAGCACCGCCAGCGGAATGGTCCAGCTCTCATAGAGCGCGGCCAGACACAGGAACACGATCAGCGCCGAGAGCGCGAGCAGGAACGGCGCCTGCGAGCCCGACAGCTTTTCCTGCAGCGATTGTCCGGTCCATTCGAAGCCGAAGCCGCGCGGCAGCTTCTCGGTCAGCCGCTCCATCTCCACGATGGCGTCGCCCGAGGTGTAGCCGGGCTTGGCTTCGCCGGAGATACGCACCGACGGATAGTAGTTGAAGCCGACGATCTGCGTCGGGCCGACCATCCACTTGATGGTCGCGAACGACGACAGCGGCACCAGATCGCCGCGGCTGTTCTTGACGTTGTACTTCAGGATGTCCTGCGCGTTCATGCGGCCGACGCTGTCGGCCTGCACGATCACGCGCTGCATGCGACCCCGGTTCGGGAAGTCGTTCACGTAAGCCGAGCCGAGATTGGTCGAGATCGTGCTGTTGATGTCGGCGAAGGTGACGCCCTGCGCGGCCGCCTGCTCGCGGTCGATCACAAGCTGGACCTGCGGCGCTTCGGGCAGGCCTTCCGCGTAGACGTTCTGCAACACGGGGCTCTGCTTCGCAGAAGCCAGCAACTGCTCCTTCGCCTGCATCAGCGCGGCATAGCCCTTCTGGCCGCGATCCTGCAGACGGAACGAGAAGCCGGACGAGTTGCCGAGGTTGTCGATCGGCGGCGGCTGCAGCGCGGAGACCTTGGCGTCACGGATCGAGCGCAGCGAACTGTTGATGTCCGCCACAATGGCGGCGGCGGAATCATTCGGGCCGCGCTCCGACCAGTCCTTCAGCGTGACGAACGCCTGCGCCGTGTTCTGGCCCTGCCCTAAGAAGCTGAAGCCGGTGAGGAAGGTCACGTCCTCGATGCCCGAGCGCTTCGCCAGATACTGCTCGACCTTCTCCACCGCAGCCTGCGTACGATTGAACGAGGATTCCGGCGGCGTCTGGACGTCCACCGTGATGAAGCCCTGATCGTCCACCGGGAGGAAGCCGCCGGGCAGGCGCGAGAAACCGAACACCAGAGCGCCGAGCAGCACCGCGTACAGGATCAGCAAACGACCGGTGCGATGGATCGACCAGCCGACCACGCGGCCATAGCCGTCCCGCGCGCCATCAAGGCGCTTGTTGAACCAGCCGAACACGCCGGTCTTGGCGTGACCGTGTCCCGCCTTCACCGGCTTGAGCAAGGTGGCGCACAACGCCGGCGTCAGCGAGAGCGCCATCAGCGCCGAGAACGAGATCGCGGCCACGATGGTCACCGAGAACTGGCGGTAGATGATGCCGACCGAGCCGGGGAAGAACGCCATCGGCACGAACACCGCGATCAGCACCAGCGTGATGCCGATGATGGCGCTGGTGATCTGCGACATCGCCTTGCGCGTCGCCTCCTTCGGCGACAGTCCTTCCTCGGACATGATGCGCTCGACGTTTTCAACCACCACGATGGCGTCGTCCACCAGAATGCCGATCGCCAGCACCATGCCGAACATGGTCAGCATGTTGATGGAGTATCCGAACATGTAGAGCGCGACGCACGTTCCGAGCAGCGCGATCGGCACCACAATGGTGGGGATCAGGGTGTAGCGGAAGTTCTGCAGAAACAGGAACATCACGATGAAGACGAGGACCACGGCCTCGATCAGCGTCTGCACCACCTTGGAGATCGACGCCTTGACCACCGGCGTGATGTTGTAGGGAATGTCGTAGGTGATGTTGGACGGAAAGAACTTCGACAGTTCATCCATCTTCGCCTGCACCGCGCTGGCGGTCGCGAGCGCGTTGCCGGTCGGCGCGAGCAGCACCGAGAGACCGGCGATCGCCTTGCCGTCCTGCCGCGTGGTGAACTGATAGCCCATGCCGCCGATCTCGATCCGCGCGACATCTCTCAAGCGAACAGTCGAGCCGTCCGGATTGGCGCGCAGCACGATGGCGCCGAACTCGTCGGCGGAAGTGAGCTGGCCCTTCACCAGAATGAGCGCGGAAATCGATTGATCCTTGCGGCTCGGCTCGGCGCCGACGCTGCCGGAGGCGACCTGCGCGTTCTGGGCGGTGATGGCGCGGGTCACATCGTCCGCGGTGAGGTTGTAGCCGACGAGCTTGACCGGATCGATCCAGATGCGCAGCGAACGCTCGGTCGAATATAGCGTAGCGCGGCCGACGCCGGGAATGCGGCGGATTTCGCCGAGCACGTTGCGGATCATGAAGTCGCCGAGGCCGACTTCATCGAGGCTGCCGTCGGTCGACTTCAGCGTGATGATCTGCAGCACCGCGCTGGACGCTTCCTCAACGAGAATGCCCTGCTGGATCACCGCACGCGGAAGGCGCGCCTCGACGCGCTTGATGCGGTTCTGCACTTCAACCGACGCGAGATTGGAATCGGTGCCCGGAACGAAGTTGGCGATGATTTCCACTTGACCCAGCGAGTCGGAGGTGGATTCGAAATTGAGAATGCCGGACGCGCCGTTCAGTTCTTCCTCGATCAGCCGGGTGGTCGAGTTGTAGAGCTCTTCCGGCGACGCGCCGGGATAGCTGGTCGAGATCGAGATCGAGGGCGGCGCGATGATCGGATACTGCGCAATCGCCAGAAATGGAATCGAGATCAGTCCGATCAGACAAATGAACAGCGCAACCACCCAAGCGAAAATCGGGCGGTCGATAAAAAAGGCGGGCATGGACGTCGCTCTCTCGAATCTGGTTCCAGGAATCTGCTTCGGACCGGCGCAGACGCATCAACTCTTGATGTCTTCACCTCGCCAAATGGGAGAGGCAGCGAGCATGGCTCGCGGTGAGGGGGATCCGATTTCAATCCGGGCAGTCACGCCCTCACCCCAACCCTCTCCGCACCGGAGAGGGCGCATTTCTGTCGTCGCGGTTAGCGGACTTGCGATTGCGCAGGAGCGGCCGCGGCCGCCGACTTGTCGAGATGGCGGCCGGTCTCTCCGGACACCCGCCAGTCGCTGGCCTTGACGGCGTCGCCGACGGCGAACTTCTGGAAGCCCTCGACCACCACGCGCTGGCCGGGCTTGAGGCCTTCGGTGATCAGCCACTGGCCGTCGATGAGGCCGCCGGTGCGAACCGGCTGCGCGACGATGCGGTTGTCGTCCTTCACCAGAAAGACTTCGCTGGCGCCGGATGAGTTGCGCTGGATCGCCTGCGGCGGCACCACGATGGCGTCAGGATCACGGCCCTGCTCGATCAGCACGCGCACGAACATGCCGGGCAGCAGTTCGCGGCTGGGATTCTTGAACTCGCCGCGCAGCGTCACCTGTCCGGTGCCGGCGTCGACCTTGGTGTCGGAGAACAGCAGCTTGCCGGCGAGCGGATACGGCTGGCCATCGTCGAGCACGAGGCGGACCTTGGCCGCGTCTTCCGAAACACGGTCGAGGTCGCCGCGCTCGAAATCGCGGCGCAGCCGGTTCATGTCGTTCACCGACTGGGTGAAGTCGGCATAGACGGAATCGAGCTGCTGGATCGTTGCCAGCGCGTGGGTTTCGTTCTGCACGACAAGAACGCCCTCGCTCAGCAGCGCCGCGCCGATGATACCGCTGATCGGCGCGCGGATCGTGGCGTAGCCGAGATTGAGGCGCGCGCGCGAGACGTCGGCGGTGCGCGCCGCGACTTCGGCCTTGGCCTGCGCCAGGTTCGCGATCGCGACTTCATTGGAGGCCGCCGAAGCCGCCTGGCTCTTGGTCAGAGTCTCGATGCGCACCGCGTGCTGCGACGCCTGCTGCAGCGCCGCCTCGGCCTTGGCGAGCGCGGCTTCCGCCGCCTGCAGTTCGACTTCAAACGGTTTCGGATCGATCTGGTACAGCGCGTCGCCGGCCTTCACCTCGGAGCCCTGCTCGAACAGGCGCTCGACGATAATGCCCGACACCCGCGGGCGCACGTCGGCGACCCGCAGCGGCGCGATGCGACCCGGAAGTTCGCGGATGATCGCCTGCGGCGATGCCTTGACGGTGACAATGCTGACTTCGGGGGGCTCGGGCGGCTGGGCGGAGGCGACACTCTGGTCGTTGCAGCCCGAGAGCAGAACGGCGGCCCCAAAAAGCAGGGCCAGAGAGGTCATCGCGTGGGGACGCGGGCGCATATCGTATCCTTCTTATTTCGCATAACCGAAACCAGAATGACCGGGATCAACCGCTGAGAAGCGACCTGATTCACGATCCTTGGCTAGGGTCCTCAGCATGAATCATGCCGGTGTGCGTCGCAACATTTCCACGGGGTGACTCGATGTCGCGCCTTGGGTAACCTACTGTTTTTAAAGAGGTTAACAGCCGTTAAGACTGCTCACAATTCCGTCAGCGACATGTGAGGTCATGACTGCTTTTGAGGCAAAAGTATGCAGGTACGGCAAATGCCTGCTTTGGCGGCAATCGCGATTCAGGGCTGCGTTTTTCGCATGGATCGGGAACCCGGCCCCGCGCGTCGCCCCGGCTAGCGCTTCGCTTGCCGGGACGACAGAGGTCTAACTGCCGCTGAACGAGTTATAGCCCTGGTCTTCCCAGTAACCGCCCTTGTAGTCGTTGGTGACTTCCATCGAGACCACGTATTTCGGGTTCTTGAACCCGAGCTTGGTCGGCACCCGGATCTTCATCGGGTAGCCGTAGGCGCGCGGCAGGATTTCGTTGTCGAACCTGAAGGTCATCTGGGTCTGCGGATGCAGCGCGCTCGCCATGTCCAGCGGCGAGTTATAGCCATCGGAATCCGCGCACTGGAACCAGCAGTACTTCGCCTTGGTGTCGGCGCCGATCAGTTGCAGGAAGTGACTGAGCCGTACACCGGTCCAGCTTCCGATCGCGCTCCAGCCCTCGACGCAGATGTGGCGCGTGATCTGCTTTTCCTGCGGCAGTTTGTAAAGCTCCTCGAGCGTCCAGGATTTCTTGTTCTCGACAAGGCCGCGCACTTCCAGCTTCCAGTCCTTGCCGTCGATGGTCGGCGCATCGTCGAGGGCGTAGTAAGCGTTGAACGGGAACGGCCGCGTGATCGCGCTTTCCGGGAAGGTCGGCGCCAGCGTGTTCGGATTGAACAGCTTGGCCTGCACCGCGTCGTTGAATTTCGAAATCTGCGTCAGCATCGATTCGGCCGAGAAGCTGTCGGTGACATCGCAGCCGGTCAGCAGCGTCAGCGCGCCGAGACTGGCGCCGCCCGCGATGAAGCGGCGGCGTGACAGGTCCGGCATCAGCTTCGTCGCATCCTTGACCAGCAACTGCTTGTCGACGCCGGGGATCAGAAGTTTGCGCATGCGTCCCATGATGCGTCTCCCTTATCTGCCGATGATCATCGCGCGCAGGCTCTTCGGCACCAAAAGCGCCAGCGCGACATGGATCACCAGAAATCCGACAATCGCGGCCATGCAGAAGAAGTGGACGTAACGCGCCACGTCGTAGCCGCCGAACACGGCGGTCAGCCATTGCAGCTGCACCGGCTTCCAGATCGCCAATCCCGACAGCACGATCAGAATGCCGACCACGATGATGCCGGCATACAGCAGCTTCTGCACATAGTTGTAGGTGGTGAGATCGGCATGGGAGAGCTTGCCGGTCAGCGCGGCCTTGGTATCGCCGACGACGCCGTCGACGGTGATCGGCAGCAGCTTCCGGCGGAAGCGGCCGGTGACCAGACCCAGCGTCAGATAGAGAAGGCCATTGACCATCAGCAGCCACATTGCCGCGAAATGCCATTGCAGCGCGCCGCCGAGCCAGCCGCCCAGCGTGATCGAGCGCGAGAAGGTGAAATCGAACAGCGGCGAGGCGTTGTAGATCTGCCAGCCGGACATGATCATGAGGACCATCGCCACCGCGTTGATCCAGTGCACGATCCGCACCCAGGCGGGCTGAATGACCTTGGCTGCGGCCGGTGCTGCTGCCGAATGATCGGCTGAGATGCTGGACATGAGCGTTTCCGGTTTCACGATGTCACAAACACCATACGGGGCATTCTAGTCCGTGTTACGCCCCGCATTGCAAATTTCACGGGTCAAGGCCGCAACGAACGCCACGATGCCCGTTCACAAAACCGCGAGGCAAGCCCGCGCCGCCCGGCTATTCAATGATGCGGAACCAGGTGGCCGGCGGCGGGCTGTCCGGTTCGCTGCCGGGCGCGGCTTCGCGGTCATCCGCCGACAGCTTGTAGATTTGCACATGCACGTCTGCGATCAGCAGTTCGGTGCCGGCGAGTGCCTGACGGGCGCACTCGTCCGAGTGAGCATCGACCGGATTCTCAAGCAGCTTCTCGAACTTTTCCTTGTCCCGGATCAATCGCGCGAGGATCTCACCGAGAACCTCCAGCTGTTCGCTCATCTGCGGCTTCGCATCGAAGTGACCGGAGAATCAACGCGATGCAGATCGTGCCCGTTCCATAGCCCGAAAGGACTACGCCCGAATTCCACTCCCTCTCCCGCTTGCGGGGAGAGGGAGCAGCTCGTTCGGCCTTACGACGCCGGCATCAACACGGTGTCGACGACATGGATCACGCCGTTGGACTGATTGACGTCGGCAATGGTGACGGCCGACTTGCCGCCCTTGGCGTCGATCAGCCAGACCTTCTTGCCGTCGAGCTTCACGGTGAGGGGTTCGCCTTCCACCGTGGTCAGCTTCTTGCCGTCGGTCAGGTCAGCGGCGTTCAGTTTGCCGGGAACGACGTGATAGGTGAGGATCTTGGTCAGCGTCGCCTTGTTCTCAGGCTTCACCAGCGTGTCGACCGTTCCGGCCGGCAGCTTGCCGAATGCGGCGTTGGTCGGCGCGAACACGGTGAACGGGCCCTTGCTGGAGAGCGTATCGACCAGACCCGCGGCCTTCACCGCCGCGACCAGCGTGGTGTGATCCTTGGAGTTGACCGCGTTCTGAACAATGTTCTTCGAGGGGAACATCGCGGCACCGCCGACCATCACGGTCTTCTCGCCGGACATTTCGCTCTTCATCATCTTGTCCTGGGCCTGGACCGGCGCAGTTACGGCAGCGGTGAGAGCCAGCGCGCCGATCGCGGCGGCGGACAAGAGGGCGATGCGGGTGGAGTTGATCTTGAACATGTGTCGTCTCCCGATGAATTGGAAATTCCGGCGACCATCCGCCGGAACGGACGATGGCGCTGATCGTCAGGGATTGCAGATCATTGCGCCGTCGTTGGCCGAGCTACGACGGCTTCCGCGACGCGTTTCAGGAAATAAATTTTCGGGAATTTGAAACTTTTCCGGACGGGGTACGTGGGGCGGCGACGCTCTAATCTCTCGTCGTCCCGGCGCAGGCCGGGACCCATCACCCCTGTCGGCGCAGTTGACAGCGAGGTGACAGCGAAAATGAAAAGCCAATTTTAGCTTTCGACTATCAAATGGCTAAGATCCGCCCATTCTGGGTTGTCGTCCTCAATCAACTGGATTTTCCAATCGCGTTTCCCGTTTTTGAATTGCTTCTCCCTTCGAATGTCATCCTCGGGATTGGTGGTCATCCAGCGTTCAATTGCGAACAGTGTTTATGGGTCCCCGCGTTCGCCGGGACGACGCGGGAATAGACCCGTCGCCCCGACGTTTGCCGCATCTCTTACAACATCGTCGGCGTCACAAAGCTGCGGTTGTGCGTCGGCGAGATCAGGATCTCGTTGATGCAGACGTGCGCGGGCATGCTGGCGACGAACGCGATGGTGCGGCCGAGATCTTCCGGCTGCAGCATCTTTGCCATGTCCTCGGCCGAAGGCGGTACCGGCCGCAGCTTCAGGATCGGCGTCGCGACTTCGCCGGGAGAGAGACAGCAGGCGCGCAGGCCGTTCTTGAATTCATCCATGTTGAACGAATGGGTCAGCGCCAGCACCGCGTGCTTGGTGGTGGTGTAAGCCGGTCCGGTCATCTTCGAGACATGACGGCCCGCCCATGAGGCGACGTTGATGATGACGCCATCCTTTTGCGCACGCATCGTCGGCAGCACCGCGCGCATGCAGTACATCACGCCGGACAGATTGATATCGACCAGCTTGTCCCAGCCTTCGGTGGTGATGTCGTCCCAGCTCCGCTTCGGCACGTTGACGCCGGCGCTGTTGACCAGAAGATCGATCCGCCCGTGTTTGGCGACGATCTCCTTCGCCACCTTCTCGGCATCCGCGGCGCTTGAGACATCCAGCACGATCGCCTCGATCTTGCCGCCGGATTTGGCGATGCTTGCAACGGCCTCATCGAGCACATCCTTGCGGCGCCCCGAGATCACGACCGTCCATCCCTCCTTGGCGAGTTCCTGTGCACCGGCGAGACCGATGCCGCTTCCCCCACCCGTGATCCAGGCCACACGTTTCTTGTTATTGCTCATGCCGGGTTGTCTCCGTTGCTGCGCGTTGTAGTTTTGGTGTACTCAAAACCGGAAAAATCCGATCCCGATGGAAGTGTTGCATGAACGCCAGCGCGAACGCCAACCTGTTTTCTCGCCTGTTTGACGGGCTTGCAGACACCAGCAGGCTTGCCATCGAAACATCTGGTGGAACGCGCATCAGCTATGCCGATCTGATCGCGCAGGCGGGACGCACCGCGAACTTCATCGTCTCGCGCGGCGTGAAGCCCGGCGACCGTGTTGCAGCGCAAACGGAAAAATCGGTCGAGGCGCTGGTGCTGTATCTGGCAACCGTGCGCGCCGGCGCGGTGTTCCTGCCGCTGAACACCGCCTACACGCTCAACGAGCTTGAATATTTCATCGGCGACGCCGAGCCGTCGCTGATCGTGTGCGATCCGTCGAAAGCCGAGGGCATCGGCAAGCTTGCCGCCAAATCCGGTGCGAAGGTCGAGACGCTCGATGCCGACGGCAAGGGATCGCTGAGCGACGGCGCCGCGAATGCATCTGCGGACTTTGCAACCGTGCCGCGCGCGGGCGACGATCTCGCCGCCATTCTTTATACGTCAGGCACCACCGGCCGCTCCAAGGGCGCGATGCTGACCCACGACAACCTGGCGTCGAACTCGCACAGCCTTGTCGACTACTGGCGCTTCACGCAGGACGACGTGCTGATCCACGCGCTGCCGATCTATCACACCCATGGCCTGTTCGTGGCGAGCAACGTCACGCTGTTCGCGCGCGCGTCGATGATCTTTTTGCCGAAGCTCGATCCCGAACTGATCATCAAGCTCATGCAGCGCGCCACCGTGCTGATGGGGGTGCCGACGTTCTACACGCGGCTCTTGCAAAGCCCGAACCTGACCAAGGACTCCACGTCGCACATGCGGCTGTTTATTTCGGGCTCGGCGCCGCTGCTGGCGGAGACCCACCGCGAATGGTCGGCGCGCACCGGCCATGCGGTGCTGGAGCGCTACGGCATGACCGAAACCAACATGAACACGTCGAACCCTTACGACGGCGACCGCGTGCCGGGCGCGGTGGGCTTCCCGCTGCCGGGCGTCTCGGTGCGCGTGACCAACCCCGAGACCGGCGACGAACTCGCGCGCGACGAAATCGGCATGATCGAGGTCAAGGGCCCGAACGTGTTCAAGGGCTACTGGCGGATGCCGGACAAGACCAAGGCCGAATTCCGCGCCGACGGTTTCTTCATCACCGGCGATCTCGGCAAGATCGATCCGCGCGGCTATGTCCATATTCTCGGACGCGGCAAGGACCTCGTGATCTCCGGCGGCTTCAACGTCTATCCGAAGGAAGTCGAAAGCGAGATCGACGCCATTCCCGGCGTCACCGAATCCGCCGTGATCGGCGTGCCTCATGCCGATTTCGGCGAGGGCGTCACGGCGGTCGTGGTCGGCGACAAGAAAACGCCACTTGATGAAGCCACCGTGCTGCATGCGCTCGACGGACGGCTGGCGAAATTCAAGATGCCCAAGCGCGTGCTGTTCGTCGACGACCTGCCGCGCAACACCATGGGCAAGGTGCAGAAGAACGTGCTGCGCGACACCTATTCCGAAATTTACAAGAAATGACACGTTTGCAGAACATGGTCCGCGCCGCCGCACGCCACATCATAAGGGCTGATGCCGTCATGCCGATCGTGCTTCGTCCGGCCCGCAGCGAGGACTTCGCCTTTTGCGTCAGGCTTTATCTCTCCGCGATGGCCAACATCATCCGGGATTTGAATCTCGACGTGACGCGGCAGGAGGAAAACCTGCGTCATCTCTGGGAGGCGGATCAGGTGCAGATCGTCACACTCGATGGTTGTGACGTCGGCTGGATTCAGATCGCGGTGCAGGATTCCACGCTGCATCTGGAGCAGATTTTCGTCGACGCTCCGTTCCGGGGACGCGGCATCGGCACCCGGCTGATTACCGATCTGATCGATCAGGCGACGCGCGCGCGTCAGCCGATGACACTCGCCGTGGTGCGCAGCAATCGCGCTTTGAAACTCTATGAACGTCTGGGCTTCCACATCATCGATGAGGATGACCGAAAGTTCTACATGAAGCGCGAGCGCGACGACGCGCGCCGCGCGTAACGTCCCCTCTCCGCTCATTCCCGCGAAAGCGGGAATCCAGTTCTTTGCCTTGGTCCCCGCCTGCGCGGGGACGAACGGAAAATGGAATCGATCTGGCGGCGATCGGTCAGTAACCGGTCGCGAGGCTGACCACGAAGCGCGAACTGACCACCAAGAGATAGATCCCGAACGCGATTTCGAGTTTCCGCTTGGTCATGAAATGCGCGACGCGCACGCCGAGCGGCGCGACCAGCAAGCTGGTCGGCATCACCAGCAATGCGCCGATCAGCGAGATGTAGCCGACCGCAAACGGCAGCTGCAGCGCGGCCACGTCCGGGAAGCGCGCCGCCGCGGGCCAGCCGGCATAGATGTAGCCGATCGCGCCGGGAATCGAGATCAGCACCGCAAGGCCGGCCGATGTGCCGATCGCCTGATGGATCGGGCGGCCATAGAACGTCATCAGCAGGTTCGAAAACAATCCGCCGCCGATTCCCATCAGCGTCGAGAGCAGGCCGATGAAGAATCCGTAGGCCCGCATGAAGATGCCTTTCGGCATTTCGTCACCCAGCCGCCAGTTTTCTTTTCCGAGCAGCAGCCGCGCCGCTGCGGACCAGGCGACGCCGACGAACACAACCTTGAACAGCTTCTCCGGTGCATAGCGCGCGATCACGCTGCCCAGCATCACGCCGAGCAGCACCGGCACCGCCCACCTCACGAGGATGTCCATGTCGACACTGCCCCGCTTGTGGTGGGCCTGCCATGAGCGGATCGAGGTCGGGATGATGATGGCGAGTGATGTGCCGATGCAGAGCGGCATCCGTGCATCCAGCGGCACGCCTGCGATCCGGAAGCATTCGTACAGCACCGGCACCAGGACCGCGCCGCCGCCGATGCCGAAGATTCCGGCGAGGAACCCGGCAAGCGCTCCGGTCACCACCAGCAACAGAACAAGTTCAAGCAGTTGGGACGTCGTCAGGCCGGCGATCATGCGGCGATCTCGCGTAAAGGGATGCTGGGGCGCTTCTATCGGTTTCATGACAGGAGGTGAATCACGCTTCAGAAGTGATCACTTTCATCTGTGGTATACGAAAAACAGGTATACCAGAAGGGCTAAAGCGCAGATCAAGCAATGCTTTACGATTCATAGTTTGATCGATTCTGCGTTGCGCTCGTTCCGCCTTCTCCGTAAATAGAAGCCCTCTAAGAACCCGGTCCCGCATAAAAAGACGGCAACTTCCCTCTGCCGCAAACCATTAAAGTCGCGCATGGCACCCAGGATCGACCGTCCGCTTTCACCTTTTCTGACCTACCGCTGGACGCTGACGATGGCGATGTCCATCGTTCATCGCATCACCGGCATCGGTCTTTATGTCGGAACACTGCTGATGGCGTGGTGGCTGATCGCCACGGCGTCTGGTCCCGGCGCCTACGCCAATATCCAGGGCTTCACCTCGAGCTGGATCGGGCGCGTCATCGTGTTCGGATACACATGGGCGCTGATGCACCACCTGTTCAGCGGCATTCGTCATCTTGTCTGGGATCTCGGCTACGGCTTCTCGCCGACCGAACGCGAATCCCTCACCTGGGCGGCGTTGATCGCGGGCATCGCGGCGACGGTGCTGGTCTGGATCATCGCCTACGTCGTGGGAGGCGGCCGATGAGCGCGCAGGGTCATTCGAATACATCGATCCGCACCGCGCTCAAGCGCGTCCGCGGTCTCGGCTCCGCCAAGGGCGGAACGTCGGATTTCTTCCGTCAGCGCGTCAGCGCGGTTGCGCTGGTGCTGCTGATCGTGCCGGTGATTGTCGTCATCCTGTCGCTGCTGGGCCGCAATCAGGCCGGCGCCGCGCAGATTCTCGGCTCGCCGCTGATCGCGATCATCATGATCCTCTTCATCATCGCCAGCGTCTGGCACATGAAGATCGGCATGCAGGTGGTGCTGGAAGACTATATCACCGACGAGAAGATCAAGCTGGTCGCGATCATCGCCAACACCTTCTTCTGCATCGCCGTCGGCCTCGCCTCGATCTACGCTATTTTCAAACTGTCCTCTGGAGTCTGACGCATGGCCGTGAACGGCAAGAGCGCGCCCGGCGCGAACGGTCAAGCCTATCCGATCGAAGATCACACCTATGACGTGATCGTTGTCGGCGCCGGCGGCGCGGGTCTGCGCGCGGTGGTCGGCTGCTCGGAAGCGGGCCTGCGCACCGCCTGCATCACCAAGGTTTTCCCGACGCGCTCGCACACGGTCGCGGCGCAGGGCGGCATCTCCGCCTCGCTCGGCAACATGCACAAGGACGACTGGCGCTGGCACATGTACGACACCGTGAAGGGGTCGGACTGGCTCGGCGATCAGGATTCGATCGAATACATGGTGCGCAACGCGCCCGACGCCGTCTACGAACTCGAACACTGGGGCGTGCCGTTCTCGCGCACCGAAGACGGCAAGATCTATCAGCGCCCGTTCGGCGGCATGACCCTCGACTACGGCAAGGGCCAGGCCCAGCGCACCTGCGCCGCATCCGACCGCACCGGTCACGCGATGCTGCACACCATGTACGGTCAGGCGGTTCGCCATCAGGCCGAGTTCTTCATCGAATACTTCGCCATCGATCTGATCATGGACGATCAGGGCGTCTGCCGCGGCGTCATCGCGCTGAAGATGGACGACGGCACGCTGCACCGCTTCCGCGGCCAGACCACCATTCTCGCCACCGGCGGCTATGGCCGCGCCTACCTGTCCTGTACCTCGGCGCACACCTGCACCGGCGACGGCGGCGGCATGGTGCTGCGCGCCGGCCTGCCCTTGCAGGACATGGAGTTCGTGCAATTCCATCCGACCGGCATCTTCCCGGCGGGCTGCCTGATCACCGAAGGTGCGCGCGGCGAAGGCGGCTACCTGTCGAATTCGGAAGGCGAGCGCTTCATGGAGCGCTATGCGCCGTCGGCGAAGGATCTCGCCTCGCGCGACGTCGTCTCGCGCGCGATGACCATTGAAATCCGCGAAGGCCGCGGCGTCGGCAAGGGCAAGGACCACCTGTTCCTGCATCTGGATCATCTCGATCCGGCGATCCTGCATGAGCGCCTGCCTGGCATCTCGGAATCCGCGAAGATCTTCGCCGGCGTCGACGTGACCCGCGAGCCGATCCCGGTGCTGCCGACCGTTCACTACAACATGGGCGGCATCCCGACCAACTTCCACGCCGAAGTCGTCACCAAGAAGGGCGGCGACGACAACGCGATCGTGCCCGGCCTGATGGCTGTGGGCGAAGCCGCCTGCGTGTCGGTGCATGGCGCCAACCGCCTCGGCTCCAACTCGCTGATCGATCTCGTGGTGTTCGGCCGCGCCGCGGCGCTGCGCTGCGCCGAGAAGCTGCAGCCGAACGCGCGGCAGCCGGAGCTGCCGGCGAATTCCGCCGATCTCGCGCTCAGCCGCCTCGACCATTTCCGCAACGCCTCCGGCGGCACGCCGACCGCGAAGCTGCGCGACAACATGCAGCGCGTGATGCAGAACAACTGCGCGGTGTTCCGCACCGGCGACGTGCTGAAGGAAGGCCAGGAGCTGATCCACAAGGTTTACGGCGGCACCGACGACATCGCCGTCACCGACCGTTCGCTGGTGTGGAATTCGGACCTGATCGAGACCCTCGAATACGACAACCTGATTTCTCAGGCCCTGGTGACGATGGATTCGGCTGCCAACCGCACCGAGAGCCGCGGCGCTCACGCCCGCGAGGATTTCCCGGATCGCGACGACAAGCAGTGGATGAAGCACACTCTGTCGTGGAGCAGCGACAAGGGCGCCACGACCCTCGATTACCGCCCGGTGCACGATTACACGATGACCAACGACGTTCAGTACATCCCGCCGAAAGCGCGAGTCTATTGATAGAATGACACCTGACCGCACTATGCAGATTGCACGATGGTCCCTGATGGCATTGTGTGGGGCTGCGTGGTTGCTGATCTCAGTTTTTCTATGGACACCTGTGATCTCGATGCCCAATCTGGAAGATGCCGCGCCTGGCAGTTATGGCAGTATTGTCTTCACTTGGACAATTGCGGGAACTGCTCTTGCCGCTTCTAGTCTGATTATTGGCCGCTTGTGGCGGGTTAAGATCGCTGCACCCATCAATGCGGCAGTGCTTGTTGCCGCCATTGGTTTTATTCTGTGGGAGACAATGGGCGATAACCGAGGTCTTCACACGAGTTTCTTGGCTCTGGGCGTGGCTGCTTCTCTGCTCCCGCAACTCGTATTCGGCTGGCTGCTTGGCAGCACCGTTCGAGTCGGACGAGCTGCCCACGTGCTTCAACACTAAACTGGCAGGCAACCATGGTTCAGTTCACACTTCCGAAGAATTCGACGATCTCGGGCGGCAAGGAATGGCCGAAGCCGGCGGGCGCAACCGAGCTGCGCGAGTTCAAGGTCTATCGCTGGAATCCGGACGACGGCAAAAACCCCGGCATCGATACGTATTACGTGAACACCCACGACTGCGGTCCGATGATTCTGGACGCGCTGATCTGGATCAAGAACAACGTCGACCCGACGCTGACCTTCCGCCGCTCCTGCCGCGAAGGCGTCTGCGGCTCCTGCGCCATGAACATCGACGGCCAGAACACGCTGGCCTGCACCCGCGCGATGGACGAGGTCGAAGCCGGTCCGATCAAGGTCAATCCGCTGCCGCATCAGCCGGTGGTGAAGGATCTTGTGCCGGACCTGACCAATTTCTACGCGCAGTACGCCTCGATCGAGCCGTGGCTGCACACCACCACCGCAACCCCGCAGAAGGAATGGCGGCAGTCGCCGGAAGACCGCGCCAAGCTCGACGGCCTCTACGAGTGCATCCTGTGCGCCTGCTGCTCGACCTCGTGCCCGAGCTACTGGTGGAACAGCGATCGCTTCCTCGGCCCGGCCGCGCTTCTCGCCGCCGACCGCTGGGTGAAGGATTCGCGCGACGAGGCCACCGGCGAGCGTCTCGACAACCTCGAAGATCCGTTCCGGCTGTATCGCTGCCACACCATCATGAACTGCGCCAAGGCGTGCCCGAAGGGTCTCAACCCGTCGGAAGCCATCGCCGATCTCAAGGCGAAGATGGTCGAACGGCAGGTCTGATCCCCGCCGCCTCCCTGTTAAAAAGGCCCGCCGGAATCTGGCGGGCCTTTTTCTTTCATGCACGACGTGGATCAGAACGCGTCGACATCGATAACGGCCTGCGCGAACGCCTGCGGCACTTCCTGCGGCGGGTTGTGCCCGACGCCGCCGGTCAGCAGCCGGTGCTGATACTTGCCGGTGAACTTCTTCGCGTAAGACGCCGGCTCGGGATGCGGCGCGCCGTTGGCATCGCCCTCGATGGTGATGGTCGGCACGGTGATCAGCGGCCCCTGCTCCAGCCGCTTTTCCAGATCGTCGTACTTCGCTTCGCCTTCCGCAAGGCCGAGCCGCCAGCGATAATTGTGAATCGAAATCGCGACATGATCCGGATTGTCGAGCGACTTCGCACTGCGCGCGAACGTCTGGTCGCTGAAGTTCCACTTCGGCGATGCGAGCTGCCAGATCAGCTTCGCGAAGTCGTGGGTGTTCTGCTGATAACCGAGACGGCCGCGTTCCGTGGTGAAGTAGAACTGATACCACCACAGCAATTCAGCCTTCGGCGGCAGCGGTTTCTTGTTCACCTCGCGAGAGCCGATCAGATAGCCGCTGACAGACACCATCGCCTTGACCCGCTCCGGCCACAGCGCCGCGAGGATGTTGGCGGTGCGCGCGCCCCAGTCATAGCCGGCGACGACGGCTTTCTCGATCCTGAGCGCATTCATCAACTCAATGATGTCCATCGCCAGCACGGCCTGCTGGCCGTTGCGCGGCGTGTCGGCGGACAGAAACGTGGTGGTGCCGTAGCCGCGCAGATGCGGAACGATCACGCGATAGCCCTTTGCCGCCAGCAGCGGCGCGACCTCGGCGAAGCTGTGGATGTCGTAGGGCCAGCCGTGCAGCAGGATAACGACTGGCCCGGTGGCGGGACCGGTTTCATAATAGCCAACATTGAGTGTGCCGGCATTGATCTGCCTGATCGGGCCCAGCGGCGCCGGGGAAGCTGTTGCGGTCTGGGCGACAGCGGATTGAATCAGACCAAGCTGTGACGCGGCGAGCGCGGCGACGCCGCTGCCCGCGGCCTGAAGGAAGTTGCGGCGGTTGGCGCTGATGAGGCCGGACATGAAAATCTCCTTGGGTCGACATTAGACAGCAGCGAATGATGGCTTTTCGCCGCTTCGCGGCGCGGCCTGCCGACAGTGCGTGCAGGCCACGTCCGCGATGTGACAATCCGGCTCACACCAGATTCAGTTCGACGTTGATATTGCCGCGCGTGAGCTTGGAGTACGGACACGTCTGATGCGCAGCGTCGACCACGGCGCGGGCGACCTCACGATCGAGGCCCGGCAAGCTGACGTTGAGACGGGCCTGAAGGAAGTATTGATCCCCCGCAGTGCCGAGATCGACCTCGGCATCGACAGCGACATCGGCAGGAAGCTTGACCTTCATGGCCCGTGCCGCGTGCCCCATCGCGCCCTCGAAGCAGGCCGACCAGCCGGCGGCAAAGAGCTGCTCAGGGTTGGTGCCGGCGCGGTTCGAGCCTGGAGGCGAAAGCTTGACGTCGAGCTGACCGTCTGACGAGCGCGACGCGCCCTCGCGGCCGCCGGTGGTGTGGGTCTTGGCGGTGTAGAGTACCTTTTCGATCTGGGTGATCATGGCATGTCCTTTCCTACTTAAATCGTATCCGATGCAATCGAATGCGATCTAAATAGCCCCACCTCCCGCGAAGTCAACCCTTCCGATTTAATCGGATACGATATATATGGATGCGAGACATCACGATCCCGTGTGACGGAGGCGGCCATGACGAAGCTAAAACAGACATCTCCGAAAGCAGCGGGCCCGAAGCTCGAGAATTTCCTCTGCTTTGCGATCTATTCGGCCAACCTCGCCTACGGGCGGGCTTACAAGCCGATCCTCGATGAACTTGGCCTGACCTACACACAGTACATCACCATCGTGGCTCTGTCCGAAGAGGACAACCAGACCGTCAGCAGCCTTGGCGAGAAGCTGTTTCTCGAATCCAACACGCTGACGCCGATCCTGAAGAATCTCGAAACGATGGGCTATGTCCGAAGGCAGCGCGATCCCAAGGACGAGCGCAAGGTTTTGATCAGCCTCACCGAGGCCGGCCGCCGGGTGCGCGAGAAGGCCCTGCCGCTCAATCTGGTGCGGGAAACGCAGCTCACGCCCGAGGAATTCGCGCTGATCCAGAAGAGCGTGGTCAAGCTGCGCAACAATCTCATCAAGGGAACGAAGGGCGCGGCGAAGTAGCGTCTTTCGCCGCACTTTCCCGGATATCGCCTTGAAACATCGCCAATCCCGCGCGATGAATCCGTATGGATTTATCGTCCCGCCTCGACATCATGAACTGGCTGGCCGGCGCCGGCCTCGCCGGCGTTGCTGAAACGGACCTCGTACGCGGGTTCTGCGAACGCAGCAGGGCCGCAGGGCTGGAGCTGTCGCGCGGCCTCGTATTCATCGACACGCTGCATCCGGTTTTCGAGGGGCAGGGTTTCCGCTGGAGCGACATCGAATCGAACGAGAGCGACACCTTCGAGTATGGCTCGACCAGCGAAGGCGAGGCCGCCGAAAACTGGCAGCGTTCGCCGTTCTACGCGATGCTCCAGAACGGGCAGACCGAAATGCGCATCGGCCATACCGATGACCATTTCAAGATGACGTCGAAACTTATTGGTGACGGTCACAGGCACTTCGCGACGTTCATTCACCGCTTCGGCGAGACCGGCATCATCGGCGAGATGGACTGCGTCTATTCCATCTGGTGCATGCGCCGCCACGACGGCTTCGATGAATCCGCGATGGACGCAATGCGTGAACTCGTCCCGGTGCTGGGCCTTGCGATAAAATCGGCCGCCCATGCGCGGATTGCCCGCACCATCGGTCACGTCTATCTCGGCCGCGATGCCGCCGAGCGCGTGCTGAGCGGGCGTATTTCACGCGGCGTCGCCGACCGCATCAATGCGGTGCTGTGGTTTTCGGACCTGCGCGGATCGACCCGCCTCGGCGAAGGGATGGACCCCGCCGAGTTCATTCCCTTTCTCAACGACTACGCCGGCGCGGCCATTGACGCCATTCACGAGGAAGGCGGCGACGTTCTCAAGCTGATCGGCGATGGCGTGCTGGCGATCTTCAATGAGGACGACATGGGCGCGGCGCGGCGCGCGGCATTGCGCGCGGAAAACCAGTTCAGAAAGAACATCCAGGTTCTCAACGAGCGGCGCGCATCCGAGAACAGGCCGGTCACCTCGGCCTATGTGGGCCTGCATGTCGGTGAGGTTTTCTACGGCAACATCGGCAGCGAGGAGCGGCTCGACTTCACCGTGGTCGGACCGGCGGTGAACGAGGTCAGCCGCATCGCATCGATGTGCCGCTCGGTCGAACGGGAGCTTCTCGTGTCCTCGGCGTTTTTCGACGGCCTCGATGCGCCGGGCAATGGACATTTCGTTTCGACCGGGCGCTATGCTTTGCGCGGCATCGGACGCGCGCAGGAACTGTACACCATCGATCCCGGCATCAGGTCCGATGGACAGGCCGCGAGCCGGTTCGAGCGGTATCTGCAGGATCGCAGGCGCCCGGCGGGTTGATGCAGGTCAACGCACTTTCGCGCAGAAGCTCCAGCATGGATGCATGCCCGTCGCCCTGATTTTGAGTTTTGCGCTGTTCGCCTTTGCGATGACGAGCTCGGCCATGGCCGCCTCGCCCGCCGAACTGCGCGGACGCGCCTTCGCGCAAACCAACTGCGCGCGCTGTCATTCGATCGATCGCTATACGCCGAGCCCCCTCGCGATCGCTCCGCCGTTCAGGACGCTGCACAAGAAGTATCCCCTCGATACGCTCTCGGAAGCCTTTGCCGAAGGCATCGATACCGGCCATCCCACCATGCCGGTGTTCACGCTTGAGCCCGATCAGATCAACGATCTGCTGTCCTTCCTGAAAAGCCTGAAATAACTCGGGACAGCGATCTCGCCGGATCGGTCTTGAAACGGCGGGGCAGGTGCGCGATGACTGGCGCATGAGCGACGATCAGAAGCCTTTCGGCACCTATGCCCCCAACGCCCTGCAACGCGCGGTGATCGCGGCCGCGCACGGCTCCGGCCTCAAGCGCGGCGCGTTCCGGCCATGGCTGTCGCGGATTGTGCATCTGTTCGGCTCCGGCCCGATCGACGCCAGCTATCAAGGTGCGTCGTTCCGGCTGCATCATCTGGCAAGCGGCACCGAGCGCGGCGCGCTGTTCAATCCGGACTACAACCTTCCGGAGCTGGACTTCCTCCGCGAACATGCGCCGCGCGGCGGCACCTTTGTCGATGTCGGCGCCAATGTCGGCACCTACGCGGTGGCGCTGGCGAAGCATGTCGGCGAGCGCGGACGCGTGATCGCCATCGAGCCGCATCCGGTGAGCAATGCGCGGCTCGCCTTCAACGCGAGCGCCTCGAAGCTGACCAATCTCACATTGGTCAAGGCGGCTGCCGGCGACATCGACGGCGAACTGATGATCGAGACCGACGGCGACAATCTCGGCGCCAGCCACATCTCCACCACCGGCGGCATCAAGGTGCCGGCGCATCGCCTGCTGACAATCCTGCGCGACGCCAATGTGACACAGATCGACGCTCTCAAGATCGACGTCGAAGGTTATGAGGACCGCGTGCTGACGCCGTTTTTCCGCGAGGCTCCGGAATCGCTGTGGCCGAAGGCCGTCGCCATCGAGCATCTCGAGCGCAAGGAATGGCTGCACGACTGCATCAAGGACATGACCGGCCTCGGCTACGGCATTGCCGGCAAGACCCGCAGCAATACGCTGCTGGTGCGGAAGCAATAGCCACAATCACACCGGGATTTGCGAGGAGCGCTTGCGGCGAAGCAATCCCGTTGTTGCTGTTTCAAAGCATGGATTGCTTCCCTTCGCTCGCAATGACGAAGCCTATTTGAACGCCGGCAACACGAAGATCGCGACATTGACCGCCATGCCCACGGCGAACACCATCGAGCGCGCGGTGGGCTGATTGAAGATGTACAGCAGGGCGTGGGCAATGCGCAGCACGATGTACAGCACCGCGAGCACGTTCACCAGATAGACCGGCGCACCCATGGTGAGCGCAATGATCACCGAGACCGCAAAGAACGGAAACGTCTCCAGCGCGTTCTGATGCGCCGCATAGGCGCGGCGGTTTCTTGGCGGAAGGTTGTCATAGTCCTCGCGCGGATAACGGTTGTCGCTCTCGACGCCCCGCTTGGCGTATTTGCCCAGCACATAGGGCAGCAGCGCGGCGATCAGGACGCACCAGTAGGCGAGCGGCATCGGAAGTCCCCCTGATATCTGTTCCGCTATCTCCGTGGGTTCACGTCCCGCTGTCAATACGCGGGAACCCGCTGTCTTCGCATTGTCCGCAACGGAACATAGCTTTGCTCCGTTCGTTGCGTTTGTTGAACAGGCTTGTGATCCAGGGAGTTTCAGGAATGGCAGCGACAGACGACACGGACCGCGTATGGGATCTTGCGGAGAAAATTTCGGTTGCCATGCTGGCGACATGGGACGGCCAAAATCCGCATGCGCGGCCGATGAGCGCGCATATCGCGCGCGACGAGAACGCGTTTTATTTTCTGGCGGACAAACGTCATCACAAGGACGAGGACATCAGGAAATTCCCGACCGTGTGCCTCGCCTTCGCCGACGCCAGCGACCACAAGTACGTCTCGATCTCGGGCGAAGCCTCAGTGTCCAGCGATCGCGCCAAGATCAAGGAGCTGTGGACCGCGTGGGCAAAGGCCTGGTGGGAGTCCCCCGACGATCCGAACGTCTGCGTGCTGAAGGTCGTGCCGACCGAAGCTCAGTACTGGGACACGCCCGGCAAGGTGATCAGTTCGATCAAGATGGCTGTCGCCGCCGCGACAGGCGGCCGTCCCGACATCGGCGAAAACCGCAAGGTCGCAATGTGACCAAACGATTTTCTCAAATCCCCGGCGAGCCGCAGGAGATTCCGCCCGCGACGCCGGGGACGCCCACCGCGCCTCCGGTGGAAAATCCGCCCGGCAACCCGCGCCCCGAAGTGCCGCCGCCGATGCACGATCCGGTCGAGCCGGACGCGCCGCGCGAGCTTCCTCCGAACGCGCCGGACGAGGCGCCGGTGAAAACGCCGCAGCGCTAATCTGCGCCACAGCTTGTGGTGCACCGCAACTGTGCTTGGCAGATACGCATTTTGCAGCGGTAGATTCGAAGCGTATCTTAACGTCCATTCATTCTCGGCGAGCCGATTCGCCGTGCGATGTGAAATAGTTCCAAGCGTTCTGGCTTCGCCACATTACCGCCTAATCACTAATCACTGATCGTTACTCACTTCGTTGCGACGGGCGACAGCTTCACCGCTGCTTTACTTTCTTCACACCCCAGAGGACTCATGAAGAACATTCGACTCATCCTGCTGACGACGACAGCGATCGCTGCGATCCAGCTTTCGCAAGCACCGGCGCATGCCGAGACATCGTCGATCGTCATCGCACAGGCCGCACCCGCGCCTACAGACCCGAATGCACCGAAGGCCCCGCCGAAGGCAGCTCCACCCGCGCCTCCGAAGGCTGCACCGGCACCGCCGCCTGCCCCGCCGAAGGCCGCACCGCCACCGGCTCCGCCGCGAGCCGCTCCTCCTCCGCCGCCGGCACCGCCGCGCGCTGCGCCTCCGCCGCCGCCTGCTCCGCCGAAGGCTGCCCCGCCTCCACCACCCGCACCTCCCAAGGCAGCACCACCGCCGCCGCCACCTCCGGCTGCACCCAAGGCTGCGCCGACGCCGCCTCCGGCCGCACCGAAAGCTGCACCTCCTCCGCCGCCACCTGCGGCAGCGCCGAAGGCTGCGCCAACCCCACCGCCTGCACCAACCGCTCCTCCGGCTGCACGCCCGGCAACGCCGCCTCCACCAGCTCCGGGCGCCGCACCGGCACCATCGACCGCAACGCCTCCGGCCGGTGCGCCTTCAACTGCGCCTGCACCTCAGCGTCCGCCGGGTGCGCCTCCGGTTGCGCCGGGCATGCGTGATGTCACGCCGACGCGTCCTGAAGGTGCGCGCCCGCCAGCGCCCGGCACACCACCGGCACCGGGAACACCTCCTGCTGCAACAGCTCCTGCAACGCCACCCGCAACACCGGGAGCAACGCCTCCTGCCACACCGGGCGCGACACCGCCTGCGACGCCAGGCGCAGCACCTGCACCCGGCCAGCCGCCAGCGCCGGGACAGCCGGGCTTCGGCGATCGCCGCGGCCAGCGTCAGGGTCCGCCTCCGGGTCTTCCCGCCGGCACGCCCGCCGCACCGGCCACGGCCCCCGTCGCCGCGCCGCTGCCTCCTCCACCGGCGATTCAGGCCACGCCGATTCCGGTCCAGCAGCCCGGCATGCGTCCGGTCGGACGTATCGATGACTTCCGCAGCCAGCGTCAGCAGACCACGGAAGGCGGCCGCACGATTATTCGCGAACCTGGACGCGTCATCGTTCAGGATCCGAACGGGCAGTCCTTCGTCCGTCACAACGACGTCGATCGTTTCCGTTACGGCGCGCGCGACGTGCGCGTGACGCGTGACGGCAACGACACGCGGACTGTCGTGGTGCGGCCCGACGGCACGCAGATCATCACGGTCAACGACCGCGACGGCCGGTTGCTCAGGCGCATCCGCCGCGACGAACGCGGACGCGAGGTGATCATCATCGACAACCGGCGCGGACCCGGTTTCGGCGCCGGTCTCGCCGCCGGTGTGGTTGCCGGCGCCATCGGCGGCTACTTCGTGTCACTGCCGCCGCCGGTCCTGCGCATTCCGGAGAACCGCTACATCGTCGAAGCGGAGGATGCGCCGCCGGATGTGATCTATGACACGCTGATGGCGCCTCCGGTGGAGCGCATCGAGCGGCCCTACTCGCTCGATGAAATCCGCTACAGCCCCTCGGTGCGCCAGCGCATGCCGAGCATCGACGTCGACAGCATCAACTTCGAGACCGGATCGTGGGAAATCCCGCCGGATCAGGCCGCGAAGCTGCAGGTGATTGCCGACGGCATCAACCGCGCCATCCAACGCAATCCGCAGACGGTGTTCCTGATCGAGGGCCACACCGATGCGGTCGGCAGCGACGTCGACAACCTGTCGCTGTCGGATCGCCGCGCCGAATCGGCGGCCACGCTGCTCACCCAGCAGTTCAACGTGCCTGCGGAAAACCTCACGTCGCAGGGTTACGGCGAACAGTACCTGAAGGTGCCGACGGACGGGCCGGAGCGGCGCAACCGCCGCGTCACCATCCGCAACATCACGCCGCTGCTCAACGGCGGACAGGCCTCGCTGCCGGCACCGCCGGCGGGCACCGCGCCGCCGCGCCGCTAAGGCAGAGCGAGTCGAAAAAGAAAACGGCCGGGACAATGTCCCGGCCGTATTTGTTTGTGGTGCATGTTTATTGCTTCGGTTGCCCAAGCCCGAGCGCTTCGGCCATGACGCGGAACACCTCGGTGTTATCCATCGACCCGCGCACCCGATCGCTGCCGGGGCCTGTCGCGGTCAGGATCACATCCTCGCCGGAATGGACACTGGCGCCCATCATCGCCGGCAGGTTGCCGAGCCGCAGCACCGCGCCGGGCAGATCCTTGTGCTTGTCGTTGGCCTTGTAGGTGTTGGGCTCGTCGGCCTTATGCGTGGGCTCGTTCGGATGATCGAGCTTGGGCCGCATCGTCTCGTAATGATCCGGCAAGCTCGCCGAGAAGATCGCCAGACGGCGGCTGACATCGACGCGGGCGGGATAACCCTCCGCGTCCGGCGCCGGATAATTCGGGAAGCCCGCCTTGTCGTAGACACCGATCCGCTCGCGCAGCGGCGCGTTCGGAATCGTGCTCATGTCGTCATTGACGGTGCCGACAAGACCGTTGGGATGGTTGTGATCGGCCACCACCAGGATCAACGTCTCGTCGCCGTTGCGCTGCGACCAGTCGCGCGCAAGCCGGACCGCGTTGTCGAGCATGATGGTGTCGTACACCGCGCGGTCGAAATCGAGCGCATGGGCATATTTGTCGATCAGACCCGACTCGACCATCAGGAAAAACCCGTTGTCGTTCTTCGCCAGCACATCGAGGGCGACCTGCACCTGCTGCGTCAGGTCAGGCTGGTCCGGCGATTTCGCAACGCCGCCGCCCTTGAGGAATTTGCGGTCCAGCACGCCGTCCATGTTGCCCAGCGCAAACAGGCCGAGCAGCTTGCGCGTATCAGCCTTGTTCGCCGCGGGGGCGAGTTCGGCGGCGGTCGCCGCATAGGCATAACCGGCCTCCTTGAATTTCGCGACATAGTCGGTCTCATCCGCGCGCTTCGAGCCCGGCGCGCCCTTCGGCAGGAAGTTCGCCATGCCGCCGCCCATCAGCACATCCGGTTTCGCGGCGAAGTACTGATCGACGATGTCGTTATAGGTCAGGCGGCGGCGGGTATGCGCGATCATCGCCGCAGGCGTCGCGTCCTCGACCTCGGTGTTGGTGACAATGCCGACGGCGAGATTCAGCCGCCGCTTCACCAGACTCGCGATGGTCTCCACGCGCGGATCGTCGAACGGATTCGCAGAGCGGTCGGCATAGACGCCCATGGCGTTCACCGCGGTCTTGTGACCGGTCGCGAAGGCGCTCGCCGCATTGGCCGAGTCGGTGATGATCGAATCCGAGCCCGCCGTCGCCACCATCGCCATATGCGGCATGTCGTCCATCGCCAGCTTGCCGAGGCTTTTGCCTTCCGCGATGCCCTTCGACAGCAGCCGCGCCGCCACGCGATGCGCGGGCGACAAACCGTCGCCGATAAAGAGGATCACGTTTTTCGCCTTGCGCGCGCCGGTGCCGAACACATTCCAGGTCACGGTGCGGGAATTGACGCCATCGCTCGCAACCACGGTGTATGCACCGGGCGTATCCAGCGTTGCGCCGCGCAGCACCAGCGCTGACTGGTCCTTGTTGTCTTCGCGATCGATGAACAGCGGCGCGGCCTTGAGCGCCGCTGCCGCATCCTGACCGTTGATGGTGACGCGCACCTTGTCCTGATCCACTTTCGCGGCGAACTCCACCTTCAGATCGAACCGCGCACCCGACAGGATGTCCGCGCGGTCGATCGGATAGATCGTTTGCGCAATTGCGCCGGTGTTGCAGGCCACTGCGGCGACAGCCGCGATAATCAGATGTCTCATAACGATGTCCACGTAAGGGTCAGGCGCGCGAGCGCGGAAATTATGAGCGCAAGATGACGGCTTGACTACAGGGTGCGGCAAAATGAAAAGGCGGACCGAACGGCCCGCCCTCGCAAAATTTATGCAGATGAGCTGCGTCTCAGCTCTTGTCGCTGTCGAGCTTCGGAATATTCGAGCCCTCGCCGGCCGAGAGCAGACCGGTCCTGGTGTAGAGATCGAGCTTGCGGCGTGTGTCGGAAATATCGAGGTTGCGCATGGTCAACTGGCCGATGCGGTCGCCCGGCGTGAACGCCGCATCCTCGACCTTCTCCATGCTGAGCCGTTCCGGCGCATAGGTGAGGTTCGGACTTTCGGTGTTCAGGATCGAGTAGTCGTTGCCGCGGCGCAGCTCGAGCGTCACCTCGCCGGTGATCGCGCGCGCCACCCAGCGCTGCGCGGTTTCGCGCAGCATCAGGGCCTGCGAATCGAACCAGCGCCCCTGATACAGCAGCCGGCCGAGCCGCATGCCGCTGATCCGGTATTGCTCGATGGTGTCTTCGTTGTGGATGCCGGTGACGAGACGCTCATAGGCGATGTGCAGCAGCGCCATGCCCGGCGCCTCGTAGATGCCGCGGCTCTTCGCCTCGATGATGCGGTTCTCGATCTGGTCGCTCATGCCGAGGCCATGACGCCCGCCGATGGCATTGGCCTCATAGAACAGCGCGACAGCATCAGTGAACGTCTTGCCGTTCAGCGCCACGGGCTGGCCTTCCACGAAGCGCACCGAAACCTTCTCGGCCTTGACCACGCAGTCGTCGCGCCAGAACGGAACGCCCATGATCGGATTGACGATCTTGATGCCGCTGTCGAGATGTTCGAGATCCTTGGCCTCGTGCGTCGCACCGAGGAGATTGCTGTCAGTCGAGTACGCCTTCTCGGCGCTCATCTTGTAGGCGAAGCCGGCGGCCTTCATGAACGCCGACATTTCCGCGCGCCCGCCCAGTTCATCGATGAACTGCTGGTCGAGCCATGGCTTGTAGATCTTGAGGTCCGGATTGGTCAGCAGTCCGTAGCGGTAGAACCGCTCGATATCGTTGCCCTTGTAGGTCGAGCCGTCGCCCCAGATGTTGACGCCGTCTTCCTTCATCGCGGAGACGAGCATCGTGCCGGTGACGGCGCGGCCGAGCGGCGTGGTGTTGAAGTATGCGATGCCCCCGGTCGAGACATGGAAGGCGCCCGATTGAATCGCGGCGATGCCTTCGTGAACCAGTTGCGTGCGGCAATCGACGAGGCGCGCTTTCTCGGCGCCGAACTCCATCGCCTTGCGCGGAATCTCGTCGTAGTCGGCCTCGTCCGGCTGGCCCAGGTTGGCGGTGTAGGCGAAGACGCGCGCGCCCTTCTGCTTCATCCAGAGCAGCGCGGCGCTGGTATCGAGCCCGCCGGAGAAAGCGATGCCGACATTTTCCCCCTTGGGAAGGCTCTTCAGAATCGTAGTCATGGGACTTCCCTTCGGGAGATTTCATTTGGGCGGTTTGGATGCACGGCTGACAAGCCTCACCAGACCGGCTTCTATAGAAAGATTGGCGGACGATGGGAAGATGAGGCACAGAGCCTCAACAAACACAATCGTCATCACCGGGCTTGACCCGGTGATCCATCAAAACGTGAACTTATTCAAAAAGATGGATTGCCGGGTCAAGCCCGGCAATGACACGCAGGGAGCATTCACGCGCTGACCGGCCTCGGACGCTCCGCTAGGGCCGCAGAACAGGCGCTCCGCCGTCCGCAGCGTTCGCGGACGCGTCCGGCCTGATGCGCGGGGTCTCGCCGACGTCGCGGCCAAGCCGCTTCTGCCGCCAGCGATAGCCCGGCCATGCGAAGCGCGTCAGCCAGGCGTCGATGCCGTAGTCCGTCAGCCGCGTCGACGGCCAGCGGTAGATGACGGCATAGGCCAGCCAGATCACGATGAACGAGACGGTGCCGGAGAACAACACGTCGGTCAGAAAATGTCCGCCGAAGGACATGCGAAGACCGCCGGTGAGCACGCCGAACGCAGTCGCCGCGAGATAGGCCAGCGGACGCCACTGCGGCGGCGTCAGCGCGGCGGGCGCATAGGTCCAGAATGCAGTCGCGCCCTCGCCGGAGAAGAACGAACAGTTCTTCGGGCATGCGCCGCGCGGGTCCCACCACGCCTTGAATTCAAGCGGCCCGTTGAACTCCGTCACCACTACTGGACGCGGACGGCCCCAGTAGCTTTTGAACACGATGTTCGACAGCACGATCGCCGTGAGCAGAATGGTGACGATCAGAAACACCATGGCGCGGCCGGAGATCATCAGCGGCTTCACCGGACTGATCAGCTTGACGATCAGCGACACCAGCGCGGGCATCACCAGACCCCATGCAATCCACATCGCGCCGTCGCGGGCGATCGCAGCCCACGTGCTGGATTTCAGCGGAAAGCTTTTGGTCGTCGCGTCGTAGAAGAATGCGGCAACTTTCAGATCGAGTTCGGGATAGAGGCCGAACAGCAATCCGAAAAACACCGAGATCGCGAGCGCGATGTAGAGTCCGGTCCGGTTCATGGCGGGGGTTTAGCCGAGCCGGCAGGGGAATAAAAGTGGCCACACGCCGCATTCCGGCGTCCTCCCCGATCCGTGTTAAGCTTTAGAGCAGCACGGCAAAAATAAGCCTTCAAAGCGGGAGCCTCCCAAGACCATGCCCAAGCCCGTTCTGGACTTCTGGTTCGATTTCGCCTCGGTCTATTCGTTTCTGTCCGCGACGCGCATTGCGCCGCTGGCCGATGCCGCAGGTGTTCAGGTGCGGTGGCGGCCGTTTCTGCTCGGGCCGATTTTCGCCACCCAAGGCATGGCGGATTCGCCGTTCAATCTGTTTCCGTTGCGCGGCAAGCACATGATCCGCGATGTGAAGCGCAGCGCGGACGAGATCGGCGTCGGCTTTCAGTGGCCGGATGTGTTTCCGCAATCGGCAGTGCTGGCGAGCCGTGTCGCACTGGTGGGGCTGAAGGACACCTGGGGCGAAGACTTCTGCCGCGCGGTGTTCCACGCCGAATATGCCGAGAACCGGGTGATCTCTGAGCCACATGTGATCGCCGAGATCCTGACAAAACTGAAGGTGCCGGTGGATGCGACATTCGCCAGCGCGCAGGCCGACGAGATCAAAACGGAGCTGCGCGAACTGACGGCGGAAGCCCAGCGGCGCGAGTTCTTCGGCGCGCCGACCTTCACCACGCAGGACGGCGAACTGTTTTGGGGCAATGACCGCCTCGAGCAGGCGCTGCGCTGGGCGACGAAATAATTCCCGTCATTGCGAGCGAAGCGAAGCAATCCAGCTTCGGTATCAGTAAGATTGGATTGCTTCGTCGCTGCGCTCCTCGCAATGACGGACGAATCCAGCTTACCGCGGCAGCGGCGGCAACGATGGCGGAGGCGGCGGCAACGCGCGCCACGCGCCGGCATTGCGGCCCGCGATCATCCAGTAGACCACGCCGCCGAGAATCCCCGCACCGACCATCACTTCGAGATGGCGGCGCACAATGCCGTTGAAGGTCATGTTCACGGTGTCGAACGGGATGAAGCCGAGATAGCAGAACAGTCCCGCGAGGCCGCCGATCACCGCATAGGCGAGGATGTGACGGATCGCAAAGGCTTCGGTGACCAGCGCGAGAATCAGCGCCGGCAGCAATGCGAAGCCGCTGACCAGCACAAAGCCGAATCCGAGCACCATGTTGATGGCGCCCTGATCGATGTCGAGTGAGACATCGCTCATTTCTGGAAAGAAGATTGCCCACAGCACCACGATGCTGGCGACAAGGCACGCGGCGAGAAACCCGAACAAGATAGCGAAGAAACGTCCGATCACGGCCATGAATCGCGTCCTTCTCGCCGAGAGCGATGCAAGGTTTGTTTGTCACCTCTCCCCTTGGGGGAGAGGTCGGCGCGTAGCGCCGGGTGAGGGGGTTCGGATCTTACGTCTGACATTTAGAGCCCCTCACCCCAACCCTCTCCCCATCGGGGAGAAGGAGAACATCGGGGCCGTTGCAGCCTGATTCTTAATCCGTCATCGCCATGGCGCGGAGCGCCTGGCGTTCGCGCGCGGACAATTTCTCGGTTTCCGACTTGAGCTGTCCGCAGGCGGCAAGAATGTCGCGGCCGCGCGGAGTGCGCACCGGCGACGAATAGCCCGCGTTGAAAACGTATTCGGAGAATTTTTCGATCTGGTCCCAGTCCGAGCATTCATACTTGGTGCCCGGCCACGGATTGAACGGAATGAGATTGATCTTGGCCGGAATGCCCTTGAGCAGCTTCACCAGCAGCTTGGCGTCATCCAGCGAATCGTTGACGCCTTTCAGCATCACATATTCGAAGGTGATCCGGCGTGAGTTCGATGAGCCGGGATAGGCGCGGCAGGCGTCCAGCAGTTCCTTGATCGGATACTTCTTGTTGAGCGGCACCAGTTCGTTGCGCAGTTCGTCGCGCACTGCATGCAGCGAGATCGCCAGCATCACGCCGATCTCGTCGCCGGTGCGCGCGATGTTCGGTACCACGCCCGAGGTCGACAGCGTGATGCGGCGGCGGGAAATGCCGATGCCTTCGTTGTCGGAGACGATCAGCAGCGCATCGCGCACGGCGTCGAAATTGTACAGCGGCTCACCCATGCCCATCATCACCACATTGGTGATGAGGCGGTTGCCGTTCGGCGTCTCACGGTCGATCCAGTCATTGAGGCGATCGCGCGCCACCATGACCTGTCCAACGATCTCCCCGGCGGTGAGATTGCGCACCAGCCGCTGGGTGCCGGTGTGACAGAACGAGCAGTTCAGCGTGCAGCCGACCTGCGATGACACGCACAGCGTGCCGCGGTCGGTTTCGGGAATGTAGACGCACTCGACTTCGTGCGGACGCTCGGAGGCGTGTCCGCTCGGCAGGCGCAGCAGCCACTTGCGGGTGCCGTCGTTGGAAATCTGTTCGGCGACGACCTCCGGCCGGTCGACGGTGAAATGCTGTTCGAGCTCGGCCCGCATGTCCTTCGACACGTTGGTCATGTCGGCGAAGCTCTGCGCGCCGCGCACATACATCCAGTGCCAGAGCTGCTGCACGCGCATCTTGCGCTGCTTTTCCGCGACCCCGATCTCGCCGAGACGCTGCGCCAGTTCCTCGCGCGACAGCCCCACCAGCGAGGGCTTCGCGGGCGGCACGTAGGTTTCCAGCGCGGTTTTTTCGAGGACGCCTGATTCCAGAATGTTTGGCGCTTCGGTCATGGTCATATCGATACGTGTCTCGGGGAAATGGCCGCGGCACAGGGCCGCTTGCACCGGAACCCGTGGTCCCGTGACCCGCTATATAGAGGCAATATCGGCTAAATGCGACCGTCTTTGCGGTATGCCGGGGCTACCGCCGGCACTCCTGCGCCAGCTTGTCCAGCGCCTGGGCGAGCCCTTTCAGCGGGAACGTGTCCGTGGTCTCGGTGCCCTTGGCGGAGGTGCCCTTCACGACGGCGTCCGCGCCCTTGCGCAGGGCGTCCACCAGCCGGTCTTCCTCGGCCGCATTCTTGATCCAGAGCCCGTCACCCTGCGAGTACATCGCAAAGCGCGAGCCGCCGACCTCGACCGAGCCTTCGGAGCCCGGCTTGAGCGCATAGCCGATCATGATCGACACTTCGTTCGACACCTTCTCCGCAGGCCGCGTCGAGATGAATGCATAGGATGGATCGCGCGGGCGGTTCGGCGGATTGGTTTTCGACGACGACGGCTTGGCGAGTGCGAAGCAGACCTTCTTGCCGTTCGGTGTCGCGGTGTAGGCGCCCCAGGTGCCGAACTGGCCGATCAGTGACGGCTCGGCATTTCCGGCAGCGGCAGGCGCCGCGGGCTTTGCAGGTGCGGCGCTCTTGGGTGCAGCTTTCGCAGGCGCGGCTGCTTTCGGCGCGGGCTTGGCGGCTTTGGATTGCGCAGTTTGGGCCGACGCAGCATTTGCAAAGCCGACAACCGGCAGTGCTGCCACCAGAATTACCATCGCTCGCTGCAAGGACATCACCAAAACTGGTTCCTTCAATATTGTGACTGCAAGATGGCTCGCACTTGCGCGCGGACGTGCAATAGACCCCAAACCGCTTGTTGGAAAGTTAACCCACCACCGCTGCGCTTTGCCGCATCCGTCCGGGAGCATATGAGCCATGGCCGGGATGGCGGCGGACCGCGGTGTCTTTCCGAAAGCTCAGTGTTTCAAACATAGTTACATCCCGCAAGCATCATCGCCAGCCCGCAATTGCGATTGTAGGGCCGCGCCAAATCCGGCAAACAGTCCACCTGTTTCCATGAACTCTTCAGGTGTCTCGATGAAAGCCATTCTCTGCTCGGAATACTGCGGCCCCGACGATCTCGTGCTGAGCGATATTCCAGATCCGGTCGCGGGACCCGGCGAAGCAGTCATCGCCATCAAGGCAGCGGCACTGAATTTCTTCGACCTCCTGATGATTCAGGGCAAGTACCAGATCAAGCCGCCGTTTCCGTTTTCGCCCGCCGCTGAAATCGCCGGCGTGGTCGAGAGCGTCGGCGCGGGCGTGACCGATCTGAAGCCCGGCGACCGCGTCGCGGCGTCGTGCGGCTACAACGGTGCGCGGCAGAAGATCGCGATCCCCGCATCGCAGGCCGTGAAGATTCCCGACAACCTCGACTTCGACCGCGCCGCCGGCGTCATCGTGATTTACGGCACGGCGCTGCATGCGCTGGAAGATCGTGCCGACCCGAAGCCCGGCGAGACCCTCGTGGTGTTCGGCGCGGCGGGCGGCGTCGGCCTTGCAGCCTGCGAACTCGGCAAGGTGCTGGGACTGAAGGTGATCGCCTGCGCATCGAGCGACGAGAAACTCGAATTCGCCAAGAAGCACGGCGCGGACCTCACCATCAACTACGCCAAGGAAGACCTGAAGGACGCACTCAAGAAGGTTGGCGGCGAGAAGGGCATCGACATCGTGTTCGATCCGGTCGGCGGCAGCTATGCCGAAATCGGCGTGCGCTCGCTCGGCTGGAAGGGACGCTTCCTGGTGATCGGCTTCGCCGCCGGTGACATTCCGAAGATTCCGCTCAATCTCGCGCTGCTCAAGGGCTGCGACATTCGCGGCGTGTTCTGGGGCGCGCACATGAAGCGCGAACCGAAGCAGGGCCGTGCGGCTCTTGAGAAGCTGATGAAGTGGGCCGCCGAAGGGAAGATTTCATCCCACGTCGACAGCACCTTCCCGCTGGAGAAGACCACCGAAGCGCTCAAGGTGCTCGCCGAGCGCAAGGCCATGGGCAAGGTGATCCTGCATCCGTGATGTTCAACGCAAAGACGTGTCATGCGCGGGCTTGACCCGCGCATCCATCATTCTTCTTGAAAATTTTCAAAGTATGGATTGCCGGGTCAAGCCCGGCAATGACGACTCGCGATTAAATCACGCTTCTTGATCTTCCAGCCCGCGCGTCAGCGCCGCATGCGCCGCCTTGCGATGCTCCGGCGTGATGTGGCTCGACACCATGCGGATCGCGGTTGCCAGCACTGCGGCGTCGTCGGCGAAGCCGAGCACCGGCAGCATGTCGGGAAGGAAATCGAACGGCAGCACGAAATACGCGATCGCCCCGAGCAGCGCCGCCTGCACCTGGCGCGGCGTCTCGCGGTCGAACGCGCAGTAATACGCCGCAAGCAGATCCTCGGTGAACGGCAGGCTGCCCGCGACGCGCTTGATCTTGAGCCAGAACTTCCGGCGCACCCGCTCGGGATCTTTCGCGAGCTTTTCAGCCCGTTCAAAATGCGCCGTGTCGTCGGAGATCATGGTTCGAGTTCCCTCACCCGGCGCGATGATCCGCGCCGCATACGTTACGTAGGAACTGTGACCGCCGCGACAAGACGTCCTTGGGAAGCGTCATCCTGAGGTGCGCATCCTCACAGCCCCGCGATCCTGTCCATCGCCTCTGCCAGCTTGATATCGCGCGCAGTGACGCCACCCGCATCGTGGGTGGAGAGCACCACCTCGACGGTCCGGTAGACATTGCGCCATTCCGGATGGTGATCGCTCTTCTCGGCGACCAGCGCGGCGCGGGTCATGAAACCGAACGCCTCATTGAAATCCTTGAAAGTGAAGGTCCGCGCGATGGCGTCGCGGCCGGACACCTCCGACCAGCCCGTGAGCTTTGCCAGCGCCGCGCGCCGTTCATCTGCCGATAGCCGTTCAACCATGCGATCCTCCCATTCTCGAATATAACGGTTCCTTGAACATCTGCGCGAACGAGTTTCGCGCCGGCACTCCTTTTCCGGTGCCAGTCACGGAAAAGCCGCTCTCGGGCCGCTAACCATGCTGAACTTGGAGCCTGCGAAAATACCGGCGATCTGGTATGATGCAGGCAGACGCCAGGAGGCGCGGTAACCCATGGGCTTCAGCGACATGTTTACCAGATCGATGGCGACGGAGGCGCCCCGGCCGCCGGGCTCCGCAACGCCCCGGCCGCACAAGATGAAGGCCATGCTGATTGTGGTCGCCGCAGTGCTGGCGACCGTCGCTGCCGTCGGCGGCGCGACCTATTGGATGAACCGCCCGATCCATCTGCGCATCGCGGTCGGCCCGCCCTACAGCGACGACGTCAAGGTCGTTCAGTCGATCGCACAAATCTTTTCGCGGGACCGGAAGTATATCCGGCTGCGTCCGATCATCACCGACGGGACATCCTCGAGCGCGGCAAGTCTGAATGCAGGCACCACCGACCTTGCGGTCATCCGCGGCGACATCGAACTGCCGAAGGACGCGCAGGCGATCGCCAGCATCCGCAAGAATTACGCGGTGCTGTGGGCGCTGAACGGAAGCAGCAAGAAGGGCGCCATCAAGAAGATCGAGCAGCTTGCCGGCAAGCGCATCGGCGTCATCGGCCGCACCCAGGCCAACGTCAATCTGCTGAAGGTCATTCTCACGCAGTCCGGCGTCGATCCCGCCAAGGTCCAGATCGTCCAGTTCACCACCACCGGATTTGCCGACGCGATCAAGAACGAAAAGCTCGACGCCTTCCTCGCCGTCGGTCCGCTCAACAGCAAGATCACGGCCGATGCCGTCGCGGCCACAACGAAGGGCGGCAAGGAAGCCACCTTCCTGTCGGTGGAGACCGCCGACGCGATCGCGCAGAAGTATCCCGTCTATGAATCGGGCGAAATTCCTGCCGGATCGTTCGGCGCAAAGCCCGCACGGCCCGACGACAAGATCGATACCATCACGTTCGCGCATCACATCGTGGCGCGAAAATCGCTGTCGGAGGCCACCGCCGGCGCGCTGACACGGCAGTTGTTCTCGGTCCGTCAGACCATCCAGAGCGAATTCCCGCAGACGGCGAAACTGGAAACGCCCGACACTGACAAGGACGCTGCAATCCCCGCGCATCCCGGCGCGGCCGCTTATGTCGACGGCGAGGAAAAAACCTTCCTCGACAGGTACAGCGATTACATCTGGGGCAGCCTGATGGCGCTGTCGGCGCTCGGCTCCGCCGGTGCGTGGTTCGCGAGCTACTGGCGCAAGGACGAGCGCGTCACCAACTCCAACCTGCGCGAGCGCTTGCTGGAGATGCTGACGGCCGCGCGCAAGACTACATCCATCAGCGAGCTTGACGCCATGCAGGCGGAGGCCGACGAGATCATGCGCGAGACGCTGCACTGTTTCGAGGACGGCGCGATCGAGGAAGGATCGCTGACGGCATTCAGCATCGCGCTCGAGCAGTTCCACAACGCGGTCGCGGATCGCAAGACGTTCCTGCTCGACATGGCGTCGAAAGATACGCGGCCGGCGCGTAGTCAGGTCGCCTGAGCGCGGCGCGCTAAGCCGGATCGCGCCACTTGCGCAATATCTCCAGAAGTTCTTCGCGCAGATAGGGTTTGCGCAGCACCGGATAGCGCCCGAACGCCGGCGGCACGCCCGCGGGGCCGGAATATCCGGTGACGAATGAAAACGGGATTTTCTGCCGCTTGAGCTGTTCTGCGACGGCGAAGCTTTTTTCCCGGATCAAGCCGACATCGAGCAACACAAAATCCGGCGCACGCTCGGCAATCAGCTTCAGGGCTCCGGTCACGTTGCGCGCGGTCCGCACCGAGGTCACGCCGAATCCAGTGATGGTTTCAGCGCAGTCCATTGCGATCAACGGATCGTCTTCGACCAGCAGAACATCCGTTGGCAGATCGGATTCTGGCAGATCAGCAGGACTTGCAGCCGCCGGCCCGCGGGGGTCGATCGAGTTCATGAGTCACGTCCGAGGATGGGTTGAGATACGTCCGCTGGGACCCCAGTCATGGCGCTAAAGAGCCGTCATTCCAGTTCCCGCATGGAACCGAACACATAAACACCCGTTGCGTCTGTGCACTTTTGAACACAGGCGCGCCGGAACTTGCGCTACGGTGACTCTTGGCGAGGGGACCATGACACGACAACTGGCAGCGGTCAGCGACGGCCGCCCGTTCAACAATCTGCTCCGTCGGTTGAGCGCCGGAGATTTCGCGCTTATCGAACCATTCCTGGAACCCGCGGACGCCAAGGCGGACGACCTGCTCTACAATCCGGGCGACGACGTCCAGACCGTCTATTTTCCATGCGGTCCCAGTCTCGTCTCGTTCCTCGTGGCGAATGAAGACGGCCGCGATGTCGAGACCATTCTGGTCGGACGCGAAGGCGCGGTCGGCGGCATTGTCAGCCTGGGCTATCTGCCAGCCTACACGCGCATCACGGTCAAGGTCGCCGGCCCCTTCGTCCGGCTGCGCGTCGCAAAGCTCGATGCCGCCAAGACCCAATCCCCAACGCTGCGTTATCTTTTCGCGCGCTACGCCGACTGCATGCTGGCGCAGATCTTTCAGTCCACCGCCTGCAATGCGATCCATTCGATCGAACAACGCACGGCAAAGTGGATCCTGTCGGCGCGGGAGCGGACCGGCGAGGACCTTGTTCCCCTCACCCACGAGCAGTTATCGACCATGCTCGGTGTGGGACGAAGCTACACCAGCCGTGTCATCCAGGCCTTCAAGGCGGAAGGCATTCTGGAGACCCGCCGCGGCGCCATCCTGATCCGCAACCCGGAGGCCCTGGCGGCCCGGTCATGTCTTTGCAACGACGCCGTCAAAGCTCATTTCGACGAAGTTCTGCGCGGGGTTTATCCGGACGAGACGAAGGCGACGTGATCGATCGATGGAGCCCCGTCATCGCTCTGTAACATTGCTGGATAGGGCCGATGTGGCCCTTTGCGGCATCAACCTTGACCCAAAAATGGACCGATAAAATGCCGTTCTGACCGTTGTTTTTCGGCGAATTCTGACTATATTGCGCCGCAATGAGTGCCCGTGTGCCCGGTTCTTTTGGACCGGGCACCGCGTTTTTTGGGCGGGTGGTTCGATTCTGACATTTGCATCCCGTTCCCTCGACTCTCTTGCAAATGTCAGAATCAAAGAACCACCGGCAAAAATAACATGCTCGTGGAGCTTTGGATTTGACATTCGCCGAACGAACCCGCCGCACGACGGGTCGCGAATGTCAAATCCGCACCACGAGTGCGCACGACGACATCGGACCTGCACTCAGCCGCCTCTGCGGCGCCGCGCCCCATAGCTGGAAGACCTGAGACACATGAATTTGCGAAACATCGCCATCATCGCCCACGTCGACCACGGCAAGACCACGCTCGTCGACAAGCTGCTCCAGCAATCCGGCACCTACCGCGAGAACCAGCGGCAGGTCGAGCGCGCGATGGATAGCAACGATATCGAACGCGAGCGCGGCATCACCATTCTGGCCAAGTGCACCTCGGTCGAGTGGGAAGACACCCGCATCAACATCGTCGACACGCCGGGCCACGCCGACTTCGGCGGCGAGGTCGAGCGCATCCTGTCGATGGTCGACGGCGTGATCGTTCTCGTCGACGCCGCCGAAGGCCCGATGCCGCAGACCAAATTCGTGGTCGGCAAGGCGCTCAAGCTCGGCCTCAAGCCGATCGTCGCGATCAACAAGGTGGATCGTCCGGACGCGCGCGTCACCGAAGTCGTCAACGAAGTGTTCGATCTGTTCGCTGCGCTCGACGCCACCGACGAACAGCTCGACTTCCCGATCCTGTACGGCTCCGGCAAGAACGGCTGGATGGGCAACAGCGAGACCGAGAACGACAAGGGCATGAAGCCGCTGTTCGATCTCGTCATCAAGCACGTCGCGCCGCCGGTGGTGGAAGAAGGTCCGTTCCGCCTGCTCGGCACCATCCTCGAAGCCAACCCCTATCTCGGCCGCATCATCACCGGCCGCGTCGCCTCCGGTTCGGTGAAGCCGAACCAGTCGGTGAAGGTGCTGTCGCGTGACGGCAAGGTCGTCGAATCCGGCCGCATTACCAAGATCCTCGCGTTCCGCGGTCTCGAGCGCCAGCCGGTCGAACTCGCCGAAGCCGGCGACATTGTTGCCATCGCGGGCCTCACCAAGGGCACCGTCGCCGATACGTTCTGCGATCCCACGGTTGAGACGCCGATCCAGGCGCAGCCGATCGATCCGCCGACCGTGTCGATGTCGTTCATCGTCAACAACTCGCCGCTCGCCGGCACCGAAGGCGACAAGGTCACCAGCCGCCTGATCCGCGACCGCCTGCTGCGCGAAGCCGAAGGCAACGTCGCGCTGCGTGTGGTCGAAGCCGCCGACAAGGATTCGATGGAAGTCTCGGGCCGTGGCGAATTGCAGCTCGCGATCCTGATCGAGAACATGCGCCGCGAAGGCTTTGAACTCTCCGTGTCGCGTCCGCGCGTCGTGCTGACCAAGAACGAGAACGGCCAGATTCTGGAGCCTGTCGAGGAAGTCGTGATCGACGTGGACGAGGAATTCTCCGGCGTGGTCGTTCAGAAGATGAGCGAGCGCAAGGCCGAGATGATCGAGATGCGCCCGTCCGGCGGCAACCGCCTGCGTCTGGTGTTCTACGCGCCGACCCGCGGCCTGATCGGCTATCAGGGTGAACTGATGACCGACACGCGCGGCACGGCGATCATGAACCGCCTGTTCCACGACTACCTGCCGTACAAGGGTGAAATCCAGGGCCGCCGCAATGGCGTGCTGATCTCCAACGAGCAGGGCGAAGCCGTTGCCTACGCGATGTTCAAGCTGGAAGACCGCGGCCCGATGATGATCGAGCCGGGCTGGCGTGTTTATCGCGGCATGATAGTCGGCGAGCACACCCGCGAGAACGATCTCGAAATCAACGTGCTCAAGGGCAAGCAGCTCACCAACATCCGCACCACATCGAAGGATGAAGCGGTGCGCCTGACGCCGCCGATCCGCATGACACTGGAAAAGGCGCTGGCCTATATCGAGGATGATGAGCTGGTCGAGATCACGCCGAAGTCGATCCGCCTGCGCAAGCGCCATCTCGACCCGAACGAGCGCAAGCGCGCCGAAAAGTCCAAGGAAGCGCTGGTCGGCTAAGACGGCCCGCCTCTTTCCAAATCTTGATGATGCCCGGCCTTGTGCCGGGCATTGTCGTCTTATAGGTCGGTTAGACTGAAGTCATGAATGGCCGGGACAGGCCCGCCAGAAATACCGGACCCGGGTCTCGAATGCCCATTCCCTCCGACATCGATGTTGCGATCATCGGCGCCGGTGCGGCCGGCCTTGCTGCCGCGCGCACGCTGGAAAATTCGGGGCTGTCCGTTCTCGTCCTCGAAGCGCGCGACCGGATCGGCGGACGCAGCCAGACCGTGATCCTGCCCGGCGACATCGTGTTCGATGTCGGCTGCGAGTGGCTGCATTCCGCCGACAAGAATTCGTTCGTGGCGATCGCGCGCGATCTCGGCTTCGAGATCAACGAGACGCGTCCGCGTTGGCGCGAGCAGAGTCTCAACGCCGGCTTTCCGCCGCAGGCCCGCGAGGAATTCCTCGCGGCGATGGACGCCTTCGATGCCCGTGTCAGCACGGCGTCCGATCTGCCGGACGATACGCCAGCCAGCAAGTGGCTCGAACCCGGCAATCCCTGGAACGCGCAGATCGATGCGATCAGCACCTACATCAACGGCACCGAGCTCGATCGCGTCTCGACCTATGACTTCGATGCGTATGAGGACACCGGCATCAACTGGCGGGTGCGGCGCGGCTATGGCGCGCTGATCGCGGCCTATGGCGCGCCATGTCCTGTGGCGCTGAACACGAAGGTGACGCTGATCGATCATTCCGGCGCGCGCATCAGGATCGAGACCTCGCAGGGAACGATCTCCGCAGGCAAGGTGATCGTCACCGCACCGACCGACCTGATCGCCAATGAATCGATCCGCTTTCATCCCCCGCTGCCGGGCAAGGTGAGCGCTGCGGCCGGCCTGCCGCTCGGCCTCGCGGACAAGGTGATGCTGGCGCTGGACGATCCTGAATCGCTGCCGGGCGACGGGCATCTCTATGGCGCGCTCGATCGTGTCGGCACCGGCAGCTATCACCTGCGTCCGATGGGCCAGCCCTGCATCTCCGGATTTTTCGGCGGCACATTCGCGCGCGAGCTTGAGAATGCCGGAGACGGCGCGCTGGCGGCACAGGCGATCGACGAGCTGGTGATGCTGCTGGGATCGGATTTCCGCCGCAAGCTGCGCCCGCTTGCAGAAACCCGCTGGGCGCACGATCCGTTCGCGCGCGGCTCCTACTCACATGCGCTGCCAGGCCATGCCGATGACCGCGCGGTTCTCGCGACACCGGTCGATGACCGGCTGTTCTTTGCGGGCGAAGCGACCTCGCCGAACTTCTTCACCACCGCCCACGGCGCGCAGGAGACAGGTGTGCGGGCGGCGGGGGAGGTGGTGGGCAGGAGCGCGGCTTAGCGCCTCGCAACGTCGCGCTATTTCTTCTTCGCACTCGCGCCCTGCACGACCGGCCCCGGCACATTCAGCCCCGCGGTATTGGCGAGAATCGATTCAATCATCCCCTCCTCCCCCGCTTCCGCGAGCCAGTGGCCTTCCTTGCCGAACGGCGGCAGCGCCTGAAAATCCACCTTGTCGTCGCCGGCTTCGATGAAAGCGTCCGCCATTTTTTTCGAAAACTCCGGCGGAAAATATGAATCGTTTTCCGCCACCAGCCATGTCACCGGCACTTGCGCGTCTTCGCCGAATTCCTTCGCTGCGGCGATGAGTTTGTCCGGCGCGCAAATGCTGTTCGCGCGGTCATCCTTGCGCCCGCCGCGCCCCGGCGCGAACACCACGATCGACGAAATGCTTTTCGGGCTCTGGTCCGCAAGCGCGAGCGCGCCCCAGCCTCCGGCCGAATGCCCGACAATCACCGAGGCATCCTTGCGGATGAACGGCTGCGTGCGCATGAACGTGAGCGCAGCCGTGATCGCTTCGGCTGTTGAGCGCGCGGACATCGCGTATTCGGCGTTGTCGCAGCCTTCCTGGTCTTCGAGATAAGGTCCGCCGGTCTTGCCATGGCCAAGCCGCTGCGGCACCAGCACCGCAAAGCCGCGCGCCACCAGCGCCGCGGCGAGCGCCGGATATTCCGGCTGCGGCATCTGCGCACGCGCCAGCCGGTTTTGCGTCGAGGCATGGGCGATCACGGCGAGACGAAACGGGCCTTTGCCGGCGGGGCGAAACAGAACCGCTCGCGAAGGTGTGATCTGGTCCTGCGTCGGCACCAGCCACTCCTGACGCCGGTTCGCCGTACCTTCGCCGCCGCGTGCCCCTAACTGATTCTCGCCCCAAGCGGGTGTTTGCGGCAAAACACCAACCGCAAGAAGCAGGCTGGCGACCTTGAACAATGCATTTTTTGTCATCTTCGGCGATCATTGCCTGCGTCGCACCGCCAAGCCAAGGCCATAAGCCGTTTGGCTGTCCTCTTTCGGTACAACGCCGCCTTGGACCTGATGCAAAAAGCTCACATATTAACCGATAATTAACGATGGACCTTGAAGGCGGGGCCGCGAGTTGCTTTGATTGCACCATGAGCACGATCCTTATCGAAGTCCGGCCAGCCAAGGCCTCCGATGCGCCCGCAGTCGCTGCGACGCACGATGAGGCGTGGCGCGCGGCCTACCAGGGAATCATCCCCGGTGCCGAACTCGAAAAGCTGATCAACCGCCGAGGCCCGCAATGGTGGGATTCGGCGATCCGAAAGGGCAGCCGCGTCAGCGTGTTGTCGTTCGGCGACAAGGTCGCAGGCTATGCCAATTATGGCCGCAATCGTGCCCGCAGCCTGCATTTCGAAGGCGAAATCTACGAGCTCTACCTGCGGCCGGAATTCCAGGGCCTCGGTTTCGGCCGCCGCCTGTTCACCGCCGCCAAGCGCGATCTGGTCCAGAGCGGGTTGAAAAGCATGGTGATCTGGGCGCTTTCGGACAACGAGCCGGCGGTCGAATTCTACCGGACCCTCGGCGGCCGCATGGTCGCGCGCTCCTCGGAGCGATTCGGCGGCAAGTCGCTCGACAAGGTCGCGTTTGCCTGGACGGCCTGAGGCGACTCTCCTTTTTCCTGCCGTCTTATCCTTTTGGCTCTTTTTTCGGGCTTCCAGCCCCGCTCCCGATTCGCTAACCAGCGCGTTCGACTGAACCAACCCAAGGCCTTGTCATGCGCATCGACGCGATCTCGATCGGAAAAAACCCGCCCCATGAAGTGAACGTCATCATCGAAGTGCCGGTCGGCGGCGAGCCCATCAAGTACGAGATGGACAAGGAAGCCGGCACGCTGGTGGTCGATCGCTTCCTCTACACGGCGATGCGCTATCCGGGGAATTACGGGTTCATCCCGCACACCCTCTCCGACGACGGCGATCCGTGCGACGTGCTGGTCGCCAACACCCGCGCCATCGTGCCGGGTGCGGTGATCGCGGTGCGCCCGGTCGGCGTGCTGTTCATGGAGGATGAGGCCGGCGGCGACGAGAAGATCATCGCGGTGCCGACGTCGAAGCTGACCCAGCGCTACGACAAGGTGCAGAACTACAGCGATCTGCCTGACATCACCCTGCAACAAATCCAGCATTTCTTTGAACACTACAAGGATCTCGAGCCCAACAAGTGGGTCAAGGTGCTGCGCTGGGGCAATGCGGACGATGCCCGCAAGCTGATTGTCGAAGGCCTCGAGCGCGCCAAGAAAAAATAATCAGGAAGATCGGGCTGAGGGATTCAAACGATGCGCCGTTCCATCAGAATCCTCCGCAACATCGTCCTTCTCCTGATCGCCGCCATCGTCATTCTCGCAGCCGTTCTGGTTGCAAACGCCTGGCGAAAATCGTCGCAGCAGATCGCCGCCGCTCCGGTTGCGCCCGTCATCATCGATGAGCAGGCGGCGGCGCAGCGGCTCGGCGCGGCGGTCCGGCTGCAGACCATCGCCAGCGTCACCGATCCCGATCAAAGCGCGGACGCTTTCCGCGCGCTGCATGATCTGATCGCGGCAAGCTTTCCGGCGTTTCATGCCGCCGCCAGGCGCGAAATCGTCGCCAACTACAGCCTGCTCTACACATGGGAAGGCAGCGACCCGAAGACCGCGCCGATCGCGCTGCTGGCGCATCAGGACGTGGTGCCGATCGCGCCGGGCACCGAAGGCGACTGGCAGGTGCCGCCGTTCAGCGGAGCGGTCAAGGACGGCTTCATCTGGGGCCGCGGCTCGTGGGACGACAAGGGCAACCTGTTTTCGATGCTCGAGGCGGCCGAGCAGCTTGTGAAGGACGGCTTCCGTCCGAAGCGGACGGTCTATCTCGCGTTCGGGCATGACGAGGAAGTCTCCGGCAAGCGCGGCGCAATGGCGATGTCGAAGCTGCTGCAATCGCGCGGCGTGCGCCTCGATTTCGTTTTCGACGAAGGCCTGCTGATTACCGAGGGAATTCTCAAGGGCGTCGACAAGCCGGTCGCGCTGATCGGCGTCGCCGAAAAGGGTTACGTCACACTCGACCTGTCCACCACCGCAACGCCGGGCCATTCGTCATTGCCGCCACGCGACACCGCCATCGGCAAGCTGAGCGCGGCGCTGACACGGCTGGAGAAGAGACCGTTTCCTGCCTCCGTCAGCGGCGTGATGCGCGAGACCCTGCAAACCGCCGCACCCGACATGGATTTCGGCAGCCGCGTCGCGCTGTCGAATCTGTGGCTGCTCGAACCGCTCGTGCGCCGTCAGATGGAGAAGACCGCGCAGACCGCGGCCGCGATCCGCACCACCACGGCGATCACGATCTTCAATGCGGGCAACAAGGAAAATGTACTGCCGGGCCGCGCCGAGGCCACGGTGAATTTCCGACTGCTGCCGGGCGAGACCGAGGAGAGTGTGATCGCCTACGTCAAATCGATCATCGCAGACGATCGCGTCAAGGTGACGCCGAAGCCCGGCAACACCAACCCGCCGCCGGTCACATCCACCGCCAGCCCGAGCTATCAGGCCGTAAACCGGACGATCCGCGAAATCTTTCCGGATGTCCTTGTGGTGCCTGGCCTGATGGTCGCGGCGACGGATTCGCGCAACTATCTCGACGTCACCGACAACATCTTCCGCTTTTCACCAGTGCGCGCCACTGCCGAAGACCTAATGCGCTTCCACGGCACCAATGAGCGGCTCAGCGTAAAGAATTACGCCGACATGATCCGGTTCTACCGGCGGCTGGTGCAGAACACGGCGAGTCCGTAATTCTGGGAAAGCAGTTGGCTGGCCTTACACGCCCGGCGCCTTGAGCCCCTTGATCGCGCTGGCCGCGCGCAGCGTGTTCACCAAAAGGCACGCCACCGTCATCTGGCCGACGCCGCCCGGCACCGGCGTGATCGCACCGGCCACGCCGAGCGCTTCCTGATAAGCCACGTCGCCGACCAGCTTGTTCTTGCCGTCAGCGCCCGGAATGCGATTGATGCCGACATCGATCACCGTGGCGCCGGGCTTGATCCAGTCGGCCTTGACCATCTCCGGCTGTCCGACCGCCGCGAGCAGCAGATCGGCGCGCTTGCAGATGCCGGCAAGATCGCGCGTGCGCGAATGGGTGATGGTCACCGTAGCGTTTTCATTGAGCAGGAGCTGCACCAGCGGACGTCCCACCAGATTCGAGCGCCCGATAATGACCGCGTTCATGCCTTCGAGAGAGGGATGAACCGTCTTGGCGAGAATGATGCAGCCGAGCGGCGTGCACGGCGTCAGCGCCGGCAGGCCGTTGGCCAGCCGCCCGGCATTGATCGGATGCAGGCCGTCGACGTCCTTCGCCGGATCGATGGCGTTGATGACGGTCTGCGTATCCAGCCCCTTCGGCAGCGGAAGCTGTACCAGAATGCCGTGCACGTCTGGATCGGCATTGAGCTTTGCGATCAGCGCCAGCAGATCCTTCTGCGGGGTATCCGCCGCGAGCTTGTGCTCGAACGACGCCATGCCCGCGGCTTCGGTCTGCTTCGCCTTGTTGCGGACGTAGACCTCGGAGGCCGGATCGTTGCCGACCAGCACAACGGCGAGCCCCGGCGTCAGGCCATGGTCGCGCTTGACGCGCGCCACTTCATCCGCGACGCGCGCGCGCAGATCGGCGGCAATGACTTTTCCATCAATGATCTTAGCCGGCATCAGATGTCTTTCGTCAGGAGTCTGTTGTCTTCGTCAGGGCTTGCAGGGCATCGCCCAGTTTTTTCGGATCGCCGTCCACCGCGACCTGCTTGAGGCGCGAGGTGACGCCGGAGAGAACCCGCACATGGCTTTTCGGCACATGAAGCGCCCGAGCGAGCAGTTCAGTCACGGCGCGATTGGCTTCGCCGCCCTCGGCGATGGCGCGTACCCGGACTTTCACAACGCTGCGGCCATTGGCCAGTGTTTCAATGCCGTCGATCGCATCCATTCCGCCGCGCGGCGTGACGCGCAATGCGACGCTGATGCCTTGAGTGGAAAAGCGCCAAGGGAGACTCAAGGAAAGCTCATGCGAGAGTCAGGAAACGGAAGCGGCCTCGCGGTCAGATCACGTTCGGATAGATGTAGTAGGCAATCACGCGCTGGATGAACATGATGATGAGGATGACGATGATCGGCGAAATATCGAGACCGCCGAAATTCGGCATGATGTTCCGGATCGGCCGCAGCACCGGCTCGGTGATCTTGTAGAGGAACTCCGCCACCGACGCGACGAACCCGTTGCGGGTGTTCACGACGTTGAAGGCGATCAGCCAGGACAGGATCGCCGAGGCGATCAGCAGCCAGACATACAGATCCAGAACGATGTTGATGATGTCGAGAATGGCGCGCATAGGGTGCTGGCTCGCTTCCGTGGACTGCCGCCTCAATACCGGTTCGCGGCGGCGCAAACAAGGGAGGTTCCGGGCTGAAATGCTTCCGGATCCAGCCCGGCGTGACCCGGACCCGGCCGTTTGGCGGCGCATGTTCCGCGGCGGCGATACCGGCTTTGCAACCGGAATACCTGCCGAAAACACCGATTCTGCGCGTTCTTGACTTGGCCATGATCGGGATTGTAAATGGCCGCTCTTGTCCGCCGCCGCCGTCACCGGTCCGGCCGATCAAGGGGCCATAGCTCAGCTGGGAGAGCGCGTCGTTCGCAATGACGAGGTCGGCGGTTCGATCCCGCCTGGCTCCACCAACACCTCCGGACACCACGACATTTTCAGTCAGGGCTGCGATGCGCCCTATTTTCCGTCATGCCCGGCCTTGTGCCGGGCATCCACGTCTTGGCTTGATCTCGATGAGACGTGGATGGCCGGGACGACGCCCGGCCATGACGATGCTACTGTCGATCGCAACAAACGCGCAGCATCGATCACGACGAGAGGCCGCCATGACAACCGAAAAATTCCAGTTTCCGGGCTCGGACGGGCAATTGCTGGCCGCCTCGCTGGACCTGCCCGACGGCGCACCGATCGCCTACGCGCTGTTTGCGCACTGCTTCACCTGCGGCCAGAATGTGCTGGCCGCCAAGCGGATCGCGGAAGGGCTGGCGAAGCACGGCATCGCGACGCTCCGGTTTGATTTCACCGGCATCGGCGCCAGCGAAGGCGAATTCGCCAACACCACCTTTTCCTCGAACATCGAAGACCTCGTGCTGGCGGCGGACCATCTGCGCAAGACCCGGCGCGCGCCGTCGATCCTGATCGGCCACAGCCTCGGCGGTGCCGCCATTCTGGCCGCAACATCGTTGATCCCCGAGGCAAAATGCGTCGCCACCGTCGCCGCGCCATCGGACCCCTCGCATGTCACGCACTGGTTCAAGGATCAGATTCCGGAGATCCGCGAGAAGGGCGAACTTGAAGTCTCGCTGGCGGGCCGGCCGTTCCGCATCAAGCGCGAATTTCTCGATGACATCGCGGAACACAGGCTGACGGAAACGGTGGCAAAACTGCACAAGCCGCTGCTGATCTTCCATTCGCCCACCGACGATACCGTTGGGATCAACAATGCGACGCATCTGTTTGTCGCCGCGAAGCATCCCAAGAGCTTCGTCTCGCTCACCGGCGCGGACCATCTGCTCTCGCAGAAGCAGGATGCGATCTATGTCGCCGACATGATCTCGGCCTGGGCGATACGCTATCTCGACGCAGAGCCTGCCGCGAAGACGGCCGTCGCAAATCCCGCGCCGGGCATTGTCGTGGTGAGCGAAACCGGCGCAAGCAAGCTCCAGAACATAATTGCTGCCGGCAAGCACCGCGTGCTCGCGGATGAGCCGCTCGATGTCGGCGGCATGGACAGCGGTCCCGGCCCTTACGATTTCCTGCTCGGAGCGCTTGGGGCCTGCACATCGATGACGATGCGGCTTTATGCCGAGCGCAAATCGATTCCGCTTACGCGCACCACCGTCACACTGAAGCACAGCCGCATCCACGCCCAGGACTGCGAGGAGTGCGAAACCAGGGAAGGCATGATCAGCAAGATCGACCGGACCATTGCGATGGAAGGCAATCTCGACGCCGAGCAGCGCAAGAAACTGATGGAAATCGCGGACAAGTGCCCGGTGCACCGGACACTGACGTCCGAGATCAAGATCGTGACAAGCGCGGTGGAGTAAAGCCACGTCAAGTCGATCTATATCGAAGCAACCCCCACCCCGGCGCTATGCGCCGACCCTCCCCACAAGTGGGAGGGAGAAAAGACACTCTGCGCTGACAGCGTGCACCATCCCTCCCCTCGAGGTGGCTGACCCTTGGTCAGCCGGGCGGGGTGACTGCTGAGCTGTATCAACCAAGCGTGAGGAGCTATTTCGACGGCACCTTGGCGCGCCGTGGCCGCGACAGATAGTCGATGGTTTCGGGACGATCCCTGAGCCAGCCGGACCAGCGCCTGAGAATTTTCACCATCCGCGCAGGCTCGACGCCGAGCTGCGCCATGGCGACGCCGCCGTTCACCGACTCGCGGTATTCCGCGATCAGCCCGTCGCGCATAATGAACCGGCTCATGCCGTCGATCACCACGAATTGGCCGGCGAACTGCGGCACCGTCGAGGTGAAACTCCACAGCGACCACGCGTAACCCATGTCGCCGTTGCAGACGGGATCGAACATTTCCCAGCGATAGTCGTCGCCGGCATCGCGATGGAACAGACGCTCCATCATGTGTGCGATTTCGGCCCGGCCTGTATGCGCGCCGTAAATGTAATCGTAGTAGATCGCGTCTTCGGTGAAATGCGCGGCGAACCGCGCGCCGTCGCCGGATTCCGCTGACAGCGTGAAGTCGTTCAGCAGGCGCGCGAAGCCGTCCTGATCCATCACTCGGCCGCGAGCGATGCGATCGGTGATTGCGCGGGCGGCGGGCGATGCAGCCAGCCATCGAGGAAGGCCGTCAGCCAGGCCCGCTCTGCAAGATCGTGCACCATACGCCCGGTGAAATGCTCGGCGCGCGAGCGCGCGCCCGGAAGCGACATGCGATCATGCCCGCGCGTGGTCCAGCGATGCAGCATCGCGTGGGTCACGTCGGGATGAAACTGAATGCCGAAGCATCGCCCGGTGCGATAAGCCTGCACCGGAAAATCATCGCCCTCGGCCAGCAGTTCCGTGCCTGCGGGAAGCTCGAAGCCTTCGCGGTGCCATTGATAGACATGGTCGGGCCAGTGCGAGCAGATTTTCCGGCCCGCTTCGGTCGGGCGGATCGGATAATAGCCGACTTCGGCGCGGCCTTCGGGATGCGGCGCGACCTTCGCGCCGAGATGTTTGGCGAGGATCTGCGCCCCGAGACAAATTCCGAGATACGGACGCTTTTCCTTCAGCGGCACCGCAAGCCAGTCGATCTCGCGACGGATGAAATCCTCGTTGTCGTTGGCGCTCATCGGGCCGCCGAACATGATCGCGCCAGCATAGTGGTCGAGGGTTTCGGGCAGGGCATCGCCAAACACCGGGCGGCGGACGTCGAGAGGATGACCCATCGCGCGCAGGGCGTTGCCGACACGGCCAGGCGTGGACATCGGCCCGTGCAGAATGATGAGCACCGGAAGCGCAGTGAACCGGCCGCAAGTCGTCAGGCCGAAGTCGCTTGGTCGATCACCATCAGGCCGCAGCATGGATTCAGTCTTTTCAATCCCCAGCGGAGGACAAGCGCCTCTATTGAACGCCGAAATTGAAAATATTGTGTTGCCGCGGCTCCGTCGAGCCGGGATTTCGCGCAGGTGGTCTGCGCACTTGCCCGTTTTCGAGGCCGTCGCCTAGCGCTTCTGCTGCACCCTGGCGACCGAGGCCAGTACCAGGCTGCGAGGGGCGAAACGGAGCATAAACGGGATCATGCGCACCCCGACGCCCGGAAGCACCAGCCGCTTGTTCGACATCAGCCCGCGATAGCCCGCCCGCGCCACCGCCGCGGCGGACACGTTCAGGACCGCCGAATCCAGCCCCGGATTGAACCCGGCCACGCCCTGGAATTCGGTCGGCACCGGGCCCGGACACAAGGCCGTGACCCGCACGCCCTTTGGCCCGAGTTCGCCGCGCATCGCCTCGGTGAACGACAGGACGTAGGCCTTGGTGGCGTAATAGACCGCCATCCGCGGGCCGGGCAGGAATGAGGCAATCGAGGCGACGTTGAGAATGCCGCCGCGATGGCGGACCAGGCTGTCGGCAAAGCGCAGGGTCAGGTCGGTCAGCACGCGGACATTCAGGTCGACCATCGCGAGCTGCTGCTCGCGGTCGAGTTCGAGGGCTTCGCCGAACAGGCCATAGCCCGCATTGTTGACCACCGTGTCGACCTCGACATCCATGGCCTTCAGCTCCGCCGCGATCTGCTCGCATGCGCCGGCGGCACACAGATCGCTGGTGATGAGAGCGGGCCGCGGGTGTCCGGCGGCGGTGATCTCATCGGCGAGAAGCTTGAGGCGATCGTCGCGACGCGCGACCAGCACGGTGTTATAGCCGTTCGACGCAAAGATGCGCGCCAGCTCTGCGCCGATGCCCGACGAGGCACCCGTAATCAACGTGACGCGTTTGGTCATGAATACATTCAGCGTTTTGAGTTTAGCGAGGGCGAAGAAAGAAGGAAAAATCGTTCGGAGAATATAACGTTATGTCGCTTCGTCGGGCGTAAGCCGGCTGTCGGCGACACGGTGCTTGAGATTAAGACGGTCGCGCGAGGAAATGCCGAGCAGATCGGCTGCGCGCCAGACAATATTGTCCTCGAATTCGGAAACGTGGCCATCGGCGAAGACAAGCTCCCACATCATTTCGATGATGCGAAGCCGGCCTTCTTCGTTGACCGCGCGCATGATGACGCTGGTGAAGTGATAGAGGTCAACCGCCTCGCCTTCGACCAAGGTTGCATCGGCGATCAGTTTGTCGGCCGTTCCGGGATCGAGATCGAACCGGTATTCGAGCAGCGCATGAAGCTTCCGCTTCTCGGTCTCCGAGGGTTCGCCATCAAGGGAAATGACATGGATAAGGAGCGCGGTAGCCGCCAGCCGGTAATCATTGTCGGCGAAGGTGCGGTTCTCATGCCCGGCGGGGGAAACGACGTCCGAAATGAAGTGGCGTAATTTGTCGAGCATCAATCTCTGCTATCGGAAACGGGACCAGATCGAAGCATGACCCCGGAACGCGGGGAGCGGTTTTCGGATGAGATCATGCCCATACAAAATTCTAAGGCACAAAATCATCGGGTTCTATGGCCTGAAAATGAAACTCTGGCAATCTTGGCCCGGTTCCCGGGCGGCGCTCACCGCGAATTGCCCGCAGAAGGCGGGGACTTGCGCGGGAACGGGCGGGTTATGACACAGAGCTGTCATGGAATCTCGTAAATCACCACTTTGTCGGCGATTCCGCGCAGTTCGACGCTCTTTTCCGCCGGGGTAAGTCCCGCCTTGTCGAGCAGCTCCATTACTGCGGCCGATTTGACCACCGGGCCGGTGGCGTTGATCGCCCGCTCGGTCGCCTGACCCTGCACCCGTGCCGCGATATTGACGGTCTGGCCGAAATAATCCTGGCGATCGTTCAGCATCACCGCCAGACACGCGCCTTCGTGGATGCCGATCTTGACCAGCAGATCCTTGGTCCCGCGCTGTTCGTTCAACTCATCCATGGCCTTGCGCATGCGGATGCCGGCCGCGACCGCCTGCTCGGGGCGGACGAAGGTCGCCATCACCGCATCTCCGATGGTTTTCACCACCGCACCTCCCTCGGACGCAATGATCTCGAGCAGCGCGCGGAAATGCGCGCGGACCAGATCGAAAGCGGCCAGGTCGCCGACCCGCTCATAAAGCGCGGTCGATCCCTTGAGATCGGTGAACAGGAACGTCAGCGACGTGATCTTGAGACGCTGGTCGATGCTGAGATTGTCGGCCTTGTAGAGATCGCGGAACGTCTGGTTCGCAAGAATGCGTTTCGCGGTGACGATCGGCTTGCGCTTGCCGAGCAGGTCGTGGAGCGCATCGCCGGCGATCCACACCGAGGGCAGCACGCGGTTTTTCGACTGGTTTTCCAGCGTCAGCCGCAACGGACCGGGGCGCATCTCGACGGTGCCGGTCGGCGCATGCACGCCGTCAAATGTCAGCGATGCATTCTGCTTCTCTTTGGTCGGCTCGCCCTTTACGTCGAGGAACAACGCCGAATGGGTCACCGGCTCGAACACGATGACGAACTCCGCCGGCAATTGCAGTGAGACAACCGCCTTTTCGCCCGCAGCCAGTTCCACCGCTTCCAGCGTTGCCTCGTTCACAAGACGGCCGAACGAATCCTCGTTGATGTCGATCCCCGAACTCCAGAAAATCTGCCGCCAGTAATCCCAGCTCGGCAGCGTGTGCGGATCGTGCGCCGCGATCCGGCGCACCCGCGGGCTGACCGTGAATGCGACCTCGACCTGATCGTCGATCGACGCCTGATAGCCAGCGGCGCACAGACCGCAATGATAGTCCTCGGGCTGAAGCTGCTTGAGGGTGTCATGCGCGCCGAGCACACCGCTGCATCCGGGGCACAGCACGTTCCAGGTCAGATCGAAGATGCCGATCTGCGAGGCGTGGAGGAACCCCGAGATTACCTTTTCTTCGGCAAGGCCTGTTCTGGCGGCGAATTCGATCAGATTGATCCGGTTCAGCTCATGATCGGCGCCGGTCTCGACCAACGTCTGGATCGCATCCGCCACCTTCGGATCGGCGGTCTGCTTCAGGGTCGCGTACAGAGAATTGAAGTCGGTCATCGCCGCAGTTTACGGCAGATCGGCCGGGTATCCAAGTAATGCCTGCGATGGACTGGCCGGGGACTTGCCCCGGCCGATCACGTTTTCGCGTCAGTTTCCGTACAGGTAGTCCGGCAGCCACAGGGTCAGGGCGGGCCACAGATACATCAGCACCATGCAGACGATGACGATCAGCATGTAAGGCATCATGCCTGCGAAAATCTGATTGAGCGTGACATGCTTCGGCGCAACGCCCTTCAGATAAAACGCCGACATCGCCACCGGCGGCGACAGGAACGCCGCCTGCAGATTGACGAACACCAGCACGCCCCACAGGACCGGATCGATGCCGAAGTGCTTCAGCATCGGCAGGAAGATCGGCACGAAGATCACGATGATCTCGGTCCATTCCAGCGGCCAGCCGAGAATGAAGATGATCACCTGCGACAGGATCATGAACTGAACCGGCGTCAGGTTGAGCGACAGCACCCAGCTCTCCAGCAGCGCCTGCCCGCCGAGGATCGCGAACACCGCCGAGAACAGCGCGGAGCCGACGAACAGCCAGCACACCATGGATGTGGTTTTGGCGGTGAGGAACACCGCCTCCTTGGTGCGCTTCCAGTCGAGCGTGCGCGCCTGGAAGGCGAGCAGGAACGCGCCCGCCGCACCGACCGCGGCGGATTCCGTCGCCGTCGTGATGCCGAGCAGGATCACCGCCAGCACCACCACCGTCAGGATGCCGAGCGGCATCACCGATGATACCAGAAGCCGCAGCACCTCGAACTGCTCCGCGCCCATGGTCCAGTAATAGTAAAGCAGCAGCAGCCCGAAGATCGCGCAGGTGAACGCGAAGTACGTGTAGAACTGCGGCGGCGGACCTGCCTCCGCAGGCGCAGCCGTGCGCTGGCCGCGCAACTCGGCATTGCCCATTTCCTGCAGCGTTTCGGGCTCGCTCTTCTGCTCGTCAGCGGTCGCGCTGCCAAGCTCCTGCAGCTTCTCTTCCGCAGGCTCGGCGGTGGAGGCTCCCGCACCGAGCTGCTGGCTGACAGCGGCGGGCGGCGGCGGCGCATCGGGCTGCTGGTGGATCACGACATACCACCACGCGCCCCACAGCGTTCCCACCGTGAGAATCAGCGGCACTAGGGCATAGCCGAGATTCTTGAGCAGCATGCCGTAGCCAACGCGCACGCCATCGGCCGTGATCGCCAAAGCCCGCGACGGCAACACCGCGGCGGTCAGCAACGCCGGAAGCATCTTGTCGGAGTAGGATTTCTGTAGTTCGCTGACCCACGGCCGCACCGGCACGCGCGTCTCGCTCTCCTTCAGCTTGGGGGCGATCTTCGGATTCAGAATCGCCCAGCCGATGATGTAGACGAGATACAGCAGCGCCAGAAAGAAGCCGGGGAACATCGTTGCGGCATAGAGTTTCACGACCGACTGGCCGGCGACCGCCGCATAGACGATGATCATGACCGACGGCGGAATCAGGATGCCGAGCGTGCCGCCGGCGGTGATGACGCCGGATGCGAGCTTCACGTCATAACCGGCCTTCAGCATCGGATTGAAAGCGATAACGCCCATCAGCACCACGACCGCGCCGACCAGCCCTGAGGCGATGCCCCAGAAGGTGCAGACGATCAGTGTCGCCACGGCGAGCGAGGCGGGCACGCGCCGGAACGCGAGCTGGATCGAATAGAACATCTTGTCCACCAGCGCGCCGCGCTCCATGACGTAACCCATGAGCACGAACAGCGGAATGGAGATCAGGACGTCATTGGTCATCGCGCCGTAGGTGCGCTGGACCATCAGGTCGAAGATGTGGTTGTCGGCCCACGACTCGCCTGTCCGGTGATAGGCGAACAGGCCGAAGAACATGCCGAGCCCCATCAGCGTGAACGCCGTGGGGAAACCCATGATGATGACGACCACGATCAGGCCGAGCATCAGCAGTCCAAGTGCGGGATCGCTCATTTCAACAGATCTCCGCCCATGCCGCGCTGACGCGCGCTTTCCTCGATGTTCGCCGCCTTCTCGATCGCGATCTTGCGCGATTCCTCGTCGACGTACTCGCTGTTGGCGAGTTGCTCGCCGACGACGTCGATTTCCGACACGTCCTTCAGACGCTCCGGCCATTCGCCGGTCCTGAGGCAAATGATGCAGCGCATGATTTCGGCGGCGCCCTGCAGCAGCACCAGCGCGCCGGCCAGCGGAATCATGAACTTGAACTGCCAGACTGGGGGGCCGTCGGCGGTGACATTGGAGTGTTCGTCGATGCGCCACGACACGACGGCGTAGTCCCAGCCCGCATAAACCAGCGCCGCGATGCCGGGCAAGAAGAACAGGATGTAGAGAACCAGGTCGAGCATCGCCTGCCGGCGCGGCTTCATCGAACTGTAGAGAAAGTCACCGCGCACATGTCCGTTCTGCGCCAGCGTATAGGCGCCGGCGATCATGAACAGCGTGCCGTACATCATGTTCGAGGCATCGAAGATCCATGCCGTCGGCATGTTCAGCATATAGCGCTTGAAAACCTCAGCGCAGACCAGAAGCATCAGTCCGACAATCAGCCACGCGGCGGCCTTGCCGGTCCACGTACTGATGCCATCGATTGTATGCAGCACACGTTGCGCGCTCATGGGAACGTCATCCGTCATGAAGAAGGGCAGAGCAATCTAGGAAACGATACAAAGCACCACCCGGGATTGTCATCCCGGATGATGCCATGTTCGTAATGATTATTGCGTCAGGTCTTCTTCTTGGCGTTCGGCCCGAAGTAGTGGTTGTAAGCCATGCGACGGCTCACCACCGTATCCTGCTCCCACTGGGTCGCCCGCTTGGCAAACGCCAGCTGGGATTCAACGATTTCCTTGAACAGCGGATTTTCCGCCGACTTCTTCTCCGCGACCTGATCGAAAATCTCGAGCTGCTTCTGCAACACCGAGTCAGGCGTCTTGTAGAACTTCACCTTGTCCTTGGACTGCATCTCTTCGTAGTCCTTGGAATAGCGGTCGATCGCCTTCCAGGCCATGTCCTGTCCGGCCGCTTCGGCGGCGTTATCAAGGATCGCCCTGATCTTCGCCGGCAGAGCGTTGTACTTGTCCTTGTTGAACATGATTTCGAACTGCTCGGCGTTCTGGTGATAGCTCTGCAGCATGCAGACCTTGGACACGTCGGGGAAGCCGAGCACGCGATCCGACGAGGCGTTGTTGAACTCAGCCGCGTCGAGCAGGCCGCGGTCCATCGCCGCAACGATTTCGCCGCCGGGCAGCGCGTTGACCGCCGCACCCATGCCCGTGAACACGTCAATCGAGATGCCGACGGTGCGGAACTTGACGCCCTTGAGGTCGTCGGCCTTGGTCACCGGCTTCTTGAACCAGCCGAGCGGCTGGGTCGGCATCGGTCCGTACGGGAACGAGACGACATTGGCGCCGATCGAACTGTAGAGCTTTTCGAGCAACTGCTTGCCGCCGCCATACTTGTGCCAGGCGAGCAGCATGTTGGCGTCCATTGCATAGCCCGGACCAGAGCCCCACAGCGCCAAAGCGTTCTGCTTGCCGTAGTGATAGGCGAGCACGCCGTGGCCGCCGTCGAGCGTGCCCTTGGACACCGCTTCGAGCAACTGGAAGGCGGGAACGACCGCGCCCGCGGGCAGCACTTCGATCTTGAGATCGCCGCCGGTCATGTCGTTGACCTTCTTGGCGTAGTCCAGCGCGTATTCGTGGAAGATGTCCTTGGCCGGCCATGTGCTCTGGAAGCGCATGTTGGTCGGTCCGGTCTGCGCCAGAGCGGGCGTCGCTACCGTGGCGGCTGCGCCCGCGGCGGCAACCTTGAGGAAGTTGCGGCGGCTGGAGGTCTTCTCGCTGGAAGTCTTGTCTTTGTGTCGTTTCGTCATGGCGTTCTCCCCTGCTAGGCCAGCTCTTTTTGAACCGGCCTTTTTTTGATTGATGGCAAGACAAAGGCTTGCGGGGAGATTTGGCAAGAATGATCGGATGAATGCGACTCTTCGACGCGGCCTGCGCGCATGGCATCTAAGACTTTGGAATAAGAGCGGTCATTCGCTTGTTAATGACTTACCGGCTTCGCCGCGTCGCAGCACAGCTTGCATGATGTCTGACGCATCATGGCGTGCGTCGCATGATCCGAAACATCGGCGACCGGTCCGGCTGAGTGGTCACCACGCCGACCGGCGTCACCGGCGCGCGGTCGAGCAGTTCGACCCTGAACATGCCGATCAGCTTCGCCAGCGCTAGGGTCGCTTCGGTCAGCGCGAACTGCGCGCCGATGCAGACACGCGGTCCGACACCGAACGGCAGATAGGCAAACCGGTCCGGCGGCGGACTGCCGGGCAGGAAGCGCGACGGACGGAATGCGTTCGGCTGGTCCCAGAGCTTTTCATGCCGGTGCAGCAGCCACGGCGAGATCAGCACAACGTCCTTCGCGGCGACGTCGGCGCCGGGCACGGTGTCGGGGCCGGCAGCCGCCCGCACGATCAGGAATGCCGGCGGATAAAGCCGCATGGTCTCGTCGAGCACCGCGCGGGTGAACGTCAGTCGCGTGGCATCGAGCGTGCCGGACGCAAGAGCGGCCTTTGCCTCCGCCGCCAACTCTTCCTGCGTCGCCGGGTCGAGCGCGAGCAGATAGAGCGACCAGAACAGCGCCGTCGCCGTGGTCTCGTGGCCGGCAAGGATCATGGTCGAGACCTGGTCGCCGAGCTGTTCGTCGGAAAAGGCCTCGCCGGTTTCCGGATCGCGCGCGGCCACCATGAGATCGAACAGATCGCGCGGCGCACCACCGTCGCCCGCGCCCATCGCACGGCGCTCAGTGATCAATCCGCGCATGAACCGCGTCCATCGCCGCCGGAACAGCGCGCGGGAGATATCGCTCGGGCTTGGCCAGCCCGGCGGCAGCAGCAGGTCGAAGAAGCGCGGCTGCGCGAGGCGCTCGCCGTAATCGTTCACAAAGCCGCGCAGGGCCGCGCCGTGCCTGTCGATCTCGAACGAGAACATCGTGCGCCCGGCAATATCGAGCGCCAGCCGCTGCATGGCCTCGCGGAGATCGACCGGCACACCGGTCTGCGCCCGCAACACGTCAATGGCATCGTCGGTCGCCGCCAGCATATGCGGCACCAGCAGCGGAATCGCGCGCGGTGCGAAGGCCGGCGCCAGCGTGCGGCGCTGGTTTTTCCAGGCCTTGCCCTCGGCCAGCAAAAGGCCCTCGCCGAGGATCGGCCGCAGCACACGGAAGGCGGCGGGCGTGCGGGTATAGTTTTCATAGTTCTCAACGAGCACATGCCGGATCGCGTCCGGCGTGTTGAGAATGAAACTGCTGCGCCCGAAAAACCGCCCCTGAACGATATCCTCTTCGTAGGCACGCGGTCCCCAACTGGCGATGGCGTTTTGCCGGATCAGGGCGAGACGGCCGAGCGGCGACAGATCGTCCGGCGCGAGCGGAGGCCGCGGCGGGACCAGCGGCGGCCGCTGCATCGGTGCGTCAAGGACTTCGGCAATGCTCATGCGCTGCAGCTCCAGCATCAGACGGGAGTTTATCACCCGGCTGGGAAACAACCGTACACGTCATTGCGAGCGAAGCGAAGCACTCCCAGAGCGACGCAATTAAAACAAGCTGGTTGCTTCGTCGCTACCGCTCCTCGCAATGACACCGCTTCAGTTCGCCGTGGCGCCCGAGGCCTTGACCACCTCGGCCCACTTCGCGCGCTCGGCCGCAATGAACGCGGTGAACTGGTCGGGGGTCATCGGCGAGGGCACCGCACCGATCTCGGTGAGCTTGGTCACGGTGTCCGGCATTTCAAGAATGCGCTTCACTTCCGCCGCCATCTTGTCGACGACCGGACGCGGCGTTCCGGCAGGCGCGAACAGCCCGTGCCATGAGGTCGCGTCGAAACCTTTCAGCGTGTCGGCGATCGGCGGCACGTCCGGCGCAGTTGGAGAGCGCTGCGGGCTGGTCACGCCCAGCGCGCGCACCGTGCCGGCCTTGGCCTGCGGCCACGCCAGCGTGATGTTGTCGAACGCGAGGTCGATATGACCCCCGGTCAGATTCTGCATGATCTCGTTGGACGAGCGATACGGCACGTGGGTCATCTTCGTGCCGGTCGCGATCTTGAACAGTTCCGCCGCAAGATGAATCGAGGTGCCGACGCCGGACGAACCGTAATTCAGCTTGTCGGGATTCGCTTTCACATAGGCGACGAATTCGGCAACGTTCTTCACCGGCAGCGAATTCTTCACGACCAGCATGTTCGGCAGCCGCGCAATCAGCGAGACCGGCTGGAAATCCTTCGCCGCATCGAACGTCAGGTTCGCGTAGAGCGTCGGGTTGATGGCATGGGTCGAGACGGTACCGAGCAGCAGCGTGTAACCGTCGTTCGGCGCCTTGGCGACCGCAGCCGCGCCGATGTTGCCGCCCGCACCGCCGCGGTTTTCAACCACAAAGGATTGACCGAACGTCACCTGCATGTGGCTGGCGAGCAGCCGGGCGAAAAGGTCGGCGGTGCCGCCCGCCGTGAATGGAACGATAATCGTAACATTGCGCGACGGCCAGGCATCCTGGGCGCGGCCGGGCGAGACTGTCTGGAAGACAAGGCAAAGCGCCGCGAACGCGGCGACAGCAAAACGCATGGTCACTCTCCCTGAGTGCGCGCTCATGACGCCGATCACGACTGCCTGACCACGCTTGTTCTTGGTTCCTTCATTTCGGCACAGGCCGCGCGCAAGCGCAATGGTAACGGAACCCGCTGGACGCCGCTCCGGAGCCGGACAATTGCGCACCGCTTACGCAGAGCTGTCATGAAAAGGCCTTTCCGCCACCGCCGAGACTTGATATTTCACATGCGAAATATATAGGAGGCGACATGACGACCGACCGTCGGCTGATTTTTCTGATGACCGTGGGTTATCGCAGACTGCAGCGAGGTATCGAACAGCACATGCTCACGGAAGACGGCCTGACTTCGGCGCAATCCGGGGTGCTGTTCTTTCTTGGCCGGAACGATGGCGCGCTGATCGGCGATATCTCCGCCGCTCTCGATATCGTGCCGTCCGCCATTACGGGCCTAGCGGACCGGATGGAGAGAGCGGGACTGATCAAGCGAAAACGCGACGGTGCGGATGGCCGTGCGCAGCGCGTCTATCTGACCGAAACCGGAGAGAAGATCCGCAAACGCGCCGTGACCCGGGCGCAGGCCGTCAACAGCACACTGATGGAAGGTTTTACGGACAAGGAAATCGACGTCGTTTCGCGCTGGCTGGTGAGCCTGCAAACAAAATTCCCGAAGGACAATTCCTAGATTTCGATATGAAAGGAAAAGCAGACCATGACTGAATTCGTAAAGAGTGAGCTGGATTCCGGTGTCCTGACGCTGACCCTGACGCGTCCGGAAAAAATGAATGCCATCACCAACGCGATGTATGCCGCTCTCGCGGACGCGCTGGAAACAGCGGAAAAGGACCCGGCGATCCGCGTGGTTGTGTTTCAGGGCGACGGCGACCACTTCACCGCCGGCAACGACATGGGCGATTTCGCCGCGCAATCGAAAGATCCCAGCATCGTGGCACACTCGCCGCGGTTCATCACCAATCTCGGCATCGCCACCAAACCGCTGATCGCGGCGGTGCAGGGCAACGCAGTCGGAATCGGCACGACCATGCTGCTGCATTGCGATCTCGTTTACGTCACGCCGACGGCGCGGCTGATCACGCCGTTCGTGAATATCGCGCTGGTGCCGGAAGCGGCCTCGACCCATCTCCTGCAGGGACGAATCGGTTATGCCCGCGCCTACGAGATGTTCGCGCTGGGCGAACCCATGAGCGGCGAAACCGCAGTCTCGCTCGGCCTCGTCAATGCAGTCGTTCCCGTCGAAGAGCTGCGCAAGAAGACGCGCGATACCGCGCTCAAGCTGGCCAAGCAGCCCGCCGGATCGCTGTCGCACACCAAGGCGCTGATGCGGGATACCGCCGCGATCACCGCGCAGATCAGTCGCGAAGGCGCCCTGCTCAAGGAACGGCTCAAGGGACCGGAAGCGCGCGAAGCACTCACCGCTTTCGCCGAGCGCCGAAAGCCCGACTTCACCAAAATCGCAGGCTAACCCCGACGGGCTGGTCACATCGTGATCAGCCCCGATCGCGGGACTGTCAGGACCGCAGGGCACGGAACGCGCAAAGGGTTCCCGTGCCTGACCATTGTTCGCTACGGCCGATGGCGCGCCTCGCAAGTCCGTAATAGTGTCCAGTCAGCAGGCAGGCTAACAACCGCGCTGAATGATGGATGCAATGACACACGCGATCGCCGGAATCGACCTGATGTTGGCCAAGCAGTCGGCCGTTGATGCACAGGGCGGGTTGCGGGACGCCCGGATCGACGGCGTCGAATTTCGCCCGTCCCGGCCGGTCCCGCATAGCGACGGCCATATGTGCGAGGTCGCCCGGGCAAACTGGGACATCGTCAAGTCACCGATCGTCCAGGTTCATGTCACCACAACGCTTCCCGGCCGCGTCCGCGCCTGGGGCCTGCATCAGCAAACAACCGACCGGCTGTTTGTTGTGTCGGGCCTGGTCAAGATTGTCGTGTTCGACGGCAGGAAGGACTCTCCGACATTCGGCAAGCTCAACGAGTTCATGATCAGCGAACGCAATCCCGCGCTTCTGACGATTGCACCCAATCTGTTTCACGGCTGGAAGAACATCGGCCAGACCGAAGCCGTCATCATCAACATGCCGGACAGAATGTATAACCACGAAAGCCCCGATGCCCTCGACCTGCCGTGGGATTCCGAGGCCGCCGCCGCAACGGTGCCATACCATTGGTGACCCGGCCCGCGATTACTGTCGTCATCCCGACCTATAACTGGAGCGCCGCACTTCGCTGCGCCATTCGCTCGGTGCTGCTGCAAACCGAACAGAACTTTGAAATCCTGGTGGTCGGCGACGGCTGCACCGACGATTCGGCGGATGTGGTGGCGTCGTTCGGCGATGCCCGCATCCACTGGCACAACCTCGACCGCAACTACGGCTCGCAATGGGCCGCGAACAATTACGCGATCGAGCATGCGGCCTCGGACTGGATCGCCTATCTCGGCCACGACGACATCTGGTACCCGACGCATCTGGAAGCGATCCTGCGCGCGGCCAAAGAACATGACGCCGAAGTCGTCACCAGCGTGATGGCGCTCTACGGCCCGCCGGATTCCGGCATCCGTGGAATAGCCGGCCTGTTCTCGTCCGGAAGCTATTCGGCCAGCGACTTCGTGCCGCCGTCCGCATTCGCCCACAAGACATCGATTTACGGCGACGGCATCAAATGGCAGGATCCCGCCTCAGTCACCGTGCCGATGGATGCTCTGTTCATGAGCCGGGCCGCCATGGCGGCGAAGCGCTTTGCTTCCACCCGCGAACTGACCTCGTTCAAGTTCAACGCCGCATGGCGGCGGGATTCCTACAAGATCAAGTCCACCGACGAGCAACAGCGATTGCTGGAACGGATTCAGTCGGATGCCGATTTCCGGTCCCGGGAATTGATCGACATCATGGATGCCGTCGTCAAAGGCAAGTTCCTGAAAATTGAAATGCCGGCGCAAGGCGTCGAACCCGGTTCGGCCGTGCGCCTCAGCCGCAAGAACAAGGGGGCCGACAGCCGGTTTTCCGCGTCGGAGATGCAGCGCGTCACCGGCAAGACCCGTTTCGATCTGACCCGGCAGGACATGCCGTTCGAATGGTACCACGTCGAAAAGCATCCGCGTTACAAAACCTTCCGGTGGAGCGGACCAAGCCGCCGCTCCACCATCGACCTGCCGGTTTATTTCGAGACGGACCTGCTGATCAGCATCATTGCCGTCAATTCGCTGGCGCCGCCCGAGACAATCCGGGTTCTGCTGCGGGACCAGCCGCTGCCACATCGCATTCGGAAGAAACTTCTCGGCGGGTTCGTCATCGAGGCCGAAGCGCGCGTTGCCGATGTTCCGCCGTCAGATCGCGATTTCGGAATCACGCTCGAGGTCGATGCGACGCGCCGTCCCCGCGACACCGGAATGGGCGACGACAACCGGTGGCTCGGCGTGGCTGTGGCGCGCATCGAACTTGAGCCGCTGAAGTGATCCGTTCAGCCATCAACATCCTCGGCAGATGCTCCTGAGAGAGCGCGAAAGCGCTTCATCTTCCGGGCTCCTCCGCTCCAGCGGGACCGCGGGCGTTGCCTTCGCAGCCGCTTCCGCCTTCTTTGCTTCAAGCGCCTTGGCCTGACGATCGTAGCAGGCTTCCCTCTCCGGTTTTGGACCGATGAAGCGGCACTGTTCGACCTTCGCGTGGCCCGGAGAAACTCCGATCAGGGCGATCGTCATGATTATGGCTTGAGAAAACTTCATCGGGATATCCGCCGCGATCTGCAGACAGCGACACGTCACCTGATCGCCGGTCAGTTCGCACAATATCGTTCCGCGAACGAGAACCCAGCTCAAAATTCAGGAGCGCCGTTCCGGCAGGCATCAGCCGATCAGCCACACGCCCTTGTGAATGTCGAAGCGCACGAGGCCCTCGTCGCGCATCTTCAATAGCAGCGCCTGACAGTCTTCCTGATTCTTGATGTTGACGCGCTTCATCACGTCGAAGATCTTTAGCGGCTTCTCGCGAAGGGCGGCCAGAATCTTTTCCCGATCGGTCATTGCTGTTCCTTTGCGGTAGCCGAATTCGTTTGCGAGATAGCGTCGGCCTCACCCTCCAATGGAAGATGGATCACCGAGCAGGCAATGCGCCCCATGAGCGAGTCGAATGTGCTGCGGTGCCGGGAGAGGTGGTGCCGCCTATAGGATTCGAACCTACGACCCCCTCATTACGAATGAGGTGCTCTACCAGCTGAGCTAAGGCGGCGAAACACGCGAAATTTGTATCCGCACCTGATACTGGCCAGAGCCTCGCTTTGCAACATCAGCGGCATCCGCGAGGCGCTTTTCTGACATCAGATCGGCTCCCGTGCCAACCATGCCAGCCAACTCCTAATCAACTGACAAGACGGGATAAAAAGCCCTTCCAGCCGCCGGGCTGCGCCGGTTCCGGCTGGACTGGGTCGTCGAATTCATCATCCCGCGCCTCATCGGCAACGCCGGGGTCGTCCGGAGCGCGAACGATCGGGATAACGGCGGGGATTCGTGGCGCGTCCGGCTTCTCAATCTCGCGCCGGGGGCGAAATACCGGTGGCGGCACATTGGCGGTCACGGCCTCGGCAGGAGGCGATGCTGCCGGTACAGCAGCGGGTGCGGGGGATGAAGTCACGGACGCAGGCTCGTTATCCTGCAATGTGACGGCTGGCGGCGGCAGCGTCACAGCCGGACCGGCTTCCAGAACCGGCGGCAAGTCAGGCTCGGCGGCAACCTCGGCCTCAAGCACCGGCGCTTTCTCCGAGGGGAGAGCCGCGACGGGGGTTAGCCACTGGAACGCATCGAGCCGTCCAGTCACGGGCGACACCGGACGCCAGTGCTCGGACACGTAGCCATCGGCGGTCCATGCCGGATCGAGCGCGGCCCGCACCGCGCGCTGCATCCAGACGCGCGCGCTGCCGCCGTCGCCATGCTCGGCCCGCTCCAGCTCGGCCATGAGAATGGCGACCCGCTGGGTCGGCGCATCGATGAAGGGCGCCAGCGCCTCACGCGCGCGGGCGAAATCGCTGGAATCGATGGCGGCGCGAGCGACCGCAAGCGCACCTTCGATATGACCGGGCGATCGCGCCGCAAGCTTCTCCACCCGCGCCAGCCGCTGCACTGCAGAGTCGCCTAGCCGCACATGCGCGTAAGCATCCGCAAGATCGGGATGCGGCTGCGCGGCCCATGCCGTCTCGATCACCTGCATGGCGCGGCGGGTCTGGTTGTTCTCGCTGAGAAATTTCGCGGCGAGTGTCGCTGCAGGCACCAGCGTCGGCGCGAGCTTCACCGCCTCGGTCACGCTGGCGCGGGCCCGGTCGCGATCGGAGGTCTCAAGATCGAGCGCGCGCGCGGTCAGAAGCACGCCGCGCTGGCGCTTGTAAGGAGCCGGATCGATCAGCCCCGCCGCCAGATTGTTTTCGAGAATCTTCAGCGCACCGTCCCAGTCGCCTTTGCTGCAACGGAAGCCGAGCACGGCGTGCGACGCCCATGCCGAGGCCGGCGCGGTCTTCAGGGCTTCTTCGGCCAGCGCCACGGCGGCGTAAGCATCGTCACGGCGCTGCGCCTCGACGAACAATCCGCGCAAGCCGAGCAGCCGTGTGTCCTTGCGTTCCGCCATGGCGTGAAACGCGCGCTGCGCGCCTTCGCGATCGCCATCGAGTTGCGCGGACTGCGCGTGCAGCAGCATCGCCAGCGGATCCTGATGCGCCAGCCGCCTGGCGACATCGGCATGGCGGCGCGCCGCAAAATGATCGCCGGTGCCGATTGCGATCAGGCCCTGGGTGATGGCGTTGCGTCCTTTCGCGTGACGCCGCTCGCGGCGGAGCCGCCGCAAGCGCTCGGGTGCATTCAGGAAGCCGCGGATAATGGCCCAGACCAGCATCGCAGCGAACACGACCAGCACCAGCGCCAGCACAAGCACGGGCAATGACGTATCGATGCGCCAGGCATTCCAGGACAGCGTGACATCACCGGTCTGGTCGGCGATCACGGCGGCGCCGAGCGCGACCACACCGACCAGAAACAGAAAGAGGATGATGCGGATCATGAAACTGCCTATTTCGAGATCGAGGCCAATGTTTCCATCGTGAACTGCTCAAATGCCGCCCGGGCCTTGTCGCGGCCCTCGACCTTTGCGATCCAAGGCCGCACCGGGACGCGATCCGACGGCGACAACTGTAGCAGCTCCCGCTTCGCTTCGTTCACATCACCGCGCTGTGCGGCAGCAGTTGCACGCGCGATGACGCCTGCAGGGCCGCTGGCCAGCGCATCGGTGCGCTGAATGCGTATCAGCTTTGCGAAACTTTGCTGTAGGCGCTCGACAATGCCGGACGGCGCGGGCTGTGCTGCGGGCTTCGGCGCGAGTTGCGGCAGCAGCGCAAGCAGTTCCTTGCTCAGGGCATCGTCGGTGGGGAGACCCGCCGTCGCAAAGCCGTCGAGCGCCCTCAGCGCATCGGCATCACCGGCAACAGCACGCGCAGCAGCAAGTTCGGTGGCATAGGGCAAGCCACGGGTCACGGCTTTGTCGAGATGGATCAGCGCATCGAGCTTGCGCACCTTCGGATCTTCGACAGGCGGTTGCGGTGCAGGCGGAGGCACAGCGGCAGCGCTCTGCGCCGCGGTGGCACGTTCGATCTTGGCAAGACGCTCTTCAATAGCCGACGTATCGACAGCAGCGGTCTTTGGCTCTCCTGTCATGACGCCTTGCGGTGATGCGGACTTGATTTCGCTGATTGCGGCGGCGGCCTTCTCGTTTTGCCCGCGTACGGCGGCGAGATCGCTGCGCAACGATGCCAGGGATTTTTCGATTGCATCGAGACGCGCGGCAAATGCGGGATCAATGCCTGGACGCGGCGCGGGCTTTGCCGCATCCGATTCAACCTTCGCCAGACGCGTGCCAAGATTGGTGATGTCGGCCGTGTTCGCTGCGATACCGTCCGTGAGCGGCGCGGTGGAGACCGGCGCGGGCTTCGGAGGCCAGCCTGCGAGCGTGGCCGCGCCGATCGCAAGCAATGCGGCCACCGCGCCCGAAACAGCGGAAAGAAATACCGACGAAACGCGCGATGGATTGGGCGACGACGCAACAACAGGTTCAGCAGACGCATCGGAAGACGGCTCAGACTGATCCTGCTTCGGCGCGCCGGCATCTGCGTCCGGCGCAGACGGACTTTCCGATACGTCGGACGCTGTCAGGTCGATGGTGGGCGGGGGCCGCTTGTTGACATCGCCACCGGGCAAGATACCGGCCTTGTCCTGCTTGTCGTCGTCCATCGGAACTCACTCCTGTCACGCTCGCGGCGGACTCTAGCAGATTCTGCGAACGCCGCTCGCGTTCAGAAGCCATCCGGAAGGTTACCTGCCGGTTACCTGAAAGCTAGTTGGACGATGCTTTGAGCGTCCTGTCCAGCACATCGAAGATCGCATTCTCATCCGGCGTACGCGCCACCGCCACCTGCGTTGCCCCCGACTCGCGAAGCAAACCCGCCACCGTCTCGGAGATGCAACATTGCGGCACCGCGAGGGCAGAAATTTCAACGCCGTCTGCCCGCGCCGCATCAAGATAGGCGCGCGCGCTGCGCCGGGAATAATGCAACACCGCCTGAATCCCGCCCGCGCGGAACGCATCACCGACGCGCGCGGCAAATCCGGTCACCGGAATCATCCGGTAGGTCGTATGGGTGATCACCGTAAATCCGCGCGCACCAAGATCGGCGGCAAGATCGTGCGCGAGGTCGGCGCCGGCGAGATAGCAAAGCGTCGCCCCTTTCTTCAGCGTCTTGATGACAAGATCGACGAGCGATTGCGCGTTGCCCTGCGCGCTGGCGACCTCACGGAACCCTGCCGCTCGCGCGGCGGACGCGGTATGCTCCCCGACCGCGAAGGCGGGCAGTCCGAACAGATGGGTGCGGGAAGAGTGATCCAGGATGGCGCGGATCGCATTGGCGCTGGTCACGATCACGGCGTCATAAACCGCGTCGTCTTCATCATGAAACGGAATTTCCTCGAACCGCAGCATTGGCGACAACAGCGCGTCATAGCCCCGCGCCCGCAGGGCGGCCGCCGTTCTCTCATTGTCCGGAACGGGACGTGTCACAAGAATGGCCATTCAAGATGCTCCGCGCGGGTCGATGCTGTGCTGAATCACGATAGCCCGCCTGACGATTCCACGTTATGAACCCCTTGAATGACGCCGGATCGGCGATCGAAGCAAGAGCTGGAAGAAAGCAGGTACCAAATTGGCAGGCAAGCTGGTGTTGGGGATCGAGACCACCTGCGATGAGACCGCGGCCGCCGTGATCGAACGGCAGCGCGACGGATCGGGGCGGATTCTGTCCAACATCGTGCGCTCGCAGATCGATGAACATGCACCATTCGGCGGCGTTGTGCCGGAGATTGCCGCCCGCGCCCATGTCGACATGCTCGACGGTATTATCCGCGCAGCGATGAAAGAGGCGAATGTCGGCTTCGGCGATCTCAGCGCCGTCGCCGCGGCGGCTGGTCCCGGCCTGATCGGCGGCGTGATCGTCGGCCTGACCACGGCGAAGGCGATCTCGCTGGTTCACAACACGCCGCTGATCGCGGTCAACCATCTTGAGGCGCATGCGCTGACCCCTCGCCTCACCGTGCCCCTGATGTTTCCCTATTGCCTGTTTCTCGCATCGGGTGGCCACACCCAGATCGTGGCGGTGCTCGGCGTCGGAAAGTATGTCCGGCTTGGCACCACGGTCGATGACGCCATGGGCGAAGCGTTCGACAAGGTCGCGAAGATGCTGGACCTGCCTTATCCCGGCGGGCCGCAGGTCGAGCGCGCTGCCGTGCACGGCAATCCGGAGCGCTTCGTGTTTCCGCGTCCCATGGTGGGGCGGCCTGACGCGAATTTCTCGCTCTCCGGGCTGAAGACCGCCGTGCGTAATGAAGCAACGCGCCTGATGCCGCTCGAGCCGCAGGACGTGGCCGATCTGTGCGCCGGATTTCAGGCTGCCGTGCTCGACCTCACCGCCGACCGGATCAGCGTCGGGCTGCGCCTGTTTCAGGAAAAATTTGGCCCGCCCCGCGCGCTGGTCGCGGCCGGAGGCGTTGCCTCCAATCTCGCGATCCGCAGCGCACTGCACGACATCGCGGCCCGCGCCCAGACCATGCTGATTGTTCCCCCGCCGGCGCTCTGCACCGACAACGGCGCGATGATCGCCTGGGCCGGCGCGGAACGTCTTGCGCTTCGGATGGTGGACGCCATGGAAACCGCACCCCGCGCCCGCTGGCGGCTCGATGAAACGGCATCGACACCGGCGAAATTCGCCAACACGCGCGCGAGGCACTAGGCATGATGCCGAAAAGTGGAAACCGGCTTTCGGAAAAAATCGTGCTCCAAAGTTATCGACCATGATCGCACATCAAAGCATTTCGATTGTCGGCGCCGGCGCATGGGGCACAGCGCTTGCGAACGCCGCGGCACGCGCCGGACGCGACGTCACTCTCTACGCCCGCGATAGCGCGGCGGCCGAAACAATCTCGCAGACCCGCGAGAATCCGAAATTGCCAGGGATCCAGCTTGCGAAGACGGTCTCTGTCACCAGCGACCTTGCCGAAGCCGGAAAAGCCAGCGCGGTGCTGCTGGTCACGCCTGCGCAAAGCCTGCGGCAGGCCGCGACCGCGCTCGCGCCTCATCTTGCACCGGATACACCCGTCATCGTCTGCGCGAAGGGCATCGAGCGCGGCACACATCGGTTCATGACGCAGATCGTCGCGGAGGTTGCGCCGCGCGCCGTTCCCGCAATTCTGTCGGGGCCGAGTTTCGACGTCGATGTCGCACGCGGACTGCCGACGGCCGTCACGCTTGCAACCGGCGACGAGCAGCTTGCCAAAGCGCTGGTCCAGGCACTCGGATCGGCGACATTCCGCCCCTATCATTCAACGGATGTGCGCGGTGTCGAGATCGGCGGCGCGGCCAAGAACGTGCTGGCGATCGCGGCCGGGATCGTGGCCGGCAAGCAGCTCGGCGCGTCAGCGCTGGCTGCACTGACGACGCGCGGCTTCGCGGAACTGATGCGGCTCGGCCTCGCCTGCGGCGCCAGGCCCGAGACGATTGCGGGATTGTCGGGGCTCGGCGACCTGCTGCTGTCCTGTTCCAGTTCCCAATCGCGCAACTTTTCCTACGGCATCGCGCTCGGGCGCGGCGAAACGCCCGCACACGGCAAGCTGGCGGAAGGTGCATTCACCGCACCGGTGCTGATTGAGCTCGCCAATGAAAAGACTATTGAAATGCCGGTCGCCAATGCGGTCGCTGCGGTTCTCGGCGGCGCCCTGACCATCGATGAAGCGATCGAAATGTTGCTGACACGGCCGTTCAGGGCCGAGGGATGACGGGATGCGACGAACTTTCGTCCTGATATGCTCGATTCTCGCCGTCGGGTTCGTCTTTCTTGTCGCGTCTGATTTCTTTCAAATCGGACGTCAGGCACCCGACCTGGCTCCGACGGATGAGCGGGCCACGCGTGTTGAGGTCAACAAGTCGGCGCGGCAACTTAATTTATTTCGTGGAAGTGAGATCATCAGATCTTACAAGGTCTCTCTCGGTTTTTCCCCCACAGGTCATAAAGCCAAAGAGGGTGACGGTCGGACGCCCGAAGGTCTGTACGCGGCCGAGTTCAAAAATGCACGCAGTCGCTTTCATCTTGCATTGCGCGTTTCTTATCCCAATGCAGAGGATCGCAAGACCGCTCAGGGATACGGCGTGTCTCCCGGAAGCGACATTATGATCCACGGGCTCCCGAACGGACTTGGCTGGCTGAATCGTCTCCACCTGAACCACGACTGGACAGATGGCTGCATCGCTGTCACCAACAGTGAGATTGAGGACATATGGCGATTGGTTGCGCCCGGCACGCCGATTGAGATTCGACCATAAGGGAAGCGATCATGAACTACTGGCTCGTAAAATCCGAACCCTCCACATGGTCGTGGGATCAGCAGGTCGCAAAGGGCGCCAAGGGCGAAGCCTGGACCGGCGTGCGCAACCACACCGCCAAGCTCAACATGATGAAAATGAAGAAGGGCGACCGTGCCTTCTTCTATCATTCCAACGAAGGCAAGGAGATCGTCGGCATCGTCGAAGTCATTCGCGAGCACTATCCCGATCCGACCGACAAGACCGCCAAGTTCGTCTGTGTCGACATCGCCGCCGACAAACCCCTCAAGAAGCCTGTACCTCTTGAAGCGATCAAAACGAACGAGAAGCTCGCGGAGATGGATCTCGTGAAGTATTCCCGGCTGTCGGTGCAAAGCGTGAAGCCGGATGAGTGGAAACTGATCTGCAAGCTGGGCGGCGTGTGAACGCGCCCGTCATCGCCGACAAGGACGCGTTCATCCGCGCCAACACACGGCTGCGCGCGGTGCCGCTGACGCCGGAGATTTCGCTGCTGCTGGCCGACGAGGCTGTGCCGCTCTGGCACAAGACCGAAGAGGAAATCGGCGAGGCCGGATTGCCGCCGCCGTTCTGGGCCTTTGCATGGGCCGGCGGTCAGGCGCTCGCGCGTCATGTCCTCGACAACGCGGATCTGGTGCGCGGCAAGGCCGTGCTCGATCTCGCCAGCGGGTCCGGCCTTGTGGGCATCGCAGCCATGAAGGCCGGCGCGTCGTCGGTGACCGTCGCCGACATCGATGCGTTCGCCTGTGCGGCGGCGGCACTGAACGCCGCGGAAAACGGCGTCACGCTGTCAACATGCCAGGATGATCTGCTGGCGGAGCCGCACGGCCGCCGTTGGGATGTCGTGCTGGCCGGCGATATTTTTTACGAACGCGACACCGCGCAGCGCGCGTTCGATTTCCTGCTCGGCCACGTTGCGCGCGGCGCGACCGTGCTGATCGGCGACCCCGGCCGCAGCTACCTGCCCCGCGACAAATTGCGCCGCATCGCGGACTACAGCGTCCCGGTGACCCGCGATCTCGAGGACGCCGAAATCAAGCAAACTGCGGTCTGGAGCCTGCTGCAGCCGGCCTGAAATCCGGTGTCATCCCCTTCATATGCTTTGGGAAATCCGAGGTCCGACAAAAGTCCTAGTTGCCCCAGCTTGTCGCTGATGTATGCACAGGCGCATAATAACAAAAGAAGAAGAAGCTGCGCGCATGTTGCGACGCGGACGGCCTGCGTGGAGGAAATGAGGAAGCCATGTCCGATAAAATTTACGACGTATCCGCGGAATGGGCGAAGCGCGCCTTTATCGACGATGCCAAGTACCGCGAGATGTACGCGCGTTCGGTCAAGGACCCCAACGGCTTCTGGGCTGACGAAGCCTCCCGCCGCCTCGACTGGATCGAGCCTTTCACCAAGGTCGAGAACGTCTCGTTCGCGCCGGGCAACATCTCGATCAAGTGGTTCGAGGACGGCGTCCTGAACGCGGCCTATAACTGCATCGACCGTCATCTCGAGACGCGCGGCGATCAGACCGCGATCATCTGGGAAGGCGACGATCCGTCGGAATCGAAGAAGATCACCTATCGCGAGCTGCACGACGAAGTCTGCAAGATGGCCAACATCCTGCGGCTGCGGAATGTCAAGAAGGGCGATCGCGTCACCATCTACCTGCCGATGATTCCGGAAGCGGCCTACGCGATGCTGGCCTGCGCGCGGATCGGCGCGATCCATTCGGTGGTGTTCGGCGGCTTTTCGCCCGACTCGCTGGCGCAGCGCATCAAGGACTGCAAATCCAACGTCGTCATCACGGCCGACGAGGGTCTGCGCGGCGGCAAGAAGGTGCCGCTCAAGGCCAACCTCGACGCGGCCATCGCCAAGGTCGGGGGCGTCGACTGGGTTGTCGTGGTGAAGCGCACCGGCGGCAAAGTCGAGATGGACCCGGTGCGCGACGTCTGGCATCACGAAGCCGCGGCAATGGTCGACACCGATTGTCCGGTTGAGCCGATGAACGCGGAAGATCCGCTGTTCATTCTCTACACATCTGGTTCGACCGGTCAGCCCAAGGGCGTGCTGCACACCACCGGCGGCTATCTCACCTTCGCCTCGATGACGCATCAGTACGTCTTCGACTATCACGAGGGCGACATCTACTGGTGCACCGCGGACGTGGGCTGGGTCACCGGCCACAGCTACATTCTGTACGGACCGCTCGCCAACGGCGCCACCACGCTGATGTTCGAAGGCGTGCCGAACTATCCGGACAATTCCAGGTTCTGGAACGTGGTCGACAAGCACAAGGTCAATATCTTCTACACCGCGCCGACCGCGATCCGCGCCCTGATGCAATCCGGCGACGATCCGGTGAAGAAGACCTCGCGCGCCAGCTTGCGCCTGCTCGGTTCGGTCGGCGAGCCGATCAATCCTGAAGCTTGGGAGTGGTATCACCGCGTGGTCGGCGATGGCCGTTGCCCGATTGTCGATACCTGGTGGCAGACCGAGACCGGCGGCATTCTCATTACGCCGCTGCCCGGCGCGATTGCGCAGAAACCGGGTTCGGCGACCAAGCCGTTCTTCGGCGTGGTGCCTGAAATCGTCGATGCCGACGGCAAGGTTCTCGAGGGCGAGGCGCAGGGCAATCTCTGCATTGCCAAATCGTGGCCCGGCCAGATGCGTACGGTCTACGGCGATCATGCGCGTTTCGAACAGACCTATTTCTCGACCTACAAGAACAAGTACTTCACCGGCGACGGCTGCCGCCGCGATGCCGATGGCTACTACTGGATCACTGGCCGCGTCGATGACGTCATCAACGTATCGGGCCACCGCATGGGCACGGCGGAAGTCGAAAGCTCGCTGGTCGCGCATGATGCGGTGTCGGAAGCCGCCGTGGTCGGCTACCCGCACGACATCAAGGGTCAGGGCATCTACGCCTATGTGACGCTGATGAAGGGCGTCGAGCCGACCGAGACGCTGCGCAAGGAACTGGTCGCGTGGGTGCGCAAGGACATCGGCCCGATCGCCTCGCCGGATCTGATCCAGTTTGCCCCGGGCCTGCCGAAAACGCGCTCGGGCAAGATCATGCGCCGCATCCTGCGCAAGATCGCGGAAGACGAATCCGGCGCGCTCGGAGACACATCGACGCTGGCCGATCCCGCGGTGGTGGACGATCTGGTACATAACCGGCAGAATAAGAAGGCCAGCGCCTGACGCTGGGGTAGCGCCGGAGGTCTTCCTTGCGAATGCCCCTCACTCGCCTGACTGTTGTATTCCTGATCGCCATGGCGGTCGGGCCGGGACAAACAAACGCGGCCAATCTCGGCGAAGCCTGCGGCGGCGCCGCCAACATCACCTGCAATTCGGCCCTGTGGTGCCAGAAGACGACAGCCGGTCAATGCAAGACCGCTGATGCCGCTGGCCAATGCGACAAGGCGCCGGCCTTCTGCATGCAGATCCACCGGCCGGTTTGCGGCTGCAACGGCAAGACCTACGCAAATGATTGCGAGCGCCAGAAGGCCAGGGTTCAGCTCGACTATATCGGCGCGTGCCCAAAAGAGCCGAAGACAAAGGACGAGAAGGCGGTGAAGCCGTCCAAGTCAAAGGCGCCGAAGAAACAACAATAATCACGCCAGGAGACGCCGGCATGGATCGCAGAACGTTCCTTGCAGGGACCGCATCGCTCGCGCTCGGCGCAACAGCGGTGCACGCGCAGCACACACAACATCAGCATGCGCCGCTGCCGCAGGCCCCACCGTCGTCCGAACCTTTCACCGGCCTTCGCACCAACGCGCCGCATCACATTTCACCGGACGAACAGGCACAGCGCGTCACGCAAAGCCCTGCGCCACAGGGGCCGCCCGGCCGCTGGGTGACCCGCGCGGCGCTGCCACTTCCCCGCAGCGAAATGGCATGGGCCACCGAATGGGCGGGGCGCGCGCATATCGTCGGCGGTTACGGCGAAGGCCGGGTCGATCGCACCTATCATCACATCTACGATCCGGCCAAGGACGCCTGGTTCGACGGCGCGCCGTTGCCGCGCGGCGCCAACCATGTCGCCGTCGCCGCCGATGCCGGACGCGTCTACGCGCTCGGCGGCTTCATCGAACAGAATCGCAATCCCGATCACAACGCCTACGCCTATGACGTCGCGGCCAATCGCTGGGACAGGATCGCGCCGCTGCCGCGTCCGCGCGGTGCAGGCGCTGCCGTTGTGTTGAACGGCCGCGTTCACCTGATCGGCGGCGCGTCGGAGCCAACCATGGAACGCGCGAGCGTCGGATGGCACGAGGTCTACGATCCGAAGACCGACAAATGGACGACGCTGAAAGCGCTGCCCGGTGCACGCGATCATGTCGGCTGCGTCGCGTACAATGGACTCATTCACATCGTCGGCGGGCGTTTCAACACCTTCGAATACAACACCAAGCTGCATCATGTGTACCTGCCGGACCGCGACACATGGGAGACGCGCGCGCCATTGCCGACCACGCGCTCCGGTCACGGGCTTGTGGTATACCGCGACCGGCTGTTCGCGATGGGCGGCGAAGCCGGTCTCATCTCCAAAGGTCAGATCACGCAAGGCAAGGTGTTCGGCCAGATGGAGAGCTACGATCCGAAGACTGACACATGGCAGAGCCACGCACCGATGCCGACGCCGCGTCATGCGGTCGGCGCGGTGACGATGGGCGACTGGATCTATGTCGCGGGCGGCGGCGCCGTTACCGGCGGCGCGGTACAGTCCGCGGTGCACGAAGCCTTCACGCTCGCCTGAGCGCCATCGGCCGCACTCACAAAAATGTCACCCGTTCCCGCCGCCTTTGGGCGCGGGTGTTGTTTTCCGGGCATTTACTTTGCCGCGGGAATTTTCTTCTTAAGGTCGCGTTCGATCCGCCCATGGGGTTCGCGGAAACCGCCTGTTGAAGCCTCTGCCCCAGACTGGCGAATTCGATCAGGGTTCCGCGACCAGGCATGGCCTGCGATGCTTGAAAGTGTTTTGGAGGTTGCAATGTTGCGTCAACTCGCGGTGGCTTTCACCGTCACCATGGCCATCGGCCTGTCAGGAACCGCGGCGCAGGCTGCGCCATCGCTGGTGGCCTCTCCCGACGGCTATGCGCCGGGCACCATTGTGGTGAAGACCAACGAACGCAGACTCTACCTTGTCCTCGGCGAGGGACGCGCGTTGCGCTACCCGGTCGGTGTCGGCAAGGCCGGCAAGCAGTGGGCCGGCGCCACCCGCATCGATGGAAAATATCGTCAGCCGGCATGGTCGCCGCCTGCGGACGTGAAGCGCGACAATCCGAGCATCCCGGACGTCATTCCCGGCGGCTCACCATCCAATCCGATGGGCGTCGCCGCCATGACGCTGGCCGGCGGCGAATACGCCATCCACGGCACCAACCGTCCGAACTCCGTCGGCGGCTATGTCTCTTACGGCTGTGTGCGGATGTACAATCAGGACATCAGCGATCTGTTCGAGCGCGTCGAGGTCGGCACGCCGGTGGTGGTCACCTCGCGCTGAGGTCCCGTTTCCGGGAATGCAAAAAGCCGCGTGATGACGCGGCTTTTTTATTGGCCGGCGACGTCTCCCACCGTCATTGCGAGCGAAGCGAAGCAATCCACTCTTGAGAGAGAAGCTGGATTGCTTCGTCGCTACGCTCCTCGCAATGACAACTGGAAACTCTTACCAGAGCCAGTTCTTATCTGGCGGATAGCCAACACCAGCCGCCGCGCTTGCCGCCCTGGTATGGACGCGCATGGCCCGATGCGAGCAATGCACCGGAAACGCTCGGCGTTCGACGCGTCGCGGCATCGGCGACGACGCGTCCGTTGTATTTGTCGGGACCGATATTGAAGATCGCAACATCGCCGTCGGCAAGCAGCGCACGCAGCGCTTCGCTCGACGCTTCCGCCATCCGGAATTCTTCCGCGCAGGCGCCTTTCATTTCCGGCGCATCGATGCCGCGAAGCCGGACCCGTGTCGTCATTTCCAGTCCGGGCCACAGATGAACGCGCGCCTCGAATGTGTCGCCGTCGACCACGCGCACTACCTCGACGGAATGACGCACGCCCGGATTGCCGTCACGGCTCCATGTCTGAGGTACGGGCTGTTGGGCCGGGCTCGATGCTGAAGGATTCGCGGACGCGGTGGACGAGCGCGCCCCGGGCAAATGATCCTTGAGCGGAACCACAGTTCCAGTTGCGATGCCGGCGACAAAAATCAGGCCAAGCAGCCAGGGCGGTGAACCGTGGTACGGATGCCGGGGTACCCGATGAAGTGACCGATCTAGGAACATATGCCTAGAATAGGATCAAAAGACCCCTGCCCGCAAGCGCGGAACCGGCGCATCCGTAGTCGTGCGTACGGTCAGAAATCCGAACAAAGCCCCTTGTGCTCCCAATCCCCGTATCGGGTCGGCTCCAGCCCTTTGGGGCCCTGAACCTCTTTTGCGAGAGCGGTGTTGTCCTGCGCGGCTCTGGATCGCCGCTCTTCGGCTTCCGCAAGCGCCCGCTGCGCCTGCGGGGACAACGGTTTACGCGGCACGACCGTGCCTGCGACGGCCGGTTCGGAATGGGTTGAATCTTGGGTCATGGCTGACACTCCCGGTGGTCAGAGCCAAAGTCAATCTAGACCGGCAACGCGTCCGATCAAGACCCTGTGGCCGATGCAGTCTGACGCAGGCGAGCCATCTGTCCGTGAACCAGCTCACATTTTCCAAAGATGTTTCAGACAAGGCGATTCAGAAACGGACCAATTCTTACATTTGGCATATTCCGATGGCACGACGTCATGTCCGGTTCGACATTTGTCGCGTTTCTCCTCCCAGCGAATGTTTTTTCACGCATGAAGCCTTCGAGATTTGTCCCGCCCACCGAGGTGCCCGGCCTCGCAGCGCGCAGGATTGCGGCCGATATTCTCGACGGTGTGCTGCACAAGCATCGCATGCTCGACGATCAGCTCGACGGTCCGGGTGCGCATCCCGGACTGAAAACGCTGGCGGATCGCGATCGCGCGCTGATGCGCCGGCTGGTTGCGACGATTCTGCGGCGGCTCGGCACGCTCGGCCACGTCCTGTCGCGGCTGCTCGATCGCGGCATTCCGAGCGATGCGCCGCGTGCGCAGAGCGCATTGCTGATCGGCGCGGCACAGATCCTGTGGATGGATGTTCCCGATCACGCTGCCGTCGATCTGTCGGTGCGCCTTGTGCAGGCGGACCGGCGGGCGGCGAAATATGCCGGTCTCGTCAACGCCGTGCTCCGGCGCTGTGCGCGTGAAGGCCAGCCGCTGATCGACGAAGTCAAATCGCAGATGCTCGATCTGCCGCCATGGCTGGTCGCGCGCTGGATCGCGGCCTATGGCGAAGAAGCAACGCGCGCGATGGCTGCCGCCATCAGCATCGAACCTGCGCTGGATCTCACAGTCAAATCCGATCCCGATGGCTGGGCGACGCGGTTGCATGGCGAGCCGCTCGCGACCGGCACCGTGCGCACATTGCTGCATGGCTCCGTCACCATGCTTCCCGGGTTCAACGAAGGCCAGTGGTGGGTGCAGGATGCCGCCGCCGCGATGCCGGCCCGGCTGTTCGGTGACGTTAAAGACAAGGCCATCGCCGATCTGTGCGCGGCGCCCGGCGGCAAGACCGCGCAACTGGTCCATGCCGGCGCACGGGTCACGGCGGTCGACCGCTCGCCGAACCGCATCGCGCGCCTGCGCGAAAATCTGGCGCGGCTCTCTCTCGAGGCGGGCACCGCAGTGGCTGACGCGATCGAATGGCAGCCGCCGGCAGGCGAACTGTTCGACGGCGTGCTGATCGATGCACCGTGTGCTGCGACCGGAACGATCCGGCGTCATCCCGATGTCGCATGGCTGAAACAGGAAACCGACATCGGCGCGCTGGCCGCCGTGCAGAAACGCATGCTGCAAAAAGCGGCTACATTGCTCAAGCCCGGTGGAACTCTGGTCTATTGCACCTGTTCGCTGGAGCCCGAGGAAGGCGAGCAGGCCGTCGCAAGCGTCCTTGCGGCCGAATCGGGCCTGCGCCGTGCACCGGTCGGGCGGGATGAAGTCGCGGGACTGGACGAAATTCTTACAGCGGACGGCGACATCCGCACCCTGCCCTCGCATCTCGCCCATGCCGATTCGCGGCTCGGCGGTCTCGACGGATTCTACGCCGCCCGTCTCATCAAATCCTGAATACCGACCCGCATGTGATTCGCGGCAACCGCCAAACGCTCGTGATCCACATGCCCGGGTCAATGGGCTTCCCCGGGGTTGCGTCGGGGGTGCCTTACAGGCATTTCCGGACTACAAAGAGTCGCGGAGATTCCCTCACGGTATGGCGTGCTCGTCGCCGGCGTGAGTTTCGGGGGAGGAATGCTCCGTTTTGTGGGGAACGATCGCGTTCGGCAACGGGCCTTTAATCCGGCCACCGGCGTGATTCAGGACAAGGGCGCACGTGGCGGTCGCTTACCGACGACGCATCTCGTCTCTTTTGCTTGGCCGCGCCGCGCGGAACGTACTCGCACGCGCCAGCGGCAAGTCTGTCGCGCTGTCGCGCTTCTGGCCCGGCCGCACCGATCGGCTGCTGATCGCGCCGAATGATCTTCGCACCGTCGATGCCACCCGCGCGTCGGAAATCTATGCAGGGCGTTTCGTCTTCGCCGGAAAGATCGTCACCTCGCACGGCCGGTCGATCTTCGAACTCGATCCGCCGTCGGAAGACTGGGAAGCCAATCTGCTCGGCTTTGGCTGGCTGCGCCATCTGCGCGCCGCGGATTCCGCCATCACCCGCGCCAACGCGCGCGCCCTGATCGACGACTGGATTTCAAAGCCGATCCGCAAACGCGGCGTGGGCTGGCGCGCCGATGTGCTGGCGCGGCGCGTAATCTCGCTGCTCTCGCAGGCGCCGCTGGTGCTGAACGACGCCGACGGGAAATTCTATCGCCGTTTCCTGCGCAGCCTGACCCGCGAGATCCGCTATCTGCGCTACACGATGGTGGATATTCCCGACGGCGTGCCGCGTCTCCAGGTGCTGATCGCGCTGTGTTACGCATCGCTGTGCCTCGCCAATCAGGCCAAGCATATCCGCACCTCCTCGCGCAAACTGTCGGACGAACTGCAGCGGCAATTGCTCCCCGACGGCGGGCACATTTCGCGCAATCCCGGCGCATTGATCGAACTGCTGCCCGATCTGCTGCCGCTGCGCCAGACGTTCGCCGCCCGCAACATCGCGCCGCCTCCGGCATTGCTGAACGCCATCGACCGCATGATGCCGATGCTGCGCTTCTTCCGCCACGGCGACGGCAGCTTCGCGCTGTTCAACGGCATGAGCAGCGCGCCGTCCGGCCTGCTCGCGACATTGCTGGCCTATGACGACACTCACGGCATTCCGATGTCGAATATGCCGCATTCGGGCTTCCAGCGCCTCGATGCCGGCAACACCGCCGTCATCATGGACACCGGCGCACCACCGCCACCGGCAGTGAGCCGCGACGCCCATGCGGGCTGCCTGTCGTTCGAACTGTCGTCCGGCACAGGCCGCATCGTGGTGAATTGCGGCATTCCTTCAACCGGCCGCGACAACTGGCGCGCCTTTGCGCGTTCGACGGCTGCGCATTCGACGCTGATCTGCCACGAGACCTCGTCGTGCCAGTTCATCGAGTTGCCGGCGATGAAACGGATGCTGCAAGGCGCGCCGATCGTCAGCGGGCCGTCCAATGTCGGCGTGTTTCGCGAGGCCGCGAACGACGGCATCCAGTTGACCGCAACCCATGACGCTTACGCGCGCCAATTCGGCGTGGTGCATCAGCGCAGTCTGACGCTGTCCAACGACGGCAGCCGGCTCGAGGGCGAGGACACGCTGCTGAACGCGTCCGGTTCCTCGACACGCAACAAGCCCGACGATTACGTACTGCGGTTTCATCTGCATCCGGCGGTGAAGGCCAGCCGCCTGTCCGATGCCCGCGGCGTGATGCTCGTCCTGCCCAACCGCGACGTGTGGACGTTCGAGGCGGTGAACGACAAGGTCGACCTTGAAGACAGCGTCTTCCTGGCAGGCTCCGACGGGCCGCGCCGCACCGCCCAGATCGTGATCCGGCAGAACCGGAAGGACTCGCCGACCATCCGCTGGAGCTTCACCCGCTCCTCCGCCTCGGCAGCGGTGACCAGTGCCCGCCGCGATGCCAGGCGCGAGCCGGAACTGCCGCTGTAGGCGCAGGTCCCCGCCGCAAGCCCGGAACGGATCGAAAAAGCGGCAAAAATCGTTACGAAAAGTGCGTGGATTGGTGGTTTTGCCGGGCGAAAAACCATGCTACCGGCGAGCAACACCTATCCGAACCAGGACGCACCTTATGGCTGACCACCCGCGCCGCATTGCGCGCGCACTCCTCTCCGTTTCCGACAAATCCGGGCTGATCGAATTCGCCCGCGCGCTCGCCGGTCACGGCATCGAACTGGTCTCCACCGGCGGCACCGCCAAGGCCATTGCGGATGCCGGCCTCAAGGTGCGGGACGTGTCGGACCTGACCGGTTTCCCCGAGATGATGGATGGCCGGGTGAAGACACTGCACCCGAACGTGCACGGCGGATTGCTGGCGATCCGCGACAACGCCGATCACGCCCGCAGCATGAAGGAACACGGCATCGCGCCGATCGATCTTCTGGTGGTCAACCTCTATCCGTTCGAAGCGACGGTGGACAAAGGCGCCTCCGAGGACGACTGCATCGAGAACATCGACATCGGCGGCCCGGCCATGATCCGCGCCGCGGCGAAGAATCATCACGACGTGGCTGTGGTTGTTGAGGCGTCCGACTATCAGACGGTGCTGGATGAACTCGCCGCCAACAAGGGCGCGACCACGCTCACCCTGCGCAAAAAGCTTGCGCAGAAGGCCTACGCACGAACGGCCGCTTACGACGCGGCGATCTCGAACTGGTTCGCCGATCAGCTCAAGATCGATGCGCCTGATTTCCGCGCTTTCGGCGGCAAGCTGATCCAGGCGCTGCGCTATGGCGAGAACCCGCATCAGCAGGCATCGTTCTACAAGACTCCCGACCGCCGCTTCGGCGTCGCCACCGCGCGCCAGCTTCAGGGCAAGGAGCTGTCCTATAACAACATCAACGACACCGATGCGGCCTATGAGGCCATCGCGGAGTTCGATACGAAGCGCACCGCAGCCTGCGTCATCGTCAAGCACGCCAATCCCTGCGGCGTCGCCGAGGGCAAGGACCTTGCCGAAGCCTATCGCAAGGCGCTGGCCTGCGACTCGACATCGGCCTATGGCGGCATCATTGCGTTCAATCGCACGCTCGACGCCGACGCGGCCAATGCCGTCGCAGGAATCTTCACGGAGGTGATCATCGCGCCGGATGCGACGGATGAAGCCATCGCCATTATCGGCAAGCGCAAGAACCTGCGCCTGCTGCTGGCCGGCGGCCTGCCCGATCCGCGCGCCGCGGGACTGACCACGAAGACGGTCGCGGGCGGCCTTCTGGTGCAGACGCGCGACAATGCGGTGGTCGATGATATGACTTTCAAGACCGTCACCAAGCGCGCACCGACCGATGCCGAACTGAACGATCTGCGCTTCGCCTTCCGTGTCGCCAAGCACGTCAAGTCAAACACCATCATTTACGCAAAGAATCTCGCCACCGTCGGCATCGGCGCCGGGCAGATGAGCCGGGTGGATTCGGCCCGCATCGCCGCTCGCAAGGCGGAAGATGCCGCGAAGGAGCTTGGGCTCGCAGCACCCATGACCAAGGGGTCGGTGGTGGCATCCGACGCCTTCTTCCCGTTCGCGGACGGCTTGCTGGTCGCAATCGAGGCCGGCGCAACGGCTGTGGTTCAGCCCGGCGGCTCAATGCGTGACAACGAAGTAATCGAGGCCGCCGATGCCCATGGCATTGCCATGGTCTTCACTGGCACGCGGCACTTCAAGCACTAAGCCGGAAGCGCGCGAACCGACTGGGCCTTCACCCGCATCAGAAGGGCGAGGCCGCCGGCGAAAAACAGCACCAGAACGGCCATTCCGGCCTTCTGGCTGTCGGCCACGTCCGTCACGATACCGATCAGCAGCGGTCCGAAGAACGACGTGACTTTCCCTGTCAGGGCAAACAGTCCGAAGCATTGCGTGATGCGATCTTTCGGTGCGAGCCTGATCAGCATGGTGCGCGACGCCGCCTGCATCGGGCCTGCCGCAAGGCCGATCAGGAATCCGAGCGCGAGATAGGCTTTTTCAGCGGGTGCTGCGAACAACGGCCCGTTCGGCACCGGCGGCGTCACCGGAATGAAGAAGATCGCATCGCGATCGATCAGCAGTATTCCGACAATCGCGCCGAGAAGAATCAGCAGGCTGCCCGCGACAACTGTTTTCGGCCCTAATTTGTCATCAAGCCGGCCGCCGAGCCACGCACCGATGGTGCCGGAGATCGCCAGCAGAATGCCGAAGGTGCCGATCTGGATCGTGTTCCAGCCGAAGGTCCCTGCGGCATAGATGCCGCCGAACGCGAACAGCGACACGAGGCCGTCCATGTAGATCATGTTCGCGATCAGAAACGCGAGCATGGATGGTGTTTTCGGCAATCGCGCCAGCGTCTCACGCAGTTCGCGCAGGCCTTCGCGCACCGCGCCGCGCGCCGGTGTCTTCGCCGCGTGATCGGGCGTGAACAGAAACATCGGCAGTACGAAGATCATGAACCAGACCGCGGTCAGCGGCCCGGTGAGCCGATCGCCCTGAAACGTTGCGGGATCGAGACCGAAGATCGGCGTGAGACCGAACAGCGTTTTGCCCGTGACCGGATTTGCAGCCATGAAGCCGAGCACGAGAACCAGACTGAGAATTCCGCCGACATAGCCGGTGGCCCATCCGGTGCCTGACAATCGCCCGATGCGTTCCGGCGGCACCAGTGTCGGCATCATCGCGTTGTTGAACACCGTTGCGAATTCGACGCCGATGGTCGCGATCCCGTAAGCGATCAGCAACGGCACGATGATCGATGGATCGCCGGGTTTGCCGATCCACATCAGCGACGATCCGATCACAAGCAGCGCACCGAACACCGCGATCCAGGGCTTGCGGCGACCGCCGGCATCGGCGATTGCGCCAAGCACCGGCGACAGCATCGCGATGACGAGGCCCGCAGCGGCGGTCGCATATCCCCAGCTCGCCTGTCCCGTGACCGGATCGGATGCGACACGCGAGGCAAAGTACGGCGCGAACACGAACGTGGTGATCAGGGTGAAATAAGGCTGCGCGGCCCAGTCGAACAAAATCCAGCCCAGAACCGCCGAGCGCGGCGGATAAATCTTCGGCGACACATTTGCGTGACTGTCATGCGCCGGAAGAGCTTGAGCCATTATCGAATTTCCTGCCGAATCAGCGCGGACATTGTCCGCCGCCGCCGCAAAACCATATAGTGCAGCGGTTCAATTGCCATCGTGTTTTTACCCAGTGTCCTGAATCTGAAGTTCGCTTCGTGGAGACGCGATTTGCCGGAGAAGCCTATGAGCCTGTTTACCACGTGCCGCGCGCTCGTCTTCTCAATAGGCGCAATCTGCCTGCTGATTGCGCCCACCGTCGCACAGGATTCCAGACACGGATATTACACACCGCCTGCGATCGAAGCCGTTCGCCCGGTTACCGCAAAAAACGGCATGGTGGTTGCGCAGGAGCGCATCGCGGCCGGAATCGGCCGTGACGTTCTGGCGCGCGGCGGCAACGCGGTCGATGCCGCTGTCGCCACCGGATTCGCCATGGCCGTTACCTACCCGCGCGCGGGAAATATTGGCGGCGGCGGCTTCATGATGATTCACTTGGCAAACGGCAACGAAGATATCGCCATCGACTATCGTGAGAGCGCGCCGGCCGCAGCCACGCGCGACATGTTTCTGGGAGACGACGGCAAGCCCGACACCAAGAAGTCGCGCGATCAGGCGCTCGGCATTGGCGTGCCTGGCACTGTCGCGGGACTTGCGCTGGCGCTGGAAAAATATGGCTCCGGAAAATTCAGGCTCGCGGATCTGATCGCACCGGCCATCCCACTGGCGCGCGACGGGTTCGTGATCGCCGACGACACCGCCGACACGCTGCCAGACTGGCATCGGCGGCTCGCGAAATGGCCGTCGAGCACAAAAATCTTTTCGCGCGCCGATGGCACGTCGCTCCAACCGGGCGATCGTTTGGTGCAAAGGGATCTTGCGGCGACGCTGGAAGCGATTGCCGCTCAAGGCACGAGCGGCTTCTACGACGGACCGGTTGCCGAAAAGCTGGCCGCAGGCATTCAGGCCGCAGGCGGCATCATCACGCGCGACGACCTGAAAACCTATGAACCGATCGTCCGCGCGCCGGTGCGCGGCACCTATCGCGGCTTCGACATTGTATCCATGCCGCTGCCGTCGTCCGGCGGCACGGTGCTGATCGAAACGCTGAACATCCTAGAGGGTTACAGGCTGCGCGACATGGGCGCGGGTTCTGTCGATGCCCTGCACATTTCCATTGAAGCCATGAAGCGCGCCTATGCCGATCGCGCGCGCTATCTCGGCGATCCGGCTTTCGTCAATGCGCCGACGTTCCAGTTGATCGGAAAGGACTACGCCGCCAAGCAGCGCGCCACCATCGATCTTGCGAAGGCAACGCCCTGGAGCGAAGCGACCGCGGCGCCACCTCGCGAAGGCAGCAACACCACGCACTATTCCGTGGTCGACAAGGACGGCAACGCCGTCAGCAACACCTACACGCTGAATTTCAGCTACGGCGTCGGTCTCGTTGCAGACGGCACCGGCGTCCTGCTCAACAACGAGCTGGACGATTTCACCGCAGCTCCCGGCGCATCGAATGCGTACGGCCTCGTCGGTTTCGAGGCCAACCTGCCCGGCCCGGGCAAGCGGCCTTTGTCCTCGATGTCACCGACCATCGTTCTCAAGCACAGCAAGCCGGTGCTGGTGACGGGCTCGCCCGGCGGCAGCCGGATCATCTCGGCGGTGCTTCAGGTGATCCTCAATTCCATCGACTTCGAGATGAACGTCGCCTCGGCCGTATCGGCCCCACGGCTGCATCATCAATGGCTGCCCGACGAGGTCCGCGTCGAGCGCGGATTCCCTGAGGCGACACTTGCTGCGTTGCGTGAGCGTGGGCATCGCGTGATTGAACCGCTCGGACAGACCTCGGCCAACTCGATCGCCGTCACGCCCGATGGGCTGCTCGGCGCACCCGATCCGCGCACACGCGGAGCGGAAGCTGCCGGCTATTAGAGACATTCAGACTGCTTTTCCTCATTTGCCTGATGACAGGTAAAATGATCCGCGTAGAATTTGCCGCACAACAAAGAGCCTGAAGTCCTGTGCGTTGCGGCAAGCGCAGGGCACTAAACACGGCCGCGGATCTGGGGAGTATCCATGACGAACGTTCAGCCGTCAGGCGCGATTGAAGTCGCGCCCATCGAAGACACCAGCCTTCTTGCCTTCTACCGCGACATGAACACGCCGGAGCGGCGCACATTCTGGGCCTGCGCCTCGGGCTGGGCACTCGACGGCATGGATTTCATGATCTACCCGCTCGTCATCGGCACCATCATCACGATGTGGAAGGTCGATCCGGGCACAGCAGGTCTCGCCGGGACGGTCACGCTGCTGGCATCCGCCGTCGGCGGCTGGCTCGCCGGATATCTCTGCGACCGCATCGGCCGCGTGAAGACGCTGCAGATCACCATCATCTGGTTTTCGTTCTTCTCGCTGGTTTGCGCGTTCGTGCAGAACTTCGACCAGCTTCTGGTCGCGCGCGCCCTGCTCGGCCTCGGCTTCGGCGGCGAGTGGGCCGCAGGCGCGGTGCTGATGGGCGAAGCGATCCGTCCGCAGTATCGCGGCCGCGCCGTGGGCTCGGTACAGTCCGGCTGGGCCGTCGGCTGGGGTCTCGCCGTACTGTCGCAGGCTGTGCTGTTCTCCTATCTGCCGGCGGAAGTCGCATGGCGCTGGATGTTCGCGATCGGCGCCTTGCCCGCGCTGCTGGTGTTCTTTCTGCGCCGCTACGTGGAAGAACCCAAGGTCGCCGCTGAAACACTGGCGAAACAGAAGGTTTCCGGCGACCGCCCGGCACTCTGGGAAATTTTCTCAGGCTCCATCGCGAAGACCACGATCCTTGCCTCACTGGCGGCGACCGGCTGTCAGGGCGGCTACTACGCCATCACCTTCTGGGTGCCGCGCTTTCTCACCACCGAACGCAAGCTCTCGATTGTCAGCTCCACCGGGTATCTCGCGGCGCTGATCATCGGCTCGTTCGTCGGCTATCTGGTCGGCGCCTGGCTCGCCGACCGCATCGGACGGCGCAATCTGTTTCTGACCTTCTCGCTTGGCGCGATGGCCGTCGTTCTCGCCTATACTCAATTGCCGCTGACCAATGAGGTGCTGTGGCTGCTGGGTTTCCCCCTCGGCTTCTTCGCTTCGGGATACTTCTCCGGCATGGGCGCATTCCTGACGGAGCTTTATCCGACACGGCTGCGCGGATCGGGGCAAGGCTTCTGCTACAATTTCGGACGAGGCATCGGCGCGCTGTTTCCGTTCCTTGTCGGCTGGCTGTCCACATCGACATCGCTCGGAAATGCGATCTGCATTTTCGCGGTGCTAGCCTATGGGCTGTTCTTTCTGGCGGCGTTCGCCCTGCCGGAAACCCGCGGTCGAATTCTTCACGCCGACGCCTGATCCGATCGGCTCGGCAGCAAGGAAGGCCCCGGCATGTCCGGGGCCTCAGGCGCTGTCAGGGCCGCACCATCCCGATCCGGCCGGTTTTCTTCAAACTGTAATGGTTGCAGTGAGAATGGTTCTCCGGAACAGTAGCGACGGATGCCCCGGCGACGTCACCGGTATTCCGGCGATGCTACCCTGCTGAGGCGTCCAGACCAAGAAACGGCACACCGTCCCAACTGATCAAAAGGACCCAAATGCTTTCTCGCTTCAAGATTCGCTCTAAAGTTCTGAGCCTTCTTGTTTTGGCCGGTTCTTTGGTGCCTGTGTATTGCGCTCACTCTCAGACATTGAAGTCGGTCAAGGACCGCGGGACGCTGAATTGCGGGGTCAGTCAAGGCCTGCTCGGCTTTTCAAGCAAGGATGACAAGGATGCATGGTCCGGCTTTGACGTCGACTTTTGCCGTGCCGTGGCCGCCGCCATTTTCGATGATCCTGCGAAAGTAACCTTCGTCCCCCTCGATACGGCGTCTCGTTTTACTGCCCTCCAGAAGAATGAAATCGACGTGCTGTCGCGCGGCACGACCTGGACGCTGTCGCGGGAAGGTTCGCTCGGCGTGATGTTTGCCGCCGTCGCGTATTATGACGGTCAGGGCTTTCTCCTGCGCAGGGACGCCAAGATCGATACCGCACTGGAGCTTGGCGGGAAAACCGTTTGCGCCCTGGGCGGCACGACGACGGAGATGAATCTGGCGGACTACTTCCGGGCCAACACCATGGACCTGAAGGCGCTGACATTTCCGACCTCCGACGAGGCCTTGAAAGCCTATGACGACCGCAAGTGCGATGTCCTGACAAGCGATGTCTCGCAGCTCTATGCCCAGCGTCTCAAGCTCTCGTCGCCTGACAGTCACATCATCCTGCCCGAGGTGATTTCGAAGGAGCCGCTTGGGCCGGCCGTGCGCCAGGGCGACGATCAGTGGTTCAATCTGATCAAGTGGACGCTTTACTCCCTGATCAACGCTGAGGAACTCGGTGTTAAGTCGAAGTCGATTGACGATGCGATGAAGTCGCCGCAGCCCGACATCCGCAGGCTGGTCGGCACCGAAGGCGAATTCGGCGAGCAGCTCGGACTGACCAAAGACTGGACCGTTCGCGCTGTCCGGGCTGTCGGCAACTACGGCGAGATTTATGAAAGGAACGTGGGGACGCAGTCCAGACTCAGCATTCCACGCGGTCTGAACGCGCTTTGGACGCAGGGTGGAATCCAGTACGCGCCTCCGGTCAGATAGTTCTCAGATAGTTCATGGAGTGAGATCATGAACGTGGATTACTTCGCGTTGTTGTCAAAAGCCGTCGCGGGGAAGAATGCAGCGGCGCGCGACAGGATTTACGACGATGCACGCGCCCTCATCGAGAGATCCAACCTGGCACCCCAGGCCGCGGCGTCTCACGTCGCTGCGCTTGAGGATGCAGTCCGGCGCATCGAAAGCGATATCGCTGACGAATTCAGTGAAGAGCAATCTTCGGCAGCAGTCAGAACGCTGTCGCCGGGCGTGAACTGGGGCCGGATGGCTCTCATCGCGGGCGGAATCGTTGCCGTCATCGGCTTGTCCGTTTTCGCCTACGACTACATGGCAAGCAAGAAGCCCCGCGCCGCGACGGCACGCGGCAGCACCGATACCGTCATGGCGGATCTGAACCCCGGCGTCGATGGCGGCTCTTCGGCTGCGGACCTGCCTTTCGCATTTCAGCGTCAGGTCGTGTTTTACCGGACCACCATCATTCCCGGATCCATCGTTGTCGACCGGGAAAACCGCTTCCTCTATCTCATCGACTCAAACAATTCGGCTCGTCGCTACGGCATCGGAATCGCACAGGAGTGCCTGAAATCGGGAACACTCTATCGCGTCACGAACAAGCTCGAATGGCCCGAATGGACACCCTCAAGCGCCAGCGTCGCAAAGGATGTCGCGGCGCTCCGCCCGATGGCCGGCGGTCCCGGAAATCCTTTTGGCGCCCGCGCACTTGTCACCGACAGGCCGAGCCTTCTCATTCACGGAACGAACTCGCCCAAAACCATCGGACATCTCGTCTCGTCCGGGTGCATTCGGCTCGTGAACGATGACGTTGAGGACCTCTATCGCCGCGTCTCGCTGGAGGCCCGGGTTATCTTCGTCAGCTAACAATCTCAGAGGCTGGCAAGGTGCAACTCATCGGAGACTAGTTGTCGAAACCCACGAACACCGTGGCTTCTTCCACTGACTTTCGCTCAGACACCACCGCATTTGCCGGGAAAGTTTCATCCGGCCATCCCAGTGCGATGCTTTTCATGATGACCTGATCGTCGGCTATGCCGGCATGTTCACGCACCACGGGCGACTGCATGATGCCCTGACTGTTGATCACCGCGCCAAGTCCGCGAGACCAGGCGGCATTGACCAGAGCGGTCGCCACAGCGCCGCAATCGAAGGGCGTATCGTCGCTGCCGTCCAGAATGCGGTCATACGTCACGATGATGCACACAGGCGCATCGAATTGACGGAAGCCGCGCAGAACCCAGTCCTGGCGCATGTCCTTGTCATCGCGCGCGATGCCCATTGCGGAGAACAGTTGCTTGGCAACGCCAACCTGCCTGTCGCGGTGTGGGCCGGTAAAAGCCTGACCCGTGCGGAACTCGCGCGACTGCGGCACGCCTGCCACCATCCGTTCCGTATTTCCGGCACGGATTCGATTCAGCGGTTCGCCGGTGATGACGTAAAAATTCCAGGGCTGAGTATTCATCGATGACGGCGCGCGCATCGCCAAACCGATGATTTCCTCGATCAGCGCTTTTGGCACGGGATCCGGTTTGTACCCGCGGATGCTGCGGCGGCCGAGAATAACGTCATCAAACTTCATTGGTCTGGAATTCCTTTGGATGATACCTGAGGTTGGCTGGATATTTGCGGTTCGTCGGCCTTCGTGCAAGACGGGAGGCGTCAACAGGCAGGCGGTATGTTCGCTTTTTTGCGCAAGGCAGATCTGCCGATGCCGAGAGCTCCGAGGAGAAGCCGATATGCAAGCGAAAGACCGTGATGCCGAAGCTCGGCCATGTCCGGGCCCTCCGCCGGAGCAGCGCACCGGTTCTCGTTTTCAAGTCCCCCGCGGTGCTGTCGATACTCACGCGCACGTCATCGGTCTCCCGCCAGACTATCCGTTCGTCGCAGCGCGCAGTTACACGCCGCCGGAAGCCACCGCGCGCGATTACATCACCATGCTGGATGCCATCGGCATGACCTACGGCGTACTCACGCAGGTCAGCGTGCACGGCACCGACAATCGCCTGATGGTGGATACGCTGCGCGCGCACCGTCAGCGCCTGCGGGGCATCGCGGTGATTCCGCTGGACTGTGCCGAGAAGGACCGTGCCGCGCTGAAGGACGCCGGCGTGGTCGGCTTGCGCATCAATGTGCTGTACGGCGGCGGCATCGGCTTCGAACAGGTCGAGAGCTATGCATCCTTGTGCCGCGAGATGGGCTGGCACCTGCAATTCCTCGTCGATGCACGGCAGTTGCCGGAGCTTGCGCCGCGCCTGTCGAAACTGCCGGTGCCATTCCTGATCGATCACATGGGACACTTTCCGACAAGCCGCGGAATCGAGAACGAAGGATTCCGGACGCTGGTGTCGCTGGTGCGCGACGGCGCATGGGTGCGATTGTCAGGCGCCTATCGCAACACCGTCGAGGGTCCGCCCTATCGCGACACGACTCCGTTCGCGCATAATCTTGTGGCTGCCGCGCCCGACCGCTGTGTCTGGGGATCGGACTGGCCGCATGTCGCCAACTGGGGCGTGATGATGGGCGTGTCGGACCTGCTCGATCTCCTGGCGGATTGGGTGCCGGACAGCAATCTGCGCAACCGCATTCTGGTCGATAATCCGCAGCGGCTGTTTGGATTTCCGGCGGTGACCTAGCGCCCGATCTGATACGGCCCGCCTTTTTCCAGAGCACGCTTGTAGGCCGGACGCGCGTGGATGCGTTGCAGCCATGCCCATGCCTTCGGCGAACTCTCATCAAGACCCGCGCGTGCGGAAGCGGCTTCCAGCGGAAAGCTCATCTGGATGTCGGCGGCGGTGAAATCATTGCCCGCGAACCATTCGCTCTTGCCGAGTTCGCCTTCCCAGAACGCGATGTGCTGCTTGAGCTGCGGGTTGACCAGCGTGTTGAGCATCTTGCCGAACACCGGCATCAGCAGCGGCCGCATCAATGCCGGCGCGCGCCTCGGTGCCAGCGTGAACAGCAGCTTCTGCAAAAGCAACGGCATTGCCGAGCCTTCGGCGTAATGCAGCCAGTAGGTATAGCGCAGCCGCTCCGGCGTTTTCGGCGGCGGGATCAGGCGGCCATTGCCATAGGTATCGATGATGTATTCGACGATCGCACCGGACTCCGCGATGGTGTTGCCGCCGTCGGTGATGACCGGCGACTTTCCCAGCGGATGGATCGCACGCAGCTCCTTCGGCGCCAGCATCGACGGCTGGCGCTGATAGCGCACGATTTCATACGGCACCTCGAGTTCTTCCAGCAGCCAGAGCACGCGCTGCGAACGGGAGTTATTCAGGTGATGAACTGTGAGCATGAGGCGCCGGTCATGGTTCGTTGCGGGGCATCAGTGGTGACAGCCTGTTTCCGGAAAGTCGAGATGGAATTTTACCCGGATATATTGACAGACCATTTTTACCCGGGTAAATACTTCAGCCAATGAGTCTTGAGGACAAGCCATGCATCCCCTTCCCGCCGTCATGATCGCCTTTGAGGGCAACCGATGCCTTGGTCTGGGCGACCCTCAGCTTGTCGCAGCAAAAGCCAAACAGGCTCTGGAGAAGAATGGCGATGCACGCCTTTTGATTTTCGACGCAGCGACCAGCCGGCCCGCCGAGGTCGATCTGCGCGGATCGCTTGCCGAAGTGCAGAAGCGTGTCGCGCGCCGCACACCTGCTCAGGACCATGAAGCGGCAGAAGAAGCTGCGCCGCGCGGACCGGGCCGGCCGAGGCTTGGGGTCGTCGCGCGCGAAATCACCTTGTTGCCGCGGCACTGGGAATGGCTGTCGCTCCAGCCGGGGGGCGCGTCGGTCGCGATCCGCAAACTCGTCGAAGAAGCGCGGCGAGCAAATGCGGCCAGGGATCGCGCGCGCGAGGGGCAGGAATCGCTGCACCGGTTCATGACGGCGATGGCCGGGGACCAGCCGCATTATGAAGACGCGCTACGCGCGCTCTATGCGGGCGACCAGCCACGCTTCGATATTTCGATTTCCAGATGGCCCGCCGATGTGCGCGATCATGTCAGACGGCTGGCGGCCATCGCATTCGAGACCGCTTAGCAACCTCGTATCAATCGAGGATCTGCTGTTCGATCGAAGGCAATGCGAGCTTTGACTGGTCAGCGCCTGGTCCCGGATGCACGTGCACTTCCTTTGCGGAGAGCGGCTCGTTGCAGACCGAGCACGTCATCACCGGATCGAAGTGATGACCGCAGCTCTTGTGCTGATGAAGCACTGGCCGTCCGCGTTCGTCCGCCATGTGAACATCGCCCCAATGGACGATCGCCATCATGATCGGATGCAGTTCAAGACCCTTCTGCGTCAGGATGTACTCGTAACGCTTCGGGCGCTCCTGATAGACGACGCGGCGAAGAACGCCCTGACGTACGAGCTTCCTGAGACGCTCGGCCAGCAGGTGCCGCGTGATGCCGAGCCGCGACTGAAATTCATCGAACCGCCGGATGCGGCGGAAACAATCGCGCAAAATCAACAGCGTCCAGCGATCGCCGATGACGGACACCGTGCGCGCTACCGAACAGGCCTCGTCTTCAAGGGATTCCCACTTCATACCGCATCTCCGCGATGATCGGTCGTCCATTCCGATTTGATATTTACTATACCTCCATCGTGGATGGATTTGAAGCCTGGTGTTTGTGCATCGCAACACATTGCACTCAGATCACTTCTCATTGACAGTTCTATATTAGAACTCTATTGGTCGAAGCAAGAGAGATCCGGATCAGAACCGGCACGCGCTTCAAACAGCGAAAAATCAGACCAAAGGGAGACGAACCGATGCTGAGGAGAACCGCACTCAAGGCCACCGTGGCGGCCCTGTTGCTTGCCGGGCTGTCCGCTCCGGTCGCAGCAGCCGACGCGCCAGGGGTGACGGCAACCGAGATCAAGGTCGGAGCAGTCTTTCCCTTCAGCGGCCCGGCCTCGGCGCTGGGCGCGGTCGGAAAGGCGCTGATCGCCTATGTCAACGTCCTCAACGAACAGGGCGGCGTGAACGGGCGCAAGATCAATCTGATCGCGATGGACGATTCCTACAGCCCTCCGAAAGCTGTCGAGCACACCCGCAAGCTGGTGGAATCCGACGAAGTCGCCTTCATGTTCTCGACTCTCGGAACGCCGAGCAATCTGGCCATCGCGAAGTATCTCGCCGCAAAGAAAATTCCGCAGGCCTTCATCGTCACCGGCGCGACGCGTTTCACGGATTACAATGAATACCCGATGATCACCACAGGGCTGCCGAGCTACGACACCGAGTCGCGGGCCTATGCGCGTTATCTCGCCAAGGAAATGCCTAACGCCAAGATCGCCATCCTTTACCAGAACGACGATCTGGGTAAGGACTTCATCGCGGGCTTCAAATCCGAACTGAAAGAGGCTTTCGACAGCAAGGTCGTGACCTCGAGCTATGAAGTCAGCCAACCCACCATCGATTCGCAGATCGTGTCGCTGAAGAGCACCGGCGCGACCGTGATGCTGTTCGCAGGCACACCGAAATTCGCGGCGCAGGCGATCCGCAAGACTCACGAATCCGGCTGGAAGCCGCTGTTCATCACCAACCTGATCTCGAGTTCGATCGCCGCGGTCCTTGCGCCTGCAGGCCTCGATATCTCAACCGGCGTGATGACCGCGACCTATCGCAAAGATCCGGACGATCCGAAATGGGCCGGCGACAAGGGCGTCCAGATGTACCGCGCGTTCATGGAAAAGAACATGCCGGGCGCGGATCTGGCCGACAGCAACTACTTCACCGGCCTGCACCAGGGCGTCATTCTGGAAACAGTGCTCAAGCAGTGCGGCAATGATCTGTCGCGCGAGAACATCCTCAAGCAGACCCGCAACATCAAGGGGCTTGCACTGCCGATGTCGCTGCCCGGAATCGTCGTCAACACCAGCGCCACCAACAACAAGATGTACACCCAGCTCAATCTTCAGCGATGGAACGGCAAGGCGTGGGATCTGGTCGGCGGCCTGATCAACGACGACGCGAAGTGATAATCTGAATGGCGCGGCAGAGCCTGCCGCACCGCGACAACAGCAAACCCTCTGTTAACAGGAGACGGACCTTGGCCAAGAGAAATGCGACCGTGGCGGTCATCGGCGCCGGCGACTATATCGGCGCCGAGATTGCGAAGAAGTTTGCCTCTGAAGGCTTCACGGTATTCGCCGGCCGCCGTAACGGCGACAAGCTTGCACCGCTGGTGAAGGAAATCGAGGCCGCAGGCGGAGAGATCCACGCCCGCTCGCTCGATGCGCGCAAGGAAGAGGAGATCGTCTCCTTCATCACGGATGCTGACAAGCATGCGCCGCTCGAAGTCTGCATCTTCAACATCGGCGCCAACGTCAATTTCCCAATTCTCGACACCACCGAACGCGTCTTCCGCAAGGTGTGGGAAATGGCCTGCTACTCCGGCTTCCTGGCCGGACGCGAAGCTGCGCGGGTCATGCTGCCGCGCGGCAAGGGCAACATCTTCTTCACCGGCGCCACCGCCAGCCTTCGCGGCGGATCCGGCTACGCTGCCTTTGCCAGCGCCAAATTCGGCCTGCGCGCCGTGGCGCAAGCGACCGCGCGCGAACTCGGACCGCAGAACATCCACGTCGCTCACCTCATCATCGATTCCGGCGTGAATACCGAATGGGTCCGTCAGCGGCGCATCGAGGCCAATGGCCCCGGCGCGCTGGACAATCCCGACCTGCTGATGCCGCCGTCGTCGGTCGCGGAATCCTACTGGCTGCTCTACCAGCAGCCGCGCAGCGCCTGGACATTCGAACTCGAGATCCGTCCGTTCGGCGAGAAATGGTAAGCGCATAGCTGCCGAGCATCACGCCGGCGTGAGCCCTGCTTGCGCCGGCGCTGTCATTTGAGCAAGGTTCGCGCGCTTATCGATTGGGCCTGAGCCAACCCGAAAACCTTTTTCCACTTTTCGGGACCTACCCAACACTCAAAAGAAGTGGATCTGATTATGCGCATACTCGTTATCGGCGCCGGCGCGACAGGCGGATACTTCGGCGGCAGACTTTTGCAGGCAGGCCGCGATGTGACGTTTCTGGTGCGTCCGAAGCGGGCCGAGCTATTGGCCAAGAACGGCCTCGTCATCAAAAGCCCGGTCGGCGACGTCACGCTGAAGAACCCGCCGACCATTCTGGCCGAAAAGATCACGACGCCATTCGACGTCATCATCCTGAGCTGCAAGGCTTACGACCTCGACAGCGCGATTGCATCCTTCGCCGCCGGCGTCGGGCCGGACACCGCGATCATTCCCTTCCTCAATGGCATGAAGCATCTCGACGTGCTCGATGCGAAGTTCGGCATCGACCGCGTCATGGGCGGACAATGCCAGGTCGCGGCGATGCTCGACGCCGACGGCGTCATCCATCAGCTTACGCCGATGCACGCGATGTCCTTCGGCGAGCGCGGCACGCCGAAAGGCGATCGCGCCAAGCGCATCGAGACGACGCTGCAGGGCGCAATGTTCGACGCCAAGGCCAGCGATGTCATCACGCAGGAAATGTACGAGAAGTGGGTGTTCCTCGCCACGCTGGCGGGCGCCACATCCCTGATGCGGGCGCCGGCCGGACATATCACCGCTGCGCCGGGCGGCGAACAGTTCATCCGCGCCCTTCGCGCGGAGATCGCCTCGGTGGCCGAAGCGGCAGGTTATGCGCCGCGCGCCGAGTTTCTGGAGCGCACAGGCGGCCTGCTGTTCGCACCGGGATCGCAGATGACGGCATCGATGCTGCGCGATATCCGCAGCAATGCGCGGATCGAAGCCGACCAGATCATCGGCGATCTGATCCACCGCGCTGAGACTAACAAGAAGGGTGCGCTGAACGTGCCGCTGCTGCGCATCGTCTACACCCATTTGAAAGCTTACGAATCGCAGCTGGCGTAAGTGTCAGCGTCCTTGGATCACCAAAGCAAAAGGCCGGGTCAAACCCGGCCTTTTTTCTTGTTATCGTTGCTCATTTCAAGGCAAGCGGCTTTTCCTCATCGAGGAAGTTCATCAGCTCGCGGAAGAACTGCATGCGGTTCTTTTCCATCATCACCGTGTGGGTGCCTTCGCTGATCTCGATCAGCCGCCAGTACGGCGCGTTCTTGAGTTGCTTGACGTAGTTCTGCGCGAGATAGCTCGGCAGATCGGCATCCCATTCGGCATGCAGCACAATCACTGGCACCGTGATCTTGCCGGGATCGAACAGCGCCTTGCCGGCCCCCCAGTAGAGCTGGGTGTCTTCCACCACACCGTTCGGTGCCCGCAACATGCCGGGATTTTTCGTCACCGAATCCGGATCCGTGGCCCAGGTCGCTTTGGCCCACGCGTCGAACACGCCGGGCGGAACGAGATCGGCCTTCTTGTTGTCCGGCACGTCCTTCAGCCAGCGTTCCTTGGCCGAATCCTTCGAGACAAGACGATACGCGCCAAGCTTCGGCCACTGCGCCGGCGGCGGTTCGGTGCGAATCCACTGCGGCGCGTAGAGCACGAGGCGGTTGACCTTGGCGTTGTTCTCACTGGTGTAGAGACCGACCGTCGATGTGCCCCACGACCAGCCCATCACATTGATCTTGGAGACGCCGCGCTTCTTGAGAATGTAATCCACCGCCGTGCCGAAATCCTTCGCGGCCACGCGCGTCTGGACGATGGGCTTGTTGTCGCCGGGCGGCTGGCTCATTTCCGGGGGCCGCGACGAGCGGCCATAACCGCGGATATCCACCAGATAGACGTCGTAGCCGCGCGCCGCGATCAGATCCATCATCGACTTGCCTTCGATCGGCAGATCGAACGCGGTCTCGGACGGATAGGTCGCGCCGTGGACATAAAGCAGAATTTTCTCAGGTGCGAATTTTTTCTGGCCCGCTGGATGCTTGTTGCGCACGAACAACTGGATGCCGGCATCGCCGGTCGGAATCATGGTGTCCGACGTCTCGAGCCTGACGTCTTTTGCCTGCGCGCTCACGCTGGCAAAGATTGCCACGGTGGAAAGACACGCCAAAGCAATTCGGGAAAATCTGCCGATCATCGAATCCTCCTGCGGACTTTATGTTTGAGCTTGTCACCCGGGCGATGGTCCGCTCTGCCTGAGCGAAGCGATGCTAGGCAGATTTCTTCTCGGTGAGTAGCGGCGGGTTTGCCGAGGCTGGTCTCCGGCAGGCGATGACAGCCAGAAACGACAAAGCCGCCTTGCGGCGGCTTGTCATTCGACGGCAACGATCCTGTCGTAACTGTCGGCCAAGATTCTCAATCGAGAATTTCTGGAGCGGGCGAAGGGATTCGAACCCTCGACCCCGACCTTGGCAAGGTCGTGCTCTACCCCTGAGCTACACCCGCATCAGAATTGGCGGGGCGCAAAGCGCGCCGCCGGGCAAACCTATGCCAAATGCCGCCATGCAATGCAACAGGGCTAATTCTTTATTCCGCATGCCCGGTTCCGGCGATTTCGGGCCAAATCGATGTTTCACGCGCCTTTGCGGCCTATCGCCCGATTGAAAATCCACCAAAAGGCCTCCATCTGTGGCTTTGCGCCGTTTCCGCCCTGACGCCCACCCGGGCCGTGCGGAAATTTGCGCCTTCTGCATATCGGCCATTTTCACTGCGGCGGATCGAAACTGCCGGAAAATGCCCCGATCATGCTAGAAGCGGCTTTCTTTCATAAGACATGCGGCAGGCGAGGATCACGTGACCATAGTCGAGCAAGGCAACGGACCGGCGGCGATGACGCCCCCCGACCTCATCAAGGACACCACGACCCAGACCTTCGTCAAGGACGTCATCGAGGAATCGAAGCGCCAGCCGGTGCTGATCGACTTCTGGGCGCCATGGTGCGGCCCCTGCAAGCAGCTGACGCCGAGCCTTGAAAAGGCCGTCCGAGCCGCCAAGGGCAAGGTCAAGCTGGTCAAGATGAACATCGACGAGCATCCCGCGATTCCGGGGCAAATGGGCATCCAGTCGATCCCGGCCGTCATCGCCTTCGTCAACGGCCAGCCGGCCGACGGCTTCATGGGCGCGGTGCCTGAAAGCCAGGTCACGGCCTTTATCGACAAGCTGACCCAGGGCATGCCTTCGCCGGAAGGCGACATCGCCGAGGTCCTCAACGAGGCGGAGGCCGCGATGGCGGCAGGCGATGCGGCGACTGCCGCCTCGATCTACGCCGAAGTGCTCAGTGTCGACGCCACCAATCTCACCGCACTTGCCGGTCTCGCGCGGTGCTATGTCGCGACCGGTGCACTGGAGCAGGCCAGGCAGACGCTGGCCCTGGTGCCGGAGTCCAAGCGCAACGATGCCGCGATCTCCGCGGTGCAGACCATGCTCGATCTCGCCGAGCAGGCAAAGTCAGTCGGCCCTGTCGCAGAACTCGAGCAGAAAGTCGCCGCCAACCCGCTGGATCATCAGGCGCGTTTCGATCTCGCCGTCGCACTCAACGCCGGCGGCAAGCGCGCCGAGGCGGCCAGCCACCTGCTGGACATCGTCAAGCGCGACCGCAAGTGGGACGATGACGGTGCACGCAAAAAGCTCGTACAGTTCTTCGAAGCATGGGGGGCGGACGACGACGCGACCGTTGACAGCCGCAAACGCTTGTCGACGATCCTTTTCTCCTGAAACTCCGATGGGGTTTCTTGCGCCTGAGTGAGGGAAGCGGATGCCGATTAACGCCGAATACCGTGGGCCCGCCGATCTGCCGAAAATCATTCCGGTGTTTCCGCTGCCGGGAGCGTTGTTGCTGCCGCGCGGCCAGATGCCGTTGAATATTTTCGAGCCGCGCTATCTTCAGATGGTGGATGACGCCTTCCGCGACGGCCACCGCCTGATCGGAATGATCCAGCCCGATGTCACCCATTCCCAGAGCAGCGAACGGCCCTCGCTGTTCAAGGTCGGCTGTGTCGGGCGAATCACGCAACTCGCCGAGTCGGGCGACGGCCGCTACATTCTCGAGCTGACCGGCATTGCACGCTTCAAGGTGATGGAGGAGAAGACGGTTCTCACGCCCTATCGCCAGTGCCGCGTGGACTTTTCCGAATTCGTCGACGATTTCATCGCACGCAAAGGCGAGGAAAATGTTGATCGTCAGGCCCTGCTCCAGGCGCTTACGCAATTCCTGAAAGCCAACCAGCTCAAGGTCGATTGGGAAGGCATCGAAAGCGCGCCCAATGAAGCGCTCGTCAATGCGCTGGCGATGATGTCACCCTATGGGCCTGCGGAGAAGCAGGCACTGCTTGAAGCGCCGGATCTCAAAACCCGCGCCGAGATTCTGATCGCGGTGACCGAAATGGATCTCGCCAAGAAGCAGACCACTGGCGATCCACCGCTGCAGTAATTTTTCGAATCTAGTATCCCGCGATCGCCGTCGCGACCACCGCGCTCAGCAAAATCCATCCGAAATGCCGTCCGCGCTTGGCCCAGGCATTGGCCGCAGCCGCGAAGGCGAACACCACGGCCATTGTGACAACGATCCAGTGGCGCGCGGCATCCGATCCCGTCAGCGGGGCCGTCAGCAACAGCACTCCGCCGCCGATCCACGCCACCGTTCCGGTCTGCCAAACAAGGCGCAGCAAGGTTCGAAGCTGCGGAGGCTCAATGATAATCCGGCCATTGCCCGAGGCGAATATTCTGGTTTCGCCAAGCGTTCCGTGAATCAGCGCCACGACGATCGCGAGACATCCCGAGATTTGCAGCAACAGATCGCGCATCGCTCTCTCCTCTCGCCATACATAACTGTATGGCGAACATATCCTGACGCTGGCGCATGTCAATACAGTTATGTATGGTGCTCTCGATGAGAACGTCATCCGCAAAGAACAGCCCCAAAGCTGATCAGCTCTCCGCCACCGACTGGCTCGATCAGGGCCTGATAACGCTGACCCGGAGCGGCTTTACCGCGCTGAAGGCCGAGCCGCTCGCGAAGGCGATGGGTGTCTCGCGCGGCAGCTTCTATTGGCACTTCGCAGATGTCGCAGCGTTCCACACCGCCCTGCTCAAACGCTGGCGCGACATCATGACCGAGCAGATCATCGCCAGGCTCGAACGTTTGCCGGAGGGTGAAAATCCCATCAGCGTGCTGCTGCGCCGCGCGTTCGGCGGCGGCAGGCTTCCGCTGGAGATTGCGGTCCGCACATGGGCGACTGTCGATCCGGCGGCTCGCGCGGCGGTTCATGCCATCGACAGGCGGCGGCTGTCCTACATGGAAAACCAGTTCGCGATGAGAGGGTACTCACCGGCGCTCGCACGTGCCCGTGCTCAGATTCTTTACTGGACGTTTCTGGGCTTTACCCTGTCGGACAGACCGCTGCCGAAAGCGCGGCAAGATGAAATTCTCGAGGATCTGATCAGGATCGCCAACACACCGGAATAAGGACTGCGACAACGGAACCGGCCGGCCAGTTGATCCGGGCCGTGTTGGGTGTGATACAAAGACCGAGGCAATGCGTTGCCAAAGTATGGATGTGGAGTTGACCTATGACCTCGCCGTCTGAGCGGCCCGAAAGCGGCGTCGATCCCAAATTGCTGGAAATTCTGGTGTGCCCGCAGACCAAGGGGCCGCTGGAGTTCGACAGCGCGCGGCAGGAACTGATCTCGCGCTCGGCCAAGCTCGCCTATCCGATCCGCGATGGCATCCCGATCATGCTGCCGGAAGAAGCGCGCCGGATCGATTAAGAGCGGACCGCGCGACCCAGAACATCGCCGCCGAAGCGATGCCTTGCCCATAACACCGGAGACGCCCGATGCGACCCTTCGCCCTCGAACGCTGGCACGACTTCATCAAGGCTCATGACGAGAAGGCGCTGTGGGACCTGCTGCACCCTGACGCCGTGTTTGAAAGTCCGGTCGTCCATACGCCGCAGCGCGGACGTGACATCACATTTAAATATCTGGCCAGCGCCGGAACGGTGCTCGGCGGCCCCGGCTTCAAATATCTGAACGAGTGGCGCAACGAGAACGGCGCGGTGCTCGAATTCGAGAACGAAGTCGAAGGCATCAAGATCAATGGCGTCGACATCATCACCTTCAGCGATGACGGGCGCCAGATCACGCATTTCAAGGTGATGGTCCGCCCGCTGAAGGCGATCAACCTGCTGCATCGCCTGATGGGCGAACAACTGGCGAAGGCGGCCGCCGGATGATTCTTCGTCATTGCGAGCGAAGCGAAGCAATCCACGTTTGAACCAGAAAGAAAACTGGATTGCTTCGTCGCAAGTGCTCCTCGCAATGACGCAACTACAGCGCCTCGCCGCGCAGCAGCCGCGGCACTTCACCGGACAGGCCCGCGGCCTGACGGATGAAGGCGCTTTTCAGCGGCGGCACGCGATCCACCAGCCCGAGACCGATGTCGCGCACCGTGCGCAGCAGCGCCGACTTGTTCGAGAACAGCATGTTCAGCGAGTTGGTGGCGACGCCCATCGCCACCGTGTCGAACCGCCGCCAGCGCTGATAGCGCTCCAGCACATCGGCCTGTCCGTGATCGATGCCGAGCCGCGCCGCATCGACGATCACTTCCGCCAGCGCCGCCGCATCCTTCAGGCCCATGTTGAGCCCCTGCCCTGCGATCGGATGGATCACATGGGCGGCGTCGCCGACCAGCGCGAGGCGCTCCGCGATGAACGACCGCGCCACGAAATAGCCGAGCGGAAAGGCGCGCGGTTTGTCGAGCGCCTTCACCTCGCCGAGATGCAGACCGAACCGCCGCTCGAGTTCGGCCTGGAATTCATTGTCGGGCAGTTCAACGATCCGCGCAGCCTCGCGGCGGCTTTCGGTCCAGACCAGCGATGAGCGATTATTCTTCAGCGGCAGAATCGCGAACGGGCCCGCAGGCAGGAAATGTTCTTCGGCGCGGCCCTGATGATCGCGCTCGTGTCCGACGGTGACGACAATGCCGGATTGATCGTAGTCCCATCCATGGGTCGCAATGCCGGCGCGCTCGCGCAGTTTCGACTTTGCACCGTCGGCAGCAACCAGAAGCGAAGCATCGATGACGCGGCCATCGCTCAATGTGACGCGCGTGCCTTCGGCATTCGATTCATAGGCAGAAACTGCGACGGCGTTGAGCTCAACGCCTTCCGCTTCCGCGCGCGTCACCAGTGCATTGATCAGATGCCGGTTCTCGACCATGTGCGCGAACGGCTCGCCGGGCTCGACCTCGCCGGCGAATGTCAGGAAGACAGGCCGGGTCGCGTCGCCGAGATTCGAATCTGTCACCACCATGTCGAGGATCGGCTGGGCGCTCTCGGCCACCTGATCCCAGACGCCGACCACTTCAAACAGGCGGCGGCAGGCGGCCACGATCGCGGATGCGCGCGGATCGCGGCTCGGCCGCATGGCAAAGGCGGGATCTGCAACAACGATCGGAACGTCGGGGCCAAGACCCTGCCGCAGCGCCAGCGCCAGCCCCAGCCCGGCGAATGCGCCTCCACCGATCACGATACTTCGTTGTGACGACATAAAGTCCGAACTTTCATAGGTGCATTTCGTTTCATGGCCGCCCTTGCCTCAGGCCCGGCCATGGGGGAAATATGCCCCGTGAATGGGTTTATCAGGGTTTGCGGGTCACCGGAAACCCGCTCGCCTTACCTGTAGGCCGAAGATCGGAACATCGTGAATGTCGAAAAGCCTGATTGATCTGTTGTCGATCCTCGATATCGAGCAACTCGAAGTGAACATGTTCCGCGGCGTCAGTCCCAAGACGCGCTGGCAGCGTGTGTTCGGCGGGCAGGTGATCGGTCAGGCGATGGTAGCGGCCTGCCGCACCGTCGAGAATGTCGAGAAGCGGCTGCCGCATTCGCTGCACTGCTATTTCATCCTGCCCGGCGACCCGCAGATTCCGATCGTCTACGAGGTCGAGCGGCTGCGCGACGGCAAAAGCTATTCGACGCGGCGCGTCACCGCGATCCAGCACGGCAACGCGATCTTCTCGATCATGGTGTCGTTCCACGCCGAGGAAGAAGGCTCGTTCAATCATCAGGACAAGATGCCCGACGTTCCGCCGCCGGAAAAACTCACAGCGGAGGAAGTCTCCAAGCAGCCGATGTTCAAGGAGATGCCGGAGTTCATCCGGCGCTACTATGAATCAGACCGGCCGATTGAATTGCGCCCGGTCGAACTCGGCCGCTACTTCGGCCACAAGATCGACGACGGCCGCATCCATATCTGGATTCGCACCGTTGCCAAACTGCCCGACGATCCGGCGCTGCACATGTGCGCGCTGGCCTACGCGTCGGACTTCTCGCTGCTGGATGCGGTGATGGCGCGTTACGGTCGCACGCTGTTCGATCAGCGCATGATGCCTGCGAGCCTCGATCACGCGATGTGGTTTCACCGCCCGTTCCGCGCCGACGAATGGCTGCTCTACAGCCAAGACTCTCCGAGCGCGCAGGGCGGCCGCGGCCTGACGCGCGGGCTGATCTTCAAGCAGGACGGAACACTGGTCGCCTCCGTCGCGCAGGAAGGCTCGGTGCGCGAGCGCAAGGAAAAGCCGGTTCAGGCATGATCCCGAAAAGTGGGAACCGGTTTTCGGATCAGATCATGCCCGAGTAAAAGAAACCGACGCTGGCTAACTTTCGCATCATCGCGTTGTGTTACGCCAGCCGTTCTTCCGCAGAAAACTGCGAAACGTACCAGCGGGTGTACCAGCTCATCACCCATGGAATCGGAATGATCAGCACGCAGCCGATTGAGAACACCAGCGTTCGCCACAGCACCTCAAGTCCTGTCGCGTTGAACGAAATGGCGCGCCGCGTGCCGCCGATGTTGGCGCAGATCCACCGCATCCAGTAGACGACAACCCAGGCCCAGCCGATGATGGTGATGAAAGACAGCGCCATCAGAAGATACCAGCCGATATAGACCCAAGGGCTGCCGTCGAAACTGATCTGGAGCGGACGGCCCTCCGATGTGATGTTCGCCATCACCCAGCGCACCGTCATCCACGACAGATACGCCTGAACCGGGAATAACAGGTATTCAAGATAGGGAATGCCAAGGAGCCCGACATACGTCATCAGCGCCAGCCCGACAAACACATACCAGATGTCGAGCGGCTTGCCGGTGAAGCCGAGATAACCTCGCTGCGGCACATGAATGCGCGAGACGATCCAGCCGTAGAAGCTCGCCGCCACCCATGGCGCCGGAACGACCAGCAGGAATCCGATCACGAAAACCAGTGCGCGGCCAAGCATCTCCCAGATGCCGATGTCGATCGAAAACGATCCGCCGGACGGATCGCCATTGGCGGAGGGGACCGATGCGCCGGGGCGCGGAATTGCCGGCGGCGCAACTCCGCCAGAAAGCAGCCCCGGAATATCGCCGGCATATTTCCAGTCCTGCATGCCGTCGGCCCACACATAAGTGTCCGGCTTGATGCTTCCCCGCGCGATCAGATCTCGAAATTCGTCTTCGGAATACGGGCCTTCCTGCTTATCCCCGGCAGCAACAAACCAAGATCGGCCCGGCATGATATTTCCTTTGTTTGTGGGACAACGGAGCGCCGGACCAGCCGCGAGGAAATCCTGCGGCATCAATGGCAATCGGTCTCAGCCCCCCGAGACGGCGGATGCTACAAACGGACCGCGCTTTGCCGCAACGGTTTTCAATCGAACCTGCATATTTTTCTGCCCGATTGCCCAAAAAGGTAGCGGTTTCGCGCGGGCCCGAGTAAAGACTCGTGACGCTGCCGCACTGATTTTAAGGGATGAAGCGCTCCATGAAGCTGATCACCGCCATCATCAAGCCCTTCAAGCTTGAGGAGGTTCGTCTGGCCCTGACCGAAATCGGCGTGCACGGCATGACCGTGACCGAGGTGAAGGGTTTCGGCCGCCAGAAGGGCCACACCGAAATCTACCGAGGCGCAGAGTACATCGTGAACTTCCTACCCAAGCTGCGGATCGAGATCGCGGTCGGGTCCGACCTCGCCGACAAGGCTGTGCAGGTCATCACCGCCGGTGCGCGCACCGGCCAGATCGGTGACGGCAAGGTTTTCGTCACGCCGATTGAAAATGCCGTCCGCATCCGGACCGGCGAGACCGATAACGACGCACTTTGATTTTTATTTTCTAGAGTCAGCATCACCAAGCGACTGCAGCGGCGCACGCGAGACGCCGCAAGGTCTTCCTAGCCGGGGGGATTACCATGTTGAGATTGCCGCGTGCGGTCGCACATTTTGCGACGGCGGTTTCTGCTGCGGGCTTCGCCCTTGCATCTGCAACGCCGGCCCTCGCTGAAACCGTCAAGATCGATGCCGCCGATACGGCGTGGATGATCACGGCGACCGCGCTCGTGCTGATGATGACGATACCGGGTCTTGCGCTGTTCTATGCTGGTATGGTGCGCAAGAAAAACGTGCTGGCGACCATGGCGCAAAGCCTGATCGCAGTGGCGCTGATTTCCATTCTGTGGGTGATCTACGGTTACAGCCTGGTGTTCGTCGGCGACGGCGCCTGGCTCGGCACGCTGGAACGCTTCCTGCTGGCCGGCATGACGATGGACGGCGTCAATAGTGCCGCGAAGACCATTCCGGAAGCGCTGTTCGTGATCTACCAGATGACCTTCGCAATCATCACTGTCGCGCTGGTGGCGGGATCGGTTGCGGACCGCATGCGCTTTTCATCCTACGTCCTGTTTTGCATCGGCTGGTTTACGGTCGTGTACATTCCGCTCGCGCACTGGGTGTGGGGCGGCGGCTTTCTCGCGCAGGCTGGCGTTCTCGATTTTGCCGGCGGTCTCGTGGTCCATCTCAGCGCCGGCACCGCAGGCCTCGTCGCCGCAGTCGTGATGGGACGCCGCCGCGGCTACGGCACCGAGAACCTTGCGCCCTACGATCTGTCGCTCGCCGTGATCGGCACCGGCCTGTTGTGGGTCGGCTGGTTCGGCTTCAACGGCGGCTCGGCCTTGCAGGCCAACTCGCGCGCCGTGATGGCGATCCTCGCAACCCATCTGGCCGCCTGCGCCGGCGCACTGACATGGACCGCGATCGAATGGCTGATGCGGCGCAAGCCCTCGGTGCTCGGCATGATCTCCGGCGCCGTTGCCGGACTCGGCACCATTACGCCCGCCTCGGGCTTCGTGGAGCCCTGGCATGGCATCGTGATCGGTGTGGTGGCCGGCGTGGTTTGTTTCTGGGCCTGCACCAGCCTCAAGCACCGCTTCAACTATGACGACACGCTCGACGTGTTCGGCATCCACGGCATCGGCGGGCTGCTGGGCACCCTGATGACCGGCATCTTCGCCACCGCCGCCATTGGCGGGACCGCTGGGCTGATCGAGGGCAATCCCAGGCTGCTGCTGACCCAGGCCTATGGCGTGGCCGTTGTGTTCGTTTGGACGGGCGGGATGACGTTCGTCTTGCTCAAAATGGTCGACATGCTGGCGGGCCTGCGGGTTCCGCACGAGCATGAGGTCGAAGGGCTCGACATCACCCAGCACGGCGAAGCGCTCCAATAATCGCCCCATTTGGATTTGGTCTCGACTGTCGGGGCTTAGATACCTTTTGCTTGTCTGATGGGCACGAATGTGTCGGCGGTCTGGTGTGCCTATGTTTTTGGCACCCCTGTCGCTCTTTTAGGCGCGACAAAATAGCCCAATTTCTCCGCGCCCCCGCCAAAGCCAAAAACCGTTGGATTCATAAATCGTTAGGGAATTTGGCGGTGTTGGCACGGCATTTGATTCTATGGGACCCGGCTGGTGCCCGTGGAGTGATCTGTCTTCGCGCGGTGACCCTCAGTCGAGAACGCCCGGTCCGTACGACCGGGCCCAAGCGGGGAAGTACCCATGAAAATTGTTATGGCCATCATCAAGCCATTCAAGCTGGAAGAGGTCCGTGATGCCCTGACCGCCATCGGCGTTCACGGTCTCACGGTGACGGAAGTCAAGGGATATGGCCGCCAGAAAGGCCACACGGAAATCTACCGCGGCGCTGAATACGCCGTCAGTTTCCTGCCCAAGATCAAGATCGAGGTCGCTGTCGCCTCGTCCCAAGTCGACAAGACCATCGAAGCGATCACCGGCGCTGCAAAGACCGGCCAGATCGGCGACGGCAAAATCTTCGTCATCAATCTCGACCATGCGGTTCGCATCCGCACGGGCGAGGCCGATGACGCGGCGCTCTGATTTCGCGCAAACCTCATCTTATCAGGAGTACAAACAAATGACGTTCAAGCGTCCCACCAGCGCGGGATTGGCAGCTCTCGCCGTCGGCCTCTTCGCTACGACAGCCGCCTACGCCGCGCCAACCGTCAACAAGGGCGATAATGCCTGGATGATGACAGCAACAGTTCTCGTGCTGTTGATGACTATCCCGGGCCTCGCGCTGTTCTACGGCGGCCTCGTCCGCTCCAAGAACATGCTGTCCGTGCTGATGCAGGTTTTCTACACCGTCTGCATCGTCTGCGTGATCTGGGCCCTCTACGGCTACAGCCTCGCATTCACCGGCGGTTCGGATTTCATCGGCGGCTTCTCCAAAGCCTTTATGTCCGGCATCACGACCGACTCGATGGCGGCGACGTTCTCGGTCGATGCCAACATCTCGGAAATGATCTATTTCTGCTTCCAGATGACCTTCGCCGCGATCACGCCGGCCCTCATCGTCGGCGCCTTTGCCGAACGTATGAAGTTCGCAGCTATCGCGCTGTTCATCCCGCTCTGGGTGACGCTGATCTACTTCCCGATGGCCCACATGGTTTGGTACTGGGCCGGACCGGACGCGATCAGCGATGCAGCCAAGGCCCTGGCAGCCGCGGCTGACGGCGCTGCAAAGACTGCAGCACAGGCGAAACTCGACGAGGTGATGGCTGACGGCGGCTTCCTGTTCAAGAAGGGTGCCCTCGACTTCGCAGGCGGCACGGTGGTGCACATCAACGCCGGCATCGCAGGTCTCGTCGGCGCGCTCCTGATCGGCAAACGCACCGGCTACGGCAAGGAGCTGATGGCTCCGCACTCGCTGACCATGACCATGATCGGCGCTTCGCTGCTCTGGGTGGGCTGGTTCGGCTTCAACGCCGGATCGAACCTCGAAGCTTCGGGCGGCGCTGCTCTCGCGATGACCAACTCCTTCCTGGCAACCGCTGCTGCGGCCCTGTCCTGGATGTTCGCGGAGTGGATGATCAAGGGCCATCCGTCAGTGCTCGGCGCGTTGTCGGGTGCGGTCGCGGGTCTGGTTGCCGTCACTCCTGCTTGCGGCTTCGCAGGTCCGATGGGCGCGATCGTGCTCGGTCTCGTCGTCGGCGTCGTCTGCCTGTTCTTCTGTACGGTTGTGAAGAACGCGCTCGGCTATGACGACTCGCTCGACGTGTTCGGCGTCCACTGCATCGGCGGCATCGTCGGCGCTCTCGGCACCGGCATCCTGGTCAACCCTGCCCTCGGCGGCACCGGCGTCATGGACTACGTCACCGGCAAGATCGGCGACTACGACATGGTCGCTCAGATGATCTCGCAGAGCTGGGGCGTGGGCACCACGCTGCTGTTCTCGGGCATCGGTTCGGCGATCATCTACAAGGTCGTCGACGTGATCGTCGGTCTGCGCGTTCCGGTCGAGCAGGAGCGCGAAGGTCTGGATCTCACCGACCACACCGAGCGCGCCTACAACATGTAAGCGACCTGCCGCGATCCTTACGGGTCGCGGCGACTTCTCTGGTGAGCATGATCTTATCGGAAAACCGGTTTCCACTTTTCCGGATCATGCTTCTGAACAACGGTTGGGGCACAAACCCGGCAATGCCCCGTCCGTCGGAGGGCCCCAGCGCAAGCTGGGGCCCTTACTTTTTCAGACAGGTTCATCTCTCGGGGAGCGCGGTAAACCATGCCCGCGCCGCGATGGTTAATCGCGTCTTAACCTCGCCGCACCTATGGTGACGTGATCACATCCTGCGTGGCCCCCTGACCGACCCGCAGGATCGACGGACCTTACTAGTGCTGGCGTTTTTCGAATGGCCATGACCGCTTCTTCCCGCTCGGCTTCCGCCGCCGGCGCCCAAGACGGCGAGCGCTCGCCGTTTGCCCGGCTGACCGAGCTGCTAACCGCCTATTCCCCCGGTAAGCCATTGATAAATATGTCGATTGGGGAGCCACAGCATCCGGTGCCGGGTTTTGTCGGACCGGTGCTGGCCAGCCATATCAACGACTTCGGCCGCTACCCGATTGCCAAAGGCATCGAGCCGTTCCGGCAGGCCGCCGCCGCTTGGGTTTCCCGGCGATTCGCCCTGGCCAAGGCCATCGATCCCGACACCGAAATTCTGGTGCTCAACGGCAGCCGGGAGGGGCTGTTTTTCGCAGCAATCGCCGCCGCGCGCTATGTCAGCCCCCGCAAGGGCACGCCCGCGATCCTGATGCCCAACCCGTTCTATCCCGCCTATGCGGCCGGTGCGCGGGCCGCCGGATGTGAAGCGATCTTCTTGCCGACCACGCGCGAGAACGGCTTTCTGCCCGATCTCGAGTCGCTGAGCGCGGAAACGCTCGACCGCACCGTCGCCTTCTATCTTGCCTCGCCCGCAAACCCGCAAGGCTCGGTGCCATCGCGCGCCTACTTCGACCGCGTGAAGCAGCTCGCCGACCGTCACGGCTTCATCGTGCTCAGCGACGAATGCTATTCCGAAATCTACACCGGCGAAGCGCCGGGCAGCATGCTCGCCTCCGCCGGAAACGACTTCGCCAACGTGGTCGCGTTCCAGTCGCTGTCGAAGCGATCGAACCTGCCGGGCCTCCGCGTCGGCTTCGTTGCCGGCGACAGGAATTTTCTCGCGCGCTTCCATGAACTGCGCAACGTCGCGGCGCCTCAGGTGCCGGTCCCGCTGCAGCATGTCGCCGTCGCCGCCTATGGCGACGAGACTCATGTCGATGCGAACCGCAGGCTCTACCGGATCAAGTTCGACCTCGCGGACCAGATTCTCGGCAACCGCTTCGGTTACCGGCGGCCCGCGGGCGGCTTCTGCATCTGGCTGGATGTCTCCGCGCATGGCGGCGACGAAGCGGCGACGGTGAAGCTTTTCAAGGAAGGCGGCGTGCGCGTTATCCCCGGAAGTTATCTGGCGCGGCCGCAGGCAGATGGCAGCAACCCCGGCGCCGGATACATCCGAGTCGCCTTGGTGCAACAGGACAGTGAAACAACGGCTGAGGCGTTGCACCGTATGGTCGACGTCCTGAACGAAGCTCGGGGCTCGTAAAACAATGCCAGCGATCGAACGCGTTATTCCCATCGTCGGCCAGATTTCCGATCCATTACGCGAGATGCTGGCGCGGCGCCTGCGCGAACTCGCCGGCCTCGGCGTCATCGCCCTCTCCTGTGTCGTCGCCGCGGCTCTGATGACCTGGTCTGTGCAGGACCCGAGCCTCAGCCACGCGACCTCAGGTCCGATCCGCAACCTCATGGGCCGTCCGGGCGCAATCGGCGCCGACATGCTGATGCAGATTCTCGGACTCGGAGCGATCATGCTGATTCTCCCCGTGGCGGTCTGGGGATGGCGACTGGTGACGCATCGTCACTTCGACCGCGAAGCGCTTCGGATCGCGTGCTGGATTCTGTGCGCGGTGATCGCGGCAGGATTTGCAAGCTGCCTGCCGCGCAGCGGCGCATGGCCGTTACCGACCGGACTTGGCGGCGTCGTCGGCGATGCGCTGGTGCGTTTCCCGGCCGTCGTGTTCGGCCCGCCCGGCCTGATCTATCGTATCGTGCTCGGCATCATCCTGTTCGCCGCGATGATCGGGAGCTTCGTCTTTGCATGCGGCGCGGGCGCGCAGGAAAAGATCGTGGAGCGCACACGGCCGCCGATGATCGAAGACGAAGAGGATTTCGAGGAAGACGATCGCAGATCGATCTCGCTGGGATGGCTCGTCCATGCGGCGATGAGTGCAAAGGCGCGCATCGTCCGCATGGGCTCCGCGCTTTTCGCCATGATGGTCGGACGATCCGAATCACAACGCACGCGATCGTTCGAGCGCATGGAGCCAAATCTCGGCGGGGAACGCCGCGCTCCGTCGCTGGTACCACAGGACGAATACGAAGAGGAAGAAGAGGACGAGGAGGAGGAAGAAGACGAAGAGCCCGCGCCGCGTGCCCGCAAGCGTGCCGAACCGAAATCTTCCGGACGCAAGGGCGTGTTCGTGCTGCCGCCGATCTCCGTTCTCGCCGCTCCGAAAGCATCGGATCGCTTCACGTTGAGCAAGGACGAGCTTGAGACGAATTCGCGCGCCCTGGAAGGTGTGTTGCAGGATTTCGGCGTGCGCGGCGAAATCGTGAAAGCCAGCCCCGGACCTGTCGTGACGCTTTACGAGCTCGAACCCGCACCGGGCATCAAGTCGTCGCGCGTGATCGGCCTTGCCGACGACATTGCACGCTCAATGAGCGCAGTTTCGGCGCGTGTCGCGGTCGTCTCCGGGCGCAACGCCATTGGCATCGAATTGCCAAACGTCAAGCGCGAGACAGTTTACCTGCGCGAACTGCTCAACGCGAAGGAAGCAACCGGGAGCACCGCGAAGCTGCCGCTGTGCCTCGGCAAGACCATCGGCGGCGAGCCTGTGATCGTGGATCTGGCACGCATGCCGCATCTTCTGATCGCGGGCACCACCGGCTCGGGCAAGTCGGTCGGCATCAATACCATGATCCTGTCGCTGCTCTATCGCCTGCGCCCGGACCAGTGCCGCCTCATCATGGTCGATCCGAAGATGCTCGAACTGTCGGTCTATGACGGCATTCCACATCTGCTGACGCCGGTGGTGACCGATCCGAAGAAGGCGGTCGTCGCGCTGAAATGGGCCGTGCGCGAGATGGAGCAACGCTACAAGAACATGGCGAAACTCGGCGTCCGCAACATCGACGGCTACAACACGCGCGTCGCCGAGGCGAAGGCAAAGGGTGAGGAACTGACCCGCACCGTCCAGACCGGCTTTGACAAGGAAACCGGCAAGGCGATCTACGAGGAAGAGAGACTCGAACTCGAACCGTTGCCCTATATCGTCATCATTGTGGATGAAATGGCCGACCTGATGATGGTCGCCGGCAAGGACATCGAGGGCGCGGTGCAGCGCCTCGCACAGATGGCACGCGCCGCAGGTCTCCATGTGATTCTCGCCACGCAGCGCCCCTCGGTGGACGTCATCACGGGCACCATCAAGGCGAACTTCCCGACGCGTATCTCCTTCCAGGTCACCTCGAAGATCGACAGCCGCGTGCTTCTTGGCGAAATGGGCGCAGAGCAACTGCTCGGCCAGGGCGATATGTTGTATATGGCGGGCGGCGGGCGCATCAGCCGCGTCCACGGCCCGTTCGTGTCGGACGAGGAAGTCGAAAAGATCGTCCGTCATCTCAAGTCGCAGGGACAGCCGGAATATCTCGAGGCGGTCACTGCGGAAGAGGAAACCGACGAGGACGGCAACGCCGTGTTCGACGGCACCAGCATGGGTGCCAACGGCGGCGAAGGCGACCTGTTCCAGCAGGCCGTCGCCATCGTGAAACGCGACCGCAAGGCATCGACCAGCTACATCCAGCGGCGGCTTCAGATCGGTTACAACCGCGCCGCCACCCTGATGGAGCGGATGGAGCTGGAAGGCATCGTCGGACAGGCAAATCACGCCGGAAAACGCGAGATTCTCGTCGCCGAGGAAGAGGACCGATTTGGCTGAGACCCTGTTCGCAGCCGCGAAAACGCCATAGCTTGGGGCTAGCCCCGGCGGAAAGATCACAAGGCATTCCCGACAGGACGGACCGTTGAAAAAACCCCATCGCAATCAGCCGTCCTGCCAGCCCCGGCGGCCAGCCCGCGTTTTTTCTGTCGCGAAGGTGCCGACACTGGCGCTCGCGGCGACGATTGCAGCATCGCTTATGATGCCGTCGGCACTGGCGCAGGCTGTTCCGGTTCCCAAGCCCGCGCCGAAAGCACGCCCCGGGGACATCCCGGCACCGCAGGCGCAGGCTCCGAACACCTCGACGCCTCCGACACCGATCATTCCGGATCTGCGCAGCCTGTTCGGCGGCGGGACGCCGAGCCAGAATTTCGACGCCAATCAAAAGGCGCTGGCCGGCAAGGTCAGCACCTATCTCTCGTCCTTGCAGAACGTCTCGGGCAATTTCGTACAGGTCGGTCCGGACGGCAAACGCACGACCGGCGATTTCTACATCCAGAAGCCCGGCAAGATCCGTTTCGAGTATGACGATCCGTCGCCGATCGCGCTTGTGGCCGACGGCACGTCGGTGGTCGTGCTTGACCGCAGGCTCGCAACCCAGGACGTCTACCCGCTGTCGCAAACCCCGTTGCGCTATCTCCTGTCCGACCGCATCGATCTCTTGCGCGACACCAATGTGGTGGGCGTGTCATCGGACAACATGTTTATCAGCGTGACGATCGAAGAAAAGCAGGCGCTGGTCGGGACCAGCCGCCTGATGCTGATGATCGGGGCCAAGGACAATCAGCTCAAGCAATGGACCGTCACCGATCCGCAGGGATACGACACCACCGTCGCGGTCTACAATCTCGACACCACCAAGAAGCTCGATCCGTCGATGTTCAAGATCGACTTCACCAACTATCAGAATTCGAACAACTGACCGCGTCCTTCGCAAGTTGCGGCTGCCCACCGTCTGGGCAAGCGCAGCCATTTGAAGAACGGTGCCGCTTCCATTAGCCTGCGCCCGGCGATCCGCCCTGAATCGACAGGGTGTGACGATCCGGAATCCCGCCTCCCCCATGCGCTTCACCCTGACAACCTGGAACATCAATTCGGTGCGGCTGCGCATCGATCTGGTCGCGAAATTCATCAAATCGGTGCGGCCCGATGTGCTGTGTCTTCAGGAAACCAAATGCATCGATGACGCGTTTCCGCTGAAGCGTTTCAAGCGGCTCGGCTATGAGCACGTCGCGCTCAACGGCCAGAAGGGCTATCACGGCGTCGCCATCGTCTCGAAAATTCCCTTCGAGAGCAGCGATGTGCAAACGTTCTGCGGCAAGGTCGATTCACGTCATATCTCGGTGTCCTTCGGACAGAAGGCACAAATCGCCAAGCCGCTGGTCGTGCATAATTTCTACGTGCCTGCCGGCGGCGACATTCCCGATCCCGCACTCAATCCGAAGTTCGAGCACAAGCTGTCGTTCCTTGACGAGATGCGCGATTGCGAGCCGCTGCATCCGAAAGCCAATGACAGGCACATTCTCGTCGGCGATCTCAACGTCGCCCCGCACGAGCATGACGTGTGGTCGCACAAGCAGCTCTTGAAGATCGTGTCGCATACACCGATCGAATGCGAGAAGCTGCTCGGCGTACAGGCGCAGGGCAACTGGATTGACGTCGCGCGGCAGCGAATTCCGCTATCCGAGAAAGTCTATTCCTGGTGGAGCTACCGCTCCGCGGACTGGAGCGCGGCGAATAAGGGCCGCCGCCTTGACCACATCTGGGTCTCACAGTCGCTCGGCGACAGCGTTCGTGATTTCAAAATCACCAGGGACGCGCGCGGCTGGGAGCGTCCGTCAGACCATGTGCCGGTCACGGCGGTACTCGATGTGTGATTTCAGATAAGGCGGCGGCGGAAACTATCGCAGCGTTTCGGTCGCCCGGACCATTGCACCCGCCGCCGCGTTGGTGCGCGCGGCAAAATCGTCGCGCAGGCGCCTTGCCGCTTCGGGATGACTTTCGAGCACACGCTGGAACAAGCTGCGCGAGATGCGCAGCACCGACGACGGTTCGAGAGCCGTCGCCGTCGCCGGCCGCGCCATCGGAACCACCAGCGCGAGCTCGCCGATCAGAACGTTCTGGCCCGCAATGGCTTCATGACCATCGTCCGAAGCCACGCGAAACGCGCCGTGCCGAACAATGAAACCGGAATCCGCAGGATCGCCCTGTTCGAACAGCCGCTCGCCGAATCCGTAATCGCGCTGCTCGGCGCCGATCGCAAGCACCTGCAATGCCGCCGCACCCAACAAATTCAGTGTCGGGACGCGCGAAAACAGGGCGATGTCGTCTTCAATAGCCATAGGGCGCCGAAAGGGATCGGCGATTGATTCGCCTCATGGCACCAGCTTATAGCCGCCGGATTCAGTCACAAGAATTTCGGGGTTGGCGGCATCCTTCTCCACCTTCTGGCGCAGGCGATAGATATGCGTTTCCAGCGTGTGAGTGGTGACGCCTGAGTTATAGCCCCAGACCTCCTGCAGCAGGGTCTCGCGCGACACCGGCATCTGCCCGGCGCGGTAGAGGAAACGGAGGATCGCGGTTTCCTTCTCGGTGAGCCGGACCTTCTTGGCATTAGCGCCGGTCAGCATCTTGGAGCCCGGGCGGAAGCTGTACGGACCCACCGAAAACACCGCGTCTTCGCTGGCCTCGTGCTGGCGCAGCTGCGCGCGGATGCGGGCCAGCAGCACGGCGAATCGGAAAGGCTTCGCGACATAGTCGTTCGCGCCCGATTCGAGCCCGAGAACCGTGTCCGAATCGGTGTCGTGGCCGGTCAGCATGATGATCGGCGACTTGAAGCCGCCCTTGCGCAGGCTGCGGACCACCTCGCGGCCGTCGGTGTCGGGCAGACCGACATCCATCAGCACGAGGTCGGGCGAGTTGCTTTTCGCCGCCAGCGCGCCTTTCGCGCCGGTATCGACGGCGGATGCCTCGAACTCCTCGTGAAGCGACAACTGCTCCACCAGGGCATCGCGCAGATCGGTGTCGTCGTCCACGATCAGGATCTTGCGGGCGTTGGCCATTGCATCCAGTCCTTTAAAATTCGGCTTGTATATAGAAGGTCCTAAGAGCGATCTCGAAGAACCTCGGCGAAATAGAGCATTTGCAGGCGAAAGCGCAAGCCGGAGTTGTACGCAGTCACGGGAACCAATTATGGGAAATCTAGGCTTTCCAAGGGCTTATCGAACACCGTTGCGTGATCGGCCGCTTTCCGCTGTCAGGGTCCGTGCTGCCGCCGGCCGGCCGAACCAGGGTTGGCTGGTGGCGGGCACCCATATCCTACCGGTCGCGCTTGGACGCGGCGGAATCAAGGCCAACAAGTTCGAAGGCGACGGCGGAACACCCCGCGGCATCTTCCGGCCGGTGCGGCTTTGGTGGCGCGCCGACCGGCACCCCCGGCCGCGAACCTATCTTCCGGTCCGGGCGATCCGCCCTGCGGACGCCTGGTCGGAAGATCCCGCCGAGCGGCACTACAACCGCGCGATCCAGCGCGCGCCTGGCGAAGGCGGTGACCGGTTAACCCGTGAAGATCATCTCTATGATTTCATCATCGAGATCGACCACAACACCCGTCCGCGCATCGCACGGCGGGGCAGCGCGGTTTTCCTGCATCTCGCCCGCGAGAAATTTTCGCCAACGGCGGGCTGCGTCGGGCTGACGCGCGGTGGGATGCTGCGCTTGCTGGAACGGATCGGACCGCAGACGAAGATCGTGATCGGTGACGTTGCAAGCTACTCGTCATTGCGAGCGAAGCGAAGCAATCCACTCTAGCAAAAAGCTGGATTGCTTCGTCGCTGGCGCTCCTCGCAATGACGATGGAGTTCTTCGTGCGGAATCTACCGCCTTCCGAAAATCGCGGACCCGACACGCACATGGGTTGCGCCGAGCTGGATCGCAGTGGCGAAGTCCGCGCTCATTCCCATCGACAATAATTTCAGTCCATTGCGCTCCGCGATCTTGGCGGTCAGCGCGAAATGCGCCGCAGGCGGATCCGCGGCCGGCGGAATGCACATCAGTCCGGAAATTTGCAGACCGTAGACGTCGCGGCAACTCGCAATGAATGCATCGGCATCCGCCGGCGCGATACCCGCCTTCTGCGGCTCCTCGCCGGTGTTGAGCTGAACGAACAGTTGCGGATGGCGGTCTTGCTTAACGATTTCTTTCGCCAGCGCCTCGCAGAGACTGGCGCGGTCCACCGAATGAATGGCGTCGAACAGCGCGACGGCTTCCTTGGCCTTGTTCGACTGCAACGGTCCAATCAGATGAAGCGCGAGGCCAGGATGCGCCGCCATCAACGGCGGCCACTTGGCTTTCGCTTCCTGCACGCGGTTTTCGCCGAACACGCGCTGACCTGCACGGATCACCGGCACGATGGCGTCGCCGTCGAATGTCTTCGATACGGCAACCAGCGTCACCGAGGAGCGCTCACGGCGGGCATCCCTGCACGCACGCGAAATTTCCCGCTCCACGGCGTCGAGACCGTTTGGTGAATCGGATGTTACCGGCGGCACATTATCCACAGCCATCGATGTAAACTTGCCTTCAAATTAAGGATCATTCGAATTTTAGCGAATTCAAAAAAGGGTCCTTGAACCCTTTTTTGTAGTGTTGGCGTGGGGCAAGGGAATACCGATGTCAATCGCCAGCTTCGGCCGCAACACGTCAAAACTCAAGGCGCTATTCGGGATTCGCGCGCGCCTTGTGCTTCTGGCGTTGATTCTGGTCGTGCCATTGATGCTCGACCGCGTCCGTCTGCTGGAAGACTCGCGCTCCAGGCAGATGATCCAGGCTGCAAACGAACTATCGGAGCTTGCAAAGCATACCGCCGACGCGCAGCGCGAAATCATCTCGACGGTCCAGGCCGTTGTGAAATCCTCCGCCTACATCTACGCCGCAGCCTCCCAGCAGGGACGCGGCTGCGCGGTGATGCGCGCAAGCCTGCGGGTCGATCTGCCCTGGATCAGAAACCTTTCGATCATTGGCCCGGAAGGCAAGATCGACTGCTCCACAAAGCAAAGCATCGTCGGCTTTGATCTCCACGACCGCGATTATGTCCTCAAGGCGCGCGAGCTTCACGATTTCGTTCTCAGCGACTTCATCCCGAGCCGCATTACCAGCCTGCCGACGCTGATTGCCGCGTATCCGGTTTCGGCGGTGGACGGCAATCAGGAATCGGTGGTCATCGCTGCGATCGATCTGAAATGGATGTCGCAGCTGCTGGTGAATCGCGGCGGACGTTCGGGCGTATCGGTTGTCCTTGTCGATGGCGCGGGCACGATCCTGGCGTCCCCACCCGAAAGCATGAATCTGATCGGGCAGAAGCTCAAGGACACATCGCTGCTGGAAGCGGTCACGCTGCGTGAAATCAATCTCGATCGCGAATATGGATCGATCTCCTTCGAATCGGCCGATGGCGAGAAGAAGGCCGTATCGTTCGCGCGGGTTACCGGCACCAAGGCCCGTATGATTGTCAGCGTCAATCAGTCCCTGATGCTGGGCGACATCAACCATGACATCCGGACTGCGTACATCCAGCTTGCAATCGTGGTTCTCGCGACGCTGCTCGGCGCCTGGTTCGCCGGCGAGCGCCTCATCATCCGGCCGCTCCGCGCGATGACAGACACCGCCAATCGTTTTGGCCGCGGCGAATTTTCGGCGAGGGCATCGAATGCCTCGCTGCCAATTGAGTTTATTCCGCTCGCCCGGGCGTTCGATACCATGGCGTCACAACTCTCCGAGCGTGAGCGCGAAATGGCCGCCGCCAACGACCGCCTCACCGTCATCGCATCGCTCGATCTGGTGTCCGGGCTGGCCAACCGCCGGGGCTTCCAGAGCCGGCTCGAATTCGAGTGGATGAAGGCACTGCAATCCGACACCCGGCTTTCGCTGCTGATGATCGACGTCGATCATTTCAAGCTTTTCAACGACACCTACGGCCATCCCGAAGGCGACGCCTGCCTCAGCCGCATCGGCGAGGCGTTGTCGACAATCGCGGACGCCTATGCCGGCTTCGCAGCCCGTTATGGCGGCGAGGAATTCTGTTTGTTGCTGCCGAATAGCAGTGCCGCCCGCTCGCTGCAGGTGGCTGAAAAAGTTCGCACAACAATCGAAGAACTGACGATTCCCCACGTCACCAGCGACTTCAGGCACGTCACCGTCAGCGTGGGCATCGCGACGGTCACGCCGGGCAGCGCCCAGCCCCAAGACGATCTGATCGAGGCCGCGGACGCGGCGCTGTATGCAGCCAAACGCCGGGGCCGGAACACGGTGGTCGAACACGGCCTGATCCTGCCTGCCGATCGGCCGGTTTCCCTGGCCGGCTAAGGGCCGCGCAGGCCATATTTGCGCCTAAAGCGTTGACCCCTCGCGGTCTTTTGTGGCTAGTCTGCCGCCTCCTGAATCCCCCTTTGGCAGACGACCCATCCGATGAGCACCGAACGCTATAACGCCCGCGAATCCGAGCCACGCTGGCAAAAGCTCTGGGACGAGCGGGCGATTTTCGCCACCCGCAATGACGATCCCCGGCCGAAATATTACGTGCTCGAGATGTTCCCCTATCCGTCGGGGCGCATACACATGGGTCATGTCCGCAACTACACCATGGGCGACGTGGTCGCTCGCTACATGCGCGCCAAGGGCCACAACGTGCTGCATCCGATGGGCTGGGACGCCTTCGGTTTGCCTGCCGAGAATGCCGCCATCGAGCGTAAGGTGGCGCCGAAGGCATGGACCTATGAGAACATCGCCGCGATGAAGAAGCAGCTCCAGACCATGGGGCTGTCACTCGACTGGTCGCGCGAATTCGCGACCTGCGATCCGAGCTACTACAAACATCAGCAAAAGATGTTTCTGGATTTCATGAAGGCGGGGCTCGCCGAGCGCGAAAAGCGCAAGATCAACTGGGACCCGGTCGACATGACCGTGCTCGCCAACGAGCAGGTGATCGACGGCCGCGGCTGGCGCTCCGGCGCCGTTGTCGAACAGCGCGAGATGAACCAGTGGGTCTTCAAGATCACGAAGTACTCGCAGGATTTGCTTGACGCGCTCGACACGCTCGATCGCTGGCCGGACAAGGTGCGGCTGATGCAGCGCAACTGGATCGGCCGCTCGGAAGGATTGCTGATCCGTTTCGCGCTTGACCCGGCGACGGCGCCAGGCGGCGAGAACGAACTCAAGGTTTTCACGACGCGGCCGGATACGCTGTTCGGCGCGAAGTTCATGGCGATCGCGGCGGATCATCCGCTTGCGCAGGCGGCGGCGGCGAAGAATCCGAAGCTCGCTGAATTCATTGCCGAGACCAAACGTCAGGGCACCGCGCAGGAAATCATCGACACCGCCGAGAAGCAGGGCTTCGACACCGGCATCAAGGCCGTGCATCCGTTCGATCCCGACTGGAAGCTGCCGGTCTATGTCGCCAACTTCGTGCTGATGGAATACGGCACCGGCGCCATCTTCGGCTGCCCCGCGCACGACCAGCGCGACCTCGACTTCGTCAACAAATACGGCCTCGGAAATACGCCGGTGGTCTGTCCGCCGGACGTCGATCCCAAATCGTTCGTCATTACGGACACCGCCTATGACGGCGAAGGCCGCATGATCAACTCGCGTTTCCTCGATGGCATGACCATCGAGGAGGCGAAGGAAGACGTCGCCAGGCGCCTCGAGAGCGCAACGCGCGGCAATACGCCGGTCGCCGAGCGGCAGGTGAACTTCCGCCTGCGCGACTGGGGTATTTCGCGCCAGCGCTACTGGGGCTGTCCGATCCCCGTGATTCATTGCCCGAAGTGCGATGTGGTGCCGGTGCCGGACAAGGATTTGCCGGTCGTGCTGCCGGAGGATGTGACCTTCGACAAGCCGGGCAATGCCCTCGATCATCATCCCACCTGGAAGCACGTCACCTGTCCGCAGTGCGGCGGCAAGGCCACGCGCGAAACCGACACGATGGACACGTTCGTCGACTCGTCGTGGTATTTCGCGCGCTTCACCGATCCGTGGAACGAGAACGCGCCGACGACTCGCAATGTCGTCGATCGCATGATGCCGGTCGACCAGTATATCGGCGGCGTGGAGCATGCGATCCTGCATCTGCTGTACAGCCGCTTCTTCGTTCGCGCGATGAAGGCAACGGGGCACATCGGCATGGACGAACCGTTCGCCGGCATGTTCACGCAAGGCATGGTGGTGCACGAAACCTACAAGAAGCAGGACGGCACCTTTGCCTCGCCGGCCGAGATCAGCATCGAGACCGTCGGCGACAAGCGCATCGCGAAACTGCTGACGACGAAAGAGCCGATCGAGATCGGCCCGATCGAAAAGATGTCGAAGTCGAAGCGCAACACCGTCGACCCCGACGACATCATCGGCACCTACGGCGCCGACACCGCCCGCTGGTTCATGCTTTCCGACTCGCCACCCGACCGCGACGTGATCTGGAGCGAGGAAGGCGTGCAGGGCGCCGGCCGTTTCGTCCAGCGCATCTGGCGGCTGGTGAATACCGCCGCTCCGCTTCTGCCGAAGCCGGGGACGGCCATCCCGGAAAACAACGACGCCGCGATGGCGCTCCGGCGCATCGCGCACCGCACCCTTGCGGATGTCTCGACCGCGATCGAACGGCTGCGGTTCAACACCGCGATCGCAAAGCTCTATACCTTCGTCGGCGCGCTGGGCGACGTCGTCGACGGGCCGGCGAAATCCCTGCAGACCGACCCCGCCGTCGCAGCGGCGGCGCGAGAGGCATTCGACATCCTGGTCCGGCTGATCTCCCCGATGATGCCGCATCTGGCCGAGCAATGCTGGCAGGCTCTGGGGCATCAGGAACTGGTTTCGGAGGCAAATTGGCCTGAAACCGAGGCCAAACTGCTGGTCGATGACACAATTACGCTGCCAGTGCAGGTTAATGGCAAGAAGCGCGCGGATGTCACGGTCGCCCGAAATGCTTCAAACGGGGAAATTGAGGCTGCCGTTTTGACACTCGATGCAGTAAAATCGGCTCTGGACGGGAAACCTCCCCGAAAAGTCATCGTCGTTCCGCAGAGGATCGTGAATGTCGTGGTTTGATAAGCGCATCGCTGTCCGGCTCATTGCCGTGGCCGCCGTTGCGGCCCTGACGGCCGGGTGCTTCCAGCCGATGTACGGCGAACGCAGCGCGACCGGCGGATCGGCTTTGCGCGAAAAGCTGCAGGGCGTCGAGGTTCCTCCGCTCAACCTGCCGAACGGCTCGCGCGAAGCACGGCTCGGTGTCGAGATTCGCAACCATCTGATGTTCAGCATGTACGGCAGCGCAGTCGGCGGCCCGCCAACCCACCGGCTGGTAATGCGGCTGAGTACATCCCGGCTGTCGGTCATCGTCGACCCGACAACCGCCCGGCCCGATATCGAGAACTACGGTATCGATGCGACGTATGAACTGAAGGACAACGCCACCGACAAGACGGTGCTGACCGGTACGACCTTCTCGCGTGTGTCCTACGATATTCCGGGACAGGCGCAGCGTTTCGCCCGCTCGCGCGGACTGCGTGACGCCGAAGACCGCGCCGCCAAGGTCATCGCCGACAATATCAGCCAGCGCCTCGCCTCGTTCTTCATCGCTGGCACCTGATCGACAATAAGCCTTGAGATAAGTGTGGTCGCGCTTCGAGGGAAAGAAATCGACGCGTTTCTGGCCCGGCCCGATCCGTCGCGGCCGATCATCCTGCTCTATGGCCCGGACGCAGGCCTCGTACGCGAGCGCGCCGATGCCTTGATGGCCTCTGCTGTCGACGATCCGAACGATCCGTTCTCTCTGGTCAGAATGGACGGCGACGAGCTCGCTGCCGAGCCGTCGCGCCTTGTCGATGAAGCCATGACCGTGCCGCTGTTCGGCGGCCGCCGCGCGATCCGGATTCGCGCCGGCTCGCGCAGCTTCGCAAGCGGCATCGATACGCTGGCCGAGATGCAGCCGAAGGATTGCCGCATCGTCATCGAGGCCGGCGAACTGCGCCCGGATGCACCGCTGCGGAAAGCCTGCGAGAAAGCAAAGACCGCAGTCGCCATCGCCTGCTATGCCGACACCGAGCGCGATCTTGCCAGACTGATCGACGACGAACTGCGCCTGTCGAATCTGAAAATTGCACGGGACGCGCGCGCGGCACTCACCTCACTACTTGGCGGCGACCGGCAGGCGTCACGCAACGAAATCCGCAAGGTCGCGCTTTACGCACACGGTCAGCGCGAGGTCACACTCGATGACGTGGTTGCTATCGTCACCGACGCATCGGGATTGGCGCTCGATCCGATCGTCGACAATGCCTTTGCGGGACGCGCCGCCGACGTCGAACCCGCGTTCGCCAAGGCAATGGCCGCCGGAACCTATCCCGGCCTGATCATCATGTCGGCGCAGCGCCACGCGGCGCTGCTGCACAAGGCGCGGCTCTCGATCGAAGAAGGGCGCAGCGAACTCGAGGCGCTCGACAGCGGATTTCCGCGGCTGCATTTTTCGCGCAAGACGCTGGTCGAAACGGCGTTGCGCAATACCAGTTCCGAGCGCATGGCGCGTGTCATGGCACAACTGGCGGATGCGGCATTCGACATGCGCAAACAGTCGTCGCTGGCGGAAGTCATTGCACAGCGTGCGCTGCTTGCAATCGCGGTGAATGCCCGGCGGCGGGGCTAGACGATCCGAGACGCGGCTTAGCGTCACATGCGATGTCGTCCCCGCGAAAGCGGGGACCCATACTCCCTGAACTTTCGATTCATAGAATATGCTGGGACTGGCTTTCTTCCTTCACCACAACATTCAGTGGTTATGGATCCCCGCTTTCGCGGGGATGACCGGAAGATAGAGCGGCGATCTCTTTCTGGCTTACTTGCCTGCTTCCAGCCGCCGCAGGATCTCGTCGAGCTGATCGAGATCGGTGTACTTGATCTGCACCGTGCCACCGGGATTGCGGTGATCCACACTGACCTTCAATCCGAGTACATCGCTGACGCGCTTTTCGAGTGCGATGGTGTCGGGATCTTTTACTTTGGCAGAACCGCCACCGCGCGCCTTCTGGGCGCCGCGCTCCGGCACGCCTTCTTCATGCGCCAGCGCTTCAGTCTGACGCACGTTCAGACCTTCCTCGACAATCCGCTTCGCCGCGGCTGCCGCGTCGGGCACGCCGATCAGCGCGCGCGCATGACCGGCCGACAGTTTGCCTTCGGCTATATAGGCCTGAACCTGATCGGGCAGCTTGGTCAGGCGCATCATGTTCGCGACATGGCTGCGGCTCTTGCCGACGATCTTGGCGATGTCTTCCTGGCTGCGTTTGAATTCCGCGGCGAGCGCGTGATAGCCCTGCGCCTCTTCCATCGCGTTCAGGTCGGAGCGCTGCACGTTCTCGATGATCGCAATCTCGAGCGCATCGCTGTCGTTCACCTCAACGGTGACAATCGGCACATCGTGCAGACCCGCGCGCTGCGACGCACGCCAGCGCCGTTCGCCGGCGATGATTTCGAAACGATCCTGCGCGCCCCTCACCGGCCGCACCACGATCGGCTGAATCACGCCATGCTGCTTGATCGACGCCGACAGCTCGTTGAGTTCTTCGTCGGAAAAAGTCCGCCGCGGATTGCGCGGGTTGGCCTTGAGAAATTCGATGGGAACGCGGCGCGGCGTGCGCGCGGGACGATCAACATGCGCCGCCTCGCCGCCGACATCGCCAATCAGACTTGCAAGACCGCGACCCAGTCGCGAACGCTCTTCGGCCATTGCCGCTTCCCTCGCACTCAACTCACGCACTCCTGCTTCACAAATTTTCACAGCGGCGAGCATCATCGCCGCAAGCTTTAACGTCGCAGGATCAGTGCGCGCGCAACTCACGCTCGCGCTGGATGACTTCCGTCGCGAGTTTCAGATACGCTTCGCTGCCGACACACTTGAGATCGTAGACCAGAACCGGCTTGCCGTAGGACGGTGCTTCCGAGATGCGCACGTTGCGCGGGATCATGGTGTCGTAAACTTTCTTGCCCATGAACTGGCGCACATCGGCAACGACCTGGTTCGACAGGTTGTTGCGCGAGTCGAACATCGTCAGCACGATGCCGTGGATCGACAGCGTCGGATTGAGCGTCGAGCGCACCTGCTCCACCGTCTGCAACAACTGCGACAGACCTTCGAGCGCGAAGAACTCACATTGCAACGGAACGAGAATGGCGTGCGATGCCGCCATCGCATTGACGGTGATGAGGTTGAGTGACGGCGGGCAATCAACCAGCACATAGGTGTAGTCGGTGTCCGGCGCGACATTGACGTTGAGCTCGGCAATGGCGTCGCGCAGACGGAACGCGCGGTCGCGTGTGGTGCCGAGTTCGAGTTCGAGACCCGAAAGATCCATGGTCGAAGCCGCGATGTGCAAGCGAGGCACCGCAGTCGGAATAATCGCCTCGCGCAGCTTGGCTTCGCCGACCAGCACGTCGTAGGTCGAGCAGCTGCGGTTGCGGCGGTCGATGCCGAGACCGGTCGAGGCGTTGCCCTGCGGATCGAGATCGACGATCAGCACCCGCTCGCCGATGGCAGCCAGCGCGGTCCCGAGATTGATCGCGGTCGTGGTCTTGCCGACGCCGCCCTTCTGATTGGCCAGCGCCAGGATCCGGGGATGGCCCCGTTCGCCCGTCGCCGCGCCGTTTTCGTCCTCAAAAATTCCGCCGATGCCAACCATGTGCCTGGCCGCCTTGTACCTGTTACTGCCGGACGATTATCGCCGCTCGATCTTGTTGAGCTCGACGATCCAGCCGTGTCCGCCTGTGCGGCTGGGATGCAAAATGGGCTCGATATTCCAGTATTTAGTAGCTTCCGTCAATTCAGACTCTACATCTTGTCCCTTTAGAAAGAGTGCTTTCGCGCCCCGGCTCACCAAAGGTTCTGCATAGCCCAGCAACATATGTAGTGGAGCGACCGCGCGCGCTGTGACGCAATCTATCGGCGCCTTTGAGCTATCCACATAATCCCCGATGTCGGCGAGGATAACCGAGCCGGCCCCGCCGGTGACCCGCAGCGCTTCGCGCAGAAATGCCGCCTTCTTGGCGATTCGTTCGACAAGCTGGACGGACGCGCCTTCATGCTCCGCCATCGCGCAGGCCAGAACCACCCCGGGAAAACCACCGCCGCTGCCGAAGTCGAGCCAACGTCTTGCCGACGGCGCGAGATCCAGAACCTGGAGTGAATCGGAAATGTGCCGGGTCCAGAGCTGCGGCAACGTCGACGGTGCAACGAGATTGGTCTTGGCCTGCCACGCCACCAACAAACCGACATAGCGATCGAGCCGCGCCTCTGTTTCACGTGAAACAGGCGTGAGCGCCAACGCCGCCGCCTTGTCCGAAGCCGGGATGGAAATCGGGGCCGCCTTGGCCATGGGATGCCTCAGGCCGATGCGGCGGATGATCGGCGAGCCTCGCGGCGCAGATAGGCCGCGAGAATTGCCAGCGCTGCCGGAGTCATGGCTTCGATCCGGCCCGCCTGCCCGATGGTCCGAGGCCGAACCTTCTCGAGCTTCTGCCGCGCTTCGTTCGAGAGTCCTGGAACGGCGCTGTAATCGATATCCGCCAGAACCAGACCTTCGTCGCGGCGAAATGCCTGCACATCAGCAGCCTGGCGAGCCAGATAGACATCATACTTGGCGTCGATCTCAAGATGGACGGCAATCTTCGGGTCGATGCTATTGAGTTGCGGCCAGATCGACGTGACGGTGGTCCACTCAACCTCGGGATAAGCCAGCAGCTCGAATGCGGTCCGGCGCTGGCCGTCATGATTGAGCATGAGACCGTGTTTTGCGGCTTCGTTCGGGGTCACCGAAAGGGATTTCGCCAATGATTTCGCGAGGTTAAGCGCAGCGATCTTGGCGGCGTGACGCCCTGCCCGTTCGCTTCCGACACATCCCAGGGCAATGCCCCGATCGGTCAGGCGCTGATCGGCGTTGTCCGCCCGCAGCGTCAGGCGATACTCGGCCCGGGAGGTGAACATCCGGTACGGCTCGGTGATACCGCGCGATGTCAGGTCATCGATCATCACGCCGAGATAACCGTCGGCGCGGTCGAACACGACCGGTTCAGCGCCACCGGCCAGCAAGGCGGCATTCAATCCGGCCACGAGACCCTGCGCACCGGCTTCTTCATAGCCGGTGGTGCCGTTGATCTGTCCGGCCAAGAACAGGCCCGGCACGCGCTTGGTCTGGAGGGTTGGATCGAGTTCACGTGGATCGACATGATCGTATTCGATGGCATAGCCCGGCCGGACCATTTTCACGTGCTCGAGGCCCGGAATGGTCGCCAGAATTGCCTGCTGGACCTCTTCCGGCAGCGAGGTCGAGATGCCGTTGGGATAAACCGTGGTGTCGTCCAGCCCTTCCGGCTCCAGGAAGATCTGGTGGCCGTCGCGATCGCCGAACCGGACGATCTTGTCCTCGATGGAGGGGCAGTAGCGGGGCCCGGAGCTCTTGATCTGGCCGGAATACATCGGTGAGCGATGGACATTGGCCCGGATGATCTCATGGGTCGCGTTGGTGGTCCGGGTGATCCCGCATTCGATCTGCGGGGTCATGATCCGGTCGGTCAGCACCGAAAACGGCTCGATCGGATCGTCTCCGGGCTGCATTTCCACCGCCGACCAGTTGATCGTCGATCCGTCGAGCCGCGGCGGCGTTCCGGTCTTGAGACGGCCCAGGATAAATCCGGCTCGCTCAAAGGATTTGGAAAGACCCATCGCCGGAGCTTCGCCGACCCGTCCGGCGGGCCAGTTCCTCTCACCGAGATGGATCAGACCCCGCAGGAAGGTCCCGGTGGTCACGACCACCGCGCCAACGGCAAATCCCCGGCCATCGCCCAGACGAATCCCGGAGATTCGACCCTCGGACAGCAAAAGCTCGTCGGCTTCGCCCTCAATCACGGTCAGGTTGGGCGTGCCCCGGATTTCCGCCTGCATCGCCGTCGCATAAAGCTTACGGTCGATCTGGGCACGGGGACCACGCACAGCGGGTCCTTTCCGGCGATTCAGAACCCGGAACTGGATGCCACCCTGATCGGCCATGCGACCCATCAGGCCATCCAAGGCGTCGATTTCCCGGACCAGATGGCCCTTTCCAAGGCCTCCGATGGCAGGATTGCAGGACATCGCGCCAATCGTCGCGAACTGATGGGTGACAAGCGCGGTTTTGGCGCCCGCGCGCGCGGATGCCGCCGCAGCCTCACAGCCGGCGTGGCCTCCACCGATCACAATGACGTCGAATATCTGCATGAGCAGACTTCTATCGCTTTGGTGCGAAAGCTGAAAGACGGAATCGATCAGAGATGTTTCACGTGAAACCTAGGGAGGGTTCCAACGGGTGTTTCACGTGAAACAGTGAAGGGGTTCCGCCTGTTTCACGTGAAACAGGCCCAATGGCCGACCTGGAACCCCAGTCGGCCATTGGCCTACTTGCCAATACAGAACTCCCGGAAGATCACATCCAAGATGTCCTCGACATCCACTCGTCCGATCAAACGGCCCAATGAATGAATCGCGATTCGTAGCTCTTCCGCCAGAAGCTCGTCGCCGCTGCCAGCCGAGCGCCCTGCCCGGTCCAGTGCCTCCACAGTCTCGCGCAGCAATGTCCGGTGCCGGGCGCGGCTGACCAAAGCCATTTCGCCCGCCCCGAAGTAATCCTGGGCGTAGGCCACCAGCGCCGCGATCAACTCCGGGACGCCATCGCCCTGCGCGGCGGAAATATCGAACTGCGCCCCAGCCCCGCCCTCGCCTTTGCCGCCGATCAGATCAACCTTGTTGCGCACGATCCACACCGGCGCATGGCCGTCTTCGTTCTGCGGCAACGGCGCGGTCTTGTCATTCGCATCGACAAGCCACAGAACCAGATCCGATGTGCGGGCGCGATCGCGCGCGCGGCGCACGCCCTCCTGCTCGACCGGATCATGGGTGTCACGGACGCCCGCGGTATCGATCAGCGTCACCGGATAGCCGTCGAGATCGAGATGAACCTCGATCACATCGCGCGTGGTGCCGGCATGTGGAGAAACGATTGCAGCTTCGCGCCGCGCAAGACGATTGAGCAGCGTCGATTTTCCGGCGTTCGGCGGACCGGCGATTGCAACTGTGAGACCTTCGCGCAGACGTTCACTTTGTGCCGATGCCGCAAGCGTTTCTTCGATTTCGGATTTAAGCGCCGCGATTTTCTTCAAAGCCGGCGCGACAAGCTCTGCTGACACATCGCCCTCGTCCGAGAAATCGATTCCCGCTTCGATCAGTGCCGACGCTTCGATGATCTGCTGCCGCCACCTCTCCGCCTTCGCGCCAAGCAAACCTTTCAGGTGCCGCAAAGCCTGACGGCGCTGACGATCGGTGTCGGCGTGGATCAGATCGTCGAGACCTTCGGCTTCGGTCAGATCAAGCTTGCCGTTCTCGAACGCGCGGCGCGTGAACTCGCCCGGCTCCGCGGGACGCAAGCCGTCGATAGATCCAAGCGCATCGAAAATCGCCGCAATGACGGCGCGTCCACCATGGACATGAAATTCTGCGACGTCTTCGCCGGTCGCGCTGTGCGGGCCCGGGAACCAGAGCGCCACTGATTCGTCGATGGCGCTGCCGTCGAGGTCGCGCAAAGTCGCAACATGGGCCAGACGAGGCGCGGGCAATTTTCCACATAACCGCTCCACCGCCGCGCTGGCCTGCGGGCCCGATACGCGGATGATGGCAATCGCCGACGGCGCGCGGCCGGTCGACAAGGCGAAAATGGTCTGATCGGGGGAAGGCATGCCTATTTGTCGAATGACCAGCCGACAGGCAATGAAAAATCCCTAAGGAGGAGCCCGGTGTTATAATTGCTGCATCGCAATATGTTGCAAGGACAGATGCAGCAAATCTAATATTGCACTGCACAACAACATCACCCTCGCGCAGCGGTAATTATCTCCGAAAGCGACCTGCGCTGCTGTCCGCCGCGGTCAAAATTTTCTGGCGCGAGCCAATTTTCGTAAGCGCCTTTCAGCGCTGGCCACTCGCTGTCGAGAATCGAAAACCAGGCGGTGTCCCGGTTGTGGCCCTTGACCACCAGGTGATTGCGGAAAATTCCCTCAAAGCGAAATCCGAGCCGCAGCGCAGCGCGGCGCGACGGCGCGTTGAATGAGTTGCACTTCCATTCGTAACGCCGGTAGCCGAGCTCATCGAATACATAGCGCATCAAAAGATACATCGCCTCGGTGGTCACCGATGTGCGCTTGAGTGTGTCGGCGTAGTGGATGCTGCCGATTTCCACGACGCCGTTGGCAGGATCAGGCCGCATGAACGCACAAACACCGCCGGCGCGTCCCGACGCGCGGTCGATGATGGCGCTGTAAATGTAGTCCTTGCTGTTCGCAGCTTCGGTCAGCCAGGTCAGAATGACGGCGTCATCCGCAAAGGGACCGATGAACAGATACACCCACGATGCTTCATCGGTATCTCTGAATGCCGCGAGCAAGTCGTCACCGTGACGCGCCACATCGAGCGGTTCGATACGGCAGGTGCGGCCATCGATCGTGACCGGTTGCGGCAACGCACGGCGCGTCCAGCCGGGCAGGGCAGCGCCGAGCGGAAGACTGGGATTTGACGACAAGACACAACCTCCCTTGCTGGCGCAGCTTGTGCCGATGCGAGCAGCGCAATCATCCTGACGTGGTATACCGAAAATGCAAATGCCCGGCACATCGATACGAAGGCATGCTTCGCACTGATGGGCCGGGCATCGTAAACAAGCTGACCGCTGCTGGCGGTCAGAAGTTCTTAGGTATTCATCGAGTCGAAGAACTCGGCGTTGTTCTTGGTGTTGCGGAGCTTGTCGAGCAGGAAGTCGATCGCGTCCATGGTGCCCATCGGATTGAGGATGCGGCGAAGGACGTACATCTTCTTGAGCAGCTGCGGATCAGTGATGAGCTCTTCCTTGCGCGTACCGGAGCGCGAGATGTCGATCGCCGGGAAGGTGCGCTTGTCCGAAACCTTGCGGTCGAGAATGAGTTCGGAGTTACCGGTACCCTTGAACTCTTCGAAAATCACTTCGTCCATGCGGCTGCCGGTATCGACAAGCGCCGTCGCGATGATCGTCAGCGAACCGCCTTCCTCGATATTACGCGCGGCGCCGAAGAAACGCTTGGGACGCTGCAGTGCATTTGCGTCGACACCACCGGTCAGCACCTTGCCGGATGACGGCACCACGGTGTTATAGGCGCGGCCGAGGCGGGTGATCGAGTCGAGCAGAATGACAACATCGCGGCCATGTTCGACCAGGCGCTTGGCCTTCTCGATCACCATCTCGGCGACCTGCACGTGACGCACCGCCGGTTCGTCGAAGGTCGACGACACAACCTCGCCCTTCACCGAACGCTGCATGTCGGTGACTTCTTCCGGACGCTCATCGATCAGAAGAACGATCAGATAGCATTCCGGATGATTGGCTGTGATTGAGTGGGCGATGTTCTGCATCAGCACCGTCTTGCCGGTGCGGGGAGGCGCGACGATCAGCGCGCGCTGGCCCTTGCCGATCGGAGCCACGATGTCGATGACGCGGGCCGAAAGATCCTTGCGTGTCGGATCATCGAGTTCGAGACGGAAACGCTCGTCCGGAAACAGCGGCGTCAGGTTATCGAAGTTGACCTTGTGCTTGGACTTCTCGGGGTCCTCGAAGTTCAACGTGTTGACCTTGAGCAGCGCGAAGTAGCGTTCACCTTCCTTCGGGCTGCGGATATGGCCCTCGATGGTGTCGCCGGTGCGCAATCCGAAGCGGCGGATCTGCGATGGCGAAACATAGATGTCATCGGGGCCGGGCAGGTAGTTGGCGTCCCATGAGCGCAAGAATCCAAAGCCGTCGGAGAGAACTTCGACGACGCCTTCACCGATGATGTCGGTCTCCTGGATCGCAAGCTGTTTGAGAATGGCGAACATCAGCTCCTGCTTGCGCATGGTGCTGGCATTTTCGACCCCAAGCTCTTCGGCGAACGAGACAAGCTCCGCCGGAGTTTTGGTTTTGAGGTCCTGTAGTTTGATTTCCCGCATTGGGGTTGTCCTGTGGAGCATGTGGAGAAAAAGAGAGGGGAGGGGAGCGAAAGGTTTCAGCCTGCTGACGACATACGGACTACAAACGCGATCAGAAGTCCGCAGGTCTTGAGCGAGGAAGGTGCCGGGAGGCTTCGAACCTGATGTGGCGGCCGGTCCAACAATGAGACCGGGACTCAACCACATCCGCCTGCGTTCGGTGGGATGACAAGAATATAGAAAATCGTCCGGGTCTTCGCAAGCAGGTCGTTGCCGCTTCAATCGGCAACGCGTTGTCCTAAAACGGTTTGACGATCACCAGAATGACGATTCCGATCATGAGGACAGTCGGTACTTCGTTGATAATACGGTAGAATTTCTGACTTCGGGTATTCCGGTCATTGGCGAAATCCCGCACCCGGGCTGCGAAAAATCCATGAACGCCCGACAGGATCAGCACCAGCAGGAATTTTGCGTGAAACCAGCCTGAAACATACCAGCCACCCTGCCAGACCAGCCATAAACCGGCCAGCCAGGTCACGATCATCGCCGGATCGATGATCGCCCTGAGAAGCCGCCTCTCCATGACCTTGAAAGTTTCGGACTGTTTCGATCCGATTTCAGCTTCGCAGTGATAAACAAACAGACGCGGCAGATAGAGCATGCCTGCCATCCAGGAAATCACGGCGATCACATGCAGCGCCTTGATCCATTCGTACATCGCGTCTTCTTCTCTGCTGAGCTTATTTCTGCATCGAAACCGGTCTTTCCAGTTTCGATATGCAGGAACCAATTTCTGCCCGGTGGGTTGAGCAGCATCGGTAGATGACGCGAGAAGGGGTCTGTCCGCAAGCACCACTTCCTTAAAGAATCCTTTTAGATTCTTAAGTTTGATTAAGTGTAGCCGTGATTAGCGCTCGCGCATTTCTCTCCAGTGTTTATCCAGTGTTCGTCCACAAGGCGCCGGTTTGTACCCGCTGCTGGTCTCTATGAGAGCCGTGGAAAATACGCCGATGGTTTCAAGTATTTGCCTGCTGTTGGCCCGCCATTATCCCAAGACAAATCCACACAACCCCGCTACCATCGAAGTGAAGGTTAGATTTCATCCCGAAATCAGCGCTGTGAATGAATAGGCGAGTTATCCCGGCTGGTGCCGACGGGCGCCAGAGCGAGGCCAATATGCCCACAGGGATTCACAGAGATTCACAGTCGCCGGATTGAGCGGAAACGGGTTCGACACGCCATGGCGCCTACTACCGGCAGTTATTTTCACCTCCACATGATTTCCGATTCGACCGGCGAAACGCTGATCACCGTCGCGCGTGCGGTGGCTGCGCAGTACTCCAACGTCTCGCCGGTGGAGCATGTCTATCCCCTGGTCCGCAGTCAGAAGCAGCTCGATCGCGTCCTTGCGGAGATCGAGGAAGCGCCGGGAATTGTACTGTTCACGTTGCTGGAAAAGGATCTGGTCGAGCGGCTGGAAGCCAAATGCCAGGAAATCAATATTCCGAGCTTGTCGATCATCGGTCCAGTGATGCAGTTGTTTCAGGCCTATCTCGGCACCGAAACCTCGCGCCGGGTCGGTGCACAGCACACCCTCAACGCCGAGTATTTCAAGCGGATCGACGCGCTGAACTACACGATGATGCATGACGACGGCCAGCACGTCGAAGGGCTGGAGGAGGCCGATGTGGTTCTTGTCGGCGTCTCCCGCACATCGAAGACCCCGACCTCGATCTACCTTGCCAACCGCGGCGTTCGCACCGCCAACGTTCCGCTGGTGCCGGGAATTCCAATCCCGCATCAGCTTGAAACGCTGAAGAATCCGCTTGTGGTCAGCCTTCATGCAACGCCGGAGCGATTGATACAGGTGCGGCAAAATCGCCTGCTCGGCATCGGCAAGACCGGCGACGATACCTATATCGATCGTCAGGCGGTGACCGAGGAAGTTGCGTTCGCCCGGAAACTCAGCGCGAAGTTCGACTGGGCGCTTCTCGATGTGACACGGCGCTCCATTGAGGAAACCGCTGCGGCCATCATGAAGCTCTTTGCCGATCGCCAGCGCCAGAAGGCATCGCAAACGTGACTGTCTGGCGTGAACGGCAACCGTTGATTCTGGCGTCGCAGAGTGCTGTGCGAAAAAGTCTGCTTGCGAATGCGGGTATCGCCGTTGAGACCATCCCGGCTGACATTGATGAACGTGCCATCCAGGACAAATCAGGTCTGAAAAATCCGGGTGAGATCGCGGCGCTGCTTGCCGGTGAGAAGGCAAAGTTTATTTCTCTCAGGCATCCGGGCCGGTATGTGGTCGGGGCGGATCAGACGCTGGCGCTGGGCGGACGGCTTTTCAGCAAGCCCGCAAATCGGGCCGCGGCTTCGGCGCAGATCGCAACGCTGTCCGGACAGACCCACGAATTGCACAGTGCGGTCAGCGTGACAAAAGACGGTGCGCCGCTGTTTTCCCATGTCAGCGTGGCGCGCATGACGATGCGGGCTCTGACTGAGCGTGAGATTACCGCTTATATCGATGAGGCTGGCGACGCGGTCACCGCAAGTGTCGGCGCCTATCAGTTGGAGCGCACCGGCGTGCACCTGTTCGAGCGCATCGAGGGTGATCATTTTACGATTCTGGGATTGCCGCTGCTGCCGTTGCTTGGTTTCCTGCGCAGCCGCAATCTGCTGGCCGTTTGATGAAAGAAGTGACGATGCTGCTGCTGGGTTTGACCGGTTCGATCGGGATGGGGAAATCGACCACCGCGAAACTGTTCGAGGAGGCCGGGGTGCCGGTCTATGACGCCGACGCCACGGTCCATAAGGTCTATGAGGGCGAGGCTGCGCCGGCGGTGGAAGCGGCGTTTCCGGGGAGTACGGTGAACGGCAGGGTCGACCGGCAAAAACTGTCGGCCATGGTTGTGAACAACGCCGATGCCATGAAGAAGCTCGAGACCATCGTGCACCCGATGCTGCGCAGTCATCAGCTCAAATTCCTCAGCGATGCAGAAAAGTCCGGCGCACCGGTGGCCGTGCTCGATGTGCCGTTGTTGTATGAGACCGGCGGCGAGAACCGCGTCGATGCGGTGGTGGTTGTCACCACCGCGCCGGAGATCCAGCGCGAACGCATTCTGGCGCGGGACAACATGACGCCCGAGAAGCTGGATGCCATTCTGGCGCGGCAGCTGCCCGATGCCGAAAAGCGCAAGCGAGCGGATTTTGTGGTGGACACATCCCACGGCCTGGACCCGGTGCGGCAGCAGATCGGTGAAATTCTCCGCGAAGTCGTTAAAATGCCGAGACGGCGAAGCTGATTCGCTAAACCAACCGGCATTCTCATGCGCGAAATCGTTCTCGATACCGAAACCACAGGCCTCGATCCGCTGCGCGGCGATCGGCTGGTCGAGATCGGCTGTGTCGAGATGATCAACCGCATGCCGACGGGGCAGACGTTTCACGTCTATCTCAATCCCGAGCGCGACATGCCGCAGGAAGCCTTCGCGGTGCACGGGCTGTCGAGCGAGTTTCTCGCCGACAAGCCGTTGTTCGCGGCGGTGGCTGAGGATTTCCTGACCTTCATCGGGGACGCGCCGCTGGTCATTCACAATGCGTCGTTCGATATCGGCTTTATCAATGCCGAACTGACCAAGGTCTCGCGCGCGGCGATTCCGCGCGACCGTCTGGTCGACACGCTGACGCTGGCGCGCCGCAAGCATCCCGGTGTGTCGAACCGGCTCGACGACCTGTGTTCGCGCTATGCCATCGATAATTCCCGCCGCACCAAGCACGGCGCGTTGCTCGACGCGGAACTGTTGGCGGAAGTCTACATAGATCTGATCGGTGCGCGGCAGTCTCAGCTTATTCTGTCGGAGACGCGTCAGTCGTTCAGCACGGGACAGACGGATGCACCGCGCCGGCAGCGCGAGGTGCCGCTTGCACCGCGCATTACCGAAGCGGATGTCGCCGCGCACACAGCCTTTGTCGCGACCCTGGGCGGCACGCCGGTCTGGAACGAATTTTCCAAGGAAACCTGAAGCGGCGCGAATGTACGCCGCTGAGCCTTAGCCCGGTTCAAGCCTTAGCTCGGCTTGACCTGCTGTTGCTGCTCCGCCTGGCGCGCCATGTTCTGGCGGTAGAGGCCGACGAAGTCCACCGGGTCGAGCATCAGCGGCGGGAAGCCGCCGGAGCGCACCGACGTCGCAATGATTTCCCGGGCGAAGGGGAACAGCAGCCTCGGGCATTCGATCATGATAAACGGATGCATGCTGTCCTGCGGAACGTTCTGAATGCGGAACACGCCGGCATAGATCAGTTCAAAGGCGAACAGCACAAGATTGTCGTTCTCGGCCTTGCCCTCGATCGATAGCGCGACCTCAAAGTCGTGCTCGGCAACCGCGTTCGCGGTGACATTGATCTGAATGTTGATGGTGGGCTGCTTGTCCTGGGCCGCCAGCGAAGCCGGAGAGTTCGGATTCTCGAACGAGAAGTCCTTGATGTACTGCGCCAGGACGTTGAACTGGGGCGGGGCCGCGTTCTCGGAAGGTGCACCGTTGCCGTTGGTCATGAGTAGATCTCTCCGAGAATGTGGAAACTGAATCGCCCAGGGGAGCAATCCGGTCCGGGAACTGCCTGCGAAAAAGGCCTTGGCGGCAAAACATCCGCTCCGGAAGGGCCCTTGTCGGGGCGAGTGGCTATCATAGCCTTGCCTCATTCGACAAGGACGATAGGCCTCATTCTGTTGCGTTTCGGCTGGCTCTGACCGCTGGATCGGGTAGAATTAAGCGAAACAGGCGCCGTGAATGCCCCAAACCCTGTCTTTTGGGCACTTCAAAGCGCGGCATATGGCGGTGTTGGCTGGATCGGGTTTCGTGCCTACATGTGACAGGCAAATTCGTGGGTGGCCCATCCGGGTTGTTTTTCGGGTTGCGTGAAGCACCGATCAGAAAGTGAATGCGACGTGGATATTTACACTATCATTTTTCTGGCTCTGGCCGTCTTCATCTTCCTGCGGCTGCGCAACGTATTGGGACAGCGCACCGGTGACGAACGTCCGCCGTTCGACCTGCCGGCGCGGGGCAATGCGCGCATGTCCGACAATGTCGTGCCGTTGCCCGGCAAAACCATCGATCAGGCCCCGCTGGCGCCATCGGCCGAACCTGCGGTCGTGGTTGACCGGTGGAAGGGAATTGCCGAATCTGGTTCGGCGCTCGCGCGCGGTCTCGATCAGATCGCCGTTTCCGATCCGTCCTTCGACGCGCAGCATTTCATCAGCGGCGCCAAGAGCGCGTATGAGATGATCGTGCTCGCGTTCGCCAATGGCGACCGGCGGACCTTGAAGGATCTGCTGTCGTCTGAGGTCTATGAAGGTTTCGAGGCTGCGATCAAGGAACGCGAGCAGCGCGGCGAAAAGGTCGAGACCCGGTTCGCTTCGATCGACAAGGCGGAGATCGTCAACGCGGAAACGCGCGATCGGTCCGCCCAGATCACCGTCCGGTTTGTCTCCCAGATGATTTCGGTCACGCGCGACAAGGCCGGCACCGTCGTCGATGGCAATGCGGAAAAGCTCACCGATGTCACAGATGTCTGGACATTCGCCCGTGACATCGCGTCGCGCGATCCGAACTGGAAGCTGGTTGGGACGGAAAGCGGACAGTAACGACGTTGCTGCGCCCGGTGCACGAGCCGGGCGTTGTGGCGCGTGGCTGAAAGCGGGAGCGGCCGGACTTTGTGTCGCCGGCCTTGTCATCGCGGACGCCCAGGCGAGAGCGAGCCGCCACACCTCCCACGAACATCATGAACATCAAAGGCGCCGACCGGTTGTCTGGCCGCTGGAATTTCCCGGCGCTCAGTACGCGCCGCTGAAATGGAGCGAGGTCGCCGGTTGGACCGACGACGATCCGCTCCCCGCGTTCAAGACGTTTCGCGCAAGCTGCAAGCCGATTGCCGCGCAGAAGGCTCCGCTCGCCGAGAGCAAGGCGCTCGGCACGTCGCTGCATGATTCCTGCATCGCGGCGCGCGCCCAGGATATTTCCGACAGCGCCAAGGCACGCGAATTCTTCGAGAAGAATTTCACGCCGTTGCTGATTTCGCGAATCGGTGAGGATGCCGGCTTTGTCACCGGCTATTACGAGCCGATCGTCGACGGCTCGCGGGTCCAGACCGATGTGTATAACGTGCCGGTCTATCGGCGGCCGTCGAACCTGTTCGTGCGCGGATACTCGCAGGCCAATTCCAGCATGCCGAACAAAGGCCAGGTGTTCCGCAAGATCGGGCGGCGCAAGCTGGTGCCGTATTACGACCGCGCCGAGATTGAGGACGGTGCGATTGCGGGACGGGGGTTGGAGGTGGTGTGGCTCAAGAGCCAGACCGATTTGCTGTTCATCCAGATTCAAGGCTCGGCACGAATCAAGCTTGAGGATGGTTCGATCGTTCGCATCAATTACGACGCACATAACGGCTTTCCCTATATGCCCGTCGGCCGAATCCTGATCGAACGCAACATCATTCCCAAAGATCAGATGTCGATGCAGAAGATCAGGGAGTACATGGAGCAGAGCCCGGATGCCGCGAAAGAACTGCGCCGGCAGAATCGCTCCTATGTGTTCTTCCGCGAGGTGAAGCTCGGGGCGGATGACGAGGCGGTCGGCGCGCAGGGCGTGCCTCTGACGGCGGGACGCTCGATCGCTGTCGACAAGTCGCTGCACGTCTATGGCACGCCATTCTTTATCGAAGGCAACCTGCCGATTGAGTCAGACACATCGAACACGCCGTTCCGCCGGTTGATGATCGCGCAGGACACCGGCTCGGCGATCATCGGTCCGGCGCGCGCGGACATTTACTTCGGCGCGGGGGCCGATGCAGGCCGCGTCGCCGGTCGCCTGAAAAATCCTGCGCGCTTCGTCATGCTGCTGCCGAACAGTCTCGATCCGGTGCAGCGCGGCAAGACTATGCCGCTGCCGGAAGACCGGCCGTCGGCCACGATCGCAAAGCTGTTTCCGCAAAAAGATCTGTCCAAGGAGCCCGCAAAGGAGCCGGTCAAGGAGACGCCGAAAGAAGTTGTGAAAGAAGCTCCAAAAGAAACAGCCAAGGACGTGCCGAAAGAGCAGCCCAAAGAGCAATCAAAGGAATCACCCAAAAGCCAGTCCAAGGATCAGCCCGCGGCAGCCCAGACGCCAGCCGTCGCACCGGCAGCACCCGCGGTAACCGCGCCGGTTGCGCAAGCTGTGCCGCTGCCGGAGGCGCGCCCGAAAGCTGCGCCCGATGTGGCATCAACCGCGACCGCGAAACCTGAACAGCCGCGCCGCAAGCGGCACTACCGGCGCACTCGTCATCGCCAATGAAACGTCCGCGTAATCTCGATCCACCGCCTGTGTCCCGACGAAAGCGCGCGCTCAGCCGCGAAGAAGTCGAACTATGGGAAAGCGTGGCGAAGCAGGCGAAGCCGCTGCGCAAGAGACCGCGTTCGCTGAAGGTTTCCGCAGAAGCGCTGGACGAATCACCGGTCGCTCCGAAGCTGGCACCGGCACCGAAATCGCCAGCGATGCATCGAAAGATTCCGGCCGCTCCGCCCGCGCCGCCGCCGCTTGCGCCGCTCGGGCGGCGTGAGCGCTCGCAGCTTTCACGCGGTCGGAAGGAGATCGACGCGCGGCTCGACCTGCATGGGATGACGCAGAGCAAAGCGCATCGTGTGCTGTTGAACTTCCTGCATCACGCGCACGAGAATGGTATGGCCTTCGTTCTGATCATCACCGGCAAGGGCCGCACGGTGGGACCGGAGTCGGAGCGCGGCGTGCTCCGCCGTCAGGTCCCGCACTGGCTTGGGCTGCCGGAATTCCGCAGCTTCGTGATCGGCTTTGAGGAAGCGCACATCGGCCACGGCGGCGAGGGCGCGCTTTATGTGCGCGTCCGCCGGGCGCGGTAGGCCGATTACAGGATGAACCGGCTGAGATCGGTGTTCTTGGCCAGATCGCCGATATGCTTTTTCACATAATCGGCGTTGATCGTGATGGTCTGACCGTTCATGTCCGGAGCGTGGAACGATGTCTCGTCGAGCACGCGCTCCATCACCGTCTGCAAACGCCGCGCACCGATATTCTCTATGGTTGAGTTCACCGCAACGGCGATATCGGCAAGCGCGTCGATCGCATCGTCGGTGATGTCGAGGGTCACGCCTTCGGTCTGCATCAGCGCGACATACTGTTTGAGCAGCGACGCTTCGGGCTCGGTGAGAATACGGCGCATGTCGTCCCGGGTCAGTGCCTGCAGCTCGACGCGGATCGGCAGGCGGCCCTGCAACTCTGGCAGCAGGTCCGACGGTTTGGCGATGTGGAAGGCTCCCGACGCAATGAACAGGATATGATCGGTCTTCACCGCGCCGTGCTTGGTGGACACGGTGGTGCCTTCGATCAGCGGCAGCAGGTCGCGCTGCACGCCTTCGCGGGAGACATCGCCGGCGCGTACGCCATCGCGGACGCAGATCTTGTCTATCTCGTCGAGGAAGACGATGCCGTTGTTCTCGACGGCCTGGATGGATTCCTGCACCACCTGTTCGTTATCGAGCAGCTTGTCGCTTTCCTCGTTGACAAGAATTTCGTGGGAGTCCGCGACGCTAAGCCGGCGCGTTTTGGTGCGGCCGCCCATCTTGCCGAAGATGTCGCCGATCGAGATCGCGCCGACCTGTGCGCCCGGCATGCCGGGAATCTCGAACATCGGTGCGCCGCCGGACGACTGGGTCTCGATTTCGATTTCCTTGTCGTTGAGTTCGCCTGCGCGCAATTTCCTGCGGAACGAATCGCGCGTGGCGGCACCGGCATTGGCGCCGACCAGCGCATCGAGCACGCGCTCTTCGGCGGCTTGCTGCGCGCGCGCCTGCACGTCCTTTCGCTTGCGTTCGCGGGTTTGCAGGATGCCGACTTCGACAAGGTCGCGCACAATCTGCTCAACATCGCGGCCGACATAGCCGACTTCGGTAAACTTCGTGGCCTCCACCTTGATGAACGGAGCATTGGCCAGCCGCGCGAGCCGCCGCGCTATCTCGGTCTTGCCGACGCCGGTCGGCCCGATCATGAGAATGTTTTTCGGCAGCACCTCTTCGCGCAATGAACCGGTGAGTTGCTGACGCCGCCAGCGGTTGCGCAGCGCGATGGACACCGCGCGCTTGGCGTCGCCCTGTCCGACGATGAAGCGGTCGAGTTCGGAAACGATTTCGCGGGGAGAGAAGTCTGTCATGGCTCTTAGCTATTGTTGAAGGAGATGGATCGCAAGCGTGGCGGATCACTAGATAATCGGCGGCCCGCCTTGCCATTGCCGTATCGCATCGAACGGATGGATCAGCATGATGATGTTCAGCGTCAGGTTGTCGCGGATGTGAAGACCGACGGCGATCTCGAACACAATGGCGATGATTACCGTCGCAATCACCGGCAGTTTCCGCGCGGCAATGAAGCCCGCGATCATCGCCAGCGTGTCGGATATCGAGTTGACGATGCTGTCGCCGTAATAATCCAGCGAGATGGTGCCGGCGCGATAGCGCTCGATGATGAGCGGCGAATTTTCCAGGAGTTCCCAGCCGCCCTCGATCAGCATCGCAATCAGAAGACGCGCGATCCACGACACGCGCGGCAGCAGCAGCCATGTCAGGCCATAGAACAGGAAGCCATGGATGATATGCGAGAACGTGTACCAGTCGGCGATGTGCTGCGAGTTTTCCGAGCTGAGCACCACGCCATGCCAGAGCTTGACATATCCGCAGGTGCAGATCGGCACGCGCCCCATGGCATAGAGGATCGCGGCCTGAAGCGCGAGCAGCGCGGCTGCGATGATGAATCCCTGACGCGGCGACAGCCCCGACCTTGCAGACAAGGCTGCCTGGTCCGATGCCGCGCTCATGTGGTCAGCGTTTCGATGGTGACGTTGCGGTTGGTGTAGACGCAGATATCGGCCGCGATATCCAGCGAGCGGCGCACGATGGTCTCGGCGTCCTGGTCGGAATCGGCCAGCGCGCGTGCCGCGGCGAGGGCATAGTTGCCGCCGGAGCCGATCGCCATCACGCCGTGCTCCGGCTCGAGCACGTCGCCGGTTCCGGTCAGCACCAGCGACACGTCCTTGTCGGCGACGATCATCATGGCCTCAAGGCGGCGCAGATAGCGGTCCGTGCGCCAGTCCTTCGCCAGTTCGACCGCCGCACGGGTGAGCTGGCCGGGATACTGCTCCAGCTTGGCCTCGAGCCGCTCGAACAGCGTGAAGGCGTCCGCAGTGGCCCCGGCGAAGCCGCCGATGACGTCGCCCTTGCCGAGCTTTCGGACCTTCTTGGCGTTGGATTTGATGACGGTCTGGCCGATGGAGACCTGCCCATCGCCGCCAATGACCACCTTGCCGCCCTTGCGGACTGTGAGAATCGTCGTGCCGTGCCAGATTTCAGCTTGTGATGCCTGCATAAAAACCTCGTTGAGGGCCCTCATCTAGGCACTGGCGCCGCCGGTTGCAATCGACCCGCCGGGCGGCGAATTCCGGTCACCATATCTGAAAACTCAGGCAAAAATCGCGTCATCCCGCAGTAGCGAAGGCGTCATGTGCCTGTTAAAAGGGCGCGACTTCCGGCTTCTGGAGAGCACTTTTCATGCGCACGGCTACCATCAAGCGCAAAACCAAGGAAACCGACATCATGGTGTCGGTCAATCTGGACGGGACCGGCATATCCAATGTCGCGACCGGCATCGGATTCTTTGATCATATGCTGGATCTCCTGGCGCGGCATTCGCGCATCGACATCACCGTGCAGGCCGACGGTGATCTCCATGTCGATTACCACCACACCACGGAAGATGTCGGCATCGCGCTCGGGCAGGCTGTGAAGCAGGCGCTCGGCGACATGAAGGGTATCACCCGTTACGCCAATATCCACATGCCGATGGACGAAACGCTGTCGCGTGTCGTGATCGACATTTCGGGACGACCGGTGCTGGTGTTCAAGGCCGAGTTCCCGCGCGACAAGATCGGCGAGTTCGACACCGAACTGGTGCGCGAATGGTTTAACGCCTTCGCGATCAACGCCGGCGTGACGCTGCATGTCGAGACGCTGTACGGCGAGAACAACCATCATATCGCCGAGTCGTGCTTCAAGGGTCTGGCGCGCGCGCTCCGCGCAGCGGTTGCCATCGATCCGCGTGCCGCAGGCGAAATTCCCTCGACCAAGGGCACGCTAGGCGGCTGATTTGAGCGCAAGCGCATGCCGGTCATGCGCTGGAATTCACTTTTGGACCAGTGAGTGACGCACGATCTTTGCCGGATCGTGCCGAACGAGGTTCCGGAGAACGATCATGGCGGTTTATACGGTTCACGCTCCGGCGAGCTACGGCGTCGATGTCCGCACGGCGCCGGAAAAGCTCGTGTTCGTACGCGACGGGTTTTATGTCTGGGCTTTCGTTGCTGCGATCTTCTGGCTGATCTGGCACCGGCTGTGGCTGGCGCTGCTCGGCTACATCGCGCTGATGATCGTGGCTGAAATCGCCATGTCGGCCGCGGGCGTCGGGTCGGGCGCGCGGTTGCTTGTGATGGCTGTCATCGCGGTGCTGGTCGGGCTTGAGGCCGGATCGCTGCGCCGCTGGAAGCTGTCGGGCCGCAAATGGCGTCAGCTCGACGTTGTCGTGGCGGACTCTGAGGAAGATGCCGAGCGCCGCTTCTTCGAGCGCTGGAATGCAAAGGTCGCGCAAGGCAGTGAGCGCACAGGAGCGTCGTCTCCGCCTCCGCTGCCGCGCGCATCCATTTCGCAGCCGCAAGGCATTATCGGCTTGTTTCCTGAATCCGGAGCGTCGCGTTGAGCGTTGCCATCATCGATTACGGCTCTGGCAATCTGCACTCGGCGGCAAAGGCTTTCGAGCGTGCGGCGCGCAGCATGGAGCAGCCGGCGAAGATTGTCGTGACCCGCGATCCCGACACGGTGTTCCGTGCAGATCGCATTGTCTTGCCCGGCGTCGGCGCCTTCGCCGACTGCCGCAAAGGCCTCGATGGACTGGACGGTATGGTCGACGCGATGACCGAGGCCGTGCGCGACAAGGCACGGCCGTTCTTCGGCATCTGTGTCGGCATGCAGTTGATGGCGACCCAGGGCAAGGAATACGTCACAACGCCGGGACTCGACTGGATTTCGGGTGACGTCGTGAAGATCACGCCGCGCGAGGAAGATCTGAAAATTCCGCACATGGGCTGGAACACGCTCGATCTGGTGCGTGAGCATCCGGTGCTGGAGCGGCTGCCGCTCGGTGACAAAGGCCGCCATGCCTATTTCGTGCACTCCTATCACCTGAATGCGGCGAATGAGGCCGACGTTGTCGCGCGCGCCGACTACGGCGGGCCGGTGACGGCGATCGTCGCCAGGGACACCGCGATCGGCACGCAGTTTCACCCCGAGAAGAGCCAGCGTTTTGGTCTCGCCCTGATCTCAAATTTTCTGAAGTGGAAACCGTGATTCTTTTTCCCGCGATCGATCTCAAGAACGGTGAGTGCGTGCGCCTCGAGCAGGGCGACATGGCGCGCGCGACCGTGTTCAACCTCGATCCCGCCGCGCAGGCCAAAACCTTCGAGACGCAGGGGTTCGAATATCTTCACGTTGTCGATCTCGACGGCGCGTTTGCCGGCAAGCCGATGAATGCGCAGGCTGTGGAAGCCATGCTCAAGGTGGTGAAATTTCCGGTGCAGCTCGGCGGCGGCATTCGCGATCTCGCGACCATCGAGGCGTGGCTCGCCAAGGGCATTCGCCGGGTCATCATAGGCACTGCCGCGGTGCGCGATCCCGCGCTGGTGAAAGAGGCCGCGAAAAAATTTCCGGGCCGGGTTGCGGTGGGTCTCGATGCGCGCGACGGCAGGGTCGCCGTTGAAGGCTGGGCTGAGACGTCGACTGTAACGGCACTCGATATCGCGCAGCGTTTTGAGGACGCCGGTGTCGCTGCGATCATCTTCACTGACATTGCGCGCGACGGTCTGCTCAAGGGTCTCAACCTCGACGCGACAATCGCGCTGGCCGACGCGATCTCAATTCCGGTGATTGCCTCCGGCGGTTTCGCCTCCATCGCGGATGTGAAGGCGCTGCTTGAGCCTCGCGCCAAAAAGCTGGAAGGCGCGATCTCCGGCCGCGCGCTGTACGACGGCCGCCTCGATCCGGCCGAGGCATTGACGCTGATCCGCAACGCGCGGGCGGCGGCTTAAGGGCAGGCAACGATGTTCAAGGTTCGCGTGATTCCCTGTCTCGACGTGAAAGACGGCCGTGTCGTCAAGGGCGTCAACTTCGTCGATCTGCGTGACGCGGGCGATCCGGTCGAAGCTGCGATTGCCTATGACGCAGCAGGCGCGGACGAACTTTGCTTTCTCGACATCACCGCAACCCACGAGAACCGCGGCACCATTCTCGATGTGGTGCGGCGGACGGCGGAAGCCTGCTTCATGCCGCTGACGGTTGGCGGCGGCGTGCGCACCGTGGACGATATCCGCACGCTCCTGACGTATGGCGCCGACAAGGTGTCGATCAATTCGGCGGCGGTTGCACGGCGTGAATTCGTCAAGGAAGCCGCGGAGAAGTTCGGCGACCAGTGCATCGTTGTCGCCATCGACGCCAAGCGCACCGGCTCCGACCGCTGGGAGATTTTTACCCACGGCGGCCGCAAGTCGACCGGCATCGACGCCATCGAATACGCGCAGGAGGTGGTTTCGCTGGGCGCCGGAGAAATCCTGCTGACCTCGATGGACCGCGACGGCACGCGGCAGGGTTTCGATATTCACCTGACCCGCGCCATCGCCGACAGCGTCAAGGTTCCGGTCATCGCCTCCGGCGGTGTCGGCAATCTCGACCATCTGGTCGCGGGCATCCGCGAGGGGCACGCCACCGCGGTGCTGGCCGCTTCGATTTTCCACTTCGGGGAGTTCACCATCCGCCAGGCGAAGGACCACATGGTTCGCGCCGGATTGCCGATGCGGCTCGATCCATGAGCTTCGTTATGGGAAGGCAACTGGCCGTATGCCAAATACCTGAATCCGATCAATTCTTTGCGCTCCCTACCGGGGTACGGAAGTGATAGAAGGCGCTTTATGAGCCGTTTTACGATCCACGATCTGGCAACCACCATCGATGCCCGCGCGGCGTCGGGCGGAGATGCGTCCTATACCCGCAAGCTGCTGGACAAGGGCGCCGATCACTGTGCCAAGAAGCTGGGCGAGGAAGCGGTCGAAACCGTCATCGCCGCCGTTGAGAACAACCGCGATCATCTGATCGCCGAGAGCGCCGATCTCGTCTTCCATCTTCTGGTGCTGCTGAAGTCGCGCGGCATCAGTCTTGCCGATGTCGAAGACGCGCTGGCGCAGCGCACTCAGATGTCGGGCCTTGAAGAGAAAGCTGCGCGCAAGCGCGATTAGTTCAATTCCGGCAGACGCGGCATACGCGGGTGCCGGGCAGGAGGGAATGGCTCATGGATGTGAGAGCCGACCAGGTTCAGTACAATCCCTACCGCGTTTTCTCGCGCGCACAGTGGGCCGCCCTGCGCGACGACATGCCGATGACGCTGACCGCCGAGGAAATCGCGCGGATGCACTCGATGCATGATCGCCTCGATATCAAGGAGGTCGAGGAAATCTATCTGCCGCTGTCGCGCCTGCTGTCGTTCTATGTCGCGGCGGCCCAGCGCCTGTTCGTCGCGCAGCGACACTTCCTCGGCATCGAAGATCGTAAGATGCCCTACATTATTGGCGTCGCCGGATCGGTGGCGGTGGGCAAGTCGACCACGGCCCGTGTGCTGCAAGCGCTTCTCGCGCGTTGGTCGCCGCGGCCCAAGGTGGATCTTGTCACCACCGACGGCTTTCTGTTTCCGAACGAGATTCTGGAGCGCGAAGGCCTGATGCAGAAGAAGGGCTTTCCCGAAAGCTACGACCTTCCGGCGCTGCTCAGCTTCCTATCCGACATCAAGGCCGGACGCCGGCCGGTCCGCGCGCCGGTCTACTCGCATCTCACCTACGACGTCATTCCCAACGAAGGCGTCGAAATCGACCGGCCCGACATCCTGATCGTTGAAGGCGTCAACGTGCTGCAAACCGGACGTCTGCCGCGCGACGGCAAGGCCGTTCCGTATGTGTCGGACTTCTTCGACTTCTCGGTCTATATCGATGCGGAGGAGCCGATCCTGCGCGAGTGGTATGTCGAGCGCTTTCTCACATTGCGCGACACGGCGTTCCGCGATCCGCGGTCCTACTTCAATCGCTACGCCAAGCTGTCCGACAAGGAAGCGACCGACAGGGCCCTTGAGCTCTGGACCACCATCAACCTGGTTAATCTGGAAGAGAACATCCTGCCGACCCGGCCGCGGGCGACGCTGATCCTGAAGAAGGGTAGCGACCACATCATCGAGGACGTTCAGTTGCGGCGGCTGTAGGCAGAGTTTTCTTCGTCATTGCGAGGAGCGGAGCGACGAAGCAATCCAGCTTCTCCCAAAAGTGGATTGCTTCGCTGCGCTCGCAATGACAGTCAGGTGGATCATGCCGCGTGACGCGTTGCGTCGGCGCCGAAGTGATCGAGATAACGGCCGGAGATCGCCGACACCGGCATGACAACCAGTACATCCGTGGTGCCAAACTGGTGGTCGACTACGGCGCCATCCCCAATGAAGGCGCCAACCCGAAGATAACCCTTGATCAGCGGCGGCAGCATCCGCAGCGCCGCCTTGGTGTCGATATCCTCTTTCGCGATACGGTTCATGTCCACCCGGCGCGAAGGATGAGCGCTGGCACGCCAGCCTTCCGGCGCGGCTGCGAAGTGGTGCAGGAACGACAGCGGCAATGCGAGCCGGTCGGGATCTGTGCCCTCGAAGCTGGCGCAGCCGATCATCACATCGAGATTATGCCGGCGCACATAGCTCCACACGCCGTGCCACAGCAATTCAACAGTTCGCTTGGTGCGATAGGGCGGCAATACGCACGAACGGCCGAGCTCGAGGAACTTCAGGCCTGTCTGCCGCTGCATCAGACCTGAAATGTCGAACTCGTCACCGGTGTAGAAACCGCCGTGTTTTTCGGCGACATCCTGGCGCAGCAGCCGATAGGTGCCGACCACGGGCTGCTTGCCGCTCATTGTCGGCTTGGCGGCATGATCCACCACGAGCAGGTGATCGCAGATCTTGTCGAACGCATCCTTGTCGCGCTGTGCCAGCATGGTCGCGGCGTCGGCGATGGCGGAGCCATTCTTGTAGAACACCTTGTAGCGCAGCTTCTGCGCGCGCTTCACGTCGCTCTTGGATTGAGCAAGACGGACTTCCAGCGAGCCGATCTTGCCGAGGCGCGCGGGTTGTATCATCTCCGGCACGGCCTCGCCGCGCAGGCTTGAGTGCAGAAGGTTTGGCATCAGCCAGGTGGCGGCGGTCGTTGCGGCCGATTTTGCATGAGCGGGCCGGAGCATCTGCACCAACGGATTTTGGCGAAATACTTCAAGCGGGCTTCGAACGGCCTGCTGTCGAAATGTTTTAGAGTTTGCATCCGGCTTCGTCAGCGCCGGTTTGTTGCCGCTCATGGCTTCCTCGCGGCTGCGCGCATTGATTCGTCAAGCGCAGCCCTGAGGCATCAATAATCATGGTCGTGATACGGATTTATGACAACGCACCGCGCAGCGATGGTGGGGTTCAGGCAGTCACCGTGCGTGATGACGCAGTTGCCGCCAGCGCATCCGTCAGCTTGTCGCGGTCGAGCGGCTTGACCAGAAAGCCATCCATGCCCGCTTCGAAGCAGGCATAGCGATCATCCACCAGGGTGTTTGCCGTTAGCGCAAGAATTCTCGTTCGTTGCGGGCTGCGCTCCGACTCAAGCGCACGAATTCGTTTCGTGGCCGCGATGCCGTCCAGCTTCGGCATCTGGATGTCCATCAGCACCACATCGTAAGGCGTGCCGGCGCCGTCTGCGGCCAGCCATGACTCAAGGGCCTGCTCGCCGTCGGTGGTGATGACCGCGCGGTGGCCCATGCGCGTCAGCAACGACCGGATCAGGAGTGCGTTGATCTCGTTGTCTTCCGCAACAAGGATCGAGAGCGGGCGCTGCGCAATCTGCGGCGAGACAATAGTCGAGGATTCGATCGCAGTTTCGGTGTCGTCAGGAAGTTCCGGCACCAGCGCTGCGCCGGGCATCGACAGACGTGCAGCCAGCGATGTCGCGCGCAGCGGCTTCACCAGATATCCCGTGAACAGAGCCATCATGCCGGGCGCGATATCGCGGCGCGCCGACGGCGTAAACATCGCGATCCGATGCATGGCATGGCGGGAGGCGGTCTCGGCGAAATCCTGCAACTGCGCATCGCCGCTCGTACAATCGACGAGGATTGCGTACCACGAACGCTCCGGCAGCAATGCGTGTGCGATGGCTGCGTCCGCCACCGTGCAGGTCTGCGCGCCCCAGCGTCCCAGGCGCCGGGCAATCAGCGAGGCTTCGATCGACTGCGGGCCGACCAGCAGGACCGACCTGTCTGTCAGATCGGGTGCGAGGAAGGACGACGCAACGCCATCGCTGTGCGCTGCCGGCGCGAGCGGAATCGAGAACGCGAATGTTGCACCGTTGCCCTCAGTGCTTTCCAGCGTGATCCGCCCGCCCATGCGCCGGACGATACGCTCGCTGATGCTGAGCCCCAGACCCGTCCCGCCGTAATTGCGCGCCGTACCCTCGGAGGCCTGTTCGAACTCTCGGAAGATCCGCTGCTGCGCTTCCGGCGCGATGCCGATGCCCGTGTCGCGGACAAGGAAGGAGATCTCACCGGGCCAGATGCCGGGCTCGACGATCAGGGCGACGCCGCCGGCGGGCGTGAACTTGATGGCGTTGCCGGCGAGATTGAGCAGGACCTGCCGCAGCCGCGCCGCGTCGCCAATCACCTCAGCCGGTAACCGCTCGTCGACATAGGATGCAATCTCGAGCTTGCGCGCCTGCGCACGGGGCGCGAGCAATTCGGTGATCTCCTCGATCATTGCTGCGAGTGCAAACGGCCGGTGTTCGAGATCGATCTTGCCTGCTTCGATCTTCGAGAAATCGAGAAGCTCGTCGATCAGCGCCATCAAGGCGTCGCCGGATGCCTTCACCGCCTTCGCATAGGTCGCCTGTTCTGCGGTCAGTGCTGTGTCGAGCAGCAGGTTGCTCATGCCGATGATGCCGTTCAGCGGTGTGCGGATCTCGTGGGACGCCATGGCGAGGAATTTCGATTTCGCCCGGTTGGCGGAATTGGCGATGTCGCGCGCTTCGGCAAGAGCCCTTTCGGTCTCGGCGCGGTCCGTCACATCTCGGCCGACGCATTGCAGATCGGCGGGCTGATGGGCATCGCTGCGGACCAGTCCCTCGCGCCAGGCGACCCAGCGCGGACCCGTTGCGCTGTCGATCTTCTGGTCGTGAACCCGTGTCCCGTTCGGCTCGATCGCAACGGCGCCCTGTTCCAGCACGGGAAGCGTGAACCGTGTCCCGATCAGAGCCTCGCGCGGTTTGCGTGCGAGGGCGCAGTAAGCGTCGTTCACTGAGGTGATGATTCCGTCGCTGTCGCGCAGCACGATCAGGTCGCTCTGGGATTCGAACAGGCTGCGGGCATGTTCCTCGGCGCCCTTCAGTTCCCAGTTGCGGTCGGCCAGCGCCTCATTGTGCAGTTCGATCTTGCGCATCTTCTTCCGCAGCCAGCGCATCCGCATGCTGAGCGTGGCAAGCGCCAGACAGGCCAGCGCGAACAGGAAGCTCGCACCGAGGGCGAAGCTGTGCGGATCATAGGTCTCGCTGCGGCTTCCGGTAATGAACCCGTAGGCTCCGCCAAAAGCTGCGGAGAAAATCATCACCGAGCGGATCGTGGCGCTGATCCAGGGATGCCGGCGGGCGAAACGGCGAAGCCGGGATCGGATGCGCAAGGCTCGCAGCATTATTGTCCGCTCCGCGGTTGGGATCGTGCGTGAGGAAAGCCCGCGCAAGAATGTGTTGGGGATGTTTCGAAGAGTTTGAAGCGCCTGTGGATCGTCGGCGGCGATACAAACGTGGCTAACGACGTGTTAACGCCGGGATCGATCGCGGCGGCGTCACATCGACCGCTCGGCCAGGCGGACGTTGTGTCCGGCGCTGACCACGAGCGCGGCCGCGTCGCGCGGGCTGAACGTCCGCGATTGCACGAAGATCCGGTAGTCCGCGCCGGCTTCCTGGGACAGATAGATCACCGGATCGGATGTTGAGGCGTGATCGACGATGCTGACGAATGTTGTATGACGGGAGACCGTGCAACTATCTGTCTCGGCGGTCTGCAGGCCGTCGATCACGGCGAAGTCCGCCATGTCGGCGTTGTCGACCACCTGAACCCGCACGGTGGCGACTTCCGGATCGTCGGTGAAGGAGACATGAAGCGGATTTTGCCATGGGCCGGTTGCGATCTGCATCGAAGCCCGGCCCAGCGCGATGCAGGGACTTGCGCTCGGGATCAGTTCACCGCCGGCGACCACGCCGGCCAGCAAGAGCGGAATGGTCGAGGCCAGGATCTTGACACGCAACATGGGACGCTACTCGCAACACGGGTTACCGCCAAAGCCGCCACGACAGGGCGGTTTATGGTTTTTGAAGTGTAAAGAGAGATCGTTACTGAAGGGTTTGCGGGCGCGGATATGAGCTACGCCGCGCGGCGTAAATCTTCAGCCAGCGCGCGGTAGGACAGGGCCTCGGCGAGATGAAGCCGCCCGATGGTGTCCGCGCCATCGAGGTCGGCGAGGGTGCGCGCCACCCGCAGCACGCGGTGATAGCCGCGTGCCGACAGCCGCATGGTTTCTGCGGCGTCGCGCAGCAGCTTTTGCCCCTGCGCATCGGGCTGCGCGATTTCTTCCAGCACCGCGGCCGGGGCTTCCGCGTTGGTGCGGATGTGCGGCAGGCCCAAGGCCGCGTAGCGCGCGATCTGAACGGCGCGGGCCGCGGCGACACGCGCCGCAACTTCAGCGGAGCCTTCCGCAGGCGCCGGAAGAATCAGGTCGGATGCGGTCACGGCCGGCACTTCGATGCGCAGATCGATGCGATCCATCAGCGGTCCGGAAATACGGCCCTGATAATCTGCGGTGCATCGGTCGATGCGGCCGCGCTTGCAGGAATAGCCGGGCTCATAGGCATGTCCGCAGCGGCAGGGATTCATCGCCGCAACCAGCATGAAACGCGCGGGGTATGTCACGCGATGGTTTGCCCGCGACACGGCGACCTCGCCGTTCTCCAGCGGCTGGCGCAGCGAATCCAGCACGCGTGCATCGAACTCCGGCAGTTCGTCAAGAAACAGCACACCGTGATGCGCCAGCGAAATTTCACCGGGTTTTGCGCGCATGCCGCCGCCGGTCAGCGCGGCCATGCTTGCGGAGTGATGCGGCGCGCGGAACGGCCGCCGCGCCGTCAGCGCGCCGCCTTCGATTTCGCCCGCGACAGATGCGATCATCGAAATCTCGAGCAGTTCGGACGGCGACAGCGGGGGCAGGATCGAGGGCAGCCGCGCCGCGAGCATCGACTTGCCCGCGCCAGGTGATCCGATCATCAGCAAGTGATGCCCGCCGGCGGCGGCGATCTCCAGCGCGCGCTTGGCGCTTTCCTGGCCCTTGATGTCGCGCAGGTCGAGCGATGCGATCTGGCGTTCGGTGATCTTCGGCTCGGGCCGCGTCAGAACCTGTGTGCCCTTGAAGTGGTTGGCGATCTGAATCAGCGACGCTGCCGCAACGATCTGAATCTCGGGGCTGGCCCAAGCCGCTTCCGCGCCGCAGGCCGCCGGGCAGATCAATCCCTCATCGCGTGCATTGGCTCCAATCGCTGCTGGGAGGACACCGGCGACCGGCGCGATCGAGCCATCGAGGCCCAGCTCACCGAGTACCGTAAATCCGCTCAGCGCATCGGGCGGGATTGCGCCGATGGCAGCCATCAGCCCGAGGGCAATGGGGAGATCGTAGTGACTGCCTTCCTTGGGCAGGTCGGCGGGCGCCAGATTGACGGTGATTCGCCGGGCCGGCAGCGCAAGGCCCGAGGCGATCAGGGCGGAGCGCACCCGCTCGCGTGCTTCCGACACCGCCTTGTCCGGCAGGCCGACGATTGAAAAAGCAGGTAATCCAGGCGCGACCTGAACCTGCACGTCCACCGCGCGGGCTTCGATGCCTTCAAACGCCACCGTGGAAACGCGCTGAACCATTGCTCCCTCGCCCCCGCCACAACCCTAGCAGGAACTTTTCCGGACGCAAGAACATTTAGGGAACACTCTGGGGCCTGCGGCAGGAGGACGTGCCTTCTGCCGCAGGTCAGCAGTCAGAGATTCATGATCATCGGCTCGGGGATGTAGCGGAAGCCCTCGCCGGCCTTCACCACATGGCCGTAGCCTGGCCAGGGGAAATGATAGGACATCACCGCCGTCTTGTTGGCCGCGATCGTGTCCAGCAGCTTGACCCGGGTGGCCGCGGCCATCTTCGGATCGGAGTCGTAGGCGAACTCCATCTTCGGCCGCTCCAGCAGCAACACCTGATGGTGGGTGAGGTCGCCGAGGAATGCGAACGACTTTCCATTCGACTGGATCATGAAGATGTGGTGGCCGAAGGTGTGGCCGGGCGCGGCTATTGCGGTGATGCCCGGCAGGAATTCCTGGCCGTCCTTGAAGAACACGATGCGGTCGCGTACCGGCATCAGGTTCTTGCGGGCGTGCGCGATGAAATCCTTGAGCGGTCCGTCCAGTTTCTTTTCGTCGGTCCAGAACTCGAGATCGGCCTGGCTGATATAGACCTGCGCATTCGGAAACAGCGGCTTGCCGCCTTCATCGACAATGCCGCCGATATGATCGATATGCGCGTGCGAGCAAACGATCGCATCGACATCCTCCGGCTTGAGACCGGCCTCGGTGATGCTCTTCTGCAAACGCCCGGTGGTCGGTCCAAAAAGTTTCGACGTGCCCATGCCGGTGTCGAACAGGACAATGCGTTCGCCGAAATTCACGATCGGCGCGTTCTGTTCGAGAATGACATTGCTGGGGCTGAGAAAGTTATCGCTCAGCATCTTCTGCACGTCTTCCTTCGGCACGCCGAGGAATGTGCCGGATGGATCGCCGAGCGGCAGCGGCCCGTCGGAAACCACCGTGACTTCGGCGTCGCCGAGCGTGAAGCGATGAAAGTAGGGAGCCTGCGTGCCAAGCTTGGGCGCACGCGCCATCGCGCCGTTGCTCATCACGGTTGCGCCAAGACTTGCGCCGAGTCCTGCACCAAGGGCAAGGAGAGATCGTCGCGAAACATCAATCGTCATGCGTTCCTCCGTTGAATTTTGTTGTTGGCCGCTTATGGTCGCGGTCGCGATTATGAGGCGCGTTGCGATGCACTGGCAAGGACCGGCATGCGCACGCATGCGCAGTGTCAAGCCGGCTTCAAAATTGGCGAACTGGAATGTCTCGAAAAATCAGGCGGGCTGATTTGCGGCGTGGGCGCTGCTGTGCGGAACCAGCGTGACGTCCCTGTCGTCGACCTTCGGCGAGATGCGAAGTCCGAACACATGCGGAAAACGCATGATATCGACATTGAAGTCCGCGGTGGTCACCGGCGTTGCGGCGGCGGCGGATTTCGGTGCGTAGAGCCGGCCCCAGATATCGACACCGGCGAATTGCGGCAACTGGGTCAGGCGCAGGTTGCCGATGGTGCCGTCGAATTTCAGCAGATGGCGTGCGCGGTCGTTCATCATCAGCACCCAGCCGTCGATGGCGTGACCGGCATCGTTGGTGATGGGGCAGGCGATGATCATCGCATCTGGCGCGGTGCGGAACAGGTGATCGTAGATCTCGGTCTGATGATTGATCAGCTCCGAATAGACCACAAGAATAACGGCGCCGTCGGTGACCTTGATCGGCAGAATCAGGCGCTGCCACAGCTGGCCGGTTTGCGACCAGGTTGCGGTAAAGCGGACGAAGGCGGGGGTGAGGCGCTTGGCCACCTGACGATAGACGTCGGCGAATTCCCGCTTCAGCGGATTGACCTGCTGCGACAGCAGGCTGCCTGCCAGATGTTCGCTGGCGTTGGCCTGAACCGCCTCGCCCACGTACATGTAGACGAAGTCGTCATTGATCGTGAGCAGATGAATGGAGTTGGCGCGAAGCTGATAGGAGCTTTCTTCTGTCAGCCGCTGCAGGGTCAAGTCATTGGTATCGTTTAGAGTTTTCCACTTAACCCACAGGAATTCCATCGCAGCGGTGGTCAACTCGCGCGGAATCGATGTGCCGTTGAAGACTTCAATTGCCATTGGCCAGCCCGTTTCGGTGCACGCATACCGCGTATCCGGTAGCGGCACACTCCCCCTGCCGCGAGATTGGCAGAAGGTGGTCAGCAATTGATTAAGGCCATCAAATGCATCGCAGACGCGTGGCGCGACAGGGATCGCTGACAGGCGATGGCGTCATTATTCGTCAGAAATTTTCAGCGGCGCTGGGCGGCAATGACATCCCAGATCTTTGCCGCAACATCGGGCCCGCCGAGCCGGGCAATCGCGCGGATGCCGGTGGGCGAAGTGACGTTGATTTCGGTCAGATGACCGTCGATCACGTCGATGCCGACGAACAGGAGGCCGCGCTCGCGCAGCGCGGGTCCCAGCCGTGCGCAGATTTCGCGCTCGCGTGGCGACAGATCGGTTGCAGCGGCCGCGCCGCCGCGCACCATGTTGGAGCGCAGATCGTCAGCTGCGGGGACACGATTGACCGCACCGGCGAATTCGCCGTCGACCAGGATGATGCGCTTGTCGCCATGCTTCACTTCGGGGAGGAAGCGCTGGATCACCCACGGCTCGCGGAACGTCACCGAGAACATGTCGTAGAGCGAACCGAAATTCATGTCGTTCGGCGTGATCCGGAACACCGCCGCACCGCCATGGCCGTAAAGCGGCTTCATCACCACGTCGCCATGCTCGGCGCGGAATGCGTTGATCTCGTCCTTGTCGCGCGAAATCAGCGTCGGCGGCATCAGGTCCGCAAACTCCATCACGAAGATTTTTTCCGGTGCGTTGCGCACGCTGGCCGGATTGTTGACAACCAGCGTCTTCGGATGGATGCGTTCGAGGAAATGAGTCGTGGTGATGTAGGCGAGATCGAACGGCGGGTCCTGCCGCAGCAGGATCACGTCGAAGGATTCGAGATCGACGCGCGTGGCATCGCCCAGCGTGAAGTGATCGCCTTCCTGATCGCGCACGGTCAGCGGCTGGATTACCGCAACCAGCTGCTCGCCCTTCAGGGACAGTTTTTCCGGCGTATAGTAGGACAGCGCATGGCCGCGCTTCTGCGCTTCGAGCAGCAGCGCGAATGTGGAGTCGCCGCGAATGTTGATCCGCACGATGGGGTCCATCTGGACGGCGACGTTCAGCTTCATGCTTTAAACCTGACTGTTGACCTGTTGCGGCGGCAATCTGTGCGATTTGGCGCGATCTTTCCAGAACAAATCCGCGCAACCCTGCCCGTCAGACACTGGCATCGAACGCCGCCATCAGGTGCTTTGGCAGGTGCTTCGGCGCGATCAGGACCACATCGAAGCGCATTTCGAAATCCGCATGCTCGGGATGCGTCATCAGCCAGAACTGGGCGGCGGCGACAATGCGCTGCTGCTGTTGGGGGGTGATGGAGTACGCCGCGTCGTCGAGCGAGGCGCGCGCCTTGACCTCGACAAAGGCGAGTAGTCCCCGCCTCCGTGCAACGACGTCGATTTCGCCATAGGGCGTACGAAAACGACGCGCCAGAATACGATACCCCTTGGCGATCAGGTAAACGCAGGCCTTGCTCTCGGCAGACAGGCCGGTCTGGAACGCGGCCACGCGCGCAGGCGAGGGAATTTTTGCTGGGCGGTCCTCGTGCGCTGAATTCGTTGGCGCGATGGTGCCACGCGTCTTGAGCGTTCGCGGTGGCGGATCGCTATTCCGCGTCATCGCCGCTCCGCGTTTCTTTCGAGAGTTCAAGTGCGCGGGCATAGACCTCGCGCTTGGCGCGACCCGATGCGTCGACTGCCTGCGCGACTGCATCCTTGACGCTGCCGTTCGCCAACGCGGAGCGCAGCAGATCGTCGAGCGCATCATTGCTCATCAGCCCGGCATCGGCGGCGGGCGGCCCGATCACCAGCACGAATTCGCCGCGCGTCTCCAGCGTGTCGGCGATTGCCGCGAGTTCATTCACCGTCGCGCGGCGCACTTCCTCATGCAGCTTGGTCATTTCGCGGCAGATCGCGGCTTCGCGCTCGCCCATGACGCCCGCAAGATCATGCAGGCAATCCTGCACCCGTGCCCCGCTCTCGAACATCACCAGCGTGGCATCGATGCGCGCAAGCTCGGTGAGGCGCGTGCGGCGCGCATTCTGTTTCGACGGCAGGAAGCCCTCGAAGAAAAAGCGATCCGTCGGCAGCGCCGCCACCGAGAGTGCCGTCAGCACCGACGACGGACCCGGCAATGCGATCACCGGGAAACCCGCCGCGCTGACCTCACGCACCAGTTTGAAGCCGGGATCGGAAATCAGCGGCGTTCCGGCATCGGACACCAGCGCGATGGACGCACCTTCCGCGAGCTTCTCCAGAATCTTCGGCCGCGCCGCTGCGGCGTTGTGCTCGTGATACTGCATCAGCGGTGCGGCGATGGAGAATCGTTCAAGCAGCCGCCGTGTGATGCGGGTGTCTTCGCAGGCCACAATGTCGGCGCCGGCGAGGGTTTCCAGTGCGCGCAGCGTGATGTCGCCGAGGTTGCCGATGGGCGTTGCGACCAGATACAGGCCAGGCGCGGCCTTCGGCGCATGCACAAGCTGCCCTGCGATCGCGAAACTGCGGGTGGGGTCGGAATCAGGTAGTGAAGCGGGAGATGATTTGGTGCGCATCGGGGCAATCTAGCGCGGCAGCGCCGCCGCGTCTTGTTCGCACCTGCAATAGCTGTTCATCTCCGGTTGTGCTGGAATGTGCAAAAAGCCTTTGATCCGGCTCGCTTATAGCCGACAATATGCCTGAATCCTCTTCCACACGTGTCTGAGGATCGATACCCGGAAGACAATGATGGTTGCGCCGTTCACTCCAAAGCCTCCACGCACCGGCGCGACCCGCCGCAGTGCTGTCGGCCTGATTCTGGGGGCGCCTCTTCTTGCCGGTTGCGCCGGAATGCAGTCGCCGTTCTCCGGTGGCGAGCAGCCTGCCGGCCCGCCACAGCAGCCGGCGGCGGTGGGCAGCGGCCAGGTCAAGGTCGGGCTGCTGCTGCCGCTGTCCGCATCCGGCAATGCCGCCGTGGCCGCGCAATCGATGCGCAACGCCGCAGAACTGGCGCTCGCCGAATTCCAGAATCCGAACATCCAGCTTCTGATCAAGGACGATAACGGGACGCCTCAGGGCGCACAGCAGGGTGCGCAGCAGGCCGTCGATGAAGGCGCTGAAATCATTCTCGGGCCATTGTTCGCCCAGTCGGTGCCGGCCGCCGCGCAGGTCGCGCGCAATCGCGGTATCTCGATGATCGCGTTCTCGACTGACTCGAGTGTTGCCGGACGCGGCGTCTATCTCCTGAGCTTTCTTCCCGAGTCGGACGTCAACCGGATCGTTGAATACGCCGCAGGCACCGGCAAGCGATCCTTTGCAGCCCTGCTGCCGGAAAATGCCTACGGCAACGTGGTCGAAGCCGCGTTCAAGCAGGCCGTCCCGCGCCGGGGCGGGCGCATTGCCGCGTTTGAGAAATACGGCGCCGATCGCGCGCAACCCGCAGCGACCATCGGCCAGGCGCTAACCAATGCGGATTCGTTGCTGCTCGCTGACGATGGCGATGCGCTGGCCGGAGTTGCGGATTCGCTTGCCGCGGGCGGAGCTGATCTCAAGCGGGTGCAATTGCTCGGCACGGGTCTCTGGGACAATCCCCGCGTGTTCGCGAACACCAATTTGCGGGGCGGGCTTTATGCTGCGCCCGATCCATCCGGCTTCCGCAGCTTTTCCCAGCGCTACCGTGCGAAGTACAGCGGTGATCCGGTCCGTACCGCCACGCTTGCCTATGATGGAGTTGCGCTGGTTGCGGCGCTCGCGCGAACACAGGGCGGCCAGCGGTTTTCGCCGGAGGTCCTGACCAATCCGTCAGGTTTTGCAGGTATCGACGGGCTGTTTCGATTCCGCAGCGACGGCACCAATGAGCGCGGTCTGGCGGTGATGCGCGTCACGGCCGGCGGCGGACAGATTGTCGCCGGATCGCCGAAGAGTTTTGGGGCGTAGAGAGTTTTTTTCTTTACCTCTCCCGTGGGGAGAGGTCGATGCACGAAGTGCATCGGGTGAGGGCGTAGAATCTCTCGATAGATTGAGAGCCCCTCACCCCAACCCCCTCCCCGCCGGGGAGAGGGAGCAGATCGTGCAGCGATTCTGTGGTCCAGAAAAGATTTTACTAAGCCGCCAGATCCGCGACCACGGCGTCCAGCACCGGAAATCCCTGCATCGTCACCCGCACGCGCCCGTCGGGATCGACGGCGATTGCGCCCTCATCCCGCAGGATTTCGATCCGCCTCGGATCGAGCGCGCGGCCCGACAGCGCGCGATAGCGTACCGGATCAATGCCTTCCGCCAGACGCAGCCCCATCAGCAGATATTCGTCGGCGCGCTCTTCGCTGTTGAGCAGGTCGTCGCTGATCACGCCATGCCCCTGCGCCTCGACGCGCATCAGCCAGGTCTCCGGCCGCTTCTCGGTGGCGATGGCGTGACGGATACCGTCGATATCGAGACGGGCATGTGCACCAGGACCGATGCCGGCATATTCCTGTCCCCGCCAGTAGACGAGGTTGTGCTTGCACTCCGCGCCTGGCCGCGCGTGATTGGAGATCTCGTAGGAGGGCAGGCCGAGTTTGGCGCAGACATCCTGCGTCACGTCATAGAGTGCGCGCGCCACAGCCTCGTCGGGGATCTTGAGCTTGCCGGCGGCATGCAGACCGAAGAACGGTGTCTCCGGCTCGATGGTGAGCTGATACAGCGACAGATGCTCGGCGGCTTCCGCCACCGCGAGCTTGAGTTCGTCTTCCCACATCCGCGGGGTCTGGTCGGGACGCGCGTAGATCAGATCGAACGAATAGCGGTCGAATGCCGAGCGCGCGATGGCGACCGCGTCGAGCGCTTCGCGCGCGGTGTGCAGGCGCCCGAGCGCCTTCAGTGATGCATCGTCGAGCGCCTGTACGCCGAGGGAGACACGATTCACACCCGCTGCGCGATAGCCCTTGAAGCGCGTGGCCTCGACGCTGGTCGGATTGGCTTCGAGCGTTACTTCGACGTCGCTGGCGACGCGCCAGTGCCTGGCGATGGCGTTGAGGATCGCGCCGACGGTCTGCGGCTGCATCAGCGATGGCGTGCCGCCCCCAAGAAAGATCGACGTGACCTCGCGGCTCGGGGTGCGCGCGGCGGTGGTCTCGATTTCGCGCTCGAAAGCACGGGCAAAACGAAACTCGTCGATCGGCGCGTGGCGCACATGGCTGTTGAAGTCGCAGTACGGACACTTCGACAGGCAGAACGGCCAGTGGACGTAAACACCGAAGGCCTGTTTCGCGTCAGCGCTCATTTGAGGCACATCTCCGCGAGTTTCACGAAAGCCTTGGCGCGATGGGAGAGACCCATGCCGTGCGGCGGCAAGCCATGCTTCTCGATGCTGGTCATCTCGCCGAAGGTGCGGCTGTGACCGTCCGGCAGAAACGCCGGATCGTAGCCGAAGCCGGCGGTGCCGCGCGGCGGCCAGACCAGCGTGCCATCGACGCGCGCTTCGACATCCTCCTGATGGCCGTCCGGCCAGGCAACACAGAGCGCCGAGACGAAATGCGCCTTGCGCTGCGCAGGCTCCTTCGCGCCGCGCTCCTGCAACAGGCGTTCGATCTGCGACATCGCTGCGAGAAAATTCTTGTCATCTCCGGCCCAGCGCGCCGAATAGATTCCGGGCTGGCCATCGAGCGCCTCGACTGCGAGGCCCGAGTCGTCGGCGAAGGCCGGAAGTTTCGTCGCCTGTGCCGCGGCCACGGCCTTGATGCGGGCATTGGCCTGGAAGGTCGTGCCGGTCTCAATCGGTTCGGCGAGGCCGAGTTCCGCCGCGGACACCGCTTCAACACCATACGGTGCCAGCAGTTCGCGCATCTCGGCGAGCTTGCCGGGATTGTGGGTCGCGATCACAAGGCGGCCGGTGATTCGGCGATGATCACTCATGCGCAATGCTTATCCCTGAGAAGCGCGGTTGAAAGCGGGAAATTACGCTACCGCCATTTTTTGCAGGTCGACCAGCCGGGCGACGCCCTTCTTGGCCAGCGCCATCAAGTTGAGAAACTCCTCCTGTGAGAATGGCGTCTTTTCGGCGGTGCCCTGGACTTCGATGATACGGCCGTCGCCGGTCATGACGAAGTTCGCATCGGTCTCGGCTTCGGAGTCTTCCGCATAATCAAGGTCGAGCACCGGCGTGCCGTTGTAGATCCCGCACGAAATCGCGGCGACGTTGTCGCGCAGCACGTTGTCGTTCTTCAGCATGTTGCGGGCCTTCATCCATTGCAGGCAATCTGCAAGAGCGACCCAGGCGCCGGTGATTGACGCAGTGCGGGTGCCGCCGTCGGCCTGAATGACATCGCAGTCCACCGTGATCTGACGTTCGCCCAGCGCAACGAGATCCACGGTGGTGCGCAGTGAGCGGCCGATCAGGCGCTGAATCTCGACGGTGCGGCCGCTCTGCTTTCCGGCGGCGGACTCGCGGCGCATGCGCTCATGGGTGGCGCGCGGCAGCATGCCGTATTCGGCGGTGACCCAGCCGCGGGCCTGACCTTTCAGCCATGGCGGCAGGCGATCTTCCAGCGTTGCGGTGACCAGCACATGGGTGTCGCCGAATTTCACCATGCAGGAACCTTCGGCGTATTTGACCACGCCGCGTTCCAGCGTGACGGGGCGCAGTTCGTCGGGCGCGCGACGGCTCGGCCGCATGAGATATCCTCCAGAAACATAGGGAAACGTCGATTTGGCGCTGCTTTTAGGGGGTTGGGCCCGCAGCGGCAAGGGAAGATGAGGGGCCGATAAGGATGTTCGCAGAATGACGCTTGTCAGCGCGCCGCGCGATGGACAATTGTAGCAGAAACAACCCGTTTGGAGCTCGATTTTGGCCCACCACGACCCGATAGGCCATCTGATCACGCCGAACGCCGGACTGGCGCAGCTCAACGAGCGGTCGCGGGATATCTTCCGCCAGATCGTCGAGAGCTATCTGGCCACCGGCGAGCCGGTAGGCTCGCGCAACATCTCGCGCCTTATCACGATGCCGCTGTCTCCGGCCTCGGTGCGCAACGTGATGTCGGATCTTGAGCAGTTGGGACTGATCTACGCGCCGCACACCTCCGCGGGCCGGCTGCCGACAGAACTGGGATTGCGCTTTTTCGTCGATGCGCTGATGCAGGTCGGCGATCTGACCGAGCCGGAGCGCCAGTCGATCGAAGGTCAGCTCAAGTCCGTCGGTGGGGCGACATCGATCGAGGCTGCATTGAGCGAAGCCTTGACGCGGCTCTCGGGATTGACCCGCGCCGCCGCCGTTGTGCTGACGCAAAAGTCGAACGTGCGGCTCAAGCATATCGAATTCGTCCGCCTTGAACCGACGCAGGCACTGGTCGTGCTGGTGGCGGAAGACGGTCAGGTCGAGAACCGCGTGCTGCCGCTGCCGCCGGGCGTGCCGTCATCGGCATTGACGGAAGCTTCCAATTTTCTCAATTCGCGAATTCGCGGGCGCACGCTGGCCGAAGCGCGCAGCGAACTCGAAGCCGCGCTGACGGCGGGACGCAGCGAGCTCGATCAACTCACGCAGAAGGTGATTGCAGCGGGTATCGCGAGCTGGTCGGGCGGCGCCAGCGACGAGCGGCAACTGATCGTTCGCGGTCACGCCAATCTTCTGGAAGATCTTCACGCGATGGAGGATCTCGAGCGGGTGCGGCTCTTGTTCGACGACCTTGAAGCGAAGAAAGGCGTGATCGACCTGCTCGGCCGCGCGGAACGCGCCGACGGCGTGCGCATCTTCATCGGCTCCGAAAACAAGCTGTTCTCGCTGTCCGGCTCCTCGACCATTATCGCGCCCTATCGCGACGGCGCAGGCCATATCGTTGGTGTGCTGGGTGTGATCGGCCCGACGCGGCTGAACTATGCGCGGGTCATTCCGACGGTCGATTATGCCGCCCGGATCGTCAGTCAGCTGATCGGCAAATAACGCTTCGCGCTTGATTTTCCGCGTCCAAAGCACGATATGCGGGCTAACAATCACACATTCGCGATGACGATTTTCTGAAAAGGTGAGTAATGGCCAATTCCAACGGGCAAAAGGAACCGCAGGACACGTCTGCGCCGGAAGCGGCGAACGACAAGGAACCCGTGGTCTCAAAGCCTTACGTGATGCCGGACGATCCTGAGGAAGGGTCGGTCGAGGCGCTCACCAAGGAAGTCGCCGAGGCCAGGGACCGCACGCTCCGCACGCTTGCGGAGATGGAAAACCTGCGCAAGCGCACGGCGAAGGAAGTCACGGATGCGCGCACTTACGGCATCACGGCGTTCGCGCGTGACGTACTCGACATCGCCGATAATCTCCAGCGTGCGCTGGATGCGGTGCCGACAGAGGCGCGCGAAGCCGCCGATGCAGGCCTCAAAGGCCTGATCGAAGGCGTCGAACTGACCGAGAAGGCGCTGCACAAGGCGCTGGAAAAGAACGGCGTGCAGAAGCTCGATCCGCTCGGCGAGAAGTTCAATCCGAACTTCCATCAGGCGATGTACGAGGTGCCGGATTCCTCGGTCCCTGCGGGAACCGTCGTGCAGGTCGTGCAGGGCGGTTACACCATCGGCGATCGCGTGCTGCGTCCGGCGCTGGTTGCCGTGTCCAAGGGCGGCGCGAAGAGCTAGTTCTTCTAGCGCGGATCGATGCCGTCGCGGACCGCGCGGAATCGCGGGAACGCCTTCGGCCATTCGTCGCGGGTCGCGCTGGCGATGATCCGCAGCGATGATCCGCCGCCGAATCTCAGCCACTGCACCACGGTCACCGGTGTATCGTTCTTGCCGGCCACCGCATCGATCCGGGTTTCGTATCCGGGCGTGCCCTCGATCCGCAGCGGCTCGTTCGATGTGATGCGCGCGTTGCGAATGCCGGGAATGGTGGCAGCGGTCTGCTGCGCGAAGCGCCCGCGATCTTCCGGCGAGGCCGGACCCGCCGCGGTCAGGCCGATCACCATGTAAGGCGCACCATCCAGCGTCGTGTCTTCGGTGCCGTCGGTCAGCAGGATCGACGAGCGCGGCGCCAGGGTGCGAACGGTCTTGAACTCGCCGAGTTCACCGATCTTGAACGGCATCAGGCTGAGCTGCTCGTCGACCGGAACGTCCTTGCGCAGCTTTGTCGACGCCAGCATCTTGCGAACGGCCTCGTCGGAAAGCGGCTTCGCCGCGTCCTCGCGCGCTTGCGCAATAACGTAGCCCGTAAACTTGTCACCAGACACGATCAGCGAATACATCCGGACGGTGGTTGCGCCGTCCTTGCCGATATCCGAGGTAATGAAGGCTTTGCCTGCTGCGGTGTCGAAGGCTTCCGGCTTGGCGCCGGCGGGGGGTGCCTTGCCCTCTTTCACGGCAGTCTCGACCGCTGCGAAAGCCTCGGGTGGAATCTCGGCTACTCCGACCTTGATCTTCTGGTCTTCGGATTCGAAGCCGAGGAATTCCTTGGCCACATTCAGCCCTTCAGCGGGCACCAGCCCGACCCGCGCACCCGACGGGAACACAGGATCAGCGGCAAGGGCGGGCGAGGCCATGGTGATGGCGGCAATGGCGAGAACGCGGGCGATTGTTTTCATGAAACCTGACTGATGTCGTATTGAGGCCGTTCGATGGTCGGTCCGGCGCGAGATGGTCTCGTTGCGAGGCTTTGACTGTTTCTGCGCCGGGCCAACAGATCAAGGCCCGAATCGTTGCAAATTGACGCATTCGCGGAGGCTTTCCGCGCCTGGAGGGAGGGCTCACGGGGCCTGCCGGAATTCATTTTCCCGGCTGTTTACAAGGGCCGGTCCTTGCGGGCCCATGCCCCCCTCCTATATGAGGCGGAGCGTCGCAACGTCGCGAATATTTGATACTTGGGGGTTTGGATTGGTGCGCCGTCAGGGCCCAGCCAACCTGCCGCAAAAAGAAGGACTAGAGGACCATGGGAAAGGTCATTGGGATCGATCTCGGCACCACGAATTCGTGCGTGGCCGTGATGGACGGCAAATCGCCGAAAGTGATCGAGAATGCCGAAGGCATGCGGACGACCCCGTCCATCGTTGCCTTCACTGACGATGGCGAGCGCCTCGTCGGTCAGCCGGCCAAGCGCCAGGCAGTAACAAATCCGGAAAACACCATCTTCGCCGTCAAGCGCCTCATCGGCCGCCGCTACGACGATCCGACGGTCGAAAAGGACAAGAAGCTTGTCCCCTACAAGATTGTAAAAGCTTCCAACGGCGACGCCTGGGTCGAGGCCGACGGCCAGACCTATTCGCCCTCGCAGGTCTCTGCTTTCATTCTGCAGAAGATGAAGGAGACCGCGGAAGCTCATCTCGGCCAGAAGGTCGATCAGGCGGTCATCACCGTGCCTGCCTATTTCAACGACGCCCAGCGTCAGGCCACCAAGGACGCCGGCAAGATCGCCGGCCTTGAAGTGCTGCGCATCATCAACGAGCCGACCGCTGCCGCGCTCGCCTACGGTCTCGACAAGAGCAAGAACGGCACCATCGCGGTTTACGACCTCGGCGGCGGCACGTTCGACGTCTCGATCCTCGAGATCGGCGACGGCGTATTCGAGGTGAAGTCCACCAACGGCGATACGTTCCTCGGCGGTGAAGACTTCGACATGCGTCTCGTTGGCTATCTGGCCGATGAGTTCCAGAAGGAGCAGGGCATCAACCTGCGTAACGACAAGCTCGCTCTGCAGCGCCTGAAAGAGGCCGCTGAAAAAGCCAAGATCGAACTGTCGTCGACGACCCAGACCGAAATCAATCTGCCGTTCATCACGGCGGACGCGTCCGGTCCGAAGCATCTGACCATGAAGCTCACCCGCGCGAAGTTCGAGGCGCTGGTGGACGACCTGATCCAGAAGACCATCGAGCCGTGCCGCAAGGCGCTCAAGGATGCCGGTCTTTCGGCGGCCGAAATCAACGAGGTTGTTCTGGTCGGCGGCATGACGCGCATGCCGAAGGTGCAGGAAGTCGTGAAGCAGCTGTTCGGCAAGGAGCCGCACAAGGGCGTCAACCCTGACGAAGTCGTCGCCATCGGCGCGGCCATTCAGGCCGGCGTGCTGCAAGGCGACGTCAAGGACGTGCTGCTGCTCGACGTGACCCCGCTGTCGCTCGGCATCGAAACGCTGGGCGGTGTGTTCACGCGCATCATCGAGCGCAACACCACGATCCCGACCAAGAAGAGCCAGGTGTTCTCGACCGCCGAGGACAACCAGGGCGCGGTCACCATTCGCGTGTTCCAGGGTGAACGCGAGATGGCGGCGGACAACAAGATGCTCGGTCAGTTCGACCTGATGGGCATTCCGCCGGCGCCGCGCGGCATGCCGCAGATCGAGGTCACGTTCGACATCGACGCCAACGGCATCGTCAACGTGTCGGCGAAGGACAAGGCGACCAACAAGGAACAGCAGATTCGCATTCAGGCGTCCGGCGGACTGTCTGACAGCGATATCGAGAAGATGGTCAAGGACGCCGAGGCCAATGCGGCCGAGGACAAGAAGCGCCGCGAGGCGGTTGACGCCAAGAACCATGCCGACGCGCTGGTGCATTCCACTGAGAAGGCGCTGGCCGAGCACGGATCGAAGGTCGGCGAGCCCGAGCGCAAGGCCATCGAAGACGCGCTGGCGGATCTGAAGGAAGCCCTGAAGGGCGACGATGCAGAAGCCATCAAGACGAAGACCAATACCCTCGCTCAGGCTTCGATGAAGCTCGGCGAGGCAATGTACACGCAGCAGGCCGAGGCGGACGCCGCCAAGGATGCTGCGAAGGACGATGTCGTTGACGCCGAGTTTACCGAAGTCGACGACGATAAGACCAACAAGAAGTCCGCGTAACTGTACACGACCGGCCTCCCCTTCAAGGGGAGGCCTTTCGTGGTGAACCGAACCACTCACACATCCAGACTCGCATGACCCAGATTAGCCATGTCTAAGGCCTGCTATTATGAGACACTGGAAGTCGAACGTTCTGTCGACGAAGCCGGCCTGAAGTCGGCCTTCCGCAAGCTCGCGATGAAATGGCACCCGGACAAGAATCCGGGCGACCCGTCCTGCGAGCACAAGTTCAAGGAAATCTCCGAGGCCTACGAGATCCTCAAGGACGGAAACAAGCGTGCCGCCTATGATCGCTATGGCCATGCCGCGTTCGAGCAGGGCAATGGCAACGGCCATGCGCACGGCTTCGGCGCGGGCTTTGCGTCTTCTTTCTCCGATATTTTCGAAGACCTGTTCGGCATGGCCGGACAGCGCGGCGGCCGTGGCGGCCGCGAGCGCGGCGCGGACCTGCGCTACAACATGGAAATCACGCTGGAGGAGGCATTCTCCGGCAAGACTGCGCAGATCAACATTCCCGTCGCGGTCACTTGCGAGACATGCTCCGGCACCGGCGCCAAGGCCGGCACCAAGCCGAAGGCCTGTTCGATGTGCGGCGGCGCCGGGCGTGTTCGCCAGGCGCAAGGCTTCTTCACGCTTGAACGGACGTGCCCCGCTTGTCAGGGCCGCGGCCAGATGATCGAAACGCCGTGCGCGTCGTGTTCGGGGCAGGGCCGCGTTCAGAAGGAGCGTTCGCTGTCGGTGAACATTCCGCCGGGCGTCGAGGACGGCACCCGCATTCGTCTCGCCGGCGAAGGCGAGGCGGGCGTTCAGGGCGGTCCTGCGGGCGATCTCTATATTTTCCTGTCGCTGGCGGCGCACAAGTTCTTCCAGCGCGACGGCGCCGATCTGCATTGCCGCGTCCCGGTCTCGATGGTGACGGCGGCGATGGGCGGCGAGTTCGAAGTGCCGACCATCGATCAGGGCAAGACCAAGGTGAAGGTGCCGTCGGGCACCCAGTCCGGCCGCCGCTTCCGCGTTGGTGGAAAGGGCATGCCTGTGCTGCGTTCCCGGCAGACGGGCGACATGTACGTGCAGGTCGTGGTCGAAACGCCGCAAAACCTGACCAAGAAGCAGAAAGAACTGCTGGCGGAGTTCGAAAAGCTGTCGTCGGGCGACACCCAGCCGGAGGCGGCCGGTTTCTTCAAGATGGTCAAGGACTTCTTCGGAACCCGCGCCAATTCGCCATAGTGATCCCTTGGTTCTGGCATTCGTACCGCCTCTCTCGCAGGCACTTTTACGAATGCTAGAACCAAGGGATCACTAGAATCATAGTTACCCAGTGTCCCTTTGAATCCGAAGTTCGCTACGGAACTTGCTGCAAAACCTGGCGAACTTCGGATTCGGGACACTGGCGGCGTCCTTGACGCTTTTTGCTTGCGTCGGTACCCCATTGTGAAGGAAATTTGACGCCTCGCCCCTCCCCGGGCTCCGCTGGAAGTATCATGGCTCCCCAATCCACTGCGCGTGCGTTGAAAAAGCCGCTTCGTCTCGACGACGAAGTTCGTTTTCTCCGCTCCTGGATTGAAAAGCCGCTGCACATGGGCGCAGTGATGCCCTCCAGCAAGGCGCTCGCGCGCACGATGGCGCGTTATGTCGATCCGCATTCCACTGGACCCGTCATTGAGCTTGGTCCGGGCACCGGAGCCATCACCGACGCGCTGATCGCTCACGGCATCGCCGAGAAACGCCTGGTGCTGGTGGAGTTCGATCCCGGCTTCTGCGCGCTGCTGCGTGAACGCTATCCGCAGGCCATGGTCATTCAGGGCGATGCCTACAATCTCGATCAGACGCTGGCTGAGCTGAAGGAGCCCGCCGCCGCAATGGCCTCCGGCTTGCCGCTGGTCACCAAGCCGATGCTGGTCCGCCTGAAGCTGATGCGCGACGCCTTCCAGAAGATGGAAGCGGGCGCGCCCTTTATCCAGTTCACCTATTCGGTGGCACCGCCGATCCCGAAGTCGCTGCCGGGAATCCACACCCAGGCGTCCGAGCGGGTCTGGATGAACCTGCCTCCCGCGCGGGTCTGGGTCTATCGCAAGGGGTGACATCCCGACGAGAACGATGTGCTCCCTCTCCCCTGTGGGGGAGAGGGTTGGGGTGAGGGGCTCTCAATCTGTCGATGGATTCTACGCCCTCACCCGCCGCGCTTCGCGCGTCGGCCTCTCCCCACGGGAGAGGTGAAGAAGACGCTGAACCGGCTTTCCCTTCGTCAGAAAACGCTCTAGTTCTGACGCCATGGCAGCGCTGAAAATCCTCGTCATTCCCGGCTCAACGCGCACCGGCTCCATCAACGCACGGCTGGCCGCTGTCGCCGTCAAGGAACTGGCGCTGCTCGACATCGATGTCACGCGGATCTCGCTCAGCGATTATCCGCTGCCGATCTACGATGGTGACCTCGAACAGAAATCCGGCGTACCGGCCAATGCCGTCGATCTCAAGCGCATGATCGGCGCGCATCACGGCGTCTTCATCGTCAGTCCGGAATACAATTCGTCGGTGCCGCCGCTGCTGAAGAACGCCATCGACTGGGTGACGCGGGTGCGCGACCGCAACGAGACGTTCGGCCAGGTGTTTCGCGAGCGCGCGTTCGCGATCGGGGCGGCGTCGGACGGAAAGTTCGGCGGTCTGCGGGTGCTTATGGCGCTGCGCCAGATTCTGGCGCTCGGCTGCGGCGCGACGGTGGTCCCGAAGCAGATGGGGCTGTCGTTCGCCGATCAGGCTTTCGACGACATGGACCGGCTGAAGGATCCTGCGGATGCCGAACTGCTGCGCGGAACCTTGCGCCAGCTGATCGACACTTCCCAGCAGATGATGTGAGACCGCATGAAGCCAGCACATATTGAAACCCGCGACCGGCTGATTGTCGCGCTCGATCTCTCCAGCGTGGAGGCCGCGGAGGCGCTGATCGCGCGGCTCGGCGACAGCGTGACGTTCTACAAGATCGGGTACCAGCTTGCTTATGCCGGCGGGCTTTCACTGGTGCCGAAACTGGCTGAGCGCGGCAAGAAGGTGTTCGCCGATCTCAAGATGCACGACATCGGCAATACGGTCGCCAAAGGCGTCGAGAGCGTTGCGAAGCTCGGTGCGACGTTCCTCACGGTGCATGCCTATCCGCAGACCATGAAGGCGGCGGTCGAGGCGCGCGGATCGTCGCTGAAGATTCTCGCGGTCACGGTGCTGACGTCCTACGACGATGACGATCTGCACGCGGCGGGTTTCCGCTTCGGCGTCTCCGATCTGGTCGAGGCGCGTGCCTTGCAGGCGCAGACGCTCGGTATTGATGGCCTTGTGTGTTCCGGCGAAGAGGCCGCCACCGTGCGTGGCATCATTGGCGCGCAGATGGCGCTGGTGACACCGGGCATTCGCCCCGCAGGCAGTGCGGTGGGTGATCAGAAGCGTATCATGACGCCGGGCCGCGCCATCGCGGCGGGTGCGGATTATCTCGTGGTCGGCCGCCCGGTGGTGGAAGCCGCCGATCCGAAGGCGGCGGCGGAAGCGATTGTGTCCGAAATCGCGCAGGCGGGCGGCTAATAAAAAGGAGACAACAATGCCCAAGGGTTACTGGATTGCGCGGATCGATGTGCATGACCTCGATGCCTATCGGCGCGATTATGTCGCGCACAATGGCGCGGTGTTCAAGAAATACGGCGCGAAGTTTCTGGTGCGCGGCGGCACCCACGAGGCCCACGAAGGCCCGGCGCGCTCGCGCAATGTCGTGATCGAATTCAAGGACTACGCGACCGCGCTCGCCTGCTATCACTCGCCGGAATACGCCGCTCTCGTGAAGGCGCGCGCACCGCATTCCGAGGGCGAGATCGTGATTGTCGAAGGCTACGATGGCGAACAGCCGTAAGCGCGGTTAGAGCAAATCGTCATTGCGAGGAGCACTTGCGACGAAGCAATCCAGTTTTTGCTAAGAAAGATGGATTGCTTCGCGAGTATATCATCGGGCCGGCGAAGCCGGACCCGTTGGCTCGCAATGACGACGCGCTGATTGCATCGGCCACTTCGCGCAATGTGTTTTACTTTCCCATCCCGTTCTCGGGTACGATCAGCGGAATGAAGCCGAACACGTTGCTGCTGTCCGGATCGACCACCACGCGCACGGCGTGGACCAGGGTGTCGCCGTAGACCATCAGTTTGTTGACGCCGGGGATCGGCTTGCCCTTGCTGTTGCGCAGCGGCGCGATTGAAAAATAGTGCTCGTCGCCGTGGATCAGCAGCACCGGTTTGCCGAAGCTTTTCGCGCCGGCCTCGATGGCGTCCAGCGTGTTGGTAAAACCGGATTGGCGCGGCATCGCCCCGTTCGGAAAGCGTGACTCGTCGAACTCCGCTTGCACGAACATCACAACGGCTTTGGCATTATCCGCGATGGCCTTGGCGAAGCTCGCGTTGATCCAGGCGACATTGGCCTTGTCGCGAGCGAAGAATTCCGGCGCCGCATCGGGGTCCTGCGCTTCAAAGCCGTTGTTCGAGCCGGGCACATGGGCGGTGAAGAACATCACGCCGTTTTTGGCGAACCGCGTGTTCTCGACGTAGGTCGAGAACTCCGGCATCAGCAGTGCCTGGCTCTCCACATCAAGCGGCGTCTTGCCGAGAGATTTCGCAGGCGTCGCGAAAAACATCTCGCGAAGTTTCGCAAGGCGTTCACGGGGATTGTAGCCGCCGGCGGCCTTGCGATGGCAGTCGAGCCACTCGTTGTCACCGATGGTATAGACCAGTGCGCTCTCAAAGGTCTGGATCTGGTCGTATGATTTCTTGAGGACCTCGTCGCTGCACGGCAGTCCGCCGGATTTGATGTCGCCCACATGCAGGGTGAAGGCGGGTTTGAGCGCGTTCACCGCGGCGATCAGCCGGTCGAACTTCGCGTAGTCCTCCGGCAGGTTGTAGGGCATGTCGCCGAGCGCCACGAACGAGAACGCGTTGTCGCTGCCGATCCGCTCCGCTGCGGAAGCAGGGTTCAACGCGGTTGCGATGATGAGCATCAATCCGGAGAGGGCGGGCAGGTGGCGCATGGCAATCTTCCTCAGAAGGGTGTTTCAATAGCCCGCGAGCGTGACTCGCACATGAACCGGGGCAAGGCAGTCCAGCCGTGCAAGGTTGCCGCCGTGGCTTGGCGCCGCTATACCGCCAAAAGCAAGTCTTGGAACGGGTTTGAGGGCTGGAAATGGCCGATATGCGCCTGATTGTTGCTGGAGCCGGTGGCCGGATGGGGCGGACCCTGATCCGCGCCATTGCCGAGACCCCGGGAGCCACGCTGGCCGGGGCGCTGGAGGCACCGGGCTCGGAGTTGCTGGGGCAGGATTCCGGCGTGCTGGCGGGGCTGGCGCCCAACGGGATCGAACTGTCCGGCGATCTCTGGTCCCTGTCGAAGAATGCCGACGGCATCCTCGATTTCACCGTCCCAGCCGCGACTATCGCCAATGTCGCGATCGCGGCCCAGCGCGGCATTGTCCATGTCATCGGCACCACCGGGCTGTCGGCGTCGGATAACGCTGTGATCCGCAGCGTGACCTCGCAGGCCGTCGTCGTGCAGTCCGGCAACATGAGCCTTGGCGTCAATCTGCTGGCGGCGCTGGTGAAGCAGGTGGCGAAGTCGCTCGACGAGGATTTCGACATCGAGATTCTCGAGATGCACCACAAGCAGAAGATCGATGCCCCGTCAGGCACCGCCTATCTGCTCGGCCAGGCCGCTGCGGACGGGCGCGGCGTCAATCTCGATCAGCGGTCGGTCCGCGCGCGGGATGGTCATACCGGCCCACGCATTCCGGGTGACATCGGCTTCGCGACGCTGCGCGGCGGCACCGCCACGGGCGATCACACGGTGATTTTCGCCGGCCCCTATGAACGCATCGAGCTTGCCCACAAGTCGGAGGATCGCATGATCTTCGCGCGCGGCGCGCTGAAGGCGGCGATGTGGGCGCAGGGCAAGAAGCCCGGCTTCTACACCATGGCCGATGTGCTTGGCATCGGCGCTTCCTGAATTCATCATCGAACCGGAATTGAAATAATGAGCGATCGTCTTCTCGTGCTCGTGCGCCACGGCCAGAGCGAATGGAATCTGAAAAATCTTTTCACCGGCTGGAAAGATCCGGGTCTCACCGAACTTGGCGTCAAGGAAGCCATCGGCGCGGGCCGCAAGCTGAAGGAACAGGGACTGACGTTCGATGTCGCCTTCACCTCGGTGCTGACGCGCGCGCAGACCACGCTCGATCTTGCACTGAAGGAAATGGGCCAGACCGGGATTCCGATCACGCGCAATCTGGCGCTGAACGAACGCGACTATGGCGACCTGTCGGGTCTCAACAAGGACGATGCCCGCGCCAAGTGGGGCGAGGAGCAGGTGCTGGTCTGGCGGCGGTCCTACGATGTGCCGCCGCCCGGCGGCGAAAGCCTCAAGGACACGCTGGCGCGCACGCTGCCTTACTATGTGCAGGAGATTCTGCCCTGTGTGCTGCGCGGGCAGCGCACGCTCGTCGCAGCCCACGGCAACTCGCTGCGCGCGCTGATCATGGTGCTGGAAAAGCTGACGCCGGATCAGATTCTCAAGCGCGAACTCGGCACCGGCGCGCCGGTGGTCTACCGGCTCAACGCCGATTCCACCGTCGCATCAGTCGTCGATCTGGCGTAACGGCCTAAGCTGTCAGCCCTGCCGCCTGTCCGCTTTCCCAGCCGAGCATCGCGCGCTTGCGCGTGATGCCCCAGTGATAGCCGGTGAGTTCGCCGCTCTTGCCGATCACCCGGTGGCACGGCACCACGAACGAGATCGGATTGCGGCCAACGGCCGCGCCGACGGCCCGCGAGGCCTTCGGCTTTGCGATCTTGCAGGCGACATCCCCGTAGGTGGTGGCGCGGCCCATCGGAATCTTCAGCAGCGTCTCCCAGACGCGGACTTCGAAGTCGGTGCCGATCAGCACCACGCGCAGCGGCTGGTCCTCGCGCCATTGCGAGGAATCGAAAATCCGTTTCGCCAGTGGCGCGGTCTCGGCGAACGACTCGATGTAAGTCGCCAGCGGCCAGCGCCGCTGCATGTCGGCCAGCGCCGGCATTTCCTCGCCTTCATCCGCGAACGCCAGGCCTGCAAGCCCGCGCTCGCTGGCAATGATCACGGCCATGCCGAACGGCGAGGGATGGAAGCCGTAGCGCAGCGTCATGCCTTCGCCGCCCTTCTTCCATTCGCCCGGCGACATCGCCTCATGCGTCACGAACAGATCATGCAGCCGTCCGGGACCTGACAGACCGGAGTCATAAGCGGCATCCAGCACACTGGCGGAATCGCGCAACAGCCGCTTGGCATGGTCGAGGGTCAGGGCCTGCATGAAATCCTTCGGCGTCAGTCCTGCCCAGCGCCGGAACAGATGATGCAGTTCGTCGGGCGTCAGATGCGCGGCGTCCGCCATCGCTTCAATGGTCGGCTGCGTGCGCCACTGCTCGGAGATGAATCCGATCGCCCGGCGGACCGAATCATAGTCACGCAGTGCCGCGCCCTGCTTGGAGGGCTTTGCGAGTTTCAGATCGGCGAGCATGGATTTCATCGCGGTGTTCATCATGGCGGCATCCGTTGTGCGGTGTCCATCATGATCCCGATGTACGCGGCCTGCCCGGTCGCAACCACCCGTTTCCTGCTTCAATCAGGTCAGCGGATTATAGGTCGGTCCGCGTTTGGCGGCCTGGAGTGCGGCCAATAAAGCCTTGGCAAAACTGGCCTTTTCGTCGGGGCCGAGAAAGCTGCCGATGGAAAGCCGCCGTCCTCGGGAGACGAGATAGAGTTTCTCGATGCCGAATTCGGCGTGCGACTTCTGCTCGAGCTGGACCCAGAGCGGATTGAGCGTCCATTCGACAACATGTCCGCGATGGCTGACCCGCCGGACGCGGATTTCATGCGGCGTAACGACGATGTCCTCGATCGCGTCGGCGCGGCGGAAGTTCAGTTTGAACGCCCAGTAGATGACCAGCGCATCGAGCCCGAAGAAAGCCAGCACGGGCCATGCGCCCATCATCAGGAACATGATGCCGGCCGCGAAACTCACGGCGATCACAAATCCCATCAGCACCAGGAAGCCGTGACGGCTGAGCGAACGATGCGGCGTCAGCCGCGCGCTGAACAGCGGCGCGTCCGCGATCTCCTCAGGATCAAAATCGTTGCGCTCATCCATGACGCCTTACTATACCGGGAACATGGCAAAAAAGGCGATCACGTCCGGTTCAAAATCCAAAGCAAGTCCGGCCGGACCGGCAAAGCGGGTGTCAAAGGCCACCAAGCCGAAGCTAAAGCCAGGCAAGTTTAAGCCCTGGACCCCGGCGGAAGTGGTCGAGGTTTTTACCCGCTTCCGTAATGCCAATCCCGAGCCGAAAGGCGAGCTCGAGCACCTCAATCCCTACACGCTGCTGGTGGCGGTCGCGCTGTCGGCGCAGGCGACCGACGTCGGCGTCAACAAGGCGACGCGGCATCTGTTTCCGGTAGCCGACACGCCCGAGAAGATGGTGGAACTCGGAGAGGAGAGGCTTCGCGATTACATCAAGACCATCGGTCTTTATCGGACCAAGGCGAAGAACGTCATCGCGCTCTCGGAACAATTGATCGCGCTGCACGGCAGTCAGGTGCCGGGCGATCGCGCGGCGCTGGAGGCATTGTCCGGCGTCGGACGCAAGACCGCGAACGTCGTGCTCAACATCGCGTTTGGGGAGCCGACCATCGCCGTCGACACCCATCTGTTTCGCGTCGGCAATCGCACGGGACTGGCGCCCGGCAAAACACCGCTCGAAGTTGAGCTTGGATTGCTGAAGATCGTGCCGCCGGAATTTGCGCGGCACGCCCATCACTGGCTGATCCTGCACGGCCGCTACACCTGCATCGCGCGCAAGCCGCGCTGCGAGGTGTGCATCATCAATGACCTGTGCCGATGGCCGGAGAAGACGGTTTGATCTTTTTCACCTCTCCCCGCACGCGGGGAGAGGTCGGACCGTGAAACGGTCCGGGTGAGGGGCATTTCATCGGATCAGCCCCTCACCCCGACCCTCTCCCCGTAAGAACGGGGCGAGGGAGAAGGGGTTCACACGCTCGGCACGCGCGTTGGCCGCACCGGCTCGAGTAGCTCGGGCCGCGGTCCCGACAGCCGTTTGTGCATGTGGACCATGAAGGCCATGCCGAACAGCGGCGTTGCGAGATTCACGATCGGGATCGACACGAAGGCGGCGATGAACAGTCCCGCCGTGAACACGGTCGCGCCGTTCTGTTTGCGCAGGAGCTTGGCTTCCTCCGGTGTGCGGAAACGCATCGCGGCAAGCTCAAAGTACTCGCGGCCCAGCAGCCACGCTGTGGCGATGAAGAACACGATGAAGCCTGCGCCCGCGAGCAGCACGAACGGCAGCGCAACGATATAAACCAGCACGGTCAAGAGCGCGGTCTTGGTGCCTTCGGTGATTGCGAGCCCGATGGGCAGCGCCTTGCCCGGCTTTTCCGCCGGATAGTGCTCGCGCTCGACAATGTCGGCGACGTCATCGACGAACACGCTCGCGACCAGCGAGGTGATGGCGGGCATCAGGAACACCGCGCCCACCACAATGCCGAGCCCGGCTGCGATCGAGACGATCCATGACAGGATGGTGATGAGGGTGTGGTAGTCGGAGCCGACCATGGTCTCCGCCCAGACCTCGCCCGATCCGGCGAGCCAGCTCAAAAGCCGCTGCAGGCTGACTGCCGCTGCGACAATCAGCACCAGCGCGAGGCCGACAGACTTCCACAGGATGGAGCGCATCGGTGGCGACAGGATCTGGGACAACGCCTTGTATGCGGCGTCAAGCATGGGCCTTCCCTCCATAAAACCTGGCGAGAGTTAAGTACGGGGAAGGTGTCTGGCAAGTGGCAGAAAATGGCAGCGCCGGTGTGGCGCTGAATTTCGAGGATTCCACGTCATTCCGGACAGTCGCATCGCGGCTGATCCGGAATCCAGATGAATTCATCGGGAACAACTTCAGGATTCCGGGCTCGCTCGCAAAGCTCGCGTACCGGAATGACGACACTGTCGGTTATCCGCTTCGCTCGAGATCGGATTCCGGTTCAGGCTGCGAGGTCGCGCGCCGGTTCGCGCTCCGGCGAATCCTGCTCAAACGCCGCAACAGGCGCGAGCGGTGCCTCTGGCGTTTCGAAGATTCCCTCTGGAAAGGGATCGGTGTCGTCCGTCACCTCCGGGGACGGCTTGGTCGTGTCGGCCCAGTGCAGCGCCGTGTAGTCGAAGCCGCGGACGATCGTCGGCTTGACGATTTCAAAATAGGGCGAGATGTCGAAGTCGCGCGGCATGTAGAGCGAAGAATCGCGAATGTGCAGGATTTCGCGGCGCGCCTGGCGGCTCGCAGCCTGCGTGATTTTCGGCAGGATCGGATAGCGCACCGCGCCGAAGGCCTGTGCGATCAGCGCAGAGCAGATGATCTTGGTCGGATCGCCGGAGCCCAGTGAAATCATCCGCCGCCGCCAGCGCTGCGGGATCGGCAGCGGAATGAGATAGCGCATCAGGTCGAGAATATTCTTGGTATCGTAGCCGAAGCCGACGCGGTTGATGGCGTAGCGGCAGACCGTGGTGCGGTCTTCATAGGACAGACCGACGGGGCGGCAGAGGCGGGTGTGATAGGGATAGTATTTCGAGAGCGGCGCGGTGGTGACGCCTTCGCCGATATTTGCCTCGATCAGCACATGCGGTTCGCCGTCGGGCTCGTTCGCGCCGTCGATCGCGCCGACATAGAGCGCGGCGTGCGACCACGTCGATTGGGTGAGATACTTGATGATGCCGGAGACGCGGTTGTTGCCCTCGACCAGCAGCACGTCGCCGGCTTCGATCAGGCCGCGCAGCCGCTCCGGATCGCTGGGCGTGAAGGGTTCATATCCCGGAACCTCTTTCTGGAGGTACCCGGCAATGATCTTGCCGACGGTATCGAGCACGAAGCCCATGGTGTTCTTCCCCCCGAGCGGCGCATTCCGGCCGCTTTCTTGTTGGCCTAGTTTTGTCGAAACCAATTTCAATTTAGTTCATGCGTCAAGGGTGCTGCTCATCAAACATTCACTATGACCGTTGCCGGAAGCCTTATGATACGGCAATTTCGCCCCACACCCCCGTTTTTGGTCGAATTCTGGAAACCATGACATGACAATTACCCGGCGCAATCTTCTGGCCGGCTCAGCAGCGATGGCGCTGTCGCCGCTTGCGGCGCGTGCAGTGGCCGCGCCCTTGCCGCGGGATGCTGACATTGTCGTGATAGGAGCCGGCGCGGCCGGTATTGCCGCGGCGCGCCGGATCTCCGCAGCCGGCCGCAAGGTCGTCGTGATCGAAGCCGCCCCCAACATTGGCGGGCGCTGTGTCACCGATGCGGCCTCGTTCGATGTGCCGTTCGATCGGGGCGCGCGCTGGCTTTACAACGCCGAGACCAGCCCGGTTGCGAAGCTGGCGCGCGGTGTCGGCATGGACATGCTTCCCGCGCCGCGCGGCCAGCGTATCCGGATCGGCCGCCGCAACGCGCGCGCCGGCGAAGCCGAGGATTTTCTCGCCACGCTGGTGCGCGCCAATCGCGCGATGGGCGATGCCGTGCGCGGAAAAGCCGATATGCCGGCTGCCGCCGGATTGCCGAAGGATCTCGGTGTGTGGGCGGCAACGACAGACTTTGTCCTCGGCACGCAGCCGACAGGCAAGGATCTGAAGGATCTCTCCGCGCTCGATCTTGTCGCGATGGCGCAGCGCGACGGACCATCGGCCTGCCGTCAGGGATTGGGCACGCTGATCGCGAAGCTTGGTGATGGTCTTCCTGTCGTGTTGTCGACGCCAGTAACGCGCGTCGCCTGGAGCGGGCGTGATGCGCAGGTCGAGACATCGGCGGGTACGATCACCGCAAAAGCCGTCATCATGACCGCATCGACCAATGCGTTGCTGTCCGGGAAGATCAAATTCGCGCCTGAATTGCCGAAGCGCCAGCAGGATGCGGCATCGAAGCTCATGCTCGGCAGTTACGATCACATCGCGCTGGAGCTGCCGGGCAATCCGCTCGGGCTGTCGCGCGATGACATTGTGATCGAGCAAAGTGCGGACCGCTCAACCGGCTTCCTGCTCGCCAATCTCGGCGGCTCATCGCTGTGTCAGGTCGATGTTGCGGGATCGTTCGGTACAGAATTGTCGGCGCGGGGCGAGGCGGCGATGGTGGCGTTCGCCTCCGACTGGCTGACCAAACTGTTCGGCGCCGATGTGAAGAACATCGCCAAGCGCACCACGGCGACGCGCTGGAACGACATGCCGTACATCTATGGGGCGATGTCGGCGGCGGCGCCCGGCGGTCAGCCGGCGCGCAAGGTTCTGATGGAGCCATTGGGCAGCCTGTTTTTCGCAGGCGAAGCCGCGCACGAAACCCAGTGGGGTACTGTCGGCGGTGCGTGGGAATCCGGCGAGCGTGCTGCGGATGCGGCCCTGCGCAAGATCGGTGCGCTGAAAGATGCGCCGGTCGCCGAGAAGTCCGCCAGGAAGCCGAAGCGCACGCAGTCGCGTGCCACGGCAGAGCCATCTGGGCCCGGAGGGCGCGGCCTGAACTGGCCGCGCAATTGATCGCTGTATTCACTTGATCGGAATCGTCGCTTTGATGTCGCATCAAGCGAGAGCCGGCTCCCTCTCCCCACGGGAGAGGTGAAGGAGAGATTTACCCCCGCAGCGTGCCGCCGGTCTTCTTGGTCACATCGGCAACGATCTTCGCCGCGACCGCGTCGATCTCCTGATCGGTCAGGGTCTTCTCGCGCGGCTGCAACGTCACGGCGATGGCGATGGACTTCTTGTCGTCATCGATGCCCTTGCCTTCATAGACGTCGAACACAGTGACGCCGGTAATCAGCTTCTTGTCGACGGCCTGCGCCGTGCGCACGATGTCGCCGGCGTTGACGCTGCGATCGACAATGAACGCGAAGTCGCGTGACACCGGCTGGAACGGTGACAGCTCCAGCAGCGGCTTGGCGCGGGTCGGCTTCGCCTTGGCGTCGGGAATCCGCTCGAGGATAACTTCGAATGCCACCAGCGGGCCGTCAGCCTTCAGGGCTTCCAGCGCGCGCGGATGCAGCTCGCCGAAATAGCCAAGAACGTTCTGCGGCCCGATCTGGATCGCACCGGAGCGGCCGGGATGCAGCCATGCCGGAAAATTCTTCGATTCCTTTGCGGAGACGATCTGAAGTCCCTGCATCGGTGCGCCTGCGGCAGCGAGGACCGCGAGCGCATCGGCCTTGGCGTCCAGCGCATCGACGGTGGCCGAGCCGGACCAGAACCGGCCGATGCCCTTTGACGAGGCCATCGCACGGCGCACACCGCTTGCCGCCATGAACTGATCTTCGGGCTTGTCGCCCTTGAAGATCTGGCCGACCTCGAACAGCGCCACATCGGGAAAGCCGCGGTCGGCGTTCGCCTGCGCGGCTGCGACGAGTCCTGCGATCAGCGAAGGGCGCATGTCGGAGAGATCCGATGCAATCGGGTTTGCCAGCGTGAGTTCGGGCTGACCGCCGCCGAACAGTTCGGCCTGCGGCCTGGAGACGAACGACCATGTCACGGCCTCAAGCATGCCGCGCGCCGCCACTGCGCGCTTGGCGCGGCGGGTGCGGAGCTGAAGCTGGGTCAGCACCGGCTTGCGTGGCGCATCGCCGCGCTCGAACGGCGTCAGCGGCACGCTGTCGACGCCGACGATGCGGACAATCTCTTCGACGATGTCGGCCTTGCCGTGCACGTCGCTGCGCCACGACGGCACCGCGACCTTCACCACGGGACCGGTGCCAGCGACCATGAATCCGAGATGGCCCAGAATCAGTTTCATCTCCGGGAACGGCACCTCGATGCCGGCCAGACGCTTCACCTCGGACAGCGGAAACTCGATAATCCGGTCATCGCCATGAGACTGTCCGGCGACCACGATCTCCGACGGTGACCCGCCGCACAGGTCCATGACCAGCTTGGTCGCCATCTCGAGGCCCGGCACCATGAAGGCCGGATCCACGCCGCGCTCAAAGCGATAACGCGCGTCGGAGTTGATGCCGAGCTTGCGGCCGGTCTGGGCGATATTGATCTCGTTCCACAGCGCCGATTCGATCAGCACGTCGGTCGTATTCGCGTCGCAGCCGGAAGCTTCGCCGCCCATGATGCCGGCCAGAGACTCGACACCGTGCTCATCGGCGATCACGCACATCGTGTCGTCGAGGGTGTAGGTCTTGCCGTCGAGCGCATCGATGAACTCAACCGCGTGTTCACCCACTTTTCGGTAAGTATGACCAGGTACTCGGATCGTGGGCGGGTCAGCAGAAATCAACCGAAGATTCGGATCGACCGGGGCAATACTTTCCCACATCTCTGCGGGAGTCGCACGGCGCACGGTGAGATTGCCTTTGACCTTCTTCGCGTCGAACACATGCAGTGGCCGCGCGCGATCGAAGGTCATGAAGTTGGTGATGTCGACCAGCGCATTGATCGGGCGAAGCCCGATCGACGTGAGTCTCTTCTGCAGCCACTCAGGCGAGGGGCCGTTCTTGACGCCGCGCACCAGCCGCAGCGCAAATCCCGGACACAGCTTCTCGTCCTCGATTTTCACCTGCACCGGGCAGGGGAATTCACCCTTGATCTGCTTCGGGGCGGTGTCCTTGAACTTGCCCATGTCGGCGGCTGCGAGATCGCGCGCGATGCCGTGCACGCCGGTGCAGTCCTGACGGTTCGGCGTCAGATTGATCTCGATCACCGGATCGCCGAGGCCCGCCCACTCCGCGTAAGGCTTGCCGACCGGCGCGTCCTCTGGAAGCTCGATAATGCCGTCGTGATCCTCGGAGAGTTCAAGCTCGGCGGCCGAGCACAGCATGCCGTGGCTTTCCACGCCGCGAATGTTGCCGACAGAGAGCGTGATGTTCTTGCCGGGGATGTAGGTGCCGGGCGGCGAGAACACGCTGATCAGGCCCGCGCGCGCATTCGGCGCGCCGCAGACCACCTGCAGCGGCTTGTCGCCGTTTGCGACCTGGCCGTAATCGACCATGCAGACGCGCAGACGGTCGGCATTCGGATGCTGCTCGGCGGAGATCACCTTGGCGATGACAAACGGCGCCAGCGCCTTCGCCTTGTCGTCGATATGCTCGACCTCAAGCCCGATCATGGTGAGTTTGTCGGCGATCTTCTCGAGCGGCTCGTCTGTGTCCAGATGCTCTTTCAGCCAGGAGAGGGTGAATTTCACGACGACAGTCCTCCGGCGAGAGTCGGCACTTCAAGCGGCTTGAAGCCGTAATGATTGATCCAGCGCGTATCGCTCTCGAACATCTGGCGCAGATCGTTGATGCCGTACTTGAGCATCGCGATGCGATCGATGCCCATGCCCCAGGCGAAGCCCTGATAGACGTCGGGATCGATGCCGCAGGCGCGCAGCACGTTCGGATGCACCATGCCGCAGCCCAGAATCTCCAGCCAGTCCTCGCCCTCGCCGAAGCGGATTTCGCCCTTGTCGCGGCGGCACTGGATATCGACTTCCAGCGATGGCTCGGTGAACGGGAAAAACGACGGACGGAACTTCATGTTGACGTTGTCGACCTCGAAGAACGCCTTGCAGAATTCCGCGAGAATCCATTTCAGGTGACCGAGATGCGAACCCTTGTCGATCACAAGGCCTTCGACCTGATGGAATTGCGGCGTGTGGGTCGCGTCACTGTCGATGCGATAGGTGCGGCCCGGGCAGATTACGCGGATCGGCGGCTTCTGGGTCAGCATGGTACGGACCTGCACCGGCGAAGTATGCGTGCGCAGCAGCGGGCGCGAACCGTCTTCCTTGCGGTTGAAGAAAAACGTGTCGTGCATTTCCCGCGCCGGGTGGCCTTCGGGGAAATTCAGCTTGGTGAAGTTGTAGTCGTCGGTCTCGATGTCCGGACCTTCGGCGATCGAGAAACCCATGTCGGCGAAGATCGCGGTGAGTTCGTCCATCACCTGGGAGAGCGGATGAATGCGGCCCTGCTCGGCGGGCGTCTCCCGCGTGGGCAGCGTGACGTCGATGGTTTCCGATGCCAGCCGTGCGTCGAGCGCGGCGTTCTTGAGAATGTCGCGGCGCGCGGTCAGCGCCTCGGTCACCTTGTCCTTGGCGAGATTGATCTTCGCGCCTTCGGTCTTGCGCTCGTCCGGCGACATCTTGCCGAGTGTCGCAAGCAGGGCGGAGATCGAACCCTTCTTGCCGAGCGCGCCGACGCGCACGGCCTCCAGCGCAGCCTCATCGGAAGCGGCTGCGATTGCGCTCAGGATTTCGGTTTCGAGTTTGGCAAGGTCGGACATTGCAGAAAGCCCCATCGGAACGGTTTCATCTAAACCGTCCGGCGGGGATCAATCAGCCCAGCCGAACGGAGCGGGGCGTGTCACGCCCCGGTCGTGTCGGCCTCGTGCAAGAGGGGCAAAGCTTACGCCGCGAGAGCGGCTTTGGCCTTTTCAGCAATCGCCTGGAACGCCGCCGGTTCGTGGATCGCAAGATCCGACAGCACCTTGCGGTCCACAACGACGCCCGACTTGGCGAGGCCGTTGATAAACACGCTGTAGGTCATGCCGAACGGGCGCACGGCCGCGTTGAGGCGCTGGATCCAGAGCGCGCGGAAGGTGCGCTTCTTTAGCTTGCGGGCGCGGAAGGCGTACTGGCCTGCCTTGTCCACGGCGGCCTTGGCGGCGCGGATGGTGTTCTTGCGGCGGCCGGAAAAACCCTTGGCGGCCTTGTAGACTTTCTTGTGCTTGGCGTGAGCTGTGACGCCGCGTTTAACGCGAGACATGATGCATGTCCTTCAACTGGAAAAGTGAAACAGGTGGCCGCGCAAATGCGGCCCGGTGAACCGCTTTAGGCGTTCGGCAAGAAGTACTTCTTGACGTTGTCGCCGTCGGTCTTGAACAGAATCCGCGTGCCGCGGAGCTGGCGAATCTGCTTCTTGGTCCGCTTGATCATGCCGTGGCGCTTGCCTGCATGGGCGGACACCACTTTTCCGGTCCCGGTTACTTTGAAGCGCTTTTTGGCGCCCGACTTGGTCTTCAGCTTGGGCATTTGGCTCTCCTGTTGCCGCAACAAAAAACCGCCCCGAAAGGCGATCTGGCGGCTGAAATGCTCGTTAGAGCGTTGAAAATGCTTAACTTAATCCCGTGTGGAGAAAGTCGGCATTGGCGTCGCCACGGCAGCCCTTAATCAGCCGGGCGACGAAGGTTGGGCTTATGGCAGAGGATCGTGGAATTGGCAACGATTAACGGCCGAATTTACGAGTCTGGCGAGACTGGATCATTCGGGGCCATCGCATGCGCTCGGCCAGTGCAAATCTCGATGACGGGCATCTGCCTGTGAACTAGCCCATAGGGCGGCGAGATTTCGCCTTCCGAATCTACGAGGACTCACTGGTACTTCCCGCGTTGCGGAGCAGAGGGGATGACTTGCTCCGCCAGAAATCCGCATTTTCCACCATATTTAGTATTTGATTCAGCTTTCGACCCTAATTCTTGACGGGCCGGATAGAGTCGGCTTAGCGTGGTTAATGTCTGGTGTTCGCGGTCACCTGCACAAACAAAAACGCCCCGCCGCAAGGCGGAGCGTTTTGTTTGGGGACGTGGTGGAATTGGTAGACACAACGGTCTTTAAAACCGGGGCCCTCAGAAGCGTACGGGTTCGAGTCCCGTCGTCCCTACCGTGATCCAAAAGGCTCCCTCTTCGAGGGGGCCTTTTTCTTTACATCTCCAACCTGACTGAGTCGACTCGCTAGCTCAAGCGCTTTAATGTCAATAATTGACATTAAAATGCGTAATTTTGAGTTAAGGCATGGCTGGAGCGCCCGTCAAAGAGGAGACGATCACGCTGCGGTTAGCAGTGTCCAAGAATGTTTATGGATATTTGAAAACTTTAAGGCGGAAGTCAGTTCTAGGCGCGTCGGAAAATGACATCGCAAAATACGTTTTGACGAAAGCGCTGGAAGAAATGATTGCTGACAAATATCACCTCACCCAAGTCGTGCCGGAAGATTGATCGTTCCTGTCGCCTTAGCCCGCTTTGAGGGCGGGAAGCACATCGGTAACATATTATTGGAATGATTGGATATTTTCAAAACTAATGGCATCATTGCTGCGCTGCGCTAGAAGTCCTGCCGCAATCTGCCTATATCTTGTCCAGCACCCACCACATGTGAGGGATACAGATGGCCGCGCGCGCCAAGACGATTGCTTTGTCCTCGACCCCAGCCGCCCGGCTGTTCGCCCTTGCGGCCTTTGCCGCCGCAGCCCTGACGGCAGCTGTCGTGCTGGCGACCTCGGCCAAGGCCGGTTCCTCGTTCGATGGATCGTGGAAGGTCACCATCATCACCCAGTCGGGCAATTGCGATCCGGCCTACAGCTATCCCGTGAAGGTCGAGGGTGGCCGCGTCAGTTATTCGGGCAGCGCTGACTTCGATATTTCCGGCCATGTCGGCGATGCCGGCGCGGTCAATGTCACCATTGCGCGCGGTGATCAGAAGGCCAGCGGCAGCGGCAAGCTCTCGGCCAATTCCGGCTCGGGGCAGTGGAGCGGCAAATCCTCCAGCATGACGTGCTCGGGCCGCTGGGAAGCCACGCGGGCTTCGTAATTCCTCAGCGGCATTCGCTGAAACGAAAAAGCGCCGCGGCGAGCGGCGCTTTTTTGTTTGTCTCGTCCGTCATTGCGAGGGGCGTGAGCGACGAAGCAATCCAGCTTGTCGTTGCCCCGCAATTGACCTCAGCGCGGCGCCAGCACCATGACGACCTGACGTCCTTCGAAGCGGGCGTCCTGTTCGACCTTCGCGACGTCAGCGACGGCGGCCTTCACCTTGTCCAGCAGCTTGGTGCCGATTTCCTGATGCGCCATTTCACGGCCGCGATAACGCAGCGTGATCTTGACCTTGTCGCCTTCCTCGAAGAACCGCAGCATCGCACGCATCTTCACGTCGTAGTCGTGGTCGTCGATCATCGGGCGGAGCTTGATCTCCTTGATCTCGACGACCTTCTGCTTCTTGCGGGCTTCGGCGGCTTTCTTCTGCGCGGAATACTTGTACTTCCCGTAGTCCATGATCTTGCAGACTGGGGGATTGTTGTTCGGCGAAATCTCGACGAGATCCATGCCCGCTTCCATCGCCATCTTCACCGCGACCGCCGTCTCGACGGTACCGTGGTTGACGCCCGTCTGGTCGATCAGCTGAATGGTGAGATTGCGGATTTCATCGTTGGTGCGCGGCCCGTCTTTTGCGGCAACGGGCGGGGCTCTGTTGGGACGGCGAATGGGTAAATCTCCAGTGTTGTGAACGAGGCAATCAGTTTGAAGGATTAGGGCCTGCCGGGCAAGCACGACAACGCCGCGGGGCGCATTTTCCGGGCGCTGCCGCAGGACATCGGGATAAGCCATAAAACCGTAAAATGCCTGACAAATATCCGGCCCGGCGCTCTCCGCAGCCCGCTTCACATAGAGGTATGGCGTCCGGTTCGCAAGCGCGCTCAGACACCTGCGCGTTGACGGACTGCGCTGTGGGCCTCCATAACAGGCCCGACGGGGCAATATTTCATGACGCAGACATCCAACGGTTCCGCCGTGCCGGAGCTCAGCTTCATCGACGTGGGCGATGCCGGCGCGATGCGGCGCATCGCGGTCCGCCGGCGCGCTGGCGCGCTGCCGGGGGTGTTCTGGCTCGGCGGCTTCAACTCCGACATGAAGGGAACCAAGGCGCAGGCGCTCGATGAATGGGCTGCCGAGTACGGCCGCGCCTGCGTGCGGTTCGACTATTCCGGGCACGGCGAATCCGGCAGCACCTTTGCGGAGGGTACCATCGGGCGATGGCACGAAGAGAGCCTCAAAGTGTTTGACGCCTTTTGCGAGGGCCCGCAGATCGTGGTCGGCTCGTCCATGGGCGGCTGGATGGCGCTGCTGCTGGCGCGCGCGCTGGCCAAGCGCCGGGGAACGGCTTCACGCGCGACGCTCGCGGGGCTGGTGCTGATCGCGCCGGCGCCGGACTTCACTGAAGATCTGATGTGGAAAGGTTTCTCCCAGGAAATCCGCGACGAGATCATGACCAAGGGCGTGTGGCACCGGCCCTCCGACTACGGCGAGCCGTATCCGATCACCCGCAATCTGATCGAAGAGGGCCGCAATCATCTGCTGCTGGGGGGCACCATCGATGTCGGATGCCCGGTTCGTATTCTGCAAGGAGCGCAGGACCCGGACGTGCCGTGGCGGCACGCTTTCGCGCTGACGCATTGCCTGCCCAGCGATGACGTGGTGCTCACACTGGTTCAGGACGGCGATCATCGGCTGTCCCGTCCTCAGGACATCGCGCGCATGCTAAGCGCGGTCAGTGAGCTATCGAACGGTTAGGCGCGCCGTCAGGCCAGCCCCGCTGTCCATTCGCTCCGCACATTCTCATCGGCATCATGTGACCGCGCGGCGAGTTCGGAAAACTCCTCGCGCGGCAGCAGGCGCGACAGCGCCCACACCGCCGCGCCGCGCACCAGCGGACTCTCGTCATCAAGCAGACGGCGGGCTTCGGTCTCTAGCGTCGCATCGCCGCTGTTGCCGATGGCAGTGAGTACATTGCGAATGAAGCGGTCTCGGCCAATTCGCTTCACGGGTGATTTGGCAAACAGTGCACGGAACGCGGGGTCGTCAAGTTTCGCCAGTTCGGCGAGCGCTGGCGCGCGCAGCGCATCGCGCGCTGCGAGTTTTGCCTCATGGCCTTCCTGCGCGAACTTGTTCCATGGGCACACACTCAGACAATCGTCGCAGCCATAGATGCGGTTGCCGATCGCCTCGCGGTGCTCGCGCGGGATCGCGCCCTTGTGCTCGATGGTGAGATACGAAATGCATTTGCGCGCATCGAGGCGATACGGCGCGGGAAACGCGTTGGTCGGGCAGATGTCGAGACATGCCTGGCACGATCCGCAGTGATCGATGTCAGCGGTGTCACGCGGCAGATCGAGCGTGGTGAAGATGGCGCCGAGAAACAGCCACGAGCCGTATTCGCGCGACACGAGGTTGGTGTGCTTGCCCTGCCAGCCGAGGCCGGCGGCCTGCGCCAGCGGCTTTTCCATCACCGCGGCGGTGTCGACGAACACCTTCACGTCGCCGCCGGCATGAGCGATCAGCCAGCGCGCCAGCGTCTTGAGGCGCTTCTTGATCAGGTCGTGATAGTCGTCGCCGCGTGCATAGACCGAAATGTTGCCGCGGGTTTTCTGCTCAAGCAGCGCCAGCGGATTTTCATCTGGTCCGTAATTCATCCCCAGCATGATGACCGAGCGCACATCGCTCCACAGCACCTTGGGGCTGGCGCGGCGCGCGGGCTCATTCGCGAGCCAGTCCATGTCGCCGTGAGATCCGGCATCGAGAAAGAACTGCAACCGCTCGCGCGCACCTGCGATGGCGTCAGGATCGGTGATGCCGATGGTGCCGAAGCCGATGGAGCGGGCTTCTTCAGCCAGCGCGGCCTTGATTGCGGCGGAGTCTGTCGTGTGTGCGGGTGTCAGAAGTCGAGATCGATGTAGTGCGCCGAGGCCGGGACCCCCGCCATCCACTCGTTCAGCAACGGGCGGAACGACGGGCGGGACTTGATCCGCACGTACCACGCCTTGGCTGCGTCGTCCTCGTTCCATGGCACATCGCCCAGATAGTCGATTGCCGACAAATGCGCGGCGGCGGCAAGGTCGGCAAAAGTCAGTTGATCGCCGGCGAGAAAATTCCGCGTCCGCGCCAGCCAGCCGATATAGGCCAGATGATAACGCACATTTGCCTTTGCCGCGCGCAGAACATCGGTGGACGGCGCGCCGCCGCCGTGCTCAGGCTTCATGAACCGCTTGTAGACGCGCTCCGTCACCAGCGGCCCGCTGGCTTCCTCGAAAAACTTGTCGTTGAACCATGACATCAGACGCCGCACCTCAATGCGGTCGTTCATGGCTCGCGGTAGCAAACGGTGATCGCCCAGCGGGGCCCCATGAATCTCGTCGAGAAATTCGGCAACCAGGCCCGGCCCCGGCATCGCGGGCGTGCCTTCGGCAATCAGAACCGGTGTGTCGCCTGCCGGATTGAGGGCGAGAAAAGCTTCGCGGCGATCCCAGACCAGTTCCTCCACAAGCCGCGTGTCGAGCCCGTGTTCGCCGAGAGCAAGGCGCACGAAACGGGACCGCGGACAAAACGGATGATGGAACAGCGTGAACATGAAGCTTTTGATAGTCCGGTTAGGTTTAACAAAGGGTCTCGAAGGGAGGTTAACGCGTCAGTGGCCGCGGAAACGGATTACGAACTTCGGACAGTGAGTCCTCGGTGCCGAAGCCTGATAAGCAGGCAAAAGGCCATTTGCCAATCCTCAATTTCACGGATTTGCCGTTGCGGCAACACGACGAATGGGCGACAAGAACGCGGGTTGAGGAACCCTCCATCAGTTCGGATTATCCCCAGATGTTAGCTGATCTTTTGAAGGCCCTCGTTCTCGGTATCGTCGAGGGCGTGACCGAATTCCTTCCCGTCTCGTCCACAGGACATTTGCTGCTTGTGGAACGATTCATGGATCTGGATCGGGATAATTTCTGGAAGACCTTCGCGGTGATGATCCAGCTCGGCGCGATCCTCGCCATCCTGGTGATCTATTTCGGCAGGCTGTGGCGCGTTGCGCTCGGCATGTTTTCCGATCCTGCGGCGCGGCGGTTCGTGATCGGCGTGTTGCTGGCGTTTTTTCCCGCGGTGGTTCTCGGGCTGATTTTCGGAAGTTTCATCAAGAGCGTGCTGTTCAATCCCTGGGTGGTCTGCTTCACGCTGATCGCCGGTGGCGCTGTGCTCCTGTGGGTCGATCAGCAGGATTTCAAACCGCGCTATCACGACGCGATGGCGTTCTCGCTGCCGATGTATCTCGGCATCGGCGTCGCCCAGTGCGCGGCGATGATTCCCGGTGTGTCGCGCTCGGGCGCGTCGATCGTCGCGGCGATGCTGTTCGGCGCGGACAAGCGTGCGGCCGCGGAGTTCTCGTTCTTTCTCGCGATCCCGACCATGGTCGGTGCATTCGTCTATGATTTTTACAAGAACCGCGCTGACATGACGATGGATCACGGGTTGATCATCGCAGTCGGTTTCGTGGTGTCGTTCATCACCGCGATCATCGTGGTGAAGACGTTCCTAGGTTACGTCACCCGCCACGGCTTCGCGTTGTTCGCATGGTGGCGCGTCATCGTCGGCTCGCTCGGCCTGATCGCGCTGGCGCTCGGGAAGTAACAACAGGCGTCGTCCCGGCGCAGGCCGGGACCCATCACCCCTGCCAACGCTCGTTGCAGAGAGAATCTTCCGGCAGGCTTTCCAGAACGGGGAGTGCGACGTTTATCGGTTCCGGCATGCGCTTCGCTTGCCGGGATGACGAAAACGTCTCACGCGTCCTTATGCGCAAACTGTCCGGTCTTGCGGTAGCGCCAGAGATAGGACGGCACGACGGCCTCGAGCGAGTCCGGTGTCACGCCCAGGCCCTCGAGCGTCAGCCCCGCCGCCTTCGCTGCTTCCGACACCACGTTGTCGCTGCGCAGCAGCTCAACCTGATCCGGCGTCAGCTTCATGTCGCCCGGCGCGAACTGCAGGAAGTACGCCTGAAACTTCGCGAGCGCGAACGGCAGCGACACCAGCATGGTGTCCCGGTACGTGATCTTCACAATGTCCTCGATGATCTCGCGCATCGTCATCACTTCGGGGCCGCCGAGTTCGTAGGTCGCGCCCGGCCTGGTCTTGCCTTCGACCGCATCGGCGACGGCATTGGCGACGTCACCGACATAGACCGGCTGCAATTTCGTCAGTCCGCCGCCGATCAGCGGCAGCACCGGCGAAATGCGGGCGAGGGCCGCGAAACGGTTGGTGAACTGATCTTCGGGGCCGAACACCACGGAGGGCCGCATGATCGTTGCGGACGGCGCAGCCGCAAGGACTGCGGCTTCGCCCGCGGCCTTGGCGCGCGCATAGCGCGAGGCGGAATTCGCATCCGCGCCGAGCGCCGACACATGCACCACGCGCGCACCGATCTCGCTCGCGGCGCGTGCGACAGTCTCCGCGCCCTTGGCCTGAACCGCGTCGAAGCTCTGCGCGCCGCTCTCGGACAGGATGCCAACTAGGTTGACAATCACGCTTGCGCCGCGCGCCGCGGCCTGCACCGAGGCCGGGTAACGCAGATTGGCCTGCACGGCGTGAATTTGGCCGACCCGGCCCAGCGGCTGCAGGTGACCGGCCAATTCAGGCCGCCGGACCCCGACCCTGATGCGATAGTCCCGCTTGGCGAGCGCCCGGACCACGTGTCGGCCCAGAAAACCCGAACCTCCGAAGACCGTGACAAGCGTATCGATGCGGGCTGACATGGGTGGTTCCTGCACAAATGGACAAAACGGGACGGCGGCGCCGCCTGTTTCCGCGATACGCCATCATCCTTGCGCTGTATAGGCCATTCCGGCGCCACCGTTGCTGCAAAAAAATCGTAGAAACTCCGGAATCAGGATGCTCGGTCAATTTGACAAGCGCACGCCCTGTCCTTAGTAACCGCACCCAATGCCCAGGTGGCGGAATTGGTAGACGCGCTGGCTTCAGGTGCCAGTGGCTTAACGGCCGTGAAGGTTCGAGTCCTTTCCTGGGCACCATCACCACGCAAGTGGTTGAAATCCTGATTGCGTAGGGTAATTGGTCCGCTGACCGGTACACAAAGCCGGGACACAATGACCGTGACCTATCGCATGGCGTATCTCTACAAAGACTCGGACTCCTCCTTCTGGAATTTCAGAACGCGGACCCCCTCAGACATTTTAGGCAGGTTGGACACCGACCGAATGCTGCTTGTGTTCGAGCGGTGCATGGGCAGTCCGGGGTTCCAAGCGAATGTTCGTATCGGAGGAGAAGTGAAGTTCTCCTTGCGCACGAGGAACGACGCCGTTGCTGAAATCCGGAAGAACGTCGCCCTCACCGAACTTTCCAAAGTATGGGCTGCGGCGAGATTCGAGCCGAAGCGGCTGACCCACATTCAGATTCTTGGATTGGCGCGTCTGGTACACGAACTCTACGTCGAGTCCTTCGAGCAGGAGCCCGGTGAAAGAGCCGATTGGATCGCGCACAAGGCATTAAACCGGGCTGTTGAGGAAGGTCGCTTGATCAATGTTCCAGCCATCGTCCCGCGACAAATACCCGACGAGCGCGAGTTCGCCGCCCGCCAATTCGGCGAGGATTTGACCGCGGGCGTCAACTCCCTTCCGGTTTTGCCGGATCGGGAAAAGGGCCTGGAGAATAGATTTGGTTTATTGTGCAACTGGGTGCTGACCCAGAACGGCCTCCGAGTCGACTACGCCACGCGGAGCCGCCTGTTGGCTGCAATTGCGAAGGCTGCTGACACCGGGCCACGCAGGCTGAAGGACAATGCCGATGGCAATTACGGCGTTGATACGCGCCTCGAGAAATACCCGACGTTTCGAGCCGCGCGAACGATGACGCAGGCCTTCGAGGATTGGAAGCGAGAGGCGCAACCGGCTCCGAGCACCGTATCAACTTGGCAAGGCCACTTGAACTCGCTTCGATCCTTTGTCGCCCATGAGGAGGTTGAAAGACTGACGCAACAGGACATTGTCAGTTGGAAAGATCACCTCGTTCAGAAGGGCATGGCGGCCAAAACGATCAACGACGGATATCTGGCCTGCGTGAAGCGGCTGTTGAACTACGAGAAGGACAATGGCCGACTGCGGGAGAACGTCGCAGAGGCAGTCAGCGTGTTTACCCGTGCGCGCGCGGGACAGCGTCGTCTGCCCTACACCACCGACGAAGTGGCCAAACTGCTCATGCTGGCAAGGGAAGCCAAACATCCCAATCAGCGGTGGCTGCCATGGCTTGTCGCGTTGAGCGGTTCGCGCGTCGGAGAGGTGGCCCAACTCTGGGGGTGTGGGATCAAAACCGTTGGATCGGTGCACGTGATGACCATCACACCCGCGCCCGATGGGGGGCGGTTGAAGAACCATCAGAGTGAGCGAGAGACCCCGGTCCATCCCGCGATTATCAAGGAGGGATTTCTGGACTTCGTAGCGCACCGAGGACAAGGACCACTGATCTATAACCGAACCTCTGGCGACCCGGCCAAGAAGCACGCATCCAAGAGCGTTGCCAATCGACTGGCTGCCTGGGTGCGACAGCAGCCGGGGTACCAAGATCCCCGAAAAGATCCGAACCATGCGTTTCGACACTGGTTCAAGACTGAACTCGGTTCGCTTCAAGTGCCTGACAGCCTTGCGGACGCCATCATGGGGCATGCTGAAAGGTCGGAAGCCGATGGATACCGTCACCATTGGTTGCAAACGAAAGCCGACGCGATCAGCAGGGTAAAAGCCCCACCGGCCTGGCCCTCCTGACCAGTGCGCCTCCAATTCGTTAGAAAGGCGGAGGGATAGGTTTTTGTGACAACTCAACTTCCCGCATGCTCGACGAGAGATCGAGCCCAGGAGCCTCGTAGGGCCGCCGCGGGGCTGCGATTCCCCGGGTCGGCGATGGCTTTAGCAAAAATGGCGAATATTCGGATTTATTCTGAATTTCCGAGCGCATGGTTTTGCCCACAGCCGCAGCGGTTTCTTCCATTTTGTGCGTATAAATCAAAATCCCTCTTTTAAGGAGAGGGAAAGTTGGAACTGATTTATTCGAGCGAGGGGCTCGTTCGCCCGCTGCTGCTCCGGCCGCTGGCAAGCGCAGTTCACGACGCGCCGCTGCCCTCGCGTCCGATCGCGCTTGCGCACGCTGATCAATGTTCCTGGAGCATCCAGCTCGCTTTCCCAAGATCGGACCGCCGAGACGGTACTCCCGATTGCTGTTATGCGCGGCCTGCGGAGAGTTTTTTGTAAGATAGCCGACGGCGTTTCGCTGCTTGTGGGAGCGAGTGAAGCGCGTCTGATAGGTGGCGTGGCAGACCTTGATCTCTTCGGGGTATCGAACCCAGCCTTCCACCACCGTGTCGAATGTTTTGAGCAGATGGTTTGGGACATGCATCAGCACGTGCAGATGCTCACGACACCCCGTCACCCGGTCCGATTCCCGTGACCAGATGTGGGTGAACTCGAACCCGTTATCACGTGCGAACTGACCCAGCTTATTGAGGTAACTGGCTAGGATGCGTTGCCGCTGATCGGGAGTGTGATCGTCGATATTGTGTGGGCGTATCGTGATGAAGCGATCTAGCTCAGCGCCCTGCTGACGCGCGAGATACCAAGCGCCAGTTAGTGTGTGGACATCCCGTGCCTTGATGGGCGCGCTATCCAAGCGGGCCCCCCAATCCTTACGAAAAATCCAATAAGTAACTGATTTATAAGGCAAGCTCTAGCGAGTGATCATACATGTTCTCCATTATGGTTCTTGATATGTTCTAACTCATTTGGGGCTTCTATCCGCAATTTCAAGCGCGCATGAGGGAGACGAAAAAGCGCCTTTTGTTTTTTCGCGTGCCAGGCGGGCCAGCCAAACGGGGGGCTATATGCGATAAAAAAAGCGCTCTTTCAGATTTGCCCGCTCCGGCCTGACTACGAGGCTGCCGTCTGGGTGGGTACTCCGTGATGGGCGAGTCTAGCCGTGGCTGCCGCAACTGCTTCTGGAGGGAAGCGGTGCGGGTAGTGAGCCACAATGTACTCGCCCGTGAGGTCAGCGAGCCCACCCTCTACAAGCATCCTGAAGCCCTCGGTCTCGTGGGGGTTCACTGCCCAATCTGTGAGGCAAGCAATTTCTCCGACCTTGGCTGCCTTGCGTCGTGTGTAGGCCGCCCTGACAGCTCGCCCATGCTTATGACGGAGAAGTTCTTCCACTGCGGCAACGGCCCTCCAGAACAACACGACCACCGGATCCTCGTGGTCTTTTCCTTCGATCTCTCCGAGCCTCCGAAATGCTTGTCGATAGAGATCGAGTCGCTCGTGCTTTTTAGCATTTTCCATCAAGTTTCGAGCTTCAGTTGCAGTCTTCAACTTCGTTACGTCAATCATAATAAATTCTCCTTCGAAATTTGCGTTTCAATCAATTGCGATTCTCGGTCGGTTGTGTGCGCCGGATTTTTTCCAGCTGTCCATCCGGTGCGTTGCTGCGCCATACGAAATACCCATGGCCTCCTTGACGGCATAGCGGGTCAACCCCGCGTCAAACAGGCGATAACAAACTTCCACGCCTCGCTCTGTGAGTTTTCCGTCAGGCAGTTTGTTTCGCGGGTCTTTGGGATCGTCGACCTCAAGAGCTCTGGGTTGTACTAGCCCGCGCAACCGATCGAGATCCTCCTGGATAGACTCGATAAGGCTGACAATGGCCTCCGTTGGAAGTGTCTGATTTTCGCTCGGCATGCTATTCACCTCATTATTCGTAGACAGTATTATATGTATACTACTGTGTAAGTAATATCAAATTCTATCGTGCAATGTCTAACTATAATGGCTCGCTGTCACAAAGCGGCAACACTTAGCGGGGCTGATGAAATTTCCGGACAGAAGCAAATGACTCGTGTTACGATTTCTCAGGAAATTGAAACAAGAATTTGTCACAAGCGACTATGCTTACAGAACAATCTAAGAAGGCAATAGCCTATCTTCGTACATCCAGCGCAGCGAACGTCGGTGCAGACAAGGACAGCGACAAGCGCCAGCGAGCCGCTATCGAGGCGTTTGCCAAACGGGATCGATGGGAAGTTGTCGAGGAATTTTACGACGCAGATGTGAGCGGCGCGGACCCGATTGAGAGTCGCCCAGGGTTCTCAGCCCTGTTAGATCGGATCGAGGGCAACGGAGTTAGAACTGTTCTCGTCGAGGACGCTTCCCGGTTTGCCCGGCAACTCATCATTCAGGAGGCGGGCATCATCGCCCTCATCGAGCGCGGCGTTCGCGTCTTGACCAGTTCCGGGGATGATCTTACCGAAACCAGTGACCCGTTCAAAATTGCCATGCGTCAAATCGCTGGCGTGTTTGCCCAGCTTGAGAAGGCGAGGCTGGTCGGCAAGTTGAAGGCTGCCCGGGACCGAAAGCGCGCCACCGGAGCGAAAGTGGAAGGCCGAAAGTCCTACGCTGAGATCGATGCTGCTGCGCATGGCGGAAGGATGATCCCACTGGCTCGAAAGCTCCGTCGCAAATCACCGAAAGGCGGTCGTCGATCGCTTCGGGTTATTGCGGCTGAATTAGCTGAGGCGGGTTTCGTGAGTGGAACGGGCAAACCTTACGCCGCCACGGCAGTCGCGAGGATGCTAGGCGAAATCTAACAGGTTGATTGCCTTGGAGCCGGGTGTGCGGTGGCATCAAACTGCTGGAGTTCTTGCTGCAAAATCCTATAGAGCCGAAGGTTCTAAGGCTTCAGATAAGTAGGTAGCTTCGATTCCCATTCGCTCATCAGGATCAGCGTCATATCGACCGTCTCGCCAGTGTTCTTGACCAGTTCGAGCGTACCGGCTGGGACGGTGCTGTCCCAGTTGAAGTTCTTCGACATAAAGTCCAACACCTCGCGCTTGTAGGCGGTATCGAGGTTGTCCAGTTGATCGCCCTTTGTTTCGAGAACGGTGATCCGGGATGATCCGTCCTTGCGACTGACTGCGAAGATAAAATCCGGATAGATTTTCGCCTTGCGCCAGCCCTGCACTGCGTATTGAGACCGGGCCACGTTGCGATACCACCAGGTCAGGGCGGCGTCGCCGTCGAGATAGATCGCGACGTCGCCCTCGTCGCCGTTGAAATCATCTTCATAGACGGGGGAGAACAGGCTTCGTTGCAATGGTCCGCCAGTCCGGCTGAGAAGCTGGCGCGCGTTATCCGGTTGAGTCGTTTCAGTTTCGAACGGCATCTGCCAGTTACGGCCATCGAGGCGCAGCCGAAACTGGATACGTCCCGCCGTGACATCGGCCTTGAACATGGCTTCCGCCCGTGCGGTCTGTTCCTTGTCCAATCCCTTCCGGAGTTCCTCGACGATGAGGCTCGCGACGGTGCCGAGTTTGGCGCCGTCAAAACCTCGCTTGCGCAGGGTGACTAGCAGACGGCCGACAATCTCACGGCCGACGAACGGATTCGGCACGAGGTCGGAGATCATCCGGACGGCATGAGCGGGGTCGAACGCCAGCACCTCCGAATTCGCGGCGACAGTTTCGCCGACGAATAATTCGTCACCATCGTCTGCGAGACGAATCCGCTGAAGCTGGCTTTCCGCCGCCTGCGCATTCTCTGGAATGCGCGCGGCAATGTCCTTCGGATCGAAGCCGCGCCAGTCGATGGCGGACAGCATGTCGGTTTCGTAGTCGAGGTCGCGGGCGTCGGCGCCATCGACGACGAGAACCTTGGGCAGATAAATCTGATGCGATGAAAAAGCCGGGCGGCGTTTGATCTTCCGTGATCCCTTGCCCGACTTTTTCGGGTCGTCTTGAGAGACTTGGAGGACGAGATCGCCAAGGCCGTCCTGTTCGAGGCCGTCCTTGATGGCTTCCACCACCGTCGCGGTGTCCGCGTGGTGGGTAATGACATGGCATTCGTCCAGCGCGCCGATGCCTGTTTTCTGCGCGCCGGGTTGCCGGAGGATGCGGCCGATCAACTGCGTCATCGCGTTGAGGTTGGAACTGGCGGCAAGGGCGCACAGCACATAGGCGAACGGGCAGTCCCAGCCTTCCTGCAGCGCCTGCTTGGTGATGATCGCCCGGACGCGATTGGTCGGTGACAGCAGGTCCTGATTTTCAGGCTGGTTCAGGTCGTTCTGTTCGGCGGTCTTGATGGCGATCTCGGCCGCGTCGAAACCGGCGGTCAGAAGCCAGTCCTTCACGTCCTCGGCGTGGATGTGTTTGCTGGAGCGTTGATCGCTTCCGGTGCGCTCGACCTGAATCAGCATGATCGGGCGGATATAACGACCGGTATTGGCTTTCAGCTTCCGGGCGTCACCATCGAGGCTCTTGAGTCGGGCGAGAGCGGCATTGAGGGTTGCCTTCCAGTCAGTCCCCTGTCGCGGATCGAGGTTGAGCGGCATCTTTATCATGCCTTCGCGATCAAGGTCGCGCCCCATAATCTCGACAAGCACGTTGGCGTAACGCGCTTCACGAGGATTATTGCCCCCGCGCGGCTGCACATCCAACGGCGTTGCCGTCAATTCAAGCACGAAACAGGGATTGAATCCGTAGAGTGTCCGGAACGCGAGATCGGAAATCGCGCGGTGCCCCTCGTCGAGCACCACCATTGGCCGGATGATCCGCAAGGCATTGCCGAGCGAATCCTTCACCATCGGGAACATACCAACATAGGCGTCGAGGTTGGGCGTCTGGGCGAGCGCGGCTTGATGGGCCTGCTGTTCGCCCTCTGGTGGGAAGAAGCCGTGGACGTCGCCCCGGTCCCGAAACATCTTCAGGGAATCCTGCGTTTCGCGGTTGGCCGATTGCAGCATCAGGAGCATGACGCAGAGATTGGTATCCACGTCGCGCGCATCGAGCCGATCAGTCTTTTCCATGATCTGGACGCGCCCGGCGGCAGTGCGATCGAGCGCCTGCCGATAGGGGTGCTGGCGGTCCTTCAGATGCTTGAGGGTCTGGGTGTAGATCGCCTCGTTCGGCACGATCCACAGCACGAAGCCTGTGTTGCGGTCGAGATACCGACCCATGACGCGCGACACGGCGGAAACCGCAAGCCAGGTCTTGCCGCCACCGGTGGGGACCTTCAGCACGATATTCGGCACCGGCCGCTTGCAACCGTCTGTTCGTGGCGAGAACGGGATGGCGGCGCGGGAAATCGGGAGCTTGCCGCTCGCTTTCAGCGCGTCCCAAGCCTCTTGTGCAAAATCTGGAACAAGGTTGCCGAGATCGGGATCGGCCGCTGCCAGCGCGGCGATCTTATCGGCACGCACCTTCTTGTCCTTCAGAACATCGAGGTAGGCGTCGAGCGTCGTGATCACCCGATCCTGATAGTCGAGTTGCCGGAACATCGCCGTCAGCTCCGGTCAATGCGGTAAAGAGCGAACGGCAGGGGTATAAACTCCACCGGGATGTTCTGTTCGACCAGCATCTTCTGGCTGACGAAACGGGCAGGAGCAAAGACCAGATGCCGTTTGCCGGGTTTCGCTTCGGCGAACGCCTTGGCCCGCGACAGCGTCAGCGCTGCGTCCGGCGTTTTCAGCCAGTCGAGATCGGGCTTGTAGATCAGCCAAACATGCTGACCTTCAGTTTCGCCGAGATAGAAATCCTTTTGGCGCACTGTCTTCGGATCGATGGCGCGGTTGGTCGCCATGTGGAACAGGGCTGCACCGATGGCAGCATAGGACGGCAACGACTCGCCACTGAGCACCTTGTCCAGTTCAACAGGATCGCCCAGCGTGCAATAGGTGAATTCTCCGCCGAGACCTTCGGCGCGTTCCGTCACTGCCTTTTCGCCTGTAACTATCAACTCGCCGTCCTTCACCTGCTTGGTGACACGGTCGAAGCTGCGGCCCTCCAGATTTTCGATGCCTTCCACGCGATGGACAAGATCGGCTGCGTTCGTTAGCGCGCGCCAGTTCAGGCTTTCGCGGAGCAGTTCGGTCTTTTGCGTTCCCTTGAATTTGTAGCCCTTGATGACACGGCGGACTCGTTCAGCAGTCACCTTGTCGGCATAGTCTTCCATTTCCACGAGGATAAACCGGCGATTTCCTCCGTCGCGGACATTTGCCTCCAACACGGCATGGCCAGTTGCACCCGAACCCGCAAATGAATCCAAGACGATTGATTGCGGATGGGTAGCGATATCCAAAATTCTTTTTATGAGTGTAGTCGGCTTCGGAGTGAGGAAGTCGCAATCGTCGCCTAGGATGTCGAGGATTTGCTTTTTTGCATCCTGGTTGCCTCCAACTGATTTATAGGGCCACCAAGTTCGCGAAATGATCTTGTCTCGGCCATCAGCGAGATACGCCTTTACGGTAGGAAGTGCGTCGCCGCTCTTTCCAAAATAGATTCGTCCGGCTGCGCGCTCTTTTTTAAAGACCTCTTCAGGCAGCGACCAATGACGTCCGGCCGCGGGTCTAACCTTTCGACCAGATGGCAACCGTACTTCATACCGGTACTTCTCTCGTTTGCCGGCGTCCTCCGTTCGAACATCCAATGGGAATGTGCGCCAATCGCCTTTGGGATCGTTGTCTGGATTGGAATAGCGACCAAGTTGTTCTTCGTCTTTGGATATAAGATTCCAGCCATCGACCTCAAAAGTCGGCTTGTTTTTTGCGTAACATAGAATGAAATCTGTATCAGAGCTTAGAACACGGCTGTTGCTCTTGGGGGTGTAGGTTTTTTCCCAAGAGATTACGCCGATAAAATTTTGTTCGCCGAATATTTCGTCGAGAATGTGCTTAAACCTGTGAGCTTCGATTTGATCGATCGTTGCCCAAAAGCTTCCGGTGTCAGCCAACAGCTCATGCAATAATCTTAGTCGCGGCCACATCATTGCGGACCACTTGTCGTGACGGAGCCCGTCTTCGATTCCAATGGGATTGGCCTTAAGCCATTCCTTGATCATCGGAGCGTTGACGTTGTCGTTGTAAGACCATCCTTCGTTTCCGGTATTGTAAGGCGGGTCAATGAAGATGCAGTCCACCTTTCCGGCGTACATCGGTAGCAGCGCTTTCAGGGCGTGCAGGTTGTCGCCGTGGATGATCAGATTGCCGCCGAGGTCACCCGACCCGATGCCTTTCTTCGGATGCGGCTCCAAGGGGCGGAAGGGCACCGCGAGGTGATGGTTGTAGACAAATTCTTTGCCCTTGAAATTCAGTTCCGTCACGTCGCCCCCACCGCATAAACCCTGACTGGGACGGCATAGAATCAGCCCCGGTGCTCACATGCAATGGGGACCAGCCCAGTTGCGCCAGGAATGGCGTTCTGGGAAGGCTTCAATGGAGGGCTGTGCAGAACCTCACGGGAGCGTTGGGCGTGCGCGCTCCCTGCGGCGCGAGGCACGTATGGTCGATTACCTCGCTGTGTTGCGAACGGTACACAAAAGCGGTACACAATAACCTACCGGACGGATCGAAAACCCCAGCAGAATCAAGTTCTTTGGACAGTGCCCACCCAGTCAGTAACTGGGCCTCAGCAGGACCGTCGACATCCCATTGGTCTCAGTTTTCAGATTAAATTTGAGAAGAATATTTTACCGCGTTCATGGAGCAAATTAGGTGAAGGCGACTAAGAAGCCTCTGAAAATCGTTCCCATTTTCTATTCGTGGCAGAGCGATTCGCCAAACAAGACCAATCTTAATGCCATCCGAGCGGGTCTAGACAAGGCGTGCAAGCAGATTCAAAGCGCACAGCCTGGGCTGAAGCTGTTGCGAGACGAGGCTACCCGCGACACATCGGGCAGTCCGAATATTGCATCGAAAATATTGGAGAAGATCGAGGCCGCTGACATTTTCGTAGCCGACATTACAACGATTACGTCTCCGGACGCGAAGCGGGCTTGCCCAAATCCCAATGTTGGTTACGAGCTTGGCTATGCTGTCGCAACGCTCGGATGGGATCGGGTCATTCTTCTGTTCAACAAAGCGTGCGGTGAATTTCCGAAAGATATTCCGTTCGATTTCATCCAGAACCGTATCAGCCCCTACCATTTGGAGGAATCCGATCCGAAGGAGAAGGCGGCATCTCTGGCTGATCTCTTGAAGGTTGCGATCGGCGCGGTCATGTCCAAAAATCCGAAGCGGCCGGCTGAGTTGCGCGGACTTAGCCGCGAGAAGTTGGAGCATAACCACGACGTGGAGAATATTCGCTGGTTGATGGAGTCGCTCCATCTACCCACCCTTGACCAGCTTATTGAAGAACTTCCCCACATGATCATAGACCGCTCAATTTGGTTCTATGAAAATTTTAAAGGAATAGTCGTGAACAGTCTTTTTAGCGTTTACGACGGGGTGCTCAACGATGCTGTACAACGGCTCTACCAAGCATGGAGCACTGTACTGTCACATTCTCCCCAGTACCATGACCTGAGGAGCGGCCATGCGCACGTTTTCACAAATCCATTCGATATGCCATTACCGCCCCAGAGAGAGGCGATTTGGAAAGAAATTGATGTGGCGCGGCGAGAAATGAGATCTGCCGTAGATGCTATCTTAGATCGACTTCGAAGCGCCTACATCGAGGTGAGCATTCATAAGACGAATGCGAAAGCATGGAAGGACTATCAAGTCTTTCGGCAAGAGGTGGGAGAGCTAGATCGACCGAAAGTCGCAAAGAAGAATCTAGCCAAAAAGAAGCCAGTCAAGAAAAGGGCGGTCACGAAAAAACGGCCAAGCCCCAAATAGCGGATAAGTCTTCAGAGATGACTCAGGGACCCTTAAAGGGTTGCGTGCTGGCTTCGAGGCTTGTTTCCGGCACACAAAACCGGTACACAGTCGGTCGCCGGGCGGATCGATACCCCAGCAAAATCAGGTGTTCTTCGGTAGCACTATCCAGTCCTTTCCTGGGCACCACAGATTCGAAAACGGTCTCCTCCCGGGGGTCAGGTTTTCCGAAACGGTGCACCCTCATTCCACGTTTCGGTGGTGCTTTTGTGAAAAATACCGCCGTTGTCCTGATCGCGGCCCTGTTGTCGGCCGCTCCCTGCGTTGCGATGGATGCCCGGTTCGCAGCGAGCCTGAAGAAGCTCGATCCGCAGACACGGCTGGAGCAGGTCTGCGACCTCGAAGCCATGAGCCGGATCGACCGCGACGCCAATCCCTATCACCCCGACCGCGCCAAGACCGACGTGCTGTCCCATCCGCAGCATGCGGGCGACACGGTCACGGGCAAGGGCGGCGCCTTCCGCAGCAAGGGACGATGGTATTCGTTTTCCTTCGCGTGCAAGGGATCGCCGGACCACATGAACGTGCTGTCGTTCAGCTACAAGATCGGCGACCTGATTCCCGAATCCAGATGGGCATCGCTGGGCCTGTGGCGCTGACGAGGTTGCCGTGATGGCGCAGGCGGGCCCGCGCGGCGTCCGCTATGGAGACCCGCCATACTTGGACGGATCATCGTAGGACACAGGCGCTTCGCCTGGGCCGATGCGATAACCGCCCGGAACGGAGTCGTCGCGATAGAGGTGCGCTCCGCTCGGGGTGACGAAGGCTGGTACCGCCCCCTGGCTGCGGCTGATGACGTGTTTGGATTTGGCGTGATGCGCGCGTGTGGCGGCGTTGCCAGGAATGCAGAGAACGATCAAAAAGCATATTGCCAGGCCGGAACGCATTGTGTTTCTCCAATCGGCTCGCCCCTTCGATCAGATGGTGCTTCGGCTGCCCCGGTAAAGCTCATGGGGGGCTGTCCAGCATGATCGGAATAAACGGCAGCACGCGGGGAAAACCGGCTTGGTGGATCGGAGCAGTGTGAGCACGAGAGTGTCGGGACGGAGGTATCAGGCCTCATTCCCCCTCGTCGGCAGGGATTTTGGACGGTAGTTTAGGCCCGTCGATTCGACCCATCTGCAAAGGTTCTGACAGACCATGACCATCCGCCTGCACCGCGGCGACTTGCCGGATCTCTCGCGCTACACGCAGTCGGTGGCGATCGACACCGAGACGCTGGGGCTCAATCCGCATCGCGACCGGCTGTGCGTGATCCAGCTGTCGAACGGCGACGGCACCGCGGATGTGGTGCAGATTCCCGCCGGCCATACCGATGCGCCGAATCTGAAAAAGCTGCTCGGCGATCCGAAGGTCACCAAGATTTTCCATTTCGCGCGGTTCGATCTCGCGGTGCTGTTTCATGCCTTCGGCGTGATGCCGGAGCCGGTCTATTGCACCAAGATCGTCTCGCGTCTGGTCCGCACCTACACCGACCGCCATGGGCTGAAGGATCTGGTGCGCGAGGTGCTCGGCATCGATCTGTCGAAGCAGCAGCAGTCGAGCGACTGGGGTGCGGCGTCACTGACCGACGCGCAGCTCGCCTATGCGGCGTCCGACGTGCTGCATCTTCATGCGCTGCGCGAGAAGCTCGACGCGATGCTGGCGCGTGAGAATCGCGAGGCGCTTGCCGCCGCCTGCTTCCAGTTCCTGCCCACCCGCGCGAAGCTCGACCTTCAGGGCTGGGAAAACGACGATATCTTCGCGCATTCATAATTTCTGCCGTTTGCAGCCGATCGCGCCATTTGCAGCGAAGTTTGCCCGGTTTCGGTCACTTTTTTGCTCTTTGCCAAGTGCTTGGTAAGGCGAGACAAATGCCGGGCTGCAAAACGGCGCGTCATTGCGTAGAATGACGGCGCTATCCCGGCGCTTCGGAGCATGTTTTGTCGGTTCAGGGCCACAGCTATCAGGCTGGAGCGGATGCGCGCTACGCGAAGGCGAGGCGCCATAGCCGACGTGTGCGCCAGATGCGAGTGGCCGTGCCAGTCATGGTGGCTGCCGCGATGCTGACGATCATCGGTATTTCGCTCTTCAATCCGTTCAGGATTCTTTCGAAGCTGCCGATCGATATCGGCAAGCTCGGAGTCTCGGGTACCAAGATCACGATGGACTCGCCCCATCTTGCGGGCTTTACGCCGGACAACCGTCCCTATGAGCTTTGGGCCAAGTCGGCGGTCCAGGACGTGACCAAACCGAACAATGTCGAGCTGAACGAACTGCGCGCGAAAGTTCAGATGGAAGACAAGACGGGCATCACCATGGATGCGCGCACCGGCCTGTTTGATACAAAAACCCAGTTGCTGGAGTTGAAGGAAAACATCTTCCTGCAATCTTCCACTGGTTACGAGGCGCGGCTGACGCAGGCCACCGTCGATATCGGCGGCGGTATGGTGTCCTCCGATGAGCCGGTGGCGGTGAAGTTGTTGAACGGGACGCTTGACGCCAGGCGTCTCAGAATAACCGAAAATGGCGCGCTGGTGCGCTTCGAAGGCGGCGTCTCGATGATCCTGATCCCGGAGGAGCCGAAGGATACGGCGGCCGGTAATCAGGCTCCCGCGCGGGATGCTGCTGCAAAATGATTTTTGGGATGATGAAGATTTACAACGGTTCCGAGACCATCGGTGTCATGCGCGCGGTTGCGCGCGCACTGTCTGTCGGAGTGGTCGGTGCCGCCCTGTGCGCGCCGCTCGATGCGCATGCGCAGAGTTCTGCAACGGGCGTGCCGAACGCAATGCAGGGTTTTTCGCAGAATCGCGACAAGCCGATTCAGATCGATGCCGCGTCGCTGGAAATGCGCGACAAGGACAAGGCTGCGACATTCAGCGGCAATGTGAAGGTCGTGCAGGGCGACACCACCATGCTCTGTAAGACGCTGGTCGTGTTCTACGATAGCAACGAGTCGTCCGGCGCCAAGAAGACTGCGATGAAATCGGCGACACCCGGACCAAGCGGCAGTTCGTCGATCAAGCGGCTGGAGGCGCAAGGCGGCGTCATCGTCACCCAGAAGGACTCGACGGTCACGGGCGACAAGGGTGTCTTCGATATGCGCGCCAACACCGTCACGATGCATGGCAATGTGCTGCTGACCAAGGACAAGAACGTGCTGCGCGGCGACCGTCTCGTTGTCGATCTCACGACCGGTGTCTCGCGGGTCGAATCGAACAGCGGACGCGTGCAGGGCGTTTTCCAGGCCGCTCCCGCCGGGTCGCCGGCAGGCGGTAATTCCGGCGGCGCGCAACCCTCAACTGCGCCGAGTGCTCCCGGAAAGCCGCTTAAACTCAATGACTTGGCCACTCCCCGAAAGCGCAACAGTTGAACCGGAGACGGCAAGCCTGTATCACGCAGCCCCTGAACATTTGGGGATGGGCAATACGGCTCCGGTCCATCATGCTCAGGCAACAACCCAAAGGCTGATTTAAGCGGGCATGGTGGATTTCCTGCGCATCTTTCGTCGTCGAGGCCCGGCGCGTGGACGGCAGGGCTTTGCCCGCTCGCAGCAGGACGGCCTGCGTCAGGACATCACATCGCTGGCTGCGCGAATGGGCGACATCTTCAGGCCCGCTGCGGGTGAGAAACCCTTGGCGAACCGCGAGAGCGCGCCGGTCAGGCGCGAAGCTGTCGCCGCCGCAGTCCAGCGCGATCCTCCGACGCTTGCGCCTCAGGAGGCGTCCTCATTTACTCACGACGCGCCACCCATTCCGCGCAATTTGCCGCGGGATGTTTCAAGAGAGCAGCCGCGCGAGAATGCGCCGCGCAGCCGCGCAGCCGCGAACGGAGCCGCGCCGCGTGCGCAGCATGCCGGTTATCTGGCGATTCATGGCGTCGAAAAAAGTTTCGGCACGCGCAAGATCGTACACGGCGTGAGCATCTATGTCCGTCGCGGCGAAGCGGTCGGCATTCTCGGTCCGAACGGCGCGGGCAAGACCACCTGCTTCTACATGATTACCGGCCTCATCAAGCCGGATCGCGGGCGCGTCGAACTCGACGGTCACGATGTGACGCAGTTGCCTATGTATCAGCGTGCGCGGCTCGGCATCGGTTATCTGCCGCAGGAAGCATCGATCTTCCGTGGCCTCTCGGTTGAGAACAATATTCGGGCGGTGCTCGAAGTGGTCGAACCGGACAAGCGCAAGCGCGAACGCGAGCTGGATTCGCTGCTCGAGGAATTCAACATCACGCGGCTGCGGAAATCGCCCTCCATCGCCCTGTCGGGCGGTGAGCGCCGGCGCGTGGAAATCGCCCGCGCGCTGGCTTCGCGTCCGAGCTACATGCTGCTCGACGAGCCGTTCGCGGGCATCGATCCGATTGCGGTTGGAGACATCCAGCAGCTGGTGAGACATCTCACGGCGCGCGGCATCGGCGTTCTGATCACCGACCACAATGTGCGCGAGACGCTGGGCCTGACCGACCGCGCCTATATCGTCTACGCCGGGGCGGTTCTGACCGAGGGCAGTCCGGACGAGATCGTCAACGATCCGGACGTTCGGCGCCTCTACCTGGGCGAGGAATTCCGGCTCTGATTTACCTTAAATCCCGGATCGGATGAGTTGGGCCAATCTCCCAAATTTTCAAAACGTCAAGCCGTGTACAAGCTTGCAGGAAAAGTATAAGCAAGAAACGGACCAACTTTTGGACCGGATCTCGTTTTTATGGCCCTGACGCAGAGACTAGAGTTCCGCCAGTCGCAGTCGCTAGTGATGACGCCGCAGCTGATGCAGGCGATCAAGCTGCTGCAACTGTCGAATCTCGATCTCGTGGCGTTCGTCGAGGACGAACTGGAACGCAATCCGCTGCTCGAGCGCGCGAACCAGGATGGCGCGCCGGATCACGGCGAGCCTGCCACCGGCCACGCAGAAGCGGATGGTGGGGATTTTTCCGACGGTGGAGCCTCGGGGACGGACGGCGAACGGTCGTCGGACGGCTTTGAGGCGGGCACTGAGGAGTGGATGGCGCCGGATCTCGGGACCCGCACTGAGATCGAGCAGACCCTCGACACCGGTATGGAGAACGTCTTTCCCGAAGAGCCTGCGGACGCGGCGGCCCGCAACGCGCAGGACGCTGCGCCGACGGCTTACACCGAATGGGGCGGTGGCGCCTCCAATGACGACGACTACAATCTCGAGGCATTCGTTGCAGCCGAAACGACGCTGGGCGGGCATCTCGCCGAGCAGTTGGCGGTTGCATTCCCCGATCCTGCGAGCCGCATGATCGGGCAGTATCTGATCGATCTTGTCGATGACGCGGGCTATCTGCCGCCCGATCTCGGCGAGGCACACGAAAAACTCGGCACCTCGCTGGAAGCAGTCGAGACGGTGCTTGCGGTTCTGCAAAAATTCGATCCGCCCGGCGTGTGCGCGCGCAACCTGAGCGAATGCCTCGCGATCCAGTTGCGCGAGCGCGACCGCTACGATCCCGCGATGCAGGCGCTTGTGGAGAATCTCGATCTGCTGGCGAAGCGGGACATCGCGTCGTTACGGAAAATCTGCGGCGTCGATGACGAAGACATCGCCGACATGATCGGCGAGATTCGCCATCTCGACCCCAAGCCCGGCCTGAAGTTCGGATCGACCAAGGCCCAGAGCGTCGTGCCGGATGTTTATGTTCGTCCGGGACCGGACGGCGGCTGGCATGTCGAACTCAACAGCGACACCTTGCCGAAGGTGCTGGTCAACCAGACCTACTATTCGCAATTGTCGAAAACCATCCGCAAGGATGGCGACAAGTCCTATTTCACGGATTGCCTGCAGAACGCGACGTGGCTGGTGCGCGCGCTCGACCAGCGGGCGCGGACGATTCTGAAGGTCGCTACCGAAATCGTTCGCCAGCAGGACGGATTCTTCACGCAGGGCGTCGCGCATTTGCGCCCGCTCAATCTGAAAGCTGTGGCGGACGCCATCCAGATGCACGAATCGACCGTTTCGCGGGTGACGGCGAACAAATACATGGCAACCAACCGCGGCACGTTCGAGCTGAAGTATTTCTTCACCGCCTCGATTGCATCGGCCGACGGCGGAGATGCTCATTCCGCCGAGGCCGTGCGGCACCGCATCAAACAACTGATCGATGCGGAAAGCCCGACCGCTATTCTTTCGGATGACACCATCGTGGAACGTTTGCACGGCGACGGCATTGATATAGCCCGGCGCACGGTCGCGAAGTATCGTGAAGCCATGCGTATTCCTTCGTCCGTGCAGCGACGCCGCGACAAGCAGAGCATGCTCGGCACAGCATTAACGTCGGCCTCCCCGGCCGTGGACAGGTCCCGCGACACAGCAACCGCTTGACTGCGTCACCAAGAAGCGGAACGCTGAGACATCCGAACTGCCAGTCCGAAAGTGAGGTAACGTCATGACACTCCGGGTCTCTGGAAAAAGCATCAGCGTCGGCGAAGCTCTGCGTGATCGCGTCAGCGAGCGAACCGAGGAAGTGCTCCGGAAATATTTCGACGGCAACTACTCAGGCCACATCACGCTCAGCAAGGACGGTTTCGGCTTTCGTACCGATTGTTCGCTTCATCTGGATTCGGGAATTACGCTGGAGGCGGATTCCATGGCCGCCGACGCTTATGCAAGCGCGGACCAGGCGCTGCTGCTGATCGAGAAGCGCTTGCGCCGTTACAAGAGCCGCCTGAAGGATCGCTCCGCGCGCAAGGCGCATGCAGCCACCGCAGCGCTGTCCGATCTGAATGGTGCGGGATATGGCGGACCGGGTCTCGACGCGCCGAGCTATGTGATCGAAGCGCCGTCCGATGACGACGTCACCGAATTCAATCCCGTCATCATCGCCGAGGCGGTGACGTCCCTGAAGCGTTTTTCGGTGAGCGAGGCGGTCATGGAACTCGATCTGACGGGCGCGGCGGTGATGGTTTTCCAGCACGGCGGCAGCGGCCGGGTGAACGTGATATACCGTCGGCCCGACGGCAATGTCGGCTGGGTGGATCCTCCCGCGGTCGCCGAGCCGGTTCGCCATTGACGCCTTGAATAAGCCTAACTATGGTCCGCCGCCTTTCAGGGACGCGGGCCATAGTTGGTCCCAAGGGCCCTTGACGCTGCCCGGTCAAAGACCGATTTAGTAAGAACACCAACGGCTTAACTTATCCTCGGAACGCTCCATGACGATTACCGATCTGGTCGCACCGGAGGCGATTCTTCCTGCTTTGAAAGTCAACAGCAAGAAGCAGGCCCTTCAGGAGCTTGCGGCACGCGCCGCTGTCCTGACCGGACAGAACGAACGCTCGATCTTCGAGGTGCTCCTCCAGCGCGAAAAGCTGGGGACCACCGCTGTCGGCTATGGCGTGGCGATCCCTCACGGCAAGCTGCCGAAACTCGACAAGCTCTCGGGCCTGTTCGCGCGGCTGGAGCGTCCGATCGATTTCGAGGCCATGGATGGTCAGCCGGTCGACCTGGTGTTTCTGCTGCTGGCCCCCGAAGGCGCCGGCGCGGACCATCTGAAGGCGCTGGCGCGGATTGCGCGGCTGCTGCGCGATCAGGACATCGCCAAGAAGCTGCGCGCATCGAAGGATGCGCAGGCGCTTTATTCGGTGCTGGCGCTACCGCCGGCAACGGCCGCCTGAGAAACAGAGTTTCGGTCCAGGCGGCCCCAACGCGCGCACGGCAAACCCGTCGTCAAAATCCCACGGCCTCAGCCATCTGTTCGACCCGCGGTGGGCGCAAAGCTGCCCCTCCATGGATCGGAGGCGGTCGGTCGTCTTCGTCGTCAAGCCGGCGCAGAGCGCCAAGGATGTCTTTCAACGGGATCGTGTCAGGGGAGCCGGGTAACTGGCGGAGCCAGGGGTTATCCCTGACGGCGAATGCATCCGAGGCCCATGCGGCGAGAACGCAGCGCTTCTCCGCAGGCGAGAGAACAGGGCTCTTAAGGACCTCCGACGGATGACTGAAAGTTGCGGCCAGAAGTGAATTTGCATGAATGTCGAAACCGGTTTCACGAACGTTCATGGTCGCCTCCTATTGCTCCTTTCTGTTTAAGACGGCGCCGAAAAATTTAGAGCGACCGACACGCCTTTCAAGGCGGCGTTCAAAGAATTTTTCGAGGGGGTCTTGAAACCTATCGGATATTTTCTAGTTTTTTCTTCGCCGTTTATCGGCCCGGGTGCCCTTCGGGGGTCCGGAGGAGACGGGCATCGGAGGTGTTCGGTGCTCGCTTATATCCAACTTGCTCAGTGGAGGATTTGGCTATGAGAACTTCTTACGACTTCACCCCGTTCTGGCGATCATCTATCGGCTTCGATCGTCTGTTTGACCTCGTCGATGCTGCGCAGCAGCAGGCTGAGGCTCATTACCCGCCGTATAACATTGAGAGACTGGGCGATGATCAGTACCAGATCTCCTTGGCGTTGGCGGGTTTCCGCCCCGACGAGATCAATGTGACAGCCGAGCAGAATGTGCTCACCATTGAAGGACGGAAAACGGACGAAAAGCGCGAGTATCTCTACCAAGGGATTTCCGAGCGCCATTTCCGCCGACAGTTCAACCTCGCAGACTACGTGCAGGTAAGAAACGCGTCCTTCGACAACGGGCTTCTGCGCATTGAACTGGTCCGGGAGATCCCGGAAGCGATGAAGCCTCGGCGGATCGCCATCAACGGCATTTCAAATATTCAACAACTCGACTCGAAGGCCGCCGCATAACTCCGGGCCGCTCTTTTAGTCCGATGTGGTCCCCGCTGGTTTGAACTGGCGGGGTCCGCTTCTCTCAAACGAAAGGAAAGATGGAGGACCGTCGTGTCGACGATGATGGTTGATGAAAAACTTGCCCGCATACGAGCGCGGGCCAGCAACGTTCAGCGATATCGTCGCTTGCTGAAGACAGAGCTCACCGAGATAGAGCGTTGCTTTGTTCTGAAGCGATTATCCGAAGAGCAGGATGCGTTGGCGAAACTGACCGACGAGACCTTTCCTCTGCCCATCGGGCCTTTGAGATCCGAGAAGACTATCACGGCTTCCCTTTAATTGGTGGGCTATGGTCGGCAGCGTCCACGACTACTTGGTGCGAGGCCATCAAAAGGTCATCGGCCATTATAAATTGTTGCTCAGGTCGCAAAGCCTTTCCCCCTCCGAAAGGGAGCTATTACAATCTCGGTTAGCAAAGGAAGAAGAGGAACTGGGGGCACTGATCGAGTCGGTCTGGAAAACCAGTCATCAAGCAGGCTAAAACGGGAGCTGTTGCCACAGCGGTGTTACGGTCAGCTTGAAGAACCTGCGAGATTGTCCGGTTTCGTGACGATGGCAGCTCGATCCGACAGAGGGGCGTGTAGCATCAAACAAAAACGGCAGCGCTCGCCGCGCTGCCGCTTCGTTTCCGATCGTCGCGTCACTGTGCGGCTTGCGCCGGTTCAGTGAAGGCTGACGGTCTCCAATTCGTTGCTCCATGCATTCGCGATTGCCGCTTCGCGGCTGTCGGTCAACATGATCGGCGTGCCGTCAGCGGCGTGAAGCGCGAACAGCTTCAGGCCGGGCGCGATCTGCGGCGCCTGCGGGAAAAGTCCCGGCACGTCTTCCGAGCGAATCTGTTTGACGTAGGCGATATGGCCTTCGCCCAAAGTAGCCAGCGCCTCCAGAGAGACGGTGGGTTCGAAGATAACATTACCTTCAGTCATGGTCTCGACTCCTTGCAGTTGTTAAGCGGTCGAGTCCGCTACTCGTTCCATTATTCGTGCTCATTGATGGCTATCGTCTTAACGACCCGTTCAGGCTCGGGACGAGCCAGATCGATCGACAGCAGGCCGTTCTTCAGGTCTGCGCCGATGACATACATCCCGTCGGCCAGCACGAAGGTGCGCTGGAAATGACGCGCGGCGATGCCGCGATGGATGTACTGCCGGGTCTTGTCGTCCTGCTGGCGGCCCCGGATCACGAGCTGGTTTTCCTCAGTGGTTACATCAAGTTGGTCGCGGGTAAATCCTGCGACCGCCAGCGTGATCCGCAGGCGTTCGGGCTGGCCGTCATCACGGCCGCACCGCTCGATGTTGTAAGGGGGATAACCGTCTGCACCTTTCACGACGCGATCGAGCGCACGCTCAATCTCGTCGAATCCCAAAAGGAACGGACTCGATAGCGAAGGAACACGAGACATTCACAAAGTCCTCTCGAAGCGACTTTGGGTCGGAGCCCTTGCGGCACTCCTTCCTGGGTTCCCGGCAGCCTTGCGGCCTGCCGGTTGAAGCAAATATGGCGATGTCCCTTGCGTTGTTCAAGAACCTCTAACTGCCCGTAAACAGGGGCAAATCGGGCTAGCCCGCCAGCCGGCTGCGGCCGTCGGCACTGAACAGGTGCAGTTTATCCCGCGCCGCGGTGACCCTGATTCGCTCGCCAACGGCGGGGGCGGCTTCTCCGGGCAGCCGGACGATAACTTCGCCGGGAGGCAGTTCGCCCGGCTTGGTGCTGACGGTTGGCCCCGCACCGTCGCTTGCCCTCGTGCCATAGACGAAGGTTTCCGCGCCGACCCGCTCAATGGCGTCGATCACGAGTTCGAGCGCGAGCCCTCCCTGCGCCGGACCGGCCATGGCGAAGTCTTCCGGGCGCACGCCCAGGATGGCGTCGCCGGGGATCTTGATCTGCAATGCATCAAGCAGCCCGCCAAGGTCGTTGGTGTTCACGGGCAGCAGGTTCATCGGCGGCGCGCCGATGAAGGAGGCGACAAAGGTGGTGGCGGGCTTGCGGTAGATGTCGAGCGGCTTGCCGATCTGTTCGACCACGCCGCCGTTCATCACCACCAGAATATCGGCGAGCGTCATCGCCTCGAGCTGATCATGGGTGACGTAGATCGATGTGGTCTTGAGGCGGCGTTGCAGCTTGCGGATTTCGACCCGCATCGCGATACGCAGTTTGGCGTCGAGATTCGACAGCGGCTCGTCGAACAAGAATACCTTCGGCTGCCGCACGATGGCGCGGCCCATGGCGACGCGCTGGCGCTGGCCGCCCGACAACTGCCGCGGCTTACGGTCGAGCATCGGCGTGATTTCGAGAATCTGCGCAGCCTCGCGGACGCGGGTATCGATCTCGGGTTTCGGCATGCCGCGATTACGCAGACCATAGGCCATGTTGTTGTAGACGGTCATGTGCGGATAGAGCGCGTAGTTCTGAAACACCATGGCGATGTCGCGATCGGCCGGCTCGATCTCGTTGACCACGCGGCCGCCGATGTCGATGGTGCCGCCGGTGATGGTCTCCAGTCCCGCCACCATGCGCAGCAGCGTGGACTTGCCGCATCCGCTGGGGCCAACCAGCACGCAGAACTGTCCGTCGCCGACTTCGAAGTTGATGCCCTTGATGGCGTCGACTCCGCCGGGATAGGTCTTCCGGACATCGTTCAGAACGACGTTGGCCATCTCTCGATTCCTATTTCTCGGTCTCGACCAGACCGCGCACGAACAGTCTCTGCATCAGGATCACCACAGCTACCGGCGGCAGCATTGCCAATACCGCGGTCGCCATCGCCAGTTGCCACTCGGCGAGTTCGTCGGTGGTCGTCAGCATTTTCTTGATGCCGGTCACGATGGTCTGCATCGAGTCCTGCGTGGTGATCAGCAGCGGCCACAGATACTGATTCCAGCCGTAGATGAACTGGATCACGAACAGAGCGGCGATGGTGGTGATCGACAGCGGCAGCAGCGTATCCTTGAAGAAACGGAACGGACCCGCGCCGTCGATCTTCGACGCCTCCAGAAGCTCTTCGGGAATCGTCATGAAGAATTGCCGGAACAGCAGCGTGCCGGTGGCCGACGCGATCAGCGGCAGGATCAGACCGGCATAGGTGTCGAGCATCTGCAGGTCGGCAACTACCTTGTAGGTCGGATAGATGCGGACTTCGACCGGCAGCATCAGCGTGACGAAGATGATCCAGAACGCTGTCTTGCGGAACGGGAAGCGGAAGTACACCACCGCGAAGGCGGACAGGATCGAAATGCAGATCTTGCCGACGGCGATGCCGATCGCCGAGACGAACGAATTCATCAGCATGTGGCCGACCGGCTCGCGGCTGGTGCGCGAGCCGCCGACAAAGATCGCCCGGTAATAATTTTCGAGGGTATGGCTGCCCGGCGACAGCGGCATGTTCCCGTTGACCACCGTGGCTGCGTCGTGGGTCGAGGCGATCACCGCGAGATAGACGGGGAATACGACAATGAAGATGCCGAAGGTGAGGATGGCATAGGCGATGAAATCGCGCAGCGGACGATGCTCGACCATCAGTACTGCACCTTGCGCTCGACGTAGCGGAACTGAACGGCGGTCAGCGCGATGACGATCACCATCAGAATCACGGATTGCGCCGCCGATCCGCCAAGGTCGCCGCCCAGCCGTCCGTCCGCATAGACCTTATAGACCATGGTTGTGGTCGCCCCTGCCGGGCCGCCGCCCGTGACCGCATCAATGATGCCGAACGTGTCGAAGAAGACGTAGACGACATTCACGACCAGCAAAAAGAACATGGTCGGCGACAGCAAGGGAAACACGATGGTCCAGAACCGGCGCAGCGGGCCGGAGCCGTCGATGGCAGCGGCTTCCAGCACGCTTTTCGGAATCGCCTGAAGCCCGGCAAGGAAGAACAGGAAGTTGTAGGAAATCTGCTTCCAGACTGCGGCCATCACGACGAGTGTCATGGCGTGGTTGCCGTTCAACAGCGGATTCCAGTCAAAGCCGAAAGCGCGCAGTGGACGCGCCAGCGTGCCGAGCGAAGGATGGAACATGAAGATCCAGAGCACGCCTGCGATCGCCGGCGCCACGGCGTAGGGCCAGATCAAAAGGGTCTTGAAAGCCGGCGCTGCTTTCAGGTTCTTGTCGGCCTGGGTTGCAAACAAGAGAGCGATGCTGAGCGACAGCAGGGTGACGAGGGTCGAGAACACCGCGGTCGTCCACATCGCCTTGTAATATTCAGGCTGTGCGAACAGCGTCTCGTAGTTCTCAAGGCCGACAAATTCCGAGGACAGGCCGAACGCGTCTTCGCGCTTGAACGACTGCAGAACGGCCTGGCTGGCGGGCCAGTAGAAGAATACGAAAGTAATAATGAGCTGCGGCGTCAGCAGCAGATATGGCAGTAGCTTGTTGTTGAAGGTGACCGATTTTTCCATTCATGAGACTCTCCCCTTCCCCCGCTTGTGCGGCGGGAAGGGGTTGGACATTGAGGCTGGGACGAGCACGGAGAGTTACTTCGCGGTTTTTTCGAACGTTCGCAGCATGGCGTTGCCGCGGCTCACGGCGGAATCGAGCGCATCCTTGGCGGTCTTCTGGCCGGCGAGCGCGGCCTCAAGTTCTTCCGCCCAGATGTCGCGCATCTGCACCATATTGCCGAAGCGGAGGCCGCGCGAATTCTCCGTCGGCTCCTTGTTGGTGAGCTCCTTCAGCGGCGTCTGCAGCGTCGGGTTCTTCTCATAGAAGCCATCCGCCTTGGTCTTTTCATAAGCGGCCTTGGTGATCGGCAGATAGCCGGACTCTTGATGCAGCTTCGCCTGACGGTTGGTGTCCGACAGGAAGGCGAAGAACTTGGCGACGCCTTTGTATTCGTCGGGCTTCTTGCCGCCCATGACCCACAGCGATGCACCGCCGATGATCGAGTTCTGCGGCGCGCCGGCGACATCCGGATAATACGGCATCGGCGCCGAGGTGAATTCGAACTTCGCAGTGCCCTTGGCGGTTGCGTAGTATCCCGACGACGTCAGGAAGAGGGGACATTCGCCGGACCCGAAGCGGCTCTCGCTCGCATTGGCGCGGCCGGAATAGTCGTAGGTCTTGTCTTTTTGGAGATCGATCAGGTTCTGCAGATGCTTGATGTGCAGGGGTGAGTTGAACTTGAGCACGGTGTCGAAACCGTCGAGGCCATTCGCCTTGGTGCCGATCGCAACATTGTGCCAGGCGGAAAACTGCTCGATATGGGCCCAGGACGCCCACGCATTGGAAAATCCGCAGGTGGTGTATCCGGCGGCTTTCAATTTCTTTGCTGCGTCGAACACCTGAGGCCAGGTTTTCGGAATCTCCGCGATGTTGGCTTTTTTCAGCGCGTCGAGATTGACCCACATCACCATCGACGACGAGTTGAAGGGAAACGACAGCATGTCACCCTTCGCCGTCGAGTAGTAACCGGTGATCGCCGGCAGGTAGGCCTTCGGATCGAACGGCTCGCCCGCGTCCTTCATGAGCTGGTAGACCGGCTTGATTGCGCCGGTGGCGCTCATCATGGTCGCGGTGCCGACTTCGAACACCTGAATGATATGCGGCGCGTTTCCGGCGCGGAACGCGGCAATGCCCGCATTCATGGTGTCGGGATAGCTGCCCTTGAAGGAGGGGATCACCTTGTAGTCGCTCTGCGAAGCGTTGAAATCCGCTGCGAGCTTGTTGACGATGTCGTTGTTGCCGCCGGTCATGGCGTGCCACCACTGAAGCTCGGTGACTGCCTGCGCAGGCGTTGCAAAAGCAAGAAGAGTCGAAGCAGCCAGGCCAAAGCCCATCTGGCGGATTGTCATCGATATTTTCTCCCTGAAGCCGTCATCATCGTTGCGCGGTAACAGCGCCGGATGACGTGCACGTGACGCAGAATGGTAGTCGGGGAGGGCCGCCGGAGGGAAGCCCTAAATGGCTTGAACTTTCGACACGCTATCTGGCGCGGGAGTTGTCCCTGGCGGCGGGCGATGCATCGGCAGTCGGCGGAGCCCCCACGGCGTCTCCCTTGGTGACCTTGCAGGAAACGGCCTCGGACGTCAGCGCGGAGATGTTGACCGGCTCGTTCCGGACGTTCCGCAACTCGAAATGGTCCCTCCCGGGCATCAACTCATAAACCACGCTGGCCTGGCAGGTGCTCCCCAATGACGTGATCGATGTCATGACCCGGTGCGATCCCGCCAGAATGAGCTGCTTGAGCTGGCCTTGACTATACGTCACCTGAATTCCGTGATTGAACTCACCGAGCGCGCCGAAAGCGAACCGGGGCTTGAACATCGGATTCTTGCGGACATAGGCAGCGCTGCTGGCGATTTCCTCGGGCGACTTCACATAGGCCACGATTTCCCGCTGGGCATGCTTGAAGCCGGGATTGGGCGAGACTTCCTGCTGACCCTCGATGAATTTCAGTGTGAACGAGCGGCCGGTGTAATTGTCAAAGCCCGACATCGTTGCGGTGTCGCGGGACTGTTGCGGATTGCGTGTTTCCGCCGGCCTGCTCGCGACAACCGTGCTGGCCGGAGTTGCATCGAGTTTGGCGCGCGCAGCGCGCGCGAGGTCGGCGTAGAACCCTTTGGGATAATTGCCGATGAAGGCGTCCCACGCGGGTTTGGTGTTGATCGCCGCGGCGAGCTCGTAGTCGCGCCGCAACTGCGAGTTTGGATCGAGCGCCGCGACCTGCGCCGGAACGGCGGCCTTGGTCGGCGACGGCGGCACCAGCACCACATCGTCGCCGCCCAATGAGCCATAGACGAACGGCTCCTGCTTGTTGCCGGTGGTCTTCATCACGTCGTCGCGGACATAACCCAACGATTTTCGTAGATCCTGTCCCGGCACGGTAAGCTGTTTAAGCAGAGCGGTGGTGAACGGGCTGTTGCTCCCTGCGCCGTCCGAGGCTGTGGAGCCGGCCTTGGCCGCATAGGCAATCAGGGTGTTCGGATTGGACGGTTCGACCTTCGCAAGACCTCGCTCGACAGCGCGCGAGGAAAGGCTGCGCTTCATGCTGCGATCGAAGGGATTGTCGCGGCACGCATCCAGAATCACGAGACGCAGTTTCTTGGCGGGATCGAGAATTCGCACAATGCGATCGAGCGACACCGTCTCATCTTCCACGTCGATGTCACGTTCAAGCCGGGCATCCACGGGGATCAAGTAGTTCGTCCCGTCCACCTCGATGCCATGACCGGCATAGAAAACGACGGCGATATCGGCATCGCGAACCTTGTCGGAGAAGTCGCGGATCATGCGCTTCATGTCGGCAACCGGCAGATCTTCCCGGGCGTCGACAACCTCGAAACCTGCCTTGGTCAGCATCGTACCGATCGCGGCGGCATCCTTGGCGGGATTGGGAAGCGGGGCGACGCTCTTGTAAGCGGAATTGCCGATCACCAGCGCCACGCGCTTGTCAGCAAGGGCCGGGTTTGCGCCGGCAAAAAGCAGCAAGGCAATCAACGCAGCTGCGACCGCCGCTGTTCTACGCAGATGAAGCGAGCCGGCCATTTCCGCGGACCTGTCAACCAGGGTGGGTTGGTATCAAGGTGCCATAGTTCGAGGGCGCGCGGAAGTCCGCGCGCCCGGTCCCGGTATCAACGCTTGCGTTCGGGGCCTGCCACAACTCCCGCAGCGCGCATCTCGGCGATCTCTTTCGCCGAGTAGCCGAATTCGGCCAGCACAGTGTCGGTGTGTTCGCTGAACTTTGGCGGCACATGACGCAGCGAAGCCTTGGTGCGATCGAAGCGGATCGGCGAGGCGACGCCCTTGTACCAGTCCTTTTCGATGACATCGCCGCGATGCTTGGTGTGCTCGTTGGCGAGCGCCTTGTCGATCGATTGCACGGGACCGGCCGGAAGGCCCGCCGCGAGCAGACGGCGGCACAGCGGCTCGCTGTCCTCGTCCTTCAGGATATCGACGAGCACGGCGCGCAGCTCGTCGCGATGCGCGATGCGGTCGCGATTGCGCGCGAAGCGCGGATCGGTGCCGAGTTCGGGCTTGCCGAGCTCCTTCATCAGCTTGCGGAAAGTGCCGTCATTGCCGACCCCCATGAAGATGTCGCCGTCGCGCGCCGGAAACACCGCGTACGGAACGAGGTTCGGGTGCTCGTTGCCGGTGAGCGCCGGAGGCTTGCCATGGAGGAAATAGTTGGCGGTGTGCGGATGCATGATCGCGAGACCGGTTTCATAAAGCGTGGTCTCGAGGAACTGACCCTTGCCGGACTTCGCGCGTTCCGCCAGCGCCATCAGAATGCCGACAGCGGCATAAAGTCCTGTCGTCATGTCGACGAGTGCGACGCCGATGCGGGTCGGACCGCTCTGCGGCGATCCGGTCGAAGCCATCAGGCCAACCATGGACTGAATGATCGCGTCGTAGCCGGGGTGTCCGCCATGCGGTCCGTCCGCGCCGAATCCGGAAATGCGGCAGTGGATCAGTCGCGGGAATTTCTCGCGCAGGAAATCATTTCCGATCCCCCATTTGTCGAGCGTTCCCGGCTTGAAATTTTCGGTGAGAACGTCGGCGGTCTCGAGCATTTTCATCAGCACCGCGCGGCCGCCTTCCGATGCGAGGTCGAGCGCGATCGAGCGCTTGTTGCGGTTGGTGCCGATGAAATAGGCCGCGTCGTCATCGTGGAACGGAGGGCCCCAGTCACGGGTCTCGTCACCGGCCGGCGGTTCGACCTTCACGACATCCGCGCCGTGGTCTGCGAGAATCTGCGTGCAGTAGGGACCGCCGAGCACGCGCGTCAGATCGACCACGCGTAGTCCGGCCATTGCCCCGGTCGCGATTTGGGATGTCATTGAATCAACCTTCGATCAGCGGAGAATAAAGATGATACCGCAGCAATGCCGCGTGCCGTCACATTGAAAGAATTCGCAACGCGTCGTCAATATCGCGACCGATTGGCATCCATGCGCGCACGCATGCTGCGCCGCCGCTCTGTTCAGTGAGCGAACGTCACGTGCCGAGGTTCAGTTTTGCTGAGTGAAATCCGGCGAGGAGGTTGGTGGAGCCAGGCGGGATCGAACCGCCGACCTCTTGCATGCCATGCAAGCGCTCTCCCAGCTGAGCTATGGCCCCGAACACCTCACCGCACTTTGGGGAGTGCGGCGTCTTGCGTCTCAGATACGCCTATCAAACCTGTCCGGCTTGAGCGCGAAGCGGATGTCCGCTTCGCGAATATGCGCCAAAAATCACACTTGAGAACTTATCTCAAGTCTCTTCATCACCCGAGACATCGCCGATGATATCGGTGACGTCTTCGTCGTCTTCCTCGTCCTCGGCGATGAAGGTCGAATCATCATCGTCGTCGTCGGTCAGGGTTTCATCGACTTCGATATCGTCCTCGGACTCCGGCATCACGGCCTTGACCTTGCCGCTGCTCTCCTCGGCGTCGGCCTCTTCCAGCGAGACCAATTCTTCGGACTCGGCGGGCTCCGGCACGATGCTGGCCGCGTTTGCGGCGGCGGCGCGTGCAGCCGCGTCGGCGCGCGTGCGTGGCGGCGGCACCGGCGCAATCGGCACGATCTCACCGGTGTACGGCGAAATCACCGGGTTCTTGTTGAGGTCATAGAACTTTTTGCCCGTGGTCGGGCAAATGCGCTTGGTTCCGAGATCGGCTTTGGCCACGGTTTATAGTCCTGAGAATGTCTTGAAAAAGCGGTGCTTCACTTGGCTAGTTGCGCCGCCGCTGTCAATAGCGCTTTGAGGGATAAATGACCGGCTCGTGACGTCCTGTAAACCCCGTGGTAGGAGCCCGCTTGTTCAAAGGAAATGCCATCTTGACCCATTCCAACCACCCGACGCCGCTCGAATCGCGGGCCGCAGGCGCTCTCAGCGGCCGTGTCCGTGTTCCGGGCGACAAATCGATCTCCCACAGGGCCCTGATTCTGGGGGCGCTGGCCGTGGGTGAAACCCGGATTTCGGGGCTTTTGGAAGGCGAGGACGTCCTCAACACCGCCAAGGCCATGGCTGCGCTCGGAGCGCGGGTGGAACGCACCGGCGAGGGGGCTTGGTCGGTCCGCGGCGTCGGGGTCGGCGGCTTCAAGGCGCCGGATGCGCCGCTCGATTTCGGCAACAGCGGAACCGGGTGCCGTCTTGCCATGGGCGCGGTGGCCGGATGTCCGGTCGCGGCGACATTCGATGGCGATGCCAGCCTGCGCAAACGGCCGATGCGCCGGATTCTCGATCCGCTGGAACTGATGGGCACACGCGTCACGTCGAGCGCGGATGGCGGGCGGCTGCCAATGACGCTGCAGGGCGCGCGCGATCCGATACCGGTGACCTACCGCACGCCGGTCGCTTCGGCGCAGATCAAGTCGGCGGTGTTGCTGGCCGGATTGTCCGCGCCCGGCATCACCACCGTGATCGAACAGGAAGCCAGCCGCGATCATACCGAACTGATGCTGACTCATTTCGGCGCGCATGTGGTGACGACGAAGGAGGGCGCGCACGGCCGCAAGATCGCACTCACGGGGCAGCCTGAATTGCGCGGCGCCGACGTGGTCGTGCCGGCCGATCCGTCGTCCGCGGCGTTTCCGATTGTCGCCGCGCTGATCGTGCCGGACTCCGACGTCACGCTGACCGACATCATGACAAACCCCTTGCGGACAGGGCTTTTCACGACATTGCGTGAAATGGGCGCGTCGATCGAGGAGAGCCATCAGCGGGGCGATGCCGGCGAGCCGATGGCGCAATTCCGTGTGCGCGCGTCGCAGCTTCGCGGCGTGACCGTGCCCGCGGAACGCGCGCCATCGATGATCGACGAGTATCTCGTGCTTGCGGTTGCCGCCGCCTATGCGGAAGGCGTCACCACCATGCGCGGCTTGCAGGAGCTGCGCGTCAAGGAATCCGATCGGCTCGAAGCGACAGCGGACATGCTGCGCGTCAACGGCGTCGAGGTGGAGATTTCCGGCGACGACATGGTCGTCGTGGGCAAGGGTCACGTACCGGGCGGTGGTCTTGTCGCAACCCACATGGACCATCGTATCGCGATGTCAGCGCTGGTGATGGGCGCGGCGTCGGATGCGCCGGTGAAGATCGACGACACCGGATTCATTGCAACCAGTTTCCCTGATTTCATCCCGATGATGCGCGGCCTGGGGGCGGATTTCTCATGATCATTGCCATCGACGGTCCGGCAGCGTCCGGAAAGGGTACGCTCGGGAAGCGCCTGGCTCACCATTATGGCTACCGCCATCTCGATACCGGCGTGATTTATCGTGCCGTGGCCTACGCCCTGCTGGAGACGGGGTCCGATCTGACAAACGAGGCCCTCGCGGTTGCCGCCGCTTTGGAACTCGACCCGGAGAAATTCGGCAACCCGGTGCTGAAAACCCAGAAAGTGGGCGATGCGGCTTCGGTGGTGTCGGCAATTCCCAAGGTAAGAGAAGTACTTATCAACTTCCAGCGGCAGTTTGCAGCGGACCCGCCCGGCGCTGTGCTGGATGGCCGCGACATTGGAACCGTGATCTGCCCGGATGCCGATGTGAAAATTTTTGTCATCGCGGACCCCCATGTCCGGGCCCGCCGCCGCACTCTGGAGGCCCGCGCCCGGGGTGAGGCAGCGGACGAGGCGGCGGTGCTGGCGGATATCCTGAAGCGGGATGAGCGCGACCAGAACCGGGCCACAGCGCCTTTAAAAGCGGCTCCGGATGCATACTTGCTGGATAACTCTCAGTTGGATATAGAGAGCGGCGTCCGGGCTGCCATCGACATTGTCGAGGCCGTTCGAGCGGGCCGGCCGAGGGCTTAGTCCCTGCCGTCATTGGAGGAATGCCCGCTCCCGGTTTTCTGAGGTCGATCTTCGTCTCAGCTCCGGACAGCAGACCACGCGCTTTCCAGGCGCGGCAATCCAATTTTGCACCGTATCGTTCGTGCAGGCACACGCCGGCCCGCTGTCGCAATTCCTCTTTGCGGAAGCGGTCGTCAAAGGTTGCGGACCTTTGGCACTGGATGCGCGATACGCCCTTAACCCCGCTGCCGGCATTCCGCATTTGGAGAACAAATGGCTTCGACTGCTACTTCATATAATCCTTCCCGCGATGATTTCGCGGCGATGCTCGACGAGTCCTTTGCAGGCGGCAACCTGCAGGAAAGCTCCGTCATCAAGGGCAAGGTTGTTGCAATTGAGAAAGACATGGCCGTCATCGACGTCGGCCTGAAGACCGAGGGCCGCGTGGCTCTCCGCGAATTCAACGGCCCCGGCCGTGAGAGCGACCTCAAGGTCGGCGACGAAGTCGAGGTGTTCCTCGACCGGATCGAAAACGCACTCGGCGAAGCCGTGCTGTCGCGCGACAAGGCGCGCCGCGAGGAAAGCTGGGGCAAGCTCGAGAAGGCCTTCAACAACAACGAGAAGGTTCACGGCGTTATCTTCAATCAGGTCAAGGGTGGCTTTACCGTCGATCTCGACGGCGCTGTCGCCTTCCTGCCGCGCTCGCAGGTGGACATTCGTCCGATCCGCGACGTCGCACCGCTGATGAACAACTCGCAGCCGTTCCAGATCCTCAAGATGGATCGCCGCCGCGGCAACATCGTGGTGTCGCGCCGCACGGTTCTCGAAGAGACCCGCGCCGAACAGCGTCAGGAACTGGTGCAGAACCTCGAAGAGGGTCAGGTCATCGACGGCGTCGTCAAGAACATCACCGACTACGGTGCGTTCGTTGATCTCGGCGGCATCGACGGTCTGCTGCATGTCACCGACATCGCATGGCGCCGCGTCAACCACCCGACCGAAGTGCTGGCGATCGGCCAGACGGTCAAGGTGAAGATCATCAAGATCAACCACGAGACCCACCGCATTTCGCTCGGCATGAAGCAGTTGCTGGACGATCCATGGCAGGGCATCGAGGCGAAGTATCCGCTGAACTCGCGCTTCACCGGACGCGTCACCAACATCACCGACTACGGCGCATTCGTCGAACTGGAGCCGGGCATCGAAGGCCTGATCCACGTTTCCGAAATGTCGTGGACCAAGAAGAACATGCACCCCGGCAAGATCGTTTCGACCTCGCAGGAAGTCGAAGTGCAGGTTCTCGAAGTGGATTCGGCCAAGCGCCGCATCTCGCTCGGTCTCAAGCAGACCATGCGCAATCCGTGGGAAGTGTTCGTCGAGAAGTTCCCGGTCGGCTCGACCGTGGAAGGCGAAGTCAAGAACAAGACCGAGTTCGGTCTGTTCCTCGGCCTCGACGGCGAAGTGGACGGCATGGTCCATCTGTCCGACCTCGACTGGAAACAGCCGGGCGAGCAGGTCATCGACAACTTCAAGAAGGGCGACATGGTCAAGGCCGTGGTGCTCGACGTGGATGTCGAGAAGGAGCGCATTTCTCTCGGCGTGAAGCAGCTTGAGGGCGACCCGTTCGCAGAACCAGGCGACGTCAAGAAGGGCGCCGTGGTGACCTGCGAGATCATCGAGGTGAAGGAAGCCGGTATCGAAGTTCAGATCACCGGCACCGACTTCACCACCTTCATCAAGCGTTCTGAACTCGCCCGCGATCGCGGCGACCAGCGCGCCGAGCGCTTCGCAGTTGGCGAAAAGGTTGACGCCCGCGTCATCCAGTTCGACAAGAAGGCGCGCAAGGTGCAGGTCTCGATCAAGGCGCTTGAAGTCGCTGAAGAGAAGGAAGCCATCGCGCAGTACGGATCTTCGGATTCGGGTGCGACGCTGGGCGACATTCTCGGCAACGCGCTCAAGAAGCGCGACAAGTAAGCGCCTCGCCGCTTAAATCATTAGGGCTCCGGATTTTCCGGGGCCCTTTTTGTTTGGCGTGGTTGCCGGAATACGGTCCGTCATTGCGAGGAGCGTCATCTCTCTCCACGTCGTCCCCGCGAAAGCGGGGACCCATACTCCCTGAGTTGTGGAATGGAGAGTGGAGCGATCGTCTCTGCTTCGTTACAGCGTGCGGTGGTTATGGGTCCCCGCTTTCGCGGGGACGACACCGCTGTTGTACTTCAGACCGCGGCTGTTGCGATCTCGGGAACAGCCGCTTCCTCGCCGTTCCATCCGCACGCTTTCAATCGCTCATGCAGATGCGCTGGCGCCGGCGCGACCACGCGCACCGGCGGCTTGTTCTTCGACAGCGGAATTACGATCTCGCGCGCATGCAGATGCAGTGACGGTTCGCCGAAGCGCGGGCCGTTGCCATAGATGTTGTCGCCGACGATCGGCCAGCCGCTTGCCGAACAATGCACACGAAGCTGATGTGTGCGACCGGTGATCGGTTCCATGGCAAGCCAGGTCAGCTTGGCTCCATTTTGATCGGTGCCGCGACCCATGACCTTCCATGTTGTTTTCGACGGCAAACCGTTCGGATCAGGCTTCTGCCACCAGCCGCGTTCTGCGTCCAAACGTCCCAGCGGAATATCGATCTCGCCTTCACTCGTCTCGGGACCGCCTTCGACCACGGCCCAGTAGGTCTTGTCGATCTTGCCGTGCTTGAACAGCAGGCCGAGCGAGGCGGTGGCCTTGCGGTGGCGTCCCAGCACGAGACAGCCGGACGTATCGCGGTCGAGCCGGTGGGCCAGCACCGGAGGCCGCGGCAGGCCGTAACGCAGCGCGTCGAACGAGGCTTCGAGATTGGGGCCGCCTTTCGGGCCCTTGTGCACGGCGATCCCGGCCGGCTTGTCGATCACCAGCATCAAACCGTCGCGGTGAAGCACGCGGGCCTGCATTTCTTCCGGTGTCGGTTGCGGCGTATCCATTGGTATCGAGCGACTTTCGTTTGTAGCCTGAACCGGGTAACACGTCTCCTCAATGAGTGACAGTACACAAGACCAACCCAAACAAAGCTGGTGGAAGCGACTTTCTGCCGGCCTCAAGCGCACGTCGAGTTCACTCGGGACGGCGGTGGCCGATCTCGTCACCAAGCGCAAGCTCGACCGCGCCATGCTCGACGATATCGAGGATGTGTTGCTGCGTGCCGACCTTGGAACCGAGGTTGCCGCGCGCATCGCGGAGGCGGTCGGAAAAGGCCGTTACGACAAGTCGGTGTCGGCGGAGGATGTGACCACGATTGTCGCGACCGAAGTCGAGAAGGTGCTGTCGCCGGTGGCGAAGCCGCTGGAGATCGATTCATCACATAAGCCGTTCGTCATTCTGGTGGTCGGCGTCAACGGTTCGGGCAAGACGACAACCATCGGAAAGCTCGCCTCCAAGCTCTCTGCCGAAGGCCGCAAGGTGATGCTGGCCGCGGGCGATACCTTCCGTGCCGCCGCCATCGAGCAGTTGAAGGTATGGGGCGAGCGCAACAAGGTTCCGGTCGTCGCGAAGACGCAGGGCTCGGATTCGGCGAGCCTCGCGTTCGAAGCGGTCGAGGCCGCGAAGGCGCAGAAGATCGATGTGCTGCTGATCGATACCGCGGGGCGTTTGCAGAACAAGACCGAACTGATGGTCGAGCTTGAAAAAGTGCGGCGCGTGATCGGCAAGGTCGATGCCTCTGCGCCGCATGCGGTGCTGCTGGTGCTTGATGCGACGGTTGGGCAGAACGCGCTGTCGCAGGTCGATGCGTTTCACAAGACGGCGGGCGTCACCGGTCTGGTGATGACCAAGCTGGATGGCACCGCGCGCGGCGGCATCCTCGTGGCGCTGTCGGAGAAGCACAAGCTGCCGGTGCATTTCATCGGCGTCGGCGAAGGCATCGACGATCTTGCGCCGTTTACTGCGCGTGACTTCGCGCGCGCGATTGCAGGACAGGATAACTGACCATGGCCGCTTCGGAAAAGCCCGCGCCGCATCCGCTGTTCAAGCTCGCGACCGAACTCGGGCCGCTGGTGATCTTCTTCGGCGCCAATGCGAAGTTTGGGCTGTTCGTCGCCACCGGCGCATTCATGGTCGCGATCGTGGCCGCGATCGCTGCCTCCTATATCGTGACGCGCCACGTGCCGCTAATGGCGATCGTCACCGCGGTGATCGTCCTGGTGTTCGGCGGGCTGACGCTGTTCTTTCACGACGAGCTTTTCATCAAGATCAAGCCGACCATCATCTATGCGTTGTTCGCCGTCACGCTCGGGATCGGACTGCTGCTCGGGCGCTCTTTCATCGCCATCATGTTTGACCAGATGTTCAATCTGACGCCCGCCGGCTGGCGGCTTCTCACCGTCCGCTGGATGTTTTTCTTCGCAGGCATGGCGGTGCTGAACGAAATCATCTGGCGCACCCAGAGCACGGATTTCTGGGTGTCGTTCAAGGCGTTCGGCGTGATCCCGGTCACCGCGATCTTCGCCATGGCGCAGACCCCGCTGATCAAGCGCTACAGCATCGCGCCTGCGACCGATGAGGCCAGCGACATCGAACGCGGCGATATTACGAAGGGTTAGTGTAATCCATCATTGCGAGGAGCGTCAGCGACGAAGCAATCCAGCTTTGTTTCCAAGGGTGGATTGCTTCGCTCGCAATGATGAAAAAGAAAAACGCACCGGCATTGCCGCCGGTGCGCTTCGCTGGATCATGTCACGAAAAGCAGAATTACTTCTGCTTCGCGATGATCTTGTCCTTGATCTCGGCGTAGGTCTTCTCCGGGATGATCTTCTTCTGCACCAGCTCATCCTTGCCCTTGTAGGGGCGGCCCTTGATGATCGCGGCGGAGTAGGCGTCGCCGATGCCCTTGAGCGCCTTCAGTTCATCCGCGCTTGCCGAATTGATGTCGAGCAGGTCGGCCTTCGGGGCTGCCTTGGTTTCCTTTGCAGCCGGAGCCATCTTGTCGGCCTTCGGTGCGGGAGCCATTTTCGCGGGCGCCATCTTGTCGGACCCGGCCGGCTGGGTCGCCTGCGAGAACGACGGCGAGGACGCGAGCAGGCCGAGCGCAAGGGTCGCGGCAGTCAATGAAGCAAGTTTCATATAACGCATGGGTGTCCCTCCAGGACAGTGATTGCAACGCCCATAGCGTATGTTCGAATTCGTGGCTGCGCCATGGCTCCAAAATGAACGGCAGATAAAAGCGCGAAATTATTTTTGGTTAAGATCAGTGCGCCCCGGCAGGAGACAATGCGGATCAGTTCTTGGCCGCAGGCAGCTTTTCAAACGGGTCGAAGGCGACAAAGACCTCCGGTAGTTTGATGTCGACGCCGGACACCTTGCCGCGTTCGGTAAGGAATTTCATCGAGGCCGCGAAATCATCGAGCAGGCTGGGCAGCGGGACAAGCGGCTGATCCAGCGGGCGGGTGAAGTCGTCCCAGTGAATGGGGATGACGCGCCGCGCTCCCGGCCTTTCCACGGTCTCCCGCCAATAGTCTTCCATATAGCTCGCAGGCCGCTTGCCGAGCTGTCCGGTGCCCAGGAAAACCACGTCCGCCTTGCGGCCCTGCATGGCATCGGGAACGAAGCCGGCGCTGGCGTTGATCAGGATGCGCTTGTCGCCATGCTCGGCGAGAACCATGAAGCTGCCACCCTCGAGGTAGGCATTGGCGCGCACCGGCGGCTTGAGCGGTTCGGTGATCTCGCCCCCGGTAAAGGGCGACGGCACGTGGCGGCCCGGAAGCAACGTGATCCGGAAGCGCCCGAACGTCACGACGTCGCCGGCGCGGTGAACCGCGATCTGCCTTTCCGGCAGGCCCCACCCACGCCCGACATTCGCGGTCGATTCCGATCCGATCAGCACGGCGCCGGTTCGCGCCGCGACTTCCGGCGCATCCATCGCGTGATCGTAATGGGAGTGATTGACGATGACGGCGGCCAGCCGGGTAATTCCGGCGCGCTGCAGGGTCTTCTCGATCAGGGCGGTGTCCGGCGCGATTTTCTCGAGCAGCAACTGGCGCGAGTTGGGCCGCGTGAAAAATCCGTCCGTCAGGATCGCGGTCGTGCCGTCGTCGAGCAGCAAGGTGGAGACGCCGAGAAAGGTCGCGCGCAGTTCCGGACCGTTGCTCGCCTTGGTGAGTGTCTTGAGTGAGTTGAAAGCGCTGATGTCCGGGCGGTTGCTCAGGCCGTAAAAGACATAGGCCGCGGCGCCGACAACGAGCAGCAGCAGGACGGCGACGATTCGGATGACGTACTTCATGAAGTCTCCGTCGTGCTGGTGTCTCAGGGTTTGGCGCGCAGCGCCTTCTCGATTTCGGTCTTCAGCACCCGGTCGAAATTTTCCGGCGTCACCGGTCCGATCAGTTTGTAGGAAATGGTCCCGTCGCGGCCAATCACGAACGTCTCCGGCACGCCATAGACACCCCATTCGATCGAGGCCCGGCCGGTGGCATCGACGCCGACGGCATTGAACGGATTGCCGTAGCGCCCGAGGAAGCGCCGGGCGTTGTCCGAGGCATCCTTGTAGTTGATGCCGATCATGCGGATGCGCTTGTCCTGCGCGAGCTGCAGCAGCAGCGGCGCTTCATCGTGGCATGGCACGCACCACGACGCCCAGACATTGACGACGCTCACCTGTCCCTTGAATGCCGCGGGATCAAGGCCCGGCACCTGTGCGCCGCCGGCGATCAGTAGTCCTTCGAGCGGAGGGAGACTTGTCTGCGGCGCGGGGCGGCCGATCAGGGCCGACGGGATGCGCGCAGGATCGCCCGCGCCGAGCCTGAACCAGAACAGCCCGGCCAGTACGGCGAATGCGACGAGCGGCAGCGCCACCAGCCAGGAACGGGATCGTGGCCGCACCGTGTCCTCGTTGCTCATGATGACTTGCCGGGCGGTTGCGCCGAGCGCCGGGTGATGCCGCTGGCTTCGAGCTTGCGCAGGGTCTGCGTCTGGCGGCGGAAGTCCAGCGCAATCCAGACGATCAGGGCCACGACGACGAACGCGACCAGTGCGTAGGACGTCACGATGAAGGAGGCGTATGGACCAAGCGACATGTGATTACGCGGCCTGCCGGCTGGCCTGCATCATCTGCAGGGTGCGCACGCGCCGGCGCAGCACTTCATTGCGCATCGCAGCCAGATGCAGTGTCAGGAACAACAGCGAAAAGGCGACGGCCATGGTCAGCAGCGGGATCAAAAACACGCGGTCCATGCTCGGACCGCCCGCCCGAATCACCGACGCCCCCTGATGCAGCGTGTTCCACCAGTCGACCGAAAACTTGATGATCGGAATATTGATCGCGCCGACCAGCGTGAGGATCGCAGCCGCCCGCGCGGCACGTGAGGGGTCTTCCACCGCACGCCACAGCGCCATGATGCCGAGATACATCAGGAACAGGATCAATACCGAGGTGAGCCGCGCATCCCACTCCCAGTAGGTGCCCCACATCGGGCGGCCCCACAGCGAGCCGGTGACAAGCGCGAGGAATGTGAATGCCGCGCCGATGGGGGCGGCGGCCTTGGCGGCGACATCCGCCAGCGGATGCCGCCAGACGAGTGTGCCGAGCGCGGCCACACTCATGACGCCCCACACGAACATCGAGAGCCAAGCGTTGGGCACGTGGATGAACATGATCTTCACGGTCGCGCCCTGCTGATAGTCGTCGGGCGCCATCGCCGATTGATAGAGGCCAATCGCGAGCAGGATCGCGGTCGCGGCGGCAAGCCAGGGCAGCACGCGCTCGGTCAGCGCGAGGAACCGTGTCGGGTTGGCGAGGTCGATGAGGCTCATGGCGTTCCTGATAGTCGTGACAGGCGCGGCAGGCAATGCGCGCGAGTGGCACCGCAGCGCAGTTCCGCGAGAGTTGATCGGGCGCAATGCCGCATCAGTCGAGCCCCTGCCGCAGGCTGGCCGCGGCGGCGAATGGTCCAACCACAAGGCTGACCAGCGACAGCGCGCACAGGATCGAGAACGGTGTGCCGAATGAACCGGGTTTGTCGATGGCCGCATTCGAGGCCGCGACGCCGAAAATCAGCACCGGTATCGACAGCGGCAATACCACCACTGCCAGCAGCAGGCCGCCGCGCCGCAGGGTCACCGCCAGAGCGGCCCCGATCATGCCGGTGAAGGTCAGCGCCGGCGTTCCCGCCAAGAGCGTCAGAGCGACCGCGAATGTGGCATCGGCGTCGAGATTGAGCAGGATGCCGACAATGGGTGTCGCCACGATCAATGGCACGCCGGCGGCGAGCCAGTGCGCCAGCGCTTTCGCCGCGCAGCTCAGTTCAAGCGGTGTGCGGCCCATCACGATCAGGTCGAGCGAACCGTCGTCCAGATCGGCGGTGAACAGGCGATCCAGCGTCAGCAGGCTCGCCAGCATGGCACCGAGCCAGAGAATGGCGGGGCCGATGCGCTTGAGCAAAGCCAGATCGGGGCCGAGAGCGAACGGCATCACGACCACGACCGAGACGAAAAACAGCACGCCGATCAGCGCGCCGCCGCCCGCGCGCAGCGCAACGGCGATGTCACGGCGGACAAGCGCGGCAAGAGCGGTCATGCGTCACCGCCGATCCGCAATTGCTGCGTCATGGCGCTAAGCGGAACATGCGTGGCCGCCAAGATGATTCCGCCGCCGCGCAGATGATCGGCCATCACTCCGGCGATCATCGTTTGACCGCTGACGTCCAGCGCCGAGGTCGGCTCGTCGAGCAGCCAGACAGGACGCTTCACGGCCAGCAGCCGTGCGATCGACAAACGGCGGCGCTGGCCTGCCGAGAGAAATGCCGCCGGCAGGTGGGCGGCATGACCCAGTCCCACCTTTTCGAGGCTGGTGGCTGCATCAAAGACTTCGCCGCCAAGGAAGCCTCGCCAGAAATCGAGATTTTCCAGCACCGTGAGCGACGGCTTCAGCGCGTCGCGGTGGCCGAGATAGTGCGCCTGTTCGGAGAGTGTCAGATCCGCTTCGCCGCCATCGAGTGTGATCGCGCCACCGGCGGCCGGAAGCAGCCCCGCAAGAATCCGCAGCAGCGACGACTTGCCCGCTCCGTTGATGCCGGTCACAGCCAGCGCATGTCCGGCGGGGACTTCAAAATCGAGACCGGAAAAAATGCTTCGTCCGCCCCTGACGCATCCCAGACCCTGACCCGTAAGCCTCATGATGGTCTGACCAGCGGCGTGTTGCGGGGTGTTCCGGTTCCAGTCTTGGCAGGCATGAGAAGGCGACAATCCATAGTGGGTATGGTGGACAGACTGGAAAGATTCTATAAAACCGGAACTTGGTGCAGCACACAATCAGCCGCCGGAAACAGCACGGTTCAGCCCTGATTCCTTCGCTCTTGACGGTGTTACGATACCTTTTGCCGGGTATCTCCAACTTCTGAACTGGGAACGTTCACATGCCCTCGCTCGACAGCTTCAAATGCCAGAAAACCCTCAAGGTCGGCACCAAGACATACGTGTATTACAGCCTGCCTACCGCTGAAAAGAACGGCCTCAAGGGCATTTCGAAGCTGCCTTACTCGATGAAGGTGCTGCTCGAAAATCTGTTGCGCAACGAGGATGGCCGCAGCGTCAAGAAGGAAGACATCGTCGCCTTCTCGAAGTGGGCGAAGACCCGCAAGCTCGAACACGAAATCTCGTTTCGCCCTGCGCGCGTGCTGATGCAGGACTTCACCGGCGTGCCTGCGGTGGTCGATCTCGCCGCCATGCGCAACGCGATGAAATCGCTCGGCGGCGATGCCGAAAAAATCAACCCGCTGGTGCCTGTCGATCTCGTGATCGATCACTCGGTGATCGTGAACTTCTTCGGCGACAACAAGGCTTTCGGCAAGAACGTCGCGGAAGAGTACAAGCAGAACCAGGAGCGCTACGAATTCCTGAAGTGGGGCCAGAAGGCGTTTACGAACTTCTCGGTGGTGCCGCCCGGCACCGGCATCTGCCATCAGGTCAATCTTGAATATCTGGCCCAGACCGTCTGGACCAAGAAGGAAAAGATGACCGTCGGCAAAAAGACGGCGATGTATGAAGTCGCCTATCCGGATACGCTGGTCGGCACCGACTCGCACACCACGATGGTCAACGGCCTCGCTGTGCTCGGATGGGGTGTCGGCGGTATCGAAGCGGAAGCTGCGATGCTCGGCCAGCCGCAATCGATGCTGTTGCCCGACGTGGTCGGCTTCAAGCTCAAGGGTAAGATGCGCGAAGGCGTGACCGCGACCGATCTCGTGCTCACCGTCACGCAGATGCTGCGCAAGCTCGGCGTTGTCGGCAAATTCGTGGAATTCTATGGTCCTGGCCTCGACCATCTGTCGGTCGCCGACAAGGCCACCATCGCCAATATGGCGCCGGAATACGGCGCGACCTGCGGCTTCTTCCCGGTCGACAAGTCCGCGCTCGACTACCTCAAGACCTCCGGCCGCGCTGCGCCGCGCGTCGCGCTGGTTGAAAAATACGCCAAGGCACAGGGCCTGTTCCGCACCGCGCTCAGCAAGGATCCGGTTTTCACCGAGACGCTGTTGCTCGATCTGAAGGACGTTGTGCCTTCGCTCGCAGGTCCGAAGCGTCCTGAAGGCCGCGTAGCGCTGCCGACGGTTGCCAGCCTGTTCGACGATGCGCTGACCACCGAATACAAGAAGCCGACCGATCACAATGCGCGTTTCCCGGTCGAGGGCCGCTCTGACGATCTCGGTCATGGCGATGTGGTCATCGCTGCCATCACCTCCTGCACCAATACGTCGAATCCAAGCGTGCTGATCGCTGCGGGCCTGCTTGCGCGCAAGGCTGCCGCGAAGGGTTTGAAGGCGAAACCGTGGGTGAAGACGTCGCTCGCGCCGGGTAGCCAGGTGGTTGCCGGGTATCTCGCGGATTCCGGCCTGCAGAAGGATCTCGACAAGGTTGGTTTTAACCTCGTCGGCTTCGGCTGCACGACCTGCATCGGCAATTCCGGTCCGCTGCCGGAGGAGATTTCCAAGTCGATCAACGATAACGGCATCGTCGCCGCGGCGGTGCTATCGGGCAACCGCAACTTCGAGGGCCGCGTTTCGCCGGACGTGCAGGCGAATTATCTCGCCTCGCCGCCGCTGGTCGTCGCGCATGCGCTCGCCGGCACCGTAACGAAGAATCTTGACGTCGAGCCGATTGGCACGGGCAAGGACGGCAAGCCGGTCTATCTGAAGGACATCTGGCCGACGTCCACTGAGATCAATGCCTTTATCAAAAAGTACGTCACTTCGACGATTTTCAAGAAAAAGTACGCCGACGTGTTCAAGGGCGACACCAACTGGCGCAAGATCAAGACGGTGGCGAGCGACACCTACAAGTGGAACATGAACTCGACCTACGTGCAGAATCCGCCGTACTTCGAAGGCATGAAGATGGAGCCGGAGCCCACGACCGATATCGTGGATGCACGCATCCTGGCGCTGTTCGGCGACAAGATCACCACCGACCACATCTCGCCGGCCGGCTCGATCAAGCTGACCTCGCCTGCGGGCAAGTATCTGTCCGAGCATCAGGTGCGGCCCGCCGACTTCAACCAGTACGGCACGCGCCGCGGCAACCACGAAGTCATGATGCGCGGCACCTTCGCCAACATCCGCATCAAGAACTTCATGCTCAAGGGCGCCGACGGCAACATTCCGGAAGGCGGCAACACCAAGCACTGGCCCGACGGCGAACAGATGTCGATCTACGACGCCGCGATGAAGTATCAGCAGGAGCAGGTCCCGCTCGTGGTGTTTGCGGGCGCTGAATACGGCAACGGCTCGTCGCGCGACTGGGCCGCGAAGGGCACGCGCCTGCTCGGGGTGCGCGCAGTGGTCACGCAGAGCTTCGAGCGCATTCATCGCTCGAACCTCGTCGGCATGGGCGTGCTGCCGTTGACCTTCGAGGACGGTGCATCGTGGCAGTCGCTCGGCCTCAAGGGCGACGAGAAGGTCACGATTCGCGGGCTGCAGGGCGACCTGAAGCCGCGCCAGAAGCTGACGGCGGAAATCGTTTCGAGCGACGGTTCGAAGCGGGACGTCTCATTGCTGTGCCGCATCGATACCCTGGACGAGCTCGAGTACTACCGCAATGGCGGTATTCTCCAGTACGTGCTGCGCAACCTGGCCGCTTAACCCGTGCCAGTCACGAAAACGCATCCGTGAACAGGCTCACCGCGACGTGACTAGCGACCATCCAGGGGGCGGCCTATCAATAGGCCGCCTTTCCGGCTGATGGGGCATCATGCATTCGAGGGATTGACGGCATGTCTGATTTGCCAGAACCGAAAACGGCGGCAGCCGGCGCGATGGTGTCGCGCCTGTCGCGGACGCTTGGTGTCTGTGCAATCTTCACCGTGGTGACGCCGGTTTGCGCCGATCCGCGCGCCGTGGTCGAACTGTTCACATCGCAAGGCTGTTCGTCGTGTCCGCCCGCGGACAAGGTTCTCGGCGAACTGGCGCAGGACCCTACCGTGATCGCGCTGAGTCTGCCGATCGACTATTGGGATTATCTCGGCTGGAAGGACACGCTGGCGGATTCGCGTTTCAGCGCGCGTCAGAAGGCGTACTCGCATGCGCGAGGCGACCGCGGCGTCTACACACCGCAGGCCGTCGTCAACGGCACGACGAACGTTCTTGGCAGTGATCGCGCGGGAATCGAGAACGCCGCGAAGCAGACGCAGAACGCGGATGGCGTGATGTCGGTGCCGGTCACGATGACGCAGTCCGGCGGCCAGATCAAAGTATCGGTGGCGGAAGCCGGCGGCAGGAGCGGCGAGATCTGGATCTGCGCCGTGTCGAAATCGGTTCCGATCACCATTTCGCGCGGCGAGAATCGCGGACAGCAGATCACGTATCACAACGTGGTGCGCAATGTGCTGAAGGTCGGCGACTGGAACGGCAAGGCTGGCAGTTGGTCCGTGCCGCTTGAAAATATCGCGCGCGATGGCGTCGATGCCGCGGCGGTTTATGTTCAGGACGGCAATCGCGACAAGCCCGGGCCGATGCTCGGCGCGGCCTTTACCTCGCTGAACTAGGCCACTCGGGAATTTTTGGGACGTGACGTGCGGCAGGCGGTGATTGCTTGCCGGTGCTCAACCGTCTGCCCTTCGTCATGCAACAAAAACGCCCCCAACAAAAAAGGCCAGCTCGCGCCGGCCGAAGGATTGGGGATCCAGTTTACTGCGAAGAGTTAGACCCGATCCTGACGACCCCGGGGGGCTGGGGGCTGAGGAATCCGGTGCCGAAAGGACCGGGTCATCGCAGTTTCCTCTTGATCGCAGTCCAGCACGGCGGGGGATTGACCGAAATCAGGCGGCATTATGATTTTGCCTGACGTCCGCGTGATGCCTTGCTTGGGAATCGGGCAGCGGATGATCCCCAAATCATGCTTGCAGGCGTGGCCGGACGGGGTGATCATGTCACCTGCGTGACATGGAGGCGCCGATGAATTCAGTGTCGGGCGATACCGATCCAGGCGAGAGCCGGGGGCTGGAGCGCAGCCCCGCGCCGCTCCCGCCCCAGAGCGTTACGTTCAACCGCGTCGAACTCAATCGCATTCTCAATCTGTACGGACGCATGGTCGCCGATGGCGAGTGGCGGGATTACGCGATTGATTTTCTGAAAGACCGTGCGGTGTTTTCGATTTTCCGCCGCGCCTCGGAAGTTCCGATCTACCGGATCGAGAAGGATCCCAAGCTCGCGCGCAAGCAGGGGGCCTACAGCGTGATCGCCGCGAGCGGTCAGATTCTTCGCCGCGGCCATGAGCTTGACCGCGTTCTGCTGGTGATCGATCGCAAGCTGGCGGTGGTCTGATTATTCTTTCGGGACTGTCCTGCCGCCATCGCCGAGCGCGCGCTGCATCATGACCGTGTCGAGCCAGCGGCCAAACTTGAATCCGACGCTGGGGTGCGTGCCGATCATGTCGAAGCCGGCACGGGCGTGGACGCCAATCGACGCAGCATTGGCGGAATCGCCGATCACCGCGATCATCTGCCGGTAGCCGCGATCTTCGCACGCGACAATCAGGTCCTGCATCAGTCGCGTGCCAATGCGCCGTCCCTGCGCCGCAGGATCGAGATATACGGAGTTCTCGACCGTGAACCGATAGGCCGGACGGGGCCGGTAGGGTCCGGCATAGGCATAGCCGACGGCGATATCTTCCATGACCGCCACCAGATACGGAAAGCCGCCCTTGGTCAGCGCCTCGTAGCGTCGTGTCATTTCGGCAAGATCAGGCGGGTCGATTTCGAACGTCGCGGTGCCGTGGAGAACCGCATGCCGATAGATCGCCGTGATTGCGGGGAGGTCGGTGACGGCAGCGGGCCGGATATGAAGCTGGGGCATGTCGATCGCAGAGAATGGTGCCGGAGCGGTGAAGCCCCGCAGTCCTATCAGCGAAGGACTGCAAAACAAAAGCCCCGGCTTTTGGCCGGGGCTTTCAAGAGTTCACTGATCAGCCACGATCAGATCTAGTCGCGCTGTCCAAGGAGCTGCAGCAGCAGCGTGAACAGGTTGATGAAGTTGAGGTAGAGCGACAGTGCGCCGGTGATTGCCGCGCGCTCCGCCACGTCGCCACCCTGGCTGGCGTAGCCGTAGATGTAATCGTTCTTCAGCCGCTGGGTGTCCCAGGCGGTGAGGCCGGCGAACACCAGCACGCCGATCACCGAGACGATGAACTGCAACATCGTGCTAGCGATGAACAGGTTCACCAGGCTGGCGAGGATGATGCCGAACAGGCCCATCATCAGGAAAGATCCCATCCCGGTCAGGTCACGCTTGGTGGTGTAGCCGTAGAGGCTCAACGCACCGAACGAGGCAGCCGTGATGAAGAACACCCGCACGATCGAGGTGTGCGTGTACACCAGGAAGATCGACGACAGCGAGATGCCCATCAGCGCTGCAAACACCCAGAACAGAAGCTGGGCGGTTGCGGGCTTCAGGCGGTTGATGCCGAACGAAATGGCGAACACCATCACGAGCGGTGCGAGGATGAACACCCACTTCAGCGGGCTGACAAACATCGCGACGCCGAACGAGGTCAGATACTGCTTGCCGATACGGCCGGCAGCGGCTGACGCGTCAGGTGTCACAGCGCCCATGTAGACGCCGAGCGCCGCGAGGCCGGTAATGGCCAGGCCGATCGCCATGTAGTTGTAGATCTTAAGCATGTACGAGCGCAGACCGGCATCGACGGTCGCGGCGTCAACGCGCCCGGCGGCCCGGCCGAAAGGTGACGTATAGTTGCGGTCCAAGTCCGACATGGTCGAAACCCCGTGGTTGTCTGGCGAAAGCGAAGGGTCTGCGCCGCCAGCTATAAGTTTGTCCCAGAACCCCGATTGAGTGTCCATCCCTGGACGGTATCAATTCGGATTCTGAACCCGCTCAGTATGTGGGAAACTAACACACTCGACGCAAGCAGGGGCGCGCGGCTGAATGTCGCAAAACCCGCTATTTCGCTGCTACAAATTGTCATAAGTTACGGAGCACGCTAGCTGGTTTTTGGTTAAGCGCGAGTAATGTTCCCGCCAGCCCGAGCCCGACCGTGACGGCCAGCGCGGCCAGCACGACGAGGGCGGCGCTGCCGGCCTGCCAGACAAAGCTCAGGGTCATCAGCCGGGTCACGATCTGCCAGGCTGCGATCGATCCGGCCGCCACTCCGAACACGGCCGTTGCGAGGCCGATCAGCAGATATTCCAGCGCATAGGCGCCCAGCAGCCGCGCCCGGGTCGCGCCAAGGGTCTTGAGGATCACGGCATCATAGACCCGGTGCCGGTGACCCGCGGCGAGTGCGCCGCCCAGCACAAGGATGGCCGAGATGAGGGTCACCGAACTGGCCCCCCGGATCGCCAGCACGAGATTGGTCACGACCTTGCCGATTGAATCGAGTGCCTCGCGCACCCGGACGCTGGTCACCATCGGAAACGCGGCAGCGACCTCCTTGATGAGCTTGGCATCGCCTGCGGCTGTGGAACTGGCCTCCGTCAGGGTTGCGATATCGGTATGGGGTGCGCCGGCGAAAGCCTTGGGCGAATAAACCAATACGAAGTTGATGCCGAGGCTCTGCCAGTCCACCGTGCGCAGGTTGCTGATCTTCGCAGTGATATCGCGTCCGAGCACGTTCACGGTGATATCGTCGCCGACCTTGATGCCGAGGCCGTCGGCGATCTTCTTTTCGAGCGAGACCAGCGGTGGCCCGCTGTAGTTTGCATCCCACCAGGTGCCCTCGACGACTTTCGAGCCGCGCGGAACTTCGCCCGTATAAGTCAGGCCGCGATCGCTTTGCAGCACCCAGGCGGCATCGTTCGAGGGCTTGAGGTCTTCGGCTTTGATGCCCTTGGCGGCGACGATGCGTCCGCGCAGCATCGGCACGGTTTCCACGTTGGCTTGCGGCGCTGCCTGTTTCAGGAAATCGCCAAACCGTGCCGCCTCTGCGGTGGGGATGTCGATGAAATAGAACGAGGGCGCGTGCTCGGGCAGCGCCGCCATGAACTGCCGCCGCAGGTTGCCGTCGATCTGGGTGATGGTGACCAGCACGGCGAGGCCGAGTCCGAGCGACATCACGACCGATGGTGTCAGCGCGCCGGGGCGATGAATGTTGGCGATGGCAAGCCGCAGCATGGTGAGGCGCGGACGCGGCAGGTTTCTCGCCAGCGCCATCAGCAACGACGCGATGACGCGCAGCACGGCGAACACGGCGACCGACGAGACGACGAACACGGTGGCAACACGCTTGTCGTAGGCGAGGCCGATCGCAACCGACACCAGTGTCGCGATGACGGCAGCCATCAGCACGAGGTAGCGCCGCCGCGGCCAATGGAATTCCGATGTCACGCCTTCCCGGAACAGCGCGGCGACCGGCACGTCATGGACGCGGCCGAGCGGCCATAGTCCAAATGCGAGCGCGGTCAGAAGGCCGTAGAGAAACGACAATGCCAGTTCGCCGATATGGAATGTCGCTTCCACCGGAAGCGGCAGGATCTTTCCGAACATGCCGACGATGATGAAGGGAAGCGTCGCGCCGATGGCGAGGCCGATCAGCGATCCAAGGATCGCCAGCACCATCACCTGGGTCAGGTAAATCGTGAACACCTCGCGGCCGGTAGCGCCGAGGGCCTTGAAGGTCGCGATCACGTCGCGCCGCTCATCGAGATGGCTCTTGATCGCATTGGCGACGCCAACGCCGCCGACCAGCAGCGCCGCGAGCCCGACCAGCGTGAGAAACTGCGTGAAGCGCGTGATGCTGCGCTCAAGCTGCGGCGAGGCATTGCCGCGGCTGCGCACCTCCCAGCCGGCTTCCGGCAGGGCCTTCTGTGCTTCGTCGATCACGGATTGCGTTGCGCGATCGTCGAGCGAGGTATCCGGGAGCCTCAGGCGATAGGTCCAGCGCACCAGCGTGCCGGGTTGCAAGAGGCCGGTGGCGCGCAGCGCCTCTTCGCTGATCAGGAATCGGGGACCGAGGCCGACGCCGCCCGAGAGTTTGTCCGGCTCGGCTTCCACGACGCTGCGAATGTCGAACGTGGCGTTGCCGACAGTCACCCGGTCGCCGACCTGAAGGCCCAGCCGCGCCAGCATGATGGCGTCGGCGCCGGCACCGAATGCGCCGTCACGCTGCGCCAGCAATTCGGCCATCGGGAGCTTCGGTGCGAGGGTGACGTCGCCGAGCATCGGATAGTTGCCGTCGACCGCTTTCAGGTCGACCAGCGCGAACTCGCCCTTGGCCGAGCGCGCCATGCCGCGCATGATCGCCGCGACCGAAATCTTGCCGCGCGCATCAAGAAAAGCGCGCTCTTCCTTCGAGGCCTCGCGCTGGATCAGGGCGAAGGATACGTCGCCGCCGAGCAGCGTGCGGCCCTGATGGTCCAGCCCTTCGCTGAGGCTTCCGGCCACCGATCCAACGCCGGCAATCGCCATGACGCCGAGCGCAATGCAGGCCACGAAAACGTAGAAGCCGCGCAGGCCGCTTCGCAGCTCGCGCAACGCGTAGCGGATCGCAAGGGATGACGTGCCGCGGCGCGAGGTGTCCGCAATCTCGCTCATCGGGATGCCGTCTCGATCCAGTGCCGGTCTGTCGCCGGTCCATCGATGCGGCCCGAACGCAGGCGCACCACACGGTCGCAGCGCTGCGCCAGCGCGGCATCGTGCGTCACGAGAACAAGGGTCATGCCGCGCTCGAGATGCTTGGCGAACAGAAGATCGACAATCTGCTTGCCGGTGGACTCGTCGAGATTTCCGGTGGGTTCATCCGCCACAAGGATGGCGGGGTCGGGCGCCATTGCACGTGCCAATGCGACGCGCTGCTGCTCGCCGCCCGAGAGCTGCGAAGGATAGTGATGCAGTCTTTCGCCCAGACCGACGCCGGCAAGTTCCTGCGCGGCGCGCGCATTCGCATCCGCACGACCCGCGAGTTCAAGCGGCACCGCGACGTTCTCAAGTGCGGTCATGGTCGGGATCAGATGAAACGACTGGAACACGATGCCCACATGGCGGCCACGGAATCGTGCAAGGCCGTCTTCATCAAGGGCATTGAAGGAGACGCCGTTGACCACCACCTCTCCGCTGTCAGGACGTTCAAGCCCCGCCATCACCATGAGGAGCGTGGATTTGCCCGATCCCGACGGTCCGATCAGCCCGACAGCTTCACCGGGCGCGACCCGCAAGCCGACATCCTTAAGGATGTGAACGCGTGCGGCCCCGCTGCCTAATGAGAGATTGACGTTGGAAATGGAAATGGTGTCCGGTTCGAGACCGGCGCGCTTTGAGGGTTCAATGAGACTGTCCATGGATCTTTCATATGGGGGTTCCGGCCGCGCGGTCGAGGGGCTCTTGAGGGCATTCATCGTCGCAGCAGCGGGGGCAATGATGGCGATGTCGGGGCCGGCCTCGGCTCAAACGGCTTCTGTCCAGTCAGATGTCAAAGATGTGAAGCCGATCAAACTCGCCGTGCTGGGCGATTCCCTGACCGCAGGCTACGGCCTTCCGGCCTCGGCGGCGTTTCCGGTGCGGTTGCAGAAAGCCCTGGGCGAGAAGGGCATTGCCACCGACATTCACAATGCGGGCGTGTCCGGCGACACCACGACGGGCGGGCTTGCCCGGCTCGACTGGTCGATCCCGCCCGGCACGGAAGCGGTGATCGTCGAACTCGGCGCCAACGACGCGCTGCGCGGCGTCGATCCGAAAGTGGCGCGCGGCGCGCTCGACGACATCCTGACGAAACTCAAGGCGCGCAACATTGCGGTCCTGTTGTGCGGCATGTACGCGCCGCCGAACTACGGCACGGAGTACACGGCGCAGTTCAACAGCATCTATCCCGAACTCGCCAGGAGCCACAAAGTCCCGCTCTATCCGTTCTTTCTCGATGGCGTGGCCACAGAGGCAAAGCTGACCCAGCCCGACGGGCTGCACCCGACAGCGGCCGGCGTCGATGTTGTGGTTGAGCGGATTCTGCCGACGGTCGAGGCGTTTCTGCGCGACCGTGCATCGCAACTGGGCAAGCCGTAGGGATTTATCGGCCGATCACGCGATGGTCGCTTCGCACTGTCATCGTGCTGCGGTACAAAAGACATCAGGTGATTCGTGATCCTCTCCAGCATCGAGGAGTTTCGTGATGCCTCGCTTGTTCACCGGGCTGGAAATTCCCCCGGATATCGGCCAGACGCTCTCGAACTTGCGCGGGGGCCTGCCAGGCGCCCGCTGGATCGACCCCGAAAATTACCACGTTACATTGCGCTTCATCGGCGACATCGACGGCGCGGCGGCCAGTGAAATCGCCTCGACGCTCGAGCGGATCAACCGCAAGCCGTTCGAAGTCGCGTTGCAGGGCCTGTCCAGCTTTGGCGGCAAGAAACCGCGGGCGGTCGTGGCATCGGTTGTACCAAGCCGTCCCCTGATGGAATTGCAGGCGGAACTGGAGCGGCTGATGCAGCGGTTCGGTTTCGATCCGGAGGGCCGCAAATTCATCCCCCACGTCACGCTCGCGCGGTTGCGGGACGCCTCCAATCAGGATGTGGCGGACTATCTGTCGGTGCGCGGCTATTTCCCGACCCGCAGCTTCATGGCCTCCCGCTTCGTCCTGTTCTCGTCGCGGGCGTCGGTGGGTGGCGGGCCCTATGTTGTCGAAGACGCCTATGCGCTGAGCGCATAGAGAGCTTTCGGCACCTTTGTAGTCTTGCATTTTGCGCGTCATTCTGGCGGGTAGCGGGCCATGAACGCTCCGTCCCGCGCCTCGTTCCGTCGGCACTACCAGGCTCTGGTTGCCGCTGGCACCATCGAAGCCGATCCCGCACAGGCGCAGGCTGTTGAGGCTTTTTCCGCACTTGAGACGAGGCTTGCGGGCTATCGTCCCGGCCGCGGCGGACTGCTGCAACGCCTGTTCGCCGACAAGGACGCCGCCCCGCTGCGCGGTCTCTACATCCACGGCGAGGTCGGACGCGGCAAGACCATGCTGATGGATCTGTTCTTCAACGAAAGTCCGGTTGCGCACAAGCGCCGCGCGCACTTTCATGAATTCATGGCCGACGTTCATGAGCGGATTCACGGTTTCCGCCAGAAGATTGCGCGCCAGGAAATTGGCGATACCGATCCGGTGCGGCTGACCGCGCAATCGATTTTCGAGGAAGCGTGGCTGCTATGCTTCGACGAATTTCACGTCACCGATATCGCCGACGCGATGATCCTTGGGCGCCTGTTCAGCCGGCTGTTCGAACTGGGGACTGTGGTCGTGGCAACGTCGAACGTCGCGCCCGGCGATCTCTACAAGGGCGGATTGAACCGCGCATTGTTTCTGCCGTTCATCGGACAACTGGCGGATCGGATGGAGGTGCTGCGGCTCGACGCGCGCACCGATTTCCGCCTGGAAAAACTCGCCGGCATCAAGATGTGGCTGGTGCCCGCGGATGCGAGCGCGGACGCCGCGCTCGACAAGGCGTGGACCAAGCTCACCGGCGGCGCTGCGGACCATCCGCGCGACGTCATGATCAAGGGCCATGTGCTGCATGTTCCGCATTCGGCGCACGGCGTCGCGCGCTTTACGTTCGCCGACCTGTGCGAGAAGCCGCTTGGCGCGTCGGATTATCTGCGGCTCGCGCATGATTATCACACGCTGATCATCGACCGGATCCCAGCGATGCAGTATCCGCAGCGCAATTATGCCAAGCGCTTCATCACGCTGATCGACACGCTCTACGACAATGCGGTGAAGCTGATGGCGTCGGCAGAGACTGACCCGCTATCGCTCTACACCGCGACCGAGGGGGTCGAGGCCAACGAATTCAAGCGCACCTCGTCGCGGCTGATAGAGATGGGCTCGGAATCCTACCTGGCGCTGCCTCACGGCCGCAGCGACTCCTCCGCGAGCGGCGCGACGACCGGCCTGGTCGAGACCTGACGGGTTCGCTTTATGTTTCATCTCCGGCCCCGGCGAAAGCCCGATACGAAAGCGCTGCCCGGTGCCTCCACGGTGAGCACCGCCGCATCATTGAGCGAACGGCGACTTGAACGCCTGCCGCGAAAGGTCTAACCAGCCCTCCAGAGTTTTCCCACCCTCTCTTCGTCGACATCAAAGGACAGATTTCCCATGGCGCGTGACAAGATTGCTTTGATTGGTTCAGGTCAGATCGGCGGCACGCTCGCCCACCTCGTCGGGCTGAAAGAGCTGGGCGACGTGGTGATGTTCGACATCGCCGAAGGCATTCCGCAGGGCAAGTCGCTCGACATCGCGCAGTCCTCGCCGGTCGACGGCTTCGACGCCAACTTCACCGGCGCGAATTCCTACGAGGCCATCGAAGGCGCCAGCGTGGTGATCGTCACCGCGGGCGTGCCGCGCAAGCCCGGCATGAGCCGCGATGACCTTCTCAGCATCAATCTCAAGGTGATGGAGCAGGTCGGCGCCGGCATCAAGAAGTATGCCCCCGACGCTTTCGTCATCTGCATCACCAACCCGCTCGACGCGATGGTTTGGGCGCTGCAGAAGGCCTGCGGCCTGCCGCAGAAGAAGGTTGTCGGCATGGCCGGCGTGCTGGACTCCGCGCGCTTCCGTTACTTCCTTGCCGATGAGTTCAACGTCTCTGTCGAAGACGTCACCGCCTTCGTGCTCGGCGGTCACGGCGACACCATGGTGCCGCTGACCAAGTACTCCACCGTCGCCGGCATTCCGTTGCCTGATCTCGTGAAGATGGGCTGGACCTCGCAGGCCCGTATCGACGAGATCGTCGACCGCACCCGCAACGGCGGCGCGGAGATCGTCAACCTGCTCAAGACCGGGTCGGCGTTCTACGCGCCGGCTGCGTCGGCAATCGCGATGGCGGAGAGCTATCTGCGCGACAAGAAGCGTGTGCTGCCCTGCGCCGCCTACCTCAACGGCGAATACGGCGTGAAGGACATGTATGTCGGCGTGCCGGTTGTCATCGGATCGAAGGGTGTCGAGCGTATTGTCGAGATCGAGCTGGCCGGCAAGGACCGCGAAGGTTTCGACAAGTCGGTCGGCGCCGTGCAGGGTCTTGTTGACGCCTGCAAGAAGATCGCGCCCGACCTGCTTGGCAAGTAAGCGGCGCGACGCCGTTACCGATTCCGCACGATCCGGCGAAAGTATTTTCCGGATCGTGCCTGAGCCTTTCTCTTTTCCCTCTTCGGTTCTCTGGGGCAATCCATGAACATCCACGAATATCAGGCCAAGGCGGTGCTGAAGGAATTCGGCGTGCCGGTGTCGCGCGGCGTGCCAATTCTCAAGGCGGCTGAAGCAGAAGCTGCGGCAAAGGAACTCGGCGGCCCGTTGTGGGTGGTAAAGAGCCAGATCCATGCCGGCGGACGCGGCAAGGGCAAGTTCAAGGAAGCCTCCGCCGGCGACAAGGGCGGCGTGCGTCTGGCCAAGTCGATCGACGAGGTGAAGGAATTCGCCAAGCAGATGCTCGGCGCGACGCTGGTGACGATCCAGACCGGCCCGGCCGGCAAGCAGGTCAATCGCCTCTATCTCGAAGACGGCTCGGACATCGAGAAGGAATTCTATCTGTCGCTGCTGGTCGATCGCGAAACGTCGTGGGTGGCGTTCGTGGTGTCCACCGAAGGTGGCATGGACATCGAGAAGGTTGCGCACGATACGCCCGACAAGATCGTGACGTTCTCGGTCGATCCCGCCACCGGCATCATGGGCCATCACGGCCGCACCGTGGCGCAGGCGCTCGGCCTCAAGGGCGATCTCGCCAAGCAGGCGGAGAAGCTGGTGGCGCAGCTCTATACGGCGTTCCTCGCCAAGGACATGGAGATGCTGGAGATCAATCCGCTGATTGTCTCCAAGCAGGGCGAGCTGAAGTGCCTCGACGCCAAGATGTCGTTCGATTCCAATTCGCTTTATCGTCATCCGGACATCGTCGCCTTGCGCGACACCACGGAAGAAGACGCCAAGGAAATCGAGGCGTCGAAGTATGACCTCGCCTATATCGCGCTCGACGGCACCATCGGCTGCATGGTGAACGGCGCGGGTCTCGCGATGGCCACCCTCGATATCATCAAACTGTACGGCGAAAGCCCGGCCAACTTCCTCGATGTCGGCGGCGGCGCTTCGGAAGAAAAAGTCACTGCGGCGTTCAAGATCATCACCGCAGATCCGAACGTGAAGGGCATCCTCGTCAATATCTTCGGCGGCATCATGAAGTGCGACGTCATCGCGCGCGGCGTCATCGCCGCGGTGAAGGCGGTCGGTCTTCAGGTGCCTCTGGTGGTGCGTCTTGAAGGCACCAATGTCGAGGAAGGCAAGAAGATCATCCGCGAAAGCGGTCTCAACGTTCTGCCCGCCGACGATCTCGACGACGCCGCGCAGAAGATCGTCAACGCCGTGAAGGGAAAGTAAGCCGATGTCCGTCCTGATCGACAAGAACACCAAGGTCATCTGCCAGGGCTTCACCGGCAAGAACGGCACCTTCCATTCTGAGGGCGCGATTGCCTACGGGACCAAGATGGTCGGCGGCACCTCGCCGGGCAAGGGCGGCACCACGCATCTCGGCCTGCCGGTGTTCGACACGGTGCAGGAAGCGCGTGACAAGACCGGCGCCGATGCGTCGGTGATCTACGTCCCGCCGCCGGGCGCGGCCGACGCGATCTGCGAGGCGATCGATGCGGAAGTGCCGCTGATCGTCTGCATCACCGAAGGCATTCCGGTGCTCGACATGGTGCGCGTGAAGCGCTCGCTGTGCGGCTCGAAGTCGCGGCTGATCGGGCCGAACTGCCCGGGCGTTGTCACCGCTGGCGAATCGAAGATCGGCATCATGCCCGCGAACATCTTCAAGCCTGGCAATGTCGGCATCGTCTCGCGCTCCGGCACGCTGACTTATGAAGCGGTTTTCCAGACCACCCAGGTCGGGCTCGGCCAGACCTCCGCTGTCGGCATCGGCGGCGACCCGGTCAAGGGCACCGAATTCATCGACGTGCTCGAATTGTTCCTGGCGGACGAGAAGACCAAGTCGATCATCATGATCGGCGAGATCGGCGGCTCCGCCGAAGAAGACGCGGCACAGTTCCTCAAGGACGAGGCCAAGCGCGGCCGGTCGAAGCCGATGGTCGGATTTATCGCGGGCCGCACCGCACCTCCGGGCCGCCGCATGGGTCATGCCGGTGCGATCGTCTCCGGCGGCAAGGGCGATGCCGAATCCAAGATCGCAGCCATGGAAGCTGCCGGGATTACGGTCTCTCCGTCACCTGCACGGCTTGGAACGACTCTTCTCGAAAGGTTGAAAGCCTAGTTCAGTCCTTGGTTCTTTTCAGCGCGAAGTTTTGCCCTAAATAGGGTAAAAGGTGCGGCCCAAACACGATGCCGATACCAAATCGGGCGATTCCTCCCGATTTTCCCGCGCGATAGCAATCATCAGGACGCAATCATGTCTCGCCAGGACGCGAATGCCAATTTCGCTCTCACTTCCTTCCTCGACGGCGCCAACGCCACCTACATCGACGACCTTTACGCCCGCTACGAAAAGGACCCGTCGTCGGTCGATCCGGACTGGGTGGATTTTTTCAAAAGCCTGAAGGATCAGCCGTCCGACGTTGCGAAGAACGCGCAAGGCCCGTCCTGGGAAAAAGCCAACTGGCCGGCCACGCCGAAGGACGACCTGACCTCCGCGCTCGATGGCAACTGGGCGCAGGTCGAGAAGGTCGTCAGCGACAAGATCGCTGCCAAGGCGCAGGCCGCCGGCAGCAACCTGACCTCGGCGGACATCCATCAGGCGACCCGCGATTCGGTGCGCGCCCTGATGCTGATTCGCGCCTACCGCATGCGCGGCCACTTCCACGCCAATCTCGATCCGCTCGGGATCGAAGGTCAGAAGGATCACGAAGAGCTCGATCCGCGCTCTTACGGATTCACCGACGCGGATTTCGACCGCAAGATTTTCCTCGATCACGTCCTAGGTCTCGAGACCGCGACGCTGCGCGAGATTGTTGCGATCTGTCAGCGCACCTACTGCCAGACGCTTGGCGTTGAGTTCATGCACATCTCGAATCCGGCGCAGAAGAGCTGGATTCAGGAGCGCATCGAAGGTCCGGACAAGGAAATCAGCTTCACCCGCGAAGGCCGCCGCGCCATTCTGATGAAGCTGATCGAAACCGAAGGTTTTGAGAAGTTCTGCGACATCAAGTTCACCGGCACCAAGCGCTTCGGTCTCGATGGCGGCGAATCGCTGATTCCCGCGCTCGAACAGATCATCAAGCGCGGCGGCAATCTCGGCGTCCGCGATATCGTGGTCGGCATGCCGCATCGCGGCCGTCTCAACGTGCTCACCCAGGTGATGGGCAAGCCGCATCGCGCGCTGTTCCACGAGTTCAAGGGCGGTTCGGCCAATCCGGATGAAGTCGAAGGCTCAGGCGACGTGAAGTATCACCTCGGCGCCTCCTCGGACCGCGAGTTCGACGGCAACAAGATCCATCTGTCGCTGACCGCAAATCCCTCGCATCTCGAAATCGTCGATCCGGTGGTGCTTGGCAAGGCGCGTGCGAAGGAAGACCAGAACGGCGATCCACCGGATCAGCGCATCTCGGTGCTGCCGCTCCTCATGCACGGCGACGCGGCTTTCGCAGGTCAGGGCGTGGTGGCGGAGTGCTTCGCGCTGTCCGACCTCAAGGGCTATCGCACCGGAGGGTCGATCCACTTTATCGTCAACAACCAGATCGGCTTCACCACCTATCCGCGTTACTCGCGCTCGTCGCCGTATCCGTCCGACGTCGCCAAGATGATCGACGCGCCGATTTTCCATGTGAACGGCGACGATCCGGAAGCGGTGGTGTTCGCAGCCAAGATCGCGATCGAATTCCGGCAGAAGTTCCACAAGCCTGTCGTCATCGACATGTTCTGCTATCGCCGCCACGGTCACAACGAGGGCGACGAACCGGGTTTCACCAACCCGGTGATGTACAAGAAAATTGCGACCCACCCCACCACGCTCGATCTTTATGCCAAGCGGCTGATTGCCGATGGCGTCGTAACCGAAGGCGAAGTCGAGAAGGCCAAGGCCGACTGGCGCGCGCGTCTTGATGCGGAGCTTGAGGCCGGTTCGGGCTACAAGCCGAACAAGGCTGACTGGCTCGACGGCAAGTGGGCCGGCTTCAAGTCGGCTGAAGTCGGCGAAGATCCGCGCCGCGGCAACACCGGCATTAAGATCGATGAACTCAAGGACATCGGCCGCAAGATCACCAAGGTGCCGGATGGTTTCCGCATTCACCGCACTGTTCAGCGCTACCTCGAAAATCGTCTGAAGACGATCGAGAACGGCGAGGGCATCGACTGGGCAACCGCTGAAGCACTGGCGTTCTGCACGCTGCTCAAGGAAGGTCATCGTGTACGTCTCTCGGGACAGGATTCCGAGCGCGGCACGTTTTCGCAGCGGCACTCGGTGCTGTTCGATCAGGAAGATGAAAGCCGTTACACGCCGTTCAATCATCTCGGCGACAATCAGGGTCACTACGAGGTCATCAACTCGCTGTTGTCGGAAGAAGCGGTGCTCGGCTTTGAATACGGTTACTCGCTCGCCGAGCCGAATGCGCTCACGATTTGGGAGGCCCAGTTCGGCGACTTCGCCAACGGTGCGCAGGTCGTGTTCGACCAGTTTATCTCGTCGGCCGAACGCAAGTGGCTGCGTATGTCGGGTCTCGTCTGCCTTCTGCCTCACGGCTATGAGGGCCAGGGACCGGAGCACTCTTCGGCACGTCTGGAGCGCTTCCTGCAGATGTGCGCCGAAGACAACATGCAGGTCACCAACCTCACGACGCCCGCGAACTACTTCCACGCCTTGCGCCGTCAGCTCAAGCGTGAGATCCGCAAGCCGCTGATCATCATGACCCCGAAGTCGTTGCTGCGTAACAAGCGCGCGGTGTCGAAGCTCGAGGAGTTCGCGACGGACACCTCGTTCCATCGCATCCTGCTGGACGATGCAGAGGCGGGCGGCGAGTTCAAACTCGCCGAAGACGGCAAGATCCGCCGCGTCGTCATCTGCTCGGGCAAGGTCTATTACGATCTGCTCGAAGAGCGTGAGAAGCGTGGCACCGACGACATCTATCTGCTGCGCATCGAGCAGCTCTACCCCGTGCCGCTCAAGGCGCTGGTGCAGGTGCTTGAGCGTTTCAAGAAAGCCGAAGTGGTCTGGTGCCAGGAAGAACCCCGCAACATGGGCGGCTGGCACTTCATCGAGCCGTATCTCGAGTGGGTGTTGAACCAGGTCGGCTCGGCGCACAAGCGCCCGCGCTATGCCGGACGTGCCGCTGCCGCGGCGACCGCGACCGGTTTGATGTCGAAGCACCTCCAGCAATTGAAGGCATTGCTCGACGAAGCTCTCGGCTGACCCATTGGATGCCCGCACCTCGCGGGCATTTCCATCCAGGACGATTTGATTGAGGCGCTGACGGCATAGGAAGCCGTTCACGACGCAAAGGGAAAAAGAAATGGCTGAAATTCGCGTTCCGACACTGGGCGAGTCCGTCACCGAGGCCACCATCGGCCGCTGGTTCAAGAAAGCCGGCGATGCCGTCGCTGTCGACGAGCCCTTGGTTGAGCTCGAAACCGACAAGGTGACCATCGAGGTGCCGGCGCCGTTCGCGGGCACCCTCGATGAAATTATCGCCAAGGACGGTGAGACCGTCGCGGTCGGCGCGCTGCTTGGTCAGATCACGGCAGGCGCAGGCGGCGCCAAGCCCGCCGCCGCTCCGGCCAAGGCTGCTGAGCCGCCGAAGGCTGCTGCGCCTGCGGCCGCAGCCCCCGCGCCGGCCCAGAAGTCTCCGCCCGCCGACGCGCCGCAGGCGCCGTCGGTGCGCAAGCTCTCCGCTGAATCCGGGATCGATGCCTCGACCGTTCCAGGCTCCGGCAAGGATGGCCGTGTCACCAAGGGCGATATGCTGGCCGCGATCGAAAAGGCCGCCTCACTAGCGACGCCGCTCAATCAGCCGGCCGCTGCCGTTCAGGTGCGTGCGCCTTCCGCAGCCGACGATGCCGCGCGCGAAGAGCGCGTGAAGATGACGCGGCTGCGTCAGACCATCGCGCGCCGCCTCAAGGACGTGCAGAACACGGCTGCGATGCTGACGACCTTCAACGAGGTCGACATGACCAACGTCATGGCGCTGCGCGCTCACTACAAGGATGCGTTCGAGAAGAAGCACGGCGCCAAGCTCGGCTTCATGGGTTTCTTCACCAAGGCTGTCGTGCAGGCGCTCAAGGACGTGCCCGCCGTCAACGCCGAGATCGACGGCACCGACCTGATCTACAAGAACTACTATCACATCGGCGTCGCGGTCGGCACCGACAAGGGCCTCGTGGTGCCGGTGGTGCGTGATTGCGATCACAAGTCGATCGCAGAGATCGAGAAGAGCATTGCCGACTACGGTCGCCGCGCCCGCGATGGCCAGCTCAAGATCGAGGAAATGCAGGGCGGCACCTTTACGATCACCAACGGCGGCATCTATGGCTCGCTGATGTCGACGCCGATCCTGAACGCTCCGCAGTCGGGTATCCTCGGCATGCACAAGATTCAGGAGCGGCCGGTCGCCATCGGCGGCAAGGTCGAGATTCGCCCGATGATGTATCTCGCGGTGTCCTATGATCACCGCGTCATCGACGGCAAGGAAGCGGTGACCTTCCTCGTTCGCGTCAAAGAAAACCTTGAGGATCCGGCGCGCCTCGTGCTGGATCTGTAAGCCGATGCATCTGCCGCCCGAATTCCTCGCGTTGTTCGGTGTGTTCGTGTTGGCGGCCATCGCGCCGGGCGCGGACTTCGCCTGTGTGCTTCGCGAGAGCGTGAGTTTTGGGCGACGGGCGGGAATAGCATCTGCCATCGGTGTCGGGTCGGCGATCATGGTCCATGTCGCCTACACCGTAACCGGCGTGGGCCTGATCGTTGCGCAGTCGGTCCTGATCTTCACCATCGTGAAGTGGTGCGGGGCGGCTTACCTGGTGTATCTCGGCATTCGCTCGTTCACGGCAAGCCGCCGCTCACCTCAAACCCTCGACAGGACTGCCACCGCTCCCATAGGCGGCGCGCGCAATGTCGCCACGTCGTACGGCGTGGGCTTCCTCACCAATCTTCTGAACCCCAAGGCGACGCTGTTTTTCGTCTCGCTGTTTGCCACGATTGTTTCGCACGAGACGCCTGTGATGACGCAGTTCGCTTACGGGGCCGCGCTGGCCGTGTTTCTTGCGGTCTGGTTCAGCCTTGTCGCGGTGTTTCTGACGACGCGTTCGATGCGCACCGGCTATGAGCGGATCGGGCACTGGATCGATCGCGCGACCGGTCTGGTTCTGATCGGGCTGGGCGTTCGTATCGCGCTTCAAAAAGCAAACTGACGTTCGTGCAGGGGATTGGTTCTGATGGATAGCGTCGCCATCGTCACTGGAGGGAGCCGCGGTATCGGTCGCGCGACTTCGCTGGCCGCGGCGAAGCGCGGCTACAAGGTGGTGGTCGGCTATGTCAGCAACAAGGCCGCCGCCGACGAGGTCGTCGGGAAGATTTCGGCTAGCAATGGCAAGGCCATTGCCGTGAAATGCGACGTCGGCAGTGAAGCCGACATTCTCGATCTCTTCAAACAGGCGGACGCATTCGGCAAGCTTGGCGCCCTTGTGAACAATGCCGGCGTGGTCGATGCGACCGCTCGCGTCGATGAAATGTCCGCCGCGCGTCTTACCCGCATGATGAACGTCAATATCGTCGGCAGCATTTTGTGCGCGCGCGAAGCCGTCAAGCGCATGTCCAGCAAGCATGGCGGCAGTGGCGGGGTGATCATCAATCTCTCGTCCGTGGCAGCGACGCTCGGCTCTCCGGCGCAATATGTCGATTATGCCGCATCGAAAGGCGCGATCGATACGTTCACGGTCGGGCTCGCGCGCGAGGTCAGCGCCGAAGGCATTCGGGTCAATGGGGTTCGTCCGGGACTGATCGATACGGAAATCCACGCCAGCGGCGGTGAGCCGGATCGCGCGCACCGGTTGGCGCATACGGTGCCGATGAAGCGTGTCGGGACCGCGGATGAAATCGCCAACGCCGTCGTCTGGCTGATGTCGGACGAGGCGTCATATGTCACTGGCACAATCGTCGATGTTTCCGGCGGCCGCTAATTTCAACTTCTCTGCGAGTACAGGATAATCCCATGGCTTCTTATGATCTTATCGTTATCGGCACCGGTCCCGGCGGTTACGTTTGCGCGATCCGCGCAGCGCAGCTCGGCATGAAGGTCGCGGTGATCGAGAAGCGCGCGACCTATGGCGGGACCTGCCTCAACATCGGCTGCATTCCGTCCAAGGCGCTGTTGCAGGCTTCGGAGCGTTTCGAGGAAGTCACACACATGCTGCCGAAGATGGGCATCGGCGTCGGCAAGCCGAAGCTCGATCTTCCGACCATGATGAAGTTCAAGACGGACGGTGTCGACGGCAACACAAAGGGCGTCGCCTTCCTGTTCAAGAAGAACAAGATCGATCCCTACGAGGGCACGGGCCGCATCCTCGGCGCAGGCAAGGTCGAGGTGACTGGCAATGACGGCAAGAAGCAGGTGCTTGAGACGAAGAATATCGTCATCGCCACCGGCTCCGATGTCGCCAAGCTGAAGGGCGTCGAGATCGACGAGAAGCGCATTGTTTCGTCCACCGGCGCGCTGGTCCTCGACAAGGTGCCCGAGAAGATGCTGGTGATCGGCGCGGGTGTGATCGGCCTTGAGCTCGGCTCGGTGTGGCGCCGTCTCGGCACGCAGATCACCGTCGTTGAATTCCTCGACCGGATTCTTCCCGGCATGGACGGCGAAGTTGCGAAGTCTTTCCAGCGTATGCTGGAAAAGCAGGGCGTCGAGTTCAAGCTGGGATCCAAGGTCACCGGCGTCGATAGCTCCGGCAAGCGGTTGAAGGTCAGTGTCGAGCCGGCCGCGGGTGGCGCGGCGGAAGTGATCGAGACCGATGTCGTGCTGCTGGCGATCGGACGCGTGCCCTACACCGAAGGTCTTGGGCTCAAGGAGGCGGGTGTCGAGCTTGATCAGCGCGGCCGGGTGCAGACCGACGGACACTTCCAGACCAATGTAAAGGGCATCTATGCCATCGGCGACGTGATCGCGGGGCCGATGCTGGCCCACAAGGCCGAGGACGAAGGCATCGCGATTGCGGAGATTCTCGCAGGGCAGGCCGGTCATACCAATTACGATGTGATCCCGAGTGTGATCTATACGTTCCCGGAAGTCGCATCCGTCGGCAAGACGGAGGAAGAGCTGAAGCAGGCCGGCGTGGCTTACACCGTTGGCAAATTTCCCTTCACCGCGAATGCGCGCACCAAGGTCAATCAGACCACCGATGGCTTTGTGAAGATTCTTGCGGATGCGAAGACCGATCGCGTGCTGGGTGCTCATATCGTCGGTGCGGAAGCCGGCGAAATGATCCACGAAGCCGCGGTGCTGATGGAGTTTGGCGGTTCCGCGGAGGATCTTGCCCGCACCTGCCATGCCCATCCGACGCGTTCCGAGGCAGTCAAGGAAGCCGCGCTTGCGGTCGGAAAGCGCGCTATCCATATGTGATGGCTGACCGGTATTCAGCCGGTCATGAGGGATGAGAATCCATCATGCGCCGGCTGCTTCGTCCGCTCTGGGTTCTGCTCGCGCTGATCTTTCTGCTCGAGGCGTGGCTGTGGGATCGCGTCGAGCCGATCATTGCGCGCGTTGTTGCGCTGATTCCGCTGCCGCGCCTGAAGGCGTGGCTTGCAGACCGGATCGAGCATCTGTCGCCGGCGCTCACGCTGATCGTGTTCGCGGTGCCAGTGGTTGTTCTTTTTCCGCTCAATTTCGTTGCGGCATGGCTGCTGGCGCACAAGTACTTCGTCGGTGCGACCACGCTGATCATTCTTCAGAAAGTTCTTGGCGTCGGCATCGTCGCGTTCGTGTTCGACGTGACGCGCGAGAAGCTGTTGCAGATGGGCTGGTTCCGCGCGCTCTATGAATTCGTCCTCGATCTGCGCGCGCGGGCGGTGGCGATCGTCGCGCCATTCAAGCGGGCCATTGCGCAATGGATGAGGCGCTTTCGCCGCCGCGCGTCGCCCGGTTTTATCGCGCGGTTGCGCCGGCGAATGCAGGCGTCGCGATCATCATCGTGAAACGGGGTCACCCTGTGCGGTCGAACCGTGGATGAAAAGGTCTCGGCCTCCAGCCGAAATCCCGTGCGGCGCTCGAGCCATCGAAAACAAGGTCCTTTGACATTCGCGCGCCCATCTCGGCATTCGCGTTGGGAAAGGCGCGGCGCGCCATGTGGAAAGCAGCGCGCCACAGCAATGGTGGCATCGGAATGATCCGGCGCGGTTTGCCGAGGCCGTCGAAAATGCGTCCGATCATTTCACGATACGTGACGGTCTCAAGGCCGGGGACATTGTAGATATGGTTGATCGCGGCTTCACTCGCCGCCGCCTGCAACGCGCCAATGGCGAGGTCCTCGGCGTGAACCGGCTGGCGAAGCCCCTTGCCAAGTCCCGCCAGCGGGAAGAATCCAAATCTTGCAATCAGTCGCGCCAGCCGCGAGATGCTTGGATCGCGGCCCTCGTCATAAATGATGGTCGGCCGCAGGACTGTCCACGCGATGCCGTGCTTTCCGCATTCCGCTATGGCTTGTCGCTCGCTGTCTGCAAGCATCTGCACTTGCTTTCGCTCCTGTGCATCGGCAGAGGAAAGCTTTGTCAGAACGCTGGTGGATGTGAAGAAGACGACGCGCCGGAGGCCGCTGCGTGCAAACGAAGGCAGCGCGCCTGGAAGAAAATGACAGTGCGCTGTGCAATACAGCGTCTGGAATGGCGGAAATGAAAGAGCGCCGGCGTCTTCAAGGTCGCCGGCGAACCATTGGATGTCGCGTGTATCGGTATGCGGCAATCGCGAGAGGGCGAATGGATGTTCGCCCGCCGCAATCAGCTGTTTGACGATGTGGCGGCCTACAAGCCCGGTTGCGCCAAGGACAAGGCTTTGCATCTCTTATTGCAGCGAGCGGCTACATCAGGTGCACGGCATGGGGGGCGAACAGTCCGATTGCGGTGAAAGCCAGTCCGGTAAGTGCGAGCGCTCCCGCCACCCAGGCCAGCGCGACCATGCCGGTGATGATGGTTGCGGAAGCCAGCACGATCCCGATCTGGAACGCAGCGGACGCCACTTCGTAGTGGTGATAGCGCGCCATGGCGAGATCGCGCGCTTCCTCGGCCTTCTTGGCGCGGGCGGCGAGCTGTTCGGAGCCTTCGCCGGTCTCCGGCTCGGAGCGATACCGCGCCGCAGCCTTGTTCCAGTCGTCGATCTGCTTGGCCAGCGCCGCCTTCAGCGCCTCGTCGCCCGACAGCCCGAGGCTGAGCCTGGCGTGTTCGGACACCGCCTGCACCGTCGTGCGCCGGATGCTCTTGGCCTGGAAGAAGGCCCACAAGTTCGAGGCCTCGACGTTCTTGCTGATGGATTCGGTCTGGGCGCCCTTGCCGAGGGTCTCGGAGAACGCAAGGAAAAGCGCAATCACGGCAATCAGCAATGCGATCTTCTTGTTGGAGCCGGAAGCGTGCTCGGCATGCTCCGCGTGCTCCATGCTCTCATGTGCGCCCATCGTAAAACGTCCTCCCGGTCAAAATCGAGCAACGATTGACCGAACTGCGGTTCGCGCGCAAGGGGCGATGCGATGACAAGACACGACTTATTTGTGTCACGCTCTGGGGTGAGCGGTCTTGTAGACGTCCAGCAACCGGTCGGCGTCAACGCCGGTGTAGATCTGCGTGGTCGAGAGTGACGAATGACCAAGCAATTCCTGGATCGCGCGAAGATCGCCGCCGCGTGTGAGCAGGTGCGTGGCGAATGAATGACGCAGCGCGTGCGGGGTTGCGCTGTCGGGCAGCCCGAGTGCCCCGCGCAGCCGCTCCATGGTCAACTGGATGATGCGCGGCGAGAGGGGGCCGCCGCGTGCGCCGACAAAGATCGCGCCGTCCTGTGCAATCGTGTGCGGGCACATCGCGACATAGTCCTGAATCAAGGACAGCACATTTTGCAAAACCGGCACCATGCGGGTCTTGTTGCCCTTGCCGGTGACGACGATTACATCGCCCTTGCCGGGCAGCGGCACGTCGCGCTTCTTGAGGCCGAGCGCTTCGGAAATGCGCAGGCCCGATCCGTAGAGCAGGGCCATCACCGCGGCGTCGCGCGCCCAGATCCATGGCTCGCGATTTTCCCCCGCGCGAATGTCAGCGTCGGTCATTTGCCGGGCGGACGTCATCTGAATCGGCTTCGGCAGGCTCTTGCCGATCTTCGGCGCGCGGATTGCGGACAATGCGCCGACCTTGCCCTTGCCTTCGCGCTCCAAAAACCGCCCGAACGAGCGCAGGCCTGCCAACGCGCGCATCAGCGAGCGCCCGCCGATGTCGTCTGAGCGCCGCGACGACATGAACGCGCGCACATCGGTGGCTTCGATGGCGGCAAACTGTTTCAGGGTGACGAGGCCACCCCAGTGTTCGCTCAGGAACACGAGGCACTGGCGCAGGTCGCGGGCATAGGCTTCCAGCGTCTTGGGCGACAGCCGCCGTTCCGCGCGCAGATGGGACAGCCAGTGCGTGATCTCGGCCGTGAGGTCCGGCGCAGCGCAGGTGAGCTGTGCGCCTTCCGGGCTGGCTTCGGTTGCAGGGACGGCTTTGACCATCATATGTCTCGCGATCCCCATGTCTGAGATACCTGCGCTTGACAGGAATCGGTTTATCGCACCCTTTTCCTTATTCACCCCTTAATCTGGACCCCCTTGGCCATGGCAAGACGAGTTGTCGACGTCCTTGTGCCGGTGGCCCTGAACCAGACCTATTCCTATCGCGTTCCCGAGGGCGTCGAGCTGAATCCGGGGGATGTGGTCAGCGTTCCGCTGGGACCGCGCGATGTCACGGCGGTGGTCTGGGCAGACAATCCGAACCCCGATCCCCGGCTGCACAATCGTCTGAAAGATACCGGCGACAAGCTGGACGTGCCCCCGCTCAAATCCGAGTTGCGCAGCTTCGTCGACTGGGTTTCCAACTACACGCTGTCGGCACGCGGCATGGTGCTGCGGATGACATTGCGCATGGGCGAGCATCTGGGGCCTGAGCGCGTGCGTCCGGGTGTGCGGCTGGTTGGCGCGCCGCCGCAGCGCATGACGGTGGCGCGCCGCCGCCTGATCGATGTGCTGTCAGACGGATTGCTGCATTCGAAATCCGATGCGTTGAGAGAAGCCGGCGTCAGCGCCGGTGTGATCGACGGTCTCGTCGATGAAGGCACGCTGGTCATCGAGCCGCTGCCGCGCGACATGGCGCCGCCATCACCCGACCCGTCGTTCGCAGAGCCTGACTTTTCGCCGGAGCAGCGCATTGCGGCGGATGCGATGAAAGAACTCGTATCGAAGAACGAGTTTCAGGTCGCCTTGCTCGATGGTGTAACCGGCTCCGGAAAAACCGAAGTTTATTTCGAGGCGGTGGCGGAAAACATCAAGTGCGGCCGGCAGACCATGATCCTGATGCCGGAGATTGCGCTGACCGGGCAATTCCTCGACCGGTTCAGCGCGCGCTTCGGTGTGCGGCCGATTGAATGGCATTCGGAACTGACGCCGCGCACCCGCGCGCGCAACTGGGCAGCAGTTGCGGCGGGCGATGCACCGGTGGTCGTGGGTGCGCGCTCTGCGCTGTTCCTGCCTTACGCCGACCTCGGGCTCATCATTGTCGACGAGGAGCACGACCAGGCCTACAAACAGGACGAAGGCGCGCACTATCACGCGCGCGACATGGCGGTGGTGCGCGGCTCCATCGCGAAAATTCCGGTCGTGCTGTGTTCGGCGACGCCATCGGTGGAATCGGAAGTCAATGCGCGCAAGGGCCGCTATCGCCGCGTCGCGTTGCCGTCGAGGTTCGGCGGCCAGCACATGCCGCAGATCGAGGCGATCGATCTCAAGCGCGAGGGCCCTGCGCGTGGGCGGTTCATCTCGCCGCGCCTGGCTGAAGAAATCAAGATCGCGATTGAACGCAAGGAACAGGCGCTGCTGTTCCTGAACCGGCGCGGTTACGCGCCGCTGACCTTGTGCCGTGCTTGCGGGCATCGCTTCGCCTGCACCATTTGCGATGCGTGGCTGGTGGATCACCGTTTTCGCCAGCGACTCGTTTGCCATCACTGCGGATTCTCGATGCCGCGCCCGCATCAGTGCCCGCACTGCGGCGCTGAGGAATCCCTCGCCGCCATCGGTCCCGGTGTGGAGCGTCTGCAGGAAGAAGCTGCGAATCTTTTTCCCGACGCGCGCACCATGGTGCTGTCGAGCGATCTTATCACCGACATCGAGACCATGCGTTCGGAGCTGAATGAAATCGCCGAGGGCCGCGTCGATATCATCATCGGCACGCAGCTGGTGGCGAAGGGACATAACTTTCCGCGGCTCAATCTGGTCGGTGTCGTGGACGCTGATCTTGGTTTGGGCAACGGCGATCCGCGCGCCGCTGAGCGCACGTTTCAGTTGCTCAATCAGGTGATCGGCCGCGCTGGGCGCGAACAGGGACGCGGCGTCGGCTATCTCCAGACCCATCAGCCCGAACACCCGGTGATGAAGGCATTGGTCGCATCGGATCGCGAGGCATTTTATGCCAGCGAAATCGAGGCGCGCGAACGCGCGTTGTATCCGCCGTTCGGGCGGCTGGCGTCGCTGATCATTTCGGCAGGCGATCGTCCGGCCGCCGAAGGTTTTGCGCGCAAGCTTGCATCCGCGGCGCCGCTCGACGAGCGCGTCCAGGTGCTTGGCCCTGCGGAAGCGCCGCTCGCGGTCATCAAGGGCCGCTATCGGTTTCGCATCCTGGTGAAGTCGGTGCGCAGCATGGACCTGTCCGCCTATATGCGGGACTGGCTCGCAGCCGGGCCGAAGACCAAGGGCAATCTCAAGCTTGAGATCGATATTGATCCGCAGAGCTTCCTGTAGGACATGATCCCGAAAAGTGGGCATCGGTTTCGGACACGATCATGCCCAAGCGAAACGCATGAAAAAGGCCGGTGCAACCGGCACCGGCCTTTTCAACTCAACGTCACGCGACTCAACGCAACACTGTACTCAACGCAACGCTTACTGAACTTCTGCGACCACGTGGCCGACGCCACGGCCGGTGAGGCCGACGGCGCGGGCGGCGCCCTTCGACAAATCCAGCACGCGGCCCTTGATGAACGGGCCGCGGTCATTGACGGTCACGACAACGCTGCGGCTGCCATGGGTGACCTTGAGGCGGGTACCGAACGGCAGGGTCCGGTGGGCAGCGGTCATGGCTTCCTGATTAAAGCGCTGGCCGGACGCAGTCTTGCTGCCTGACTCGTTGCCGTAAAAAGATGCCTTGCCCGAAAATGTGCGGCCGGAGCCGATGGAGGCGTTGGCATCGCGCCAGGATGATTTGCGGTGGCCGGCTTCGCTTGCGGTGGCGCCCAGCGCCAGCATGCCGACGGCGATCAAAGCGATGGAGGCATTCCGATTTTTCACGGGTTGCCCCGGCACGCGCTTGATAGCGGCGATCATATAGTTGTCCCTCGTTCTGGTATATCCATCCAACGTCTGGCTAAATCGAGCCAGCGCTTACGTGGTTGGATGGATCATTCCATAATGAGGCATAAGCACGGCGAGGGATTTCGTTCCTTAAATCATCACGTATTTGGCTGAAAAGTGAGAATAGCCTTACTAGCTACAGGATTACTTGGTATTTAAAAGAGGTAAGGAAACTATACTTTTCTATACTGAAGAGTTCACAAAATTGTTGGCAACTTGAAGTAAACGCAAAATCGCCCAAATGGTTTCCAGCATGCATAGTGTGCAATGCTCCATGCGTAAAACGGGCAGCCGAGAGATACTTGCCGCTGCTTGGTTCGCCGGGAGGAGTGGTTTCAGGCGAATCAGTCAGGTCGGCGCACAATCACGCCGTGCCAGCCGAGCCCGCGATAGGTCTCGTAGCCGGGGGTGGCATGGAACGCGACGCTGGTGCCGTCGGGACGGGTGTAAAATCCATGGGACTGGTTCCCGGTCTCGATCTGAAAATCCTGGTCGAGGGTGTTTGTCCCTTCGGATGAGGCGATGACCCTGTGATGCGCGTCCACCAGCAGCACGGCGGTCCTGGTCTTCTCTTCCGGTTCGATACGGACGCCGCGGACAATGGTCTCGGCCTGAGGCGCCCAGTCGAAATGGATCGCCAGAACGCCAAGAGGGACGCCATGGCTCTCGCCGCCGGCCCGCACCGACGCCGCATAGGTTGCGACCTGCGCGCCTTTCAGTCCCGGAGCCACGCTGATGTCGCCGGCCGCATAATCGTCGCCGGACGCGAGGCGAGACGCCTGCACGAACCACGGCTCCTGCGACACATCGAGACCCGCGACCGAATAGCGATCGGGCCGTCCGTTCGCCAGCACCTTGCCGTGCAAACTGCAGAGCCAGAGATCCAGATAGACAGTGTAGGCGTTCAGGATCACGCCCAGCCGCTTTGAAGCGTAAGCGACCGACTGCGGCGTGACGTTTGCCGCGCAGTCAACGACGGCGCTGTCGGTGGCCCACCAGCGCACATCGCAGGTTCGCTCATAGAGATTGCGATCGATTATCTCGATCGCATTCAGCGCAAGATCGACCATGCGCGTGCCCATCGCCGCATTGGCCATGGACTGGGTGTGAGCACTCAATGAATCGATCTGCGCCGTCAGCTCTCTTTGTAGTTGCTCGGAAATCAGCCCGACATTGGCGGCGATTTCGCGCACCTCGGCGGCGACCACGGAGAATCCGCGGCCATGGGTGCCGGCGCGCGCGCTTTCGATCATCGCGTTCAATGCGAGCATCCGGAGCGAACCGGTGACGCGCTGGATGCCGCTGATCTTGTCGGCTGCGCTGGTTCGCAGGTCGTTGGTCAGTTCAATGAGTTCGGAAATGGAAACGGTGTTTTCGCCGGCGCGCGGACCGGCTGATATTGTTTTTGGAAGCGGCATTGCTCACCACGTATTGCTTCACAAGCCGAAGCCGTGACGGGCCGGCGCCATTGCCGGTCCGAATCGCTTTTGTGCGATGCGCAATGATGACTGATCTCAGTCTAAGTACAATCGCGTATTGTATAAATTAATCCTTAGTTTCAAATAGTTAGCCTCAGCATGTGCTGCTTTTCTGCGCTTTCGGACTCGAAATTGAGCATCATGCAATGGGGAGTTCGATGCGGACGGGGCTGGATGCGACTGCATTCATCAGGGTGCCCGGAATAGAAGCGGACATGGCGGCGACGGGTCGCGAACAGCAGGCCGCTCACGCGCCGAGGAATTCTTTCCGCGCAGCAGCAAGTGTGACGTGAAGCGTGCGACAAAGCGGCGCCAGCAAAAATGCGTTCGCAATCGCCGTCATGTTGCACCTGCGCGCGCCCTATGTTAGCAAAACCGCGATTTTGGGCTGCTGGGTAGATCGCTCCGGCCAGAAATCGAAGTCCCGCTTGAATTCCAAGGACTTGGATCGCTTGGTGTCGTGACCGACGCCGTTCTCCAGCGATGGTCGTTTCCTTGGTCATTCGACAGCTAGAAGAGATTTTTGTGGCAGCTGAAGATCCCTCCGTATCTGGCGTGTCCGGCCGTTATGCGACGGCTTTGTTCGAACTGGCGCGCGATCAGAAGTCGGTCGATGCCGTGAAGGCCGACCTCGACAAGTTTTCTGCCATGCTCGCCGACAGCCCTGACCTCCTCCGGCTGGTGCGCAGCCCGGTGTTTACCGCCGACGCACAGGTCAAGGCGCTTGGCGCCGTGCTGGCCAAGGCTGGCATCAGCGGCATCGCCGCGAATTTCCTGAAGGTCCTGACCGCCAATCGCCGGCTGTTCGCAGTCGCCGATGTCATCAGGGCGTTCCGCGCACTGGTCGCCAAGTTCAAGGGCGAAGCCACCGCGGAAGTCACCGTCGCCGAGCCGCTCAGCGATGCCAATCTCGACGCTCTCAAGGCCGCACTGAAATCAGTGTCGGGCAAGGACGTCGATCTCAACGTGAAGATCGATCCGTCGATCATCGGCGGGCTTGTCGTCAAGCTCGGCAGCCGCATGGTCGACAGTTCGCTTCGCACCAAACTCAATTCGATCAAGCACGCGATGAAAGAGGCAGGCTGATGGACATCCGCGCCGCGGAAATTTCCGCAATCCTCAAGGACCAGATCAAGAATTTCGGCCAGGAAGCCGAAGTCTCTGAAGTCGGTCAGGTTCTCTCGGTCGGCGACGGCATCGCCCGCGTCTATGGTCTGGACAACGTCCAGGCCGGCGAAATGGTCGAGTTCGAGAACGGCACGCGCGGCATGGCGCTGAACCTTGAAAGCGACAACGTCGGTATCGTTATTTTCGGCGCCGACCGCGAGATCAAGGAAGGCCAGACCGTCAAGCGCACCCGCGCCATCGTGGACGCGCCGGTCGGCAAGGGACTTCTGGGCCGCGTCGTCGACGCGCTTGGCAATCCGATCGACGGCAAGGGCCCGATCCAGGCGACCGAACGCAAGCGCGTCGACGTCAAGGCGCCCGGCATCATTCCACGCAAGTCGGTGCATGAGCCGATGGCGACCGGCCTCAAGGCGATCGACGCCCTGATCCCCGTCGGCCGCGGCCAGCGCGAGCTGATCATCGGCGACCGTCAGACCGGCAAGACCGCGATCGCGCTCGACACCATCCTCAACCAGAAGCCGCTCAACGTTGCGGGCGCTCCGGAAGGCCAGAAGCTGTATTGCGTCTACGTCGCGATCGGCCAGAAGCGCTCCACCGTCGCGCAGTTCGTGAAGGTGCTCGAAGAGCAGGGCGCGCTGGAATATTCCATCGTCGTCGCGGCGACCGCCTCGGACCCGGCTCCGATGCAGTATCTCGCGCCGTTCACTGCCTGCACCATGGGCGAGTACTTCCGCGACAACGGCATGCACGCCGTTATCATCTATGACGACTTGTCCAAGCAGGCCGTCGCTTATCGTCAGATGTCGCTGCTGCTGCGCCGTCCGCCGGGCCGCGAAGCTTATCCGGGCGACGTGTTCTATCTGCACTCCCGCCTGCTCGAGCGCGCCGCCAAGCTCAACGACGATCACGGCAACGGCTCGCTGACCGCGCTGCCAGTGATTGAGACCCAGGCCAACGACGTGTCGGCCTACATTCCGACCAACGTGATTTCGATCACCGACGGCCAGATCTTCCTCGAAACCGATCTGTTCTTCCAGGGTATCCGCCCGGCGGTGAACGTCGGCCTGTCGGTGTCGCGCGTCGGATCGTCGGCGCAGACCAAGGCGATGAAGAAGGTCGCCGGCAAGATCAAGGGCGAGCTCGCGCAGTACCGCGAAATGGCGGCGTTCGCGCAGTTCGGCTCCGACCTCGACGCTTCGACCCAGCGCCTGCTGGCGCGCGGGTCGCGCCTGACCGAACTTCTGAAGCAGCCGCAGTTCTCGCCGCTGAAGATGGAAGAGCAGGTCGTGGTGATCTACGCCGGCGTCAACGGCTATCTCGACGGCATTCCGGTCAACAAGGTTCGCGCTTTCGAGGAAGGCCTGCTGTCGCTGCTGCGCGGCAAGCATGTCGATCTTCTCAACGCGATCCGCGACTCGAAGGACCTGTCCGACGACAACGCCGCGAAGCTGAAGGCTGCCGTCGAAGGCTTCGCCAAGACTTTCGCTTAAAAAATCATCGCCGCGCCGATCAATATCGCGCGCGGCGAAATCGGGGTTGCGATCCGCTGTCCGGCTGGATCGTCAGGGTGAGATAAAGAATGGCGTCTCTCAAGGACATGCGTGTCCGCATCGCCTCCACCAAGGCGACGCAGAAGATCACCAAGGCCATGCAGATGGTTGCGGCGTCGAAATTGCGCCGTGCCCAGACCGCAGCTGAAGCGGCGCGTCCCTATGCCGAGCGCATGGACGCCGTGATCAGCAATATCGCGGGCGCGGCCTCCGGCTCGGACTCCGCACCGGCGCTTCTGAAGGGCACCGGCAACGACAAGGTTCACCTGCTGCTGGTCTGCACCGGCGAGCGCGGCCTTTCGGGCGCGTTCAACTCGTCCATCGTGCGTCTCGCGCGCGAGCGGGCGCTGTCGCTGATGAACCAGGGTAAGGACGTCAAGTTCTTCTGCGTCGGCCGCAAGGGCTACGAGCAGCTCCGCCGTCAGTTCGACAAGCAGATCGTCGAGCATGTCGAGCTGCGCTCTGTGAAGGTGCTCGGCTTCAAGAATGCCGAGGACATCGCCAACAAGGTGATCTCGATGTTCGAGGCGGGCGACTTCGATGTCTGCACGCTGTTCTACTCGCGCTTCAAGTCGGTGATCGCCCAGGTGCCGACCGCGCAACAGATCATCCCGCTGGAGCTTGAGGAAAAGGATACTTCCGGCGCGGCCGCGATCTACGACTACGAGCCGGCCGAGGACGAAATCCTTTCGAGCCTGCTGCCGCGCAATCTCGCGGTGCAGATTTTCCGCGCGCTGCTCGAAAACAACGCGTCGTTCTACGGCGCGCAGATGAGCGCGATGGATAACGCGACCCGCAACGCCGGCGACATGATCCGCAAGCAGACGCTGATCTACAACCGCACCCGCCAGGCGATGATTACCAAGGAACTGATCGAAATCATCTCCGGCGCCGAAGCTATCTGAGCCGACCGCCGCACAGACCGAGTTTTAAGGAGACTATCCCATGGCATCACCCGCCAATCAGATCGGACGCATTTCGCAGGTCATCGGCGCCGTCGTCGACGTGAAGTTCGACGGCTATCTGCCGGCCATTCTCAACGCGATCGAAACCACCAACCAGGGCAACCGTCTGGTGCTCGAGGTTGCGCAGCATCTCGGTGAATCCACCGTGCGCGCGATCGCGATGGACACCACCGAAGGTCTGGTCCGTGGCCAGGAAGTGAAAGATACCGGCGCGCCGATCAAGGTGCCGGTGGGTGACGGCACGCTGGGCCGCATCATGAACGTCGTCGGCGAGCCGGTGGACGAGCAGGGCCCGATCAAGGCCGAAGGCGATCGCGCCATCCATCAGGAAGCGCCGCTCTACACCGACCAGTCGACCGAAGCTGAAATTCTCGTCACCGGCATCAAGGTCGTCGATCTGCTGGCGCCCTACGCCAAAGGCGGCAAGATCGGCCTGTTCGGCGGCGCCGGCGTCGGCAAGACCGTGCTGATTCAGGAGCTGATCAACAACGTCGCGAAGGCGCACGGTGGTTACTCCGTGTTCGCAGGCGTCGGCGAGCGTACCCGCGAAGGCAACGACCTCTATCACGAGTTCATCGAATCGGGCGTGAACAAGAAGGGCGGCGGCCAGGGTTCGAAGTGCGCCCTCGTGTACGGCCAGATGAACGAGCCTCCGGGCGCCCGCGCCCGCGTCGGCCTCACCGGCCTGACCGTCGCCGAGCACTTCCGCGATCAGGGCCAGGACGTGCTGTTCTTCGTCGACAACATCTTCCGCTTCACCCAGGCGGGTTCGGAAGTGTCCGCTCTGCTCGGCCGTATTCCTTCGGCGGTGGGTTATCAGCCGACGCTCGCGACCGACATGGGCGCGCTGCAGGAGCGCATCACCACCACCAACAAGGGTTCGATCACCTCGGTGCAGGCCATTTACGTTCCGGCCGACGACTTGACCGACCCGGCGCCGGCCACCTCGTTCGCTCACTTGGACGCGACGACCGTGCTCAACCGCGCGATCTCTGAAAAGGGCATCTACCCGGCGGTGGATCCGCTCGACTCGACCTCGCGCATGCTCTCCCCGCTGATCGTCGGCGAAGAGCACTACCAGACCGCGCGCCTCGTCCAGCAGGTGCTGCAGCGCTACAAGTCGCTGCAGGATATCATCGCCATTCTCGGCATGGACGAACTGTCCGAAGAGGACAAGCTGACCGTGGCCCGCGCCCGCAAGGTCGAGCGCTTCCTGTCGCAGCCGTTCCACGTCGCTGAAATCTTCACCGGCTCGCCGGGCAAGTTCGTCGAACTCGCCGACACAATCAAGGGCTTCAAGGATCTCTGCAACGGCAAGTACGATCACCTGCCGGAAGCCGCGTTCTACATGGTCGGCACGATCGAGGAAGCCGTCGAGAAGGGCAAGAAGCTCGCAGCGGAAGCGGCGTAATCACGATGGCCACCTTTCACTTCGATCTGGTTTCTCCGGAAAAGATCGCCTTCTCGGGTGAAGTCGAGCAGGTCGATATTCCGGGCGTCGAGGGCGATCTCGGCGTGATGGCCGGTCATGCGCCGCTGGTGGCGACCATTCGTCCCGGTATCATGACGGTCACCGTTGGCGGCAAGCATGAGAAGATCATCGTGCTCGGCGGCCTTGCGGAAATCTCGGACAAGGGTCTTACGGTTCTCGCCGATACCGCAACATCGGTGGCGGAGCTCGACACCGCTGCTTTCGCCGACAAGATCGCTCAGATGGAAGAGGATCTGAAGGAGAAGGAAGGCACGGTTCTCGATCAGGCGATCGAGCGGCTCGATCACTTCAAGACCATTCAGCGTCAGGTGGTCAATTCGACCGCGATGCATTGAGCACCCGGTCATCCGAAAATTAAAAAAGCCCTGCAACGCAGGGCTTTTTTGCATTTCAGAGGGGTGGTCACTTCCCCGAGAACTTTGAGAACTCCCTGACCACGCGTTCATAGACCGGGCGCTTGAACGGCACGATCAGATCGGGAAGATTCTTCATCGGCTCCCACCGCCAGTCCATGAACTCGGCCTTGTGACCGGCGGGGGACGCGACATTGATCTCGCTGTCGTTGCCGGTGAAGCGCATCGCGTACCATTTCTGTTTCTGGCCGCGGAAGCGGCCCTTCCAGGCCCGGCCGGCGACTGTGCGCGGAATGTCGTAGGTGAGCCATTCGGAAACTTCGCCGAGCTTCTCGACCGATTGGGCGTTGGTTTCTTCGTAGAGCTCGCGCTTGGCAGCAGCCCAGGTATCTTCGCCGCTGTCGACGCCACCCTGGGGCATTTGCCAGACATGGGTCTGGTCGACATGTTCCGGTCCGCCGACGCGGCGGCCGATGAAAACAAGCCCCTCCGGGTTGATCAGGGTAATCCCGACGCAGGTCCGGTAGGGCAGATCGTCGTAACGCGCCATACTGCTAAAGCCTTTGATCCCCGACCGGTATCAGCACCAATCGCGTCTTGTTCTCTCGTTCACGTGACCATCTGCCCGGTGATGGGTTCCGGTCGGCCATCAGCTTGATTTTGGTTTCAGCATGGCTGTTGTCAACGGCACCAGCGCGATGCCGCGGCCGTCCAGTTGCCGGGCCCAGGTTCCGATACGGTCGATCGAGATCGGCAGCGCCGATGCGACCCCCACGGCCGTTCCGCGTTCCTTCGCAAGCGTCTCCAGCCGCGCCAGCGCGCGGTCAATCTCCGCGGGTGTCGGCACGGTGTCGATGCTGACATCGGCCCTTGCGAACGGCATTGACTGGCCTTCCGCGATCACGCTGGCGACACTGCGCGGCGCGCTGCCGTCGTCAAGCCAGGCGAGGCCGCGCCTTGCAGCTTCCTTGACGATCGGCTGCATCGCTGTGTCGGTTGCGACAAAGCGCGATCCCATGAAATTGGCGATGCCGACGTAGCCCTGAAAGCGGCTCATGTGCCATGCGAGGCGATCGGCGTTCTGCTCGGCGGACAGTGTCGTCAGCAGCGTCTGCGGGCCGGGATCGTTGTCCGGATAGTCGAACGGCTCCATCGGAACCTGCAACAGAACTTCGTGCTTCTGCGCGCGGGCGCGCTCGACCAGCTTGCCGGGGTCTGAGCCGTAGGGCGTGAAAGCAAGCGTCACGGACCCCGGAAGCTTGGTGATAGCATCAGCGGTTTTTGCGGCACCGACGCCAAGTCCGGAGATGACGATCGCGATGACGGGCTTCTTTGCGGCCATGGCGCGCTCGGCGTCGCTGCCGGCCGCATAGGCGCGGAAAGGCTTCAGCCCGTCCGCAGCCACCGGGATCATGCCGTAGCGCGACGTTTCCAGCAGCTTCGGATTGACGCCTGCGATCACGGCTGGCGGTGCATCCGCATTGGCCGGAGCGTCCGTACCTGCGCCCACCACCACGCTTTGCCGTGCCCCGCTGGAACCGTCGATGATGGTCACCGTCTGCTGGCCACTGGCGGACGGTGCCGTGGCTTCTTTCGGCGCCGCGGGTGCGGTGCTGGCCGGCTTTGCAGCGGTCTCTGCGGGCAGCTTGGCGGGATCGTAGGCCACTTTCGCCAGCGGTTCGCCGCCCATCGGATTCTGGTTGAAAATCGCGAAGCCGAGAAAGACCACCAGAAACAGCCCGAGCAGCCCCGCAATCGCCTGCGGTGCCGTGAACGGAAGCCGGTATCGCCGCTTGCGCGCCCGGTCCTGTCCGAGCGGGGCGCTCAGATCGTCAGTGGTCACTGCCCTCAACCCTCGCGAATCAATCGCCGAATCCTACCACGGCCTCGATAGGGCGGCCCGCAAAGGCTTGGTTCCGCTGGGATCGGGCCAGCAAAAAGGGCGGCCCGAGGGCCGCCCTGATCAGATGGAGATACTGGCGCGCTTAGTTCGCGGCCTTGTTCGAAGCCTTGTCGGTCGGAGCGGGAGCCGACGTGGTCTGCTTGATGCCGTGCAGCAGGTCCGCAGCCATCTTCAGCGCCTTGTCGTCCTTCGCATCCGGCGGCACGTAGGATTGCGACCCGGTCTCTTCCTGGCCTTCAGCCTTGAGATGGCCGCGCAGCGAAGCTTCGCCCTTGGTGTCGGTCTTCGACTTCAGATCGTCCGGCACATCCTGCAGAACTTCGATGTCCGGGATGATGCCCTTGGCCTGAATCGACTTGCCCGATGGCGTGAAGTAACGCGCAGTGGTCAGCCGCAGCGCGCCGTTGCCGGAGCCAAGCGGAATGATGGTCTGCACGGAGCCCTTGCCGAACGAGCGGGTGCCGAGCAGCGTGGCGCGCTTGTGGTCCTGCAATGCGCCGGCGACGATTTCCGACGCAGATGCCGAGCCGCCGTTGATCAGTACGATCACCGGCTTGCCCTTGGCGAGATCGCCGGGCTTGGCGGTGCGGCGCTGGGTTTCCTCGGCGTTGCGGCCACGGGTCGAAACGATTTCGCCCCGGTCGAGGAACGCGTCGGACACCGACACAGCTTCCTCAAGCAGGCCGCCCGGATTGTTGCGCAGGTCGAGGATGTAGCCCTTGAGCTTGTCCGAACCGATCTGGTTGGTCAGGTTCGCCATCTCGCGCTTCAGGCCTTCGGTGGTCTGCTCGTTGAAGGTGGTGACTCGGATATAGGCGATGTCATCGCTCTCGACGCGCGCGCGCACCGAACGCACCCGGATGTTGTCGCGCGTCAGCGTGATCTCGAGCGGCTTGTCCTGGCCCTTGCGGATGATCTTGAGCTTGATCTTGGTATTGACCGGGCCGCGCATCTTCTCGACGGCCTGGTTCAGGGTTAGACCCTGAACGGCCTCATCGTCGAGCTGCGTGATGATGTCGTTGGCCATGATGCCGGCCTTTGAAGCCGGTGTCTCGTCGATCGGCGACACGACCTTGATCAGGCCCTCTTCCATCGTGACTTCGATGCCGAGGCCGCCGAACTCGCCGCGTGTCTGCACCTGCATGTCGCGGAAGCTCTTCGCATCCATGTAGCTGGAGTGCGGATCGAGGCCGGTAAGCATGCCGCTGATCGCGGTCTCGACGAGCTTGCTGTCATCCGGCTTCTCGACATAGTCGCTGCGAACACGCTCGAACACATCACCGAACAGATTGAGTTGACGGTACGTGTCGGAGGACGCCGCGCGTGCGGTCGATCCCACCAGGGCCGAGCGCGGCTGGGTGAGAAGGAGTGTTGCCGCTGCGCCTGCTGCGACGCTGAGGAGAACCAGGGAAGTCTTGCGCATCATCCGCGAACCTTTTGGCCTTCACTTGCGGCCCACCATGGACCAGAATCGATTGGAGCGCCGTCCTTACGGAACTCGATGTAGAGCACAGGCTGGCTAGACGCTGCCGCCAGAATTGACGCGACCTGAGACGTGGTCCCCATCGTCGCGACCGGTTCTCCTGTTAGAACAAACTGTCCGATCGTGACCGAAATACGTTCCATACCGGCGATAAGCACATGATACCCGCCGCCCGCATTGAGGATCAAGAGTTGTCCGTAGCTCCGGAAGGGGCCGGAGTAAACAACCCAGCCATCACAAGGTGTTGTGACCTGCGCGCCCGGCCGGGTGGCGATGGAAATGCCTTTTTCTTGGCCTCCCGTGCCGTCGGAACCGCCAAAATTGCGGATCCGGGTGCCGTTAACCGGAATTCGCAATAGTCCTTTCGCGGAACCAAAAGCGATCGCCGGGCTCAGCCGCGCCGAGTCCTTCAAGGCGCCCAGATCGGGCTTGCCATTGAGGGATGCCGGGGTGCCCTTCAGCTCGGCCGCCGCTGCGGCCTTTGCCGCCGCTTTCACGTCCTGCTCCATCTTGGCGATGAGATCCTGGAGGCTTTCAGTTTGTCTGGACAGCGCGATGGCGCGTTGCCGCTCCGCCTCCATGTCCTTTTCCGCTTCCGTCTGCGTTTTCTGCCGTTCTTGCACCAGCGCCGCGAGCCGTGCACGATCGTCGTTCAGTTTGTCGCGGTCGCGCGCGAGCCGGTCGCGTTCTTCCGAAATGTTTTTGCGCAGGCTAACCAGTTCGCCAAGATCACCGGCAAGCTTGGCGGCCCGTGCGCGCATGTCCGGCACCACTGCGCCCAGCAGCATTGCGGTGCGTAGCGACTGCAGCGCGTCTTCAGGTCTTACAAACAGCGCCGGCGGTGCGCGGCGTCCGGACCGCTGGAGGGCCGCGAGCACCTCGGAAATTTCATCGCGGCGCGATTCGAGCGAGGCGCGAATCTGAAGCTCGCGCGCATCCAGCGGACGCAGCCGGCCTTCCGTATCCGCCATCTTGCCTTCGACATCGCGCACCTGCGAGGCGATGCCGATCAGTTGCTGGTTCAGCTTGGAACGGTCCTGACCGATGGCAGCGATATCGGCCTTGAGCTTCTTCTCCAGCTCGGCGGCCTTTTTCTGTTGTTCGCGCGCGGCCTCCAGCTCCTGGGCGCGCTGCTTGATTGCTTCGGGATCGGGAGCGGCAATCTGTTTGGCTGCGCTTTGTGCGACAGCCGGCGCGATGCCTGCAAGATGCAAGGCTGAAACCACCAGCGACAACGGCAGCATGGCCCCGCGCGAAAGCCGGCGCGGTGTTAGCGAGGGTGCATAGCCTGTCGCGTCAGTCACGTGCGGTTGGATCTTTCATGCGCGTATTTCAGTTGGCACTGGTTTTGCGAACAGAATACACGCCAAGTTATACTATGCGCGGTGGTACGGGTGGCCGGATAAAATCGTCGCGGCCCGGTAAATCTGTTCCAGCAGCATGACGCGCACCATCTGATGCGGCCATGTCGCCTTGCCAAACGCAACGCTGAGTTTCACCTTGCGCCGCAATTCAGGCGAAAGTCCGTCCGCCCCGCCGATTAAGAAAACAGCGGTTGGAACCGATTCGTCCCGCCAGCGGCCAAGATGCCGCGCGAACGTTGCGCTGTCGATGGTTTCGCCGCGTTCGTCGAGCGCGATGATGGACGATTTGTCAGGAATCAGCGCTGAGATTGCGGCGGCTTCATCCGCCATGCGGGCCGCAGTGTCGCGCGCGCGGCTTTCCGGGATTTCATGAATCTCAAGGCCGCGAAATCCGAGCTTGCGGCCGATATCATCGAACCGGTCGCGATAACGATCAGCAAGCTCCCGCTCCGGGCCTTGTTTCAGGCGGCCAATGGCGATGACAACGATGCGCATGGCGCGCAAACTAACATGCGCGCAAGCACATGAACACGTGCAGGCTTACCGCTTCTCAGCGGGCCTTTGCCGCCGGCTTGTCCGAGGTCCACATCTTCTCGAGATTGTAGAACTCGCGGACTTCCGGCCTGAACACATGCACGATCACGTCGCCGGAATCGATCAGCACCCAGTCGCAGTTGGGCAATCCCTCGATATGAGGGGCTGCGATTCCGCTTTCTTTGAGGCCCTTCGCCACGTTTTCCGCGATCGCGCCGACGTGACGGTTGGCCCGCCCGGAGGTTACGATCATGTAGTCAGTGATGGAGGATTTGCCGCGGAGGTCGATGGTGATCGTTTCTTCCGCCTTCATGTCGTCAAGGCGGGAGAGGATCAGGTTCAGCGTCTCGTCGGCGTCAGGTCGCGCCTTCAAGACGGGAGCAGGCGTCGCTTCAGCACGAGGCTTCGACAAGGCTGCCTTGGACAATACAGATGTGGTCAGGGACCATTCCTTTCACTGTATCGCGAGCGCCGAATCCTGGCGCCCACCTTCATCATACGCATGTGGGGTTAATGGTTTCAATCTTCCAGATATCGAAGCGATAATTTGCGCTTTGCTGTTGCCGGAAAACGTCATCGCGAACTGGCATCCTTCCAGCTTCCGTCCGGGTTCCGCAGCCGCGTCGAGGACAGGCTGGATTTCAGCCCGGTGAGGAAGGTCCAGGCTGGGGCCCGCCGACGCGACAGTGTTCCCGCACTCCGCTCGTCGATGCGGTAGGGCATCAGGGTTTGTGCAGCGATGGAGGAAAGGGCACGGAAGCTGTCGGGCGGGCGGTCGACCACGGCGATCGGGACCATGCTGGCGATGTGCTGCCAGTTTTCCCAGCGGCTGAATTGCGCGAGATTGTCAGCGCCCATGATCCATACAAAGCGAACACCGGAGCAGCGGCGCCGCAGATACGAAATCGTGTCGGCAGTGTAGCGGGTGCCGATGACGGTTTCGAGACAACTGACATCGATGCGCGGATGGTTCGCAACTCTGTGTGCGGCAATCATGCGCTCGCGCAGTGCTTGCAGTGAGCCGTTGTTCTTGAGCGGATTGCCGGGGGACACCAGCCACCAGATGCGGTCGAGCTGTAGCCGTTTCATCGCGAACAGGCTGATGGCGCGATGCGCGTCGTGCGGCGGGTTGAATGATCCGCCGAGCAGGCCGATGCGCATTCCGTCGGCATGAAGCGGAAGGGCGCGGGGCAAGTGAACTGCCGCGGTCTCTGGCGCGTCGCTCACGGGCGCGCAATTCACGGGCGTGTCTGTCCTGTGCCGTGGACGCGATACTTGAAACTGGTGAGTTGCTCGGCCCCGACGGGCCCGCGCGCATGGAACTTGCCAGTGGCGATACCGATTTCCGCACCGAAGCCGAATTCGCCGCCGTCGGCGAACTGCGTCGAGGCATTATGCAGCACGATGGCTGAATCCACTTCGTTGAGAAATCTTTCGGCGGCCTTCGCGTCTTCGGTGACGATAGCGTCGGTGTGATGCGAGCCATAGCGCTCGATATGCGCGATGGCATCGTCGAGGCCGTTCACAAGCTTCGCGGAAATGATGGCGTCTTCGTATTCGGTGGCCCAGTCTTCGTCGGACACAGGCTTCACGCGCGCGTCGGCGCGCTGAATGTCCGCGTCGCCGCGCACTTCGCAACCGGCGTCGAGAAGCATTGTCACCAGCGGCTTGAGCTGCTTGTCGGCGGCGGCCTTGTCGATCAGCAGCGTTTCCGCTGCGCCGCAGACGCCGGGACGGCGCATCTTGGCATTGAGCACAACGGTCTTGGCCATGTTCGGCGCTGCCGCCTTGTCGACATAGACATGATTGACGCCTTCGAGATGGGCGAACACCGGCACCCGCGCTTCGTCCTGCACGCGGGCGACGAGATTCTTGCCGCCGCGCGGCACGATGACATCGATCGCGCCATTGAGCCCGCCGAGCATCAGGCCGACTGCCGCACGGTCGCGGGTCGGCACCAGCGAAATGGATTCTTCGGGAAGTCCTGCCTTGCGCAAGCCTTCGACCAGGCATTGATGAATCGCGCGGCACGACCGGAAACTGTCCGAGCCGCCACGCAGGATGACGGCGTTGCCGGACTTGAGGCACAACGCGCCGGCGTCGGCCGCGACATTGGGGCGGCTCTCGAAGATCACGCCGACGACGCCGAGCGGCACGCGCACGCGCTCGATGGTCATCCCGTTGGGCCGTGTCCAGCTTTCGGTGACGATGCCGACGGGATCGGGAATCGCCCGCACCACATCGATGCCGTCGGCCATCGCCTTGATGCGCGCCTCATTGAGCGCGAGACGATCGACGAACGCGCTGCTCATTCCACCGGCTTTCGCCTCGGCGACGTCTTCAGCGTTGGCGGCCAGAATCTCTTTGGCATTGGCGCGAATGGCTGCCGCCATGGCAGCCAGCGCGGCATCCTTCTGCTCGCTCGGCGCAAGCGCCAGCGTCCGCGCGGCGCGGCGTGCGCCAACGCCGAGATCGGCCATCAGCGCGGTCAGGTCGGGAGCACCATCAAGAGCTTTGAGCGGAGCGGACATGTCGGTCTATGTGGGGTTGGAATGCCTGTAAGGCCATGCTCTAGCACAGAAATTCGGACCCGGCGAGCCGCCGGGAACATGGCTGCCCGGCGGGATGGGTCGGTGGCCGAGGGGGCGCCCCGCTAGGCCATTGGCCGTGCTCGGGTTTGCCCGGGGCGCTATTTCGCGCTGTCGGTGCCGCGCGGGCCGCCGACCACCAGGTCGTCGCGATGGATCATTTCCGCGCGGCCACTGATGCCGAGGATTTGCGCTGCGTCCGAGGAGGAGCGTCCCTTGATCTGGTCGGCATGGTCCGCGTCATAGGCGACAAGACCGCGGCCGATCTCATGGGTGTCCGGACCGCGCACCACCACGGCGTCGCCGCGGGCGAACTGCCCGTCGACCCGGATCACGCCGGCCGGCAGGAGGCTCTTGCCTGCTCGCAATGCCGCGACCGCACCTGCGTCGATGGTGAGCGTACCCTTCGGCTCGAGTGAACCTGCGATCCAGCGCTTGCGCGCAGTGACGGGATTGGCCGGGGTGAGAAACCATGTGCAGGGCCCGCCGTCGGCAATGGCTTGCAGCGGATGTTCGATCTTGCCCGATGCGATCAGCATGTGCGTGCCGGCGGAGGTTGCGATCTTCGCGGCCTCGATCTTGGTGCGCATGCCGCCGCGCGACAGTTCGGATTCGGCCGCGCCTGCCATCGCCTCGATATCCGCGGTGACGGATTCGACGACAGGAATGAGCTTCGCGTTCGGGTTCGCCGACGGCGGCGCGGTGTAGAGACCGTCAATGTCTGAAAGGAGGATGAGCAGATCCGCGCTGGTCATGGTGGCGACGCGCGCGGCGAGACGGTCGTTGTCCCCATAACGGATTTCGTTGGTGGCGACGGTGTCGTTCTCGTTGATCACCGGCACCGCACGCCACTCGAGAAGTTTCGAGATGGTGGAGCGCGCATTGAGATAGCGCCGCCGCTCTTCGGTGTCCTGCAGCGTGACCAAGATCTGTCCGGCGCCGATGCCGTAATGGCCGAGCACGCCGGACCAGATGCGCGCAAGTTCGATCTGGCCGACCGCGGCGGCGGCCTGGCTTTCCTCGAGCTTGAGCAGGCCGCTCGGCAATTTCAGGCGGCTGCGGCCGAGTGCGATCGAGCCCGATGAAACAACGAGCACATCCTTGCCTGCGTGATGCAGCTTGGCGAGATCGGCTGCGAGTGCGGCCAGCCATGATGCGCGGACTTCGCCGGCGCTGGAATCGATCAGCAGCGACGATCCGACCTTGACGACGATGCGGCGGAAATTATTCAGTTCGGGATTCGACATCGGAAAATCAGCATGTAATGGGCTTAAGTTGAATTGCGAATGAGAGCGTCAGCGGCCAAGTGGAGTCCAGCCTGACGGCTGCTCCGGCTCTTCATTCGCCGGACTCTCAGTCGCCTTCTTCGCTTTCGCCGATACCGGCGCTTCGCCGATCACGGACAACAGCGCGCGCAATGCTTCCGGCACGCCTTCGCGCGACACGCTCGAGAGCAGCAGCGGCGTCTTCTTCGCCGCCCGCTTCAGCCGCGCCTTCTGATCCTTGAGATGTTCCGGCGTGACGGCGTCAATTTTGCTCAGCGCGACGATCTCGATCTTGCCGGCGAGATTCTCGTCATACGCCTCCAGTTCGGTGCGAACGGTCTTGTACTCCTTGCCGGCATGTTCGGATGTCGCATCGACCAGATGGAGCAACACGCGGCAGCGCTCGACGTGACCGAGGAACCTGTCGCCGAGGCCTGCGCCTTCATGCGCGCCCTCGATCAGTCCCGGAATGTCAGCCAGCACGAATTCTCGTCCGTCGATGCCGACGACGCCAAGCTGCGGATGCAGGGTCGTGAACGGATAGTCGGCGATCTTCGGCTTCGCCGCGCTGACGACGGAGAGAAACGTGGATTTACCGGCGTTAGGCAATCCGACCAGACCGGCGTCCGCAATCAGTTTCAGCCGCAGCCAGATCCAGCGCTCTTCGCCGGGCTGGCCGGGGTTGGCGTTGCGTGGTGCGCGATTGGTCGAAGTCTTGAAGTGCGCGTTGCCGAAGCCGCCGTTGCCGCCCTTCGCCAGGACGAATTTTTCGCCGACCTCGGTAAAGTCGTGGATCAGCGTCTCGCGGTCCTCGTCGAAGATTTGCGTGCCGAGCGGCACCTTGAGCACGATGTCCTTCCCGCCCGCGCCGTGACGGTCTGAGCCCATGCCGTGGCCGCCCTTCGGCGCCTTGAAGTGCTGCTGGTAGCGATAATCGATCAGCGTGTTGAGGCCGTCCGCGACTTCGACAATGACATCGCCGCCGCGTCCGCCATTGCCGCCCGACGGGCCGCCAAACTCGATGAACTTCTCGCGACGAAATGCCACGCAGCCGTTTCCGCCGTCACCGGAGCGGATATAGACCTTGGCTTCGTCGAGAAATTTCATCGGTTTTCCATTGCGCCTTGATCGGCAAAAGGCCCGGTTTGCCGCGTTCAATCGCGTTCCGGGCGTGTGCGCCAATGTATGCGCCATGGGTGCGCGAGCGGCAACCGATTCATGCGTAATATCGCACCAAAGGCTGCATTTGCGGCGGTTGCGGTAAACGTCCCGGCCTCCTAAACAACCCGTCCAGCCGCATTTTGGTCCCATTCACGCTCGGCGACGCAGCCATGTTCGCAAAACTCTCTGCAGAGGCCGGCAACCGCTCGGCCGCGCTTGCAGGCATCGCGCTGATGCTGCTGGCCGTCTGGATGTTTTCGTTCGGCGACGCCATCGGCAAGTTCATTGTTGCGACCTACACGGTCGGCCAACTGCTGCTGCTGCGCGCGGTGGCGAGTCTCGTGCTGCTGTCACCGGTGATCTGGCGTCACCGGAGCGCCTTCCGGACCATTCAGAGGCCCGGGCTGCAGGTTCTCCGGGTAGCTCTCTCGACACTGGAGGTTGCGGCGTTTTTCGCCGCGTCGGTCTATCTGCCGCTTGCCGATGTCATTACCTACTATCTTGCGGCGCCGATCTTTGTGACCGCGGCTTCCGCGATTTTCCTCGGCGAAAAGGTCGGCTGGCGGCGCTGGAGCGCCATCGTCGTCGGCTTCATCGGCGTCATCATCGCGCTGCGCCCGTCCACGCAGGCCTTCAGCTGGCCGGCGATGATCGCGCTGGCGGGCAGTTCGTCGTTCGCAGCGCTCATGATTATTACGCGCTCGCTGCGCGGCACGCCCGATGTCGTGCTGACAACGGCGCAGTTCTGCGGAACGCTTCTGTTCGGCGTGATCGTGGCGCCGTTCGGCTGGATCACGCCGACCTTGCCGGACTTCGGTCTGTTCGCCTTGGCAGGCTGCATTTCCATCGTGGCTGCGCTCGGGGTCAACCGTTCGCTCAAGCTCGCTCCGGCCAGCGTCGTCGTACCCTATCAGTACACGATGATCATCTGGGCGGTGATCTTCGGCTATGTCGTGTTCGGCGATGTGCCCTCGGTGGCGATGCTGGTGGGTGCTGCGGTCATCATCCTGGCCGGCCTCTACATCTTCCTGCGCGAACGCGACCTCGTTCGCGAGGAGCCGGTCGTGGTGCCTCCGCCCGGATGAGCTTTTCATTGCAAAGCCTGCGAGGGGCCGCGCCGCGATCATCCACGCTGGCGGGCATTTTGTTCATGCTCGCGGCCATCACGATATTTTCGCTGGTGAATGTCTTCAGCAAGGTGATGGTTGCGACCTATCCGCCGGCGCAGCTGTTCTTCATCCGCGGATTTGCCGCCATCGCAACGCTGATGCCGTTTCTTGCCCGCGACAAATTCGCGGCGATGCGCCATGTGCCGCGGCCCGGTTTGCAGGTGCTGCGCATGGCGATGTCCGTTGCCGACGGTATGCTGTTCTTCACGGCCATCAAGTACATCCCGCTGGCGGACGCCACCACCTGCTATCTGGCGGCGCCGATTTTCGTTACAGCCTTCTCCGCGATTTTTCTGCGTGAGCAGGTCGGCTGGCGGCGCTGGACGGCCGTTGTCGTGGGGTTTGCCGGGGTCATCATTGCATTGCGCCCCACTGGCGCAGCCATTTCCTGGCCCGCCTTGATCGCGCTGGCGGGTTGTCTGTGCCAGTCGGTGTTCATGATCGTGACGCGTTATGTGCGCGGCACGTCCAACTTTCTTCTGGCCATGACTCAGGTGGTGGGCTCGTTTGTCTTCGGCGGAATCGTATCGGCGTTCATCTTCCTTCCACCGACATGGCTGATCGTTGTTCTGTTGCTGATCAGCGGCACGGTCAATGTGGTTGCCGTGCTGTGCCTCAACCGGTCGCTGATTCTGGCGCCTGCCAGTGTGGTGGCGCCGTTTCAGTACACGATGATCGTGTGGGCGGTTGTGCTGGGATTTCTGGTGTTCGGCGATGTGCCGTCACCGAACACGATAATAGGGGCGACCATCGTCGCCTGTGCGGGAATCTATATCTTCCTGCGCGAGCGCGCGGTCATGCATCGCGAGCCTGAGCCCAATCCGCCCACGGTGGTTTAGTGCATGATCCTCCCGGCGCTCCGGAGAGGATCATGCCTTGTCGGCTCAACGCCGCGTCGAGTTGCGCCAGCTCTTGATCGACGACCACACGCCGCGCTCGAGCTTGAAGCGATCGACCGGTGTCGACGATCCGAGCGCGAGGAAGCGGTGCAGTTCGACGCCGGTCCACTGGAAGCCGCACTTCTCCAGCACATGACGCGATGCCGGATTCAGCACGCGCGCTCCGGCCAGCAATTCGTCGATGGCAAATTCCTCGAAGGCGTAATCAATCACGGCGCGCGCGGCTTCCGTGGCAAAGCCCTTGCCCCAGTGATCGACGCCAAAACAGTAACCCAGTTCCGGCGCGTTCTCGTCTTCCCAACTCACGCCGACAAGCCCGACCGCGGTACGCTCGCGCTCGACAAGGAAAACGGTATCGACAGTGCCTGCGACGGTGTTCACGAAGCTGATGGCATCGTCCAGCGAATAGGGATGCGGCACGCGGCGCAGGTTAACGGCCACACGCTTGTCACCGACGACATGCGCAATGGCTTTTACGTCCGCGAGCGTCGGCTGACGCAACACCAGCCGATCGGTCTCGAGGACGACGGCTCTTGATTCCAGCAAGATGGGCGTTGGCTTTTCCAGCAACATGACAAGGCTCCTTCATGTGCCCGTCCCCAACGGGCGCAAACGAAAAGGGGAGGCCGGTTTACCCGTCTCCCCTTTCGAGCCTTCTGGCGCTCTGCCGGTTCAACGAGACCCGGCAGACGCGATGTGTCTACCGTTTATTCAGCCGCTTCCGCCATCGGAATAACCGAGACGAAGGTGCGGCCGTTGGCTTTGGCGCGGAATTCGACCTTGCCTTCGATCTTGGCGAAAAGGGTATGGTCCGTGCCCATGCCGACGTTAAGGCCGGGATGCCAGGTCGTGCCGCGCTGACGGGCAATGATATTACCCGGAATCACGTGTTCGCCGCCGAACGCCTTGACGCCAAGGCGCTTGCCAGCTGAGTCGCGTCCGTTGCGCGAAGAACCGCCTGCTTTTTTGTGAGCCATCGCTCCGTCTCCAAACTTGCGTCTAGTGTATAGACCGATTCCTTGACGGAATCATTTCACTTTTTGTCGCTCTTTGCCTTCGGTGCTGCCTTCTTGGCGGGGGCCTTTGCGGCAGCTTTCGGAGCTGCCTTTTTGGCCGGAGCCTTCTTCGCAGCCTTGGCGGGAGCATCACCCTCGGCGGATGGTGCTTCGACCTTCTTTTCCTTCTTCGGGCGCGGACCCACGCTCGGAGCCTTGCCGTCGGTCAGAATCTCGGTGACGCGGATCACCGTGATTTCGTCGCGATAGCCGCGCTTGCGCTTCGAATTCTTGCGGCGGCGCTTCTTGAAGGAAATCACCTTCGGGCCGCGCTTGTGGTCCAGCACTTCGGCCGCCACGGATGCGCCACTCACGAACGGCGCTCCCAGAACCGGCGTGTCGCCGCCCACCACCATTACTTCGCCAAGTTGCACGATCGTTCCGACATCGCCGGCGATCTTGCCAATCTCGAGCACATCATCCGGAACGACACGGAACTGCCGGCCGCCGGTTTTGATGACTGCGAACATCGTTTTTTTCCTTCGTGTTCGATTCCGATGCTCGGATGAAATCCGGCCCGGCTTCTTGTTCAGTCGCTATGGGTTCAATTGTCTGCGTCGCTACAACGTCGAGGCTGCGGCCGCGCAAAAACAAACGGCGCGAGAAATCCCGCGCCGGGTTGCGGGTGGTTATAGCCGCAGAAGACCACGAGTCAAGAAAAAGCAGCTCGAAAAAGGGCCTTTTCTGAGCCATTTGGCTCGATTTTCCGGCGTTTTGGGCCTCCGCGAGCGCTGCGGCAACCCGCCCCCGAAACAATCCGGTTCCCCGGTCGTTATACCTCGCAACAGTTAAGGGGCTTCCGGATATGGCTGAAGACACGCTGACGATCGCCGGCATTGGTAAACATGGGGCGGCGCGCCTGCCGTCCGTCGACATCGACAGCTACAACATTGAGCTCAAGGATGAGGACGGATTTCTGGGCGACCGCGCCAGCAAGGGCGCTTTTCAGGATATTCTCGACAAATGGCGCAAGCCCCTGAAGAAAAACGGTGACGACCCGCTGGGCGCCAAATCCACCGAAGACATTAGCAAGAAAAAGCTCGACGACATTCTGGTCGGCGAGGATGTCGAAGCCTCGGCGCTGATCCACAGCGCCATTGAGGAGTTTGCCCAGGAACTGGCCTATGTCACGGGGCGCTTCCTCAAAACCAAGGCATGGGACAAGACGGAAGCGATCATTGTCGGTGGCGGCTTCCGGCAGAGCCGGATCGGCGAATTGGCGATCGCGCGGGCGGACATCATTCTCAAGGCGGAAGGTGCGAAGGTCAGCCTGATTCCGATTCGCTTCCATCCCGATGAAGCGGCGCTGATCGGTTGTGCGCATCTGGCGCCGTCATGGATTTTCGAGGGTCACGACAGCCTTCTCGCGGTCGATATTGGCGGCACCAACATCCGTTGCGGCGTGGTTGAAACCCGCCAGAAGAAGGCACCGGATCTGTCGAAAGCCTCGGTCTGGAAGTCTGAGCTCTGGCGTCATGCTGATGATGAGCCGACCCGAGAGGGAGCAGTGAAAAAGCTGGCCGGAATGCTGAAAGGGCTGCTGAAAGAGGCCGAGAATGAGGGCCTGAAGCTTGCGCCGTTCATCGGCGTTTCGTGTCCCGGTGCGATCGATGCCGATGGGTCGATCGAAAAGGGCGCGCAGAATCTGCCGGGGAACTGGGAAAGCAGCAAGTTCAACCTGCCCGCCAGCCTGATCGACCTGATCCCCAGCATCGGCGATCACGACACTGCTGTCCTGATGCACAACGACGGCGTGGTGCAGGGCTTAAGCGAAATTCCCTTTATGCAGGATTACAGGCGCTGGGGAATCCTCACCATCGGCACCGGTCTCGGCAATGCCCGCTTCACCATGCGCAACCCGAGAGAGAAGAAGAAAGGCTGAGATGGGGACGGCGTTGTTTAGAAAAGAGCGCTGAGGCGGCAAGATTGCCCTCGCGGCCGGTGGCGTTAATCGGGCAAGACCGAAGATCCGCCCTGCGGGCATGACTGCCCGTCATTCTCAGGCCTGAAAAGACCGACAGCGCCTTGTCTGGACGGGCATCCTCGCATAGAACTCGGCCCGCGACCCGGCGGAAACCGCCGTTTTGGTACCTGGAGAGGTGGCAGAGTGGTCGAATGCACCGCACTCGAAATGCGGCATAGGTGCAAGCCTATCGGGGGTTCGAATCCCTCCCTCTCCGCCAACTCATCCGGTAACATCCTGATTTAACTACTGAAAATCCTACATCATATTTCTTGCCCCGGTATCTGCCCCAATGATTTTTGTGGATCGCGGTGGACATCGATGGTCAGTCTCAGTCAACTATGGACACTGCCCATTCATCGCGGCAGCAGTTCGTAGCAATCACTTCGATGTCGTGGTCCGATAAGTTCTGCACCCTTGCTGCAGTACTGAATCATGGTCTCCAGCGAGCCTTTTTCTGGATCATACGGCTCGACTTTGACCTCCCCGAAACGACGAAGCTGATGTGCTGAACCAGCGACGAGCAGGGGTCTGCGGAAAGCCTGGCCCTCTGGACGTAATGCGACGACCGCGTGAACGTGAAGCAAACCGAACTTCAAGAATTCGCCAGCTTCACGAGCCGACATTGTTCCCTTTGAGCCTGGAAAGTCGATGTACGAAACACTCAATGGCTGCTGATAGCGCTTACGGCCCATGTTGTTGCCGCATGCTTCAACAACCAATCGCGTGAACCAATCGCGATACTTGGTCAGGTAGTTCGCAGGATCTCTTTTTGACTCGTTAAAGTCAAAGTGTGCAGAATCAAACTTCATCGTGACCGCGAACACGTTATCGACGATAGCTTGATTCAAGACTGCTTCGTTCGAACCGACATGATCACGATAGATCGACTTGATGACGTAGGCGATAGCATCTGAATTGATGAAGTTGCTCAAGGTTATGACCTCTTTGTTATTGGTTGTTTTGGGTCATGATAAGAAGCGCATCACGATAAGCTCGTGCGAACGCTTTGAACCGTTACATCGTATAAGCAGTCACCAGCCATCAAACGTCAGCATCGCTGGCGTTGTGAAGGTCGGTGGCGCTTCTCAGCGCATCTGGCGAGCACAATCATCGTCCAGAGTGCGAAACATGATGAGTTTGAAGCGTCGATATGACGGTGGTTCAATCGTATATATAAGCGCGTCGCTGTGACTCGACCCGCATTGCAAAAATAATTCGGTGCACGGTCTCGCGCGTTACGTATGATGATTTTGGGTGATCACATACTGAAAATTTTGGCGCCCAATTTACCCGGCGAAATCGCATCCTTTAAAAGGGCTTTATTTAGCCGGTAGGCTCTGGAAAGGCGGCTCGATCTTGTCGGTAAATCTGTTCAGCGGAAGGCTCGCAATCTTACGTTGACATTCTGCCGAAAAAATACGGATAGGGATTGGCGTCTGATCAGGAGACGTAGATGCCATCTAACCCGACGCGCAGAAGTTTCATTGCGGCTTCGCTGGTTGCGCCAGCCGCACTGCCAGTAAACGCTGTCCTTGCGATAGATGATCACGAACGACTTCGCCTGATTCAACGTCGCGAATACCTTCAATCAGAAATTGCGAAGCTCGATCAGAAATGGGCTTTGGCCTACGCGAAGCTGCCGCCTTGGTGTCGACCCGGACCGAAGTATCGAGATCAGGATGGGAGGATGTTTGGTGGAAGGGTCGGGTGGCCGGATGCAGGCCTGGATTCGATCAAGCTAGACACTGGTACTTTTCTCGTTCGACCCTCGATCCGTGAAATCTTCGAACTTCGGAAAGCCGATCGGGCATCGAAGACTTGCAATGAAGGCGAGAGATTTTTCGTGTGTCGGCTTGAAAAGCTTGTTGGTCGTTTGCGCGAGCAACGACGAGTGGAGCGTAGTGTTGAGTTGCCGCGATCGTCTGCGTGGCTACTACTGGAAACCGAGCTTGAAGCAATCGAAGCCGCGATGATGGGTTGGCGAACAGAAGCACTCTGACTTCTAATCTTGGAGTCGAGGGTTCGAGTCTCTTCGCGAGAACAGCGAATATTACGTCACTTGCGACTCATGCGGATGACGACCTGTCCGACAGCGAAGTAATCACCAGTAGATGCCAAAGGTGTTGTGGGCTTCTTTGGTATAGTAATTGAGCGCTCCCGTGGGCGGGGTGCTGTGATCGAATTGCTTCATCGCGTCGTCAATGGCCGCTTGCTTAAACGGGATGTGAATTGAACGTACACTGTTGTTAGCAATCCTCGATGCAAAAGTGGGTGGCCACAAGTTGCTCAACGCACTGGGAGCTAAGATCCAATCATACTGTGTATAGACGGCAATGATCGGGATCTTGCAGCTATCTACCGCATATGCAATTTCGAAGGGCACCCAGTCAGTATCAAAACGCGTAGTGTTCCCGATGATCAGCAGCATGTTGCGCGAGTGATTGAGACGCTCCATCAAGCTTCTTCTCAGGGTAGACTTCAGGCTGCTGTCGCGAACAGCAGAAGTCTTTTCGTGGCTGTTTACGAACCGAAAGTCGGTTTTGTCATGTGCGTGCCAGGCCTTGATCATTCGATAATACTTGATGTCGGATGCTGTTGGGTCTGTTTTGCCTTCAGCATGAAAGGCGATGTATGTGCCGTTTCTGTAGGCCATTTACTTGTGACTCCAGTCCCGCTTGATTTCCCGTATATCTAGTCTCTCAAAGCAATCTTCGGGCAGTACGATGTTGACCTGTTTAGGCAAACCCGTCTTGCGACCGAAATCGATAAGCGAGAGTACGATGAGCCGAAGCAAATGCTGCGGCTCAATGTTTACGCTTGAACGGCCATTCCCGATAAGGGGCAAAGAAATGGTCCCACCGTTCCCAAAGTTATGAATAGAATGAAGTGCGCCGAGAAGTGCATCCCATAGCATCGGTACAGTCGAAGACGCCTTGGAGCTTTGCAAGTCGGTCTTTGCCATTGCGACCAAGAAGATCTTGCGCGCTGCCCGGGGAAGAACGGCTGTCGTGCCGATTGCGTATTTCTTGTTTGGCTTGATTGAGCGTTCCGTGACTTCGGAAGGGTTCCCTTTCAGAGCATCGTCTACGTCTTTACGAAAGCGGCCCGTATCGCTATTCCAAACCTTTTCGATCAGCTTGCCATGCAGCGATTGGCTTGAAACGACGTGGCCTAGGTCGCTATCAAAAAACTCGCCGACTCCGATCAACCAATCGGTATCGGTGCCTAGCAAATCGTCGTAATAGATGTTGATCCAGCTATCAGTCGTCGGCACCCGGAACGAAACAGAGCGAGTCTCGTATATGTGATAGAAAAAGGTCACGACGCACGCGGTCACGACGCCGACAGCGTATTCCGTACCGTGAGCCGTGATGAACTGGTCAACGGATGTAAAAGACTTCATGGTGATTTCGGTGACCAGCCAGATGGCGCCCGCCATGGCGAATGCGCGGGTGATACCCGTCCACCAGCGTCGCCGAAATCCCAGAAGCAAAGACTTCAAAAATAGCTTCATCGTCAATTCCGTAAAAAAGACGCTCAGGAACGACTCCTTTGCGCCAGAACGGAATAATATCACGGCAGACTCACGCGCCAGCGTACCAACGCCCGCATATCCCCCTTTTTCCATGAATTGATTTGGATCGCTTACGGCCAAGGAAGGGCTGGCAACGCGATGGTCGTAACTGGTTGGGGATAAAGTAAGGGGTCTTGAAAAGACTAGGCTATTTTCTCAAATGTAGCTGGTTCTGTGGGGTTAAAAATGGCTTGGCCTTTGCGCCCGTAGCGTCCCGCGACAATCGGACTGGCAGCTTGACTTCATCATGCGAGGGCGTGAGCTTCCGCGGGAAGATGTCCTTCGCGTGCGGAACGTAGTCAAAGTGGCGGTTAGCCCATATGCGCGCTTCGCGTTTCGGCAGCATCGAGCGATAGAGCGGTCTTGCCGGGCTGGCGGCTTCTAATTTTTTGTAGCATGTGTTCGGGCCGCAGGTTCGTGGATCTCCGCGATGTCTTCACTGCTCACCGGTGAGCAACTGGTATCGCAATTCGGGCATCGATCGTCGCAGGTTGCGGACCATTCATCGGCCCATTTCGAGCCGCACGGGCATTCATAAAAGTTGCGAAAAAGCATCTTGTCGTCCGCGAGAGTAAGTTCGGGGGCGAACTGGTTGCTCGCCCCCCAATCTTAATCAATCAGCTTGTTTTCTTACGGGTCGGTGGTGTTCTTGACGCCTGAGCTAATTGCGTATCGAGTTCACCGGTACGAGTAGCAGCGATCAGTGTATCGATCACAGTGGGAAGTTTATCGAGAGACGGCACTGCAATGGCCGCTTTTCCTTTTTCGAACTCCAGGGACTTCGATCCCGACTTGATCGTGAAGAGATACGAGCCGTCGATGTGCTTGCGCCACCATGGGTTCACGCGCTGATCGCTTTCGACGGATTTGCGAACGCCGTCGACCTGCTTGAACGAGCGTACTTTGCGCACGAAGTTCGGATTGGCCAGTAGTACCTTCTGTTCTTCCAGTCTCACAATCGTGCGAGCGCGTCGCTCCAACTTCGGATCCGTTTCCGTCTTGGGGAGCGTCGTGAAGTTCAGCGATTTCAGGGAAGTCATTTGGTCCTCCAACATATGGTTGCTGAGGACGACCAAGTATAATGCCGATTAGCTCAATTACATACCGAAGACTTTGCTCCGAACAGAATCGGTCCCGAACCAAAGCGGACATCCCGGGCTGATATATCCGATCACGTCGATATCAAGTAGTCGCATGCACCTTATGACGGTGAGGAATAAAAGCGATATGTGGTCGTCATTGGCGACTCTCGCTATACAGATAGGATGTGTTGCTGAGGGTGTTGTGTTGAGAAAGTTCGACAACGCTCCGGATGATCTCGGCAAATCTGTGAAATGCAAAGGTCCTGAGGTTAGTATGACAACCCGTCTCTACCGTTTCCGGCCGCTGTGGCGTCTGCTTGATAAAGGCGAGTTGCTCAATCAGGAAGTCTTCTTCGCCAGTCCCGACAGCCTGAACGATCCCATGGAGGGGTTTCGGGACATCTTTTGGCAGGGTGACGCGATCGTATGGCAGAATCTGCTTCGGCACTACCTGCTTTGCCTTGAATGGGGCTATTCGCTTGTATCGTTGGGCGGCGAAGACGAGCCGCTCTCGTGGAAGAACATTCCGATTTTCAACGTCGATGCGATGGCGTTTACTCCGCAATACAAAGACAGAATTGATAAGCTCGTTGCAGCATTCCTCGGAAATGACTCCATCAAGGTTCTGGTTCAGTCGCTTGCAGCGCGAACCTACTCAGTCCGCCGCGAGGAACTCGCCGCCTATCTTCAGCCGGTGCACACCCTGGCCTTGTCGATCATCCAGCAAAATTACCGGGACCACGGGCTTGCCAAACAAACAAATCCGGATCCAGACACGGAAGCCTATCTGAAACGGACCATGGATCAGGCGAAGCAGATGCTTGACCATGTAGGACGCCTCAGTGCGGAGATTACCGACCCCGAACGCGCAGCTGCTGCACTCTTTATGGCACACCGCCATATGATCGAGGAGATCAAGCTTCTTCACCGATATAACAATGCCGACAAGCCAATTGAAGCAAATCGCGCGTTTGTTCTGTTCGAATTTCCGAACGAGTACGTCACAAAGCTTGAAACGCTGGCTTATCCCGATTGGTATACCGCCTGCTTCATGAAGGAATGCCGCGATTCCTCCGTATGGGGAAGTTATGGCGATAATCACACTGCGGCTTGCCTTGTTTTCAAGGTCAGTGATGGAGAGAAGTCCCCATCGCTGCGGCTGAAGCGCGTCGCCGGTTACAGCAGTGGCGGCCCGGTCGTTGATTTCGTACCGCACACGTTTCAGGAGGTTGTTTACGAAAACAAGCATCTTCCGGTCGACTTTTTTCGTTCACTCGGCCGATTGCCGATCCCCGATTTATCGCGCGCATGGTACACGGACCGGACCGGACAGCGCAGTGCCTGCGCCGACGATATTTTCAACAATGAAGACGCGTGGCGGAAGCGCTACTGGGATACGTTCAATCACGGTGTAACGCGAAAACTCGAAGCCTGGCACTACGAGAAAGAGCAGCGCCTGATCCTGACCGGAATGCTTCACGACTTTGTGGAGCCTAAAAGCCGCGTCACGCACTATGACTTTAACAACCTGGAAGGAATTATCTTCGGCATTAAGACGCCGATCGACAAGAAGATCGCGATCTGCAAGATCATTGAAGACAAGTGCCGCGCTGCAAACCGAACCGATTTCAAGTTCTATCAAGCCTACTATGCGCAGGAAAAGGGCTTCATCGAGCATCGGGAGATGACGTTGCTCAAATTTAAGTTCTCTCAAGCGGCCACGGATAGCGAGGGTAACGCGTCCGGTCCGGCCCCAGAGCTTTAACGCCCCGGATGTATCTTTTCCAGAAGCTTGCCTTCACCGCGCTCTTGAATTCTTATCGGCCGTCACGGGGTGGTTCGACGAACCGTCATCTTATTCGACGCGAGGCGGTTCAGGCCGCATATGCAACTCGGCAATGTCGTGCAACGGTCCAAGCTCGAGGTCGATGAAGCCGGTCGCGGGCCGACCGAAACCTGCAAAGAGGAAACGATATTCCTTTTGGTAAGCGAAGCGAAAATCCTTCGACATGGCGTTGTCGATACGCTCCTTGGACCTGCGCTCATATGTATCGAAATACTCGATGGGGCAATGATGAAAATACCAGCCCGGGAGCAAGTTCTTGGCGGCGTGCTCAAGACGCCGGGCGAATTCATCCGGCTCTTTGATGACGACGCAGCAGTCAGTCCCGGAAAATTGGTCAAAGAGAACCGAGTCCCAATCCATCGAGACGCAGTAGAGGAAATAATCGGTTCCGGAAGTGCTGTATTTGAGGTCACCGATCGGACGCACCTGCAGGCCGTCCGGCATGGTCAAGCTGATATACTCCCCAGGTGAATAGGAATGCTTGACTCGCTCGTCGTCCTGCCGCGCTGGATCCTTCTCCATCAAAGCATATTCTTGCGCGGATTTCATGCGCAACCGCCCGAAATCCATGAGGTTCTGCAACCATTTCCGCTCGCCATATCGAAATAGGACATCTCCGGCATTTGGGCCGCGTGGCCGGGCCGGCGCTGCGCTTGAATCGCGCTGCGCGACTATGGGGAGCGGCCGATGGAGTGGCACGTTTCGGAGCGCAAACTCATACCGTGTTTGATGCTCCTTGCGGTACCAATACCATGAGCTCAAAAAGCTATGGATCGGAATGACATTCCGGTCGTCGCTTATGATTGCATGCATGTTGCGGACGATATTGTCATAGCGCGCCCGCAGAGCGTCATCGGTTATCCGCCCCAGGTACCTGTGAATCTCGTACTGGAATTCCCAACAGTCGGATTCATAGTCGGTTTTCGTTTGCTTCGATGATTTGATCGCATCGGAATGAGGCAAAACGGATGGAAGCGGCAAGGTTGGAATATCGGGCATTCGATGCTCAAATGAATGGTATCGCGGATCGAACCATATCATGAGTCGGTGTTATTGCCGGGCAACAAGCGCAACATTTACCGCCCCTGCGGCTACGGGCTATGCTCGTTTCTGGCGACTCATATCCATGCGAAGCAACCGCATCGGCAGAAATTTCATACATGCCAAGGCGCAACGAAAGATGTTTTTGCGGAAGCGGGAAGCGCTACAAGCATTGCCATGGCGCGTGGTCCGTGAATACGCCGGATGCTCCGATCGAAAACTGGCACACCACGCCAGAGCGCGTGCGGGATGCGTTTAATCGTCGGCAGATAGATCGCGTAAACCACTATTCCAATCACGGTTTTCACCGGCCGCCCCTTGTCGCAGGCAATGACCAAGATCGTTTCATCGTTCGGGGCGGGAAGGTGATTCACTGGGGTGGCGGCGACAATTTCATGAATTTTCTTGAAAGTGATCTGCTGCGGGAACTGGGCGAGCCGTTCCGTCGGAACATCAGCCATCCACTTCATATCTGGTGGCAGGCAATGCGTGCGCAGGCGAAATCGCGGCATCACCTTGGGCCTGAACGCGGTCTCATGTCGACGGTTCCTGTGCTCAGCTTCTTTACCGTAGCTCATGACCTCTTTGTCATCGCCGATAATTCGGAGCCGCGCGAGAGGCTTCTCAAATCCCTGCGGGTCGCCGATCAATTTCATGGCGCGCGCTATGAGCTGATGATCGCCGCCTGCCTTGTACGGGCCGGCTTTAGCTTCGCGTTTTCTGATGAAGAGGATCTAAGCTCAGGCCATTCCGACGGGCTTGCCACTCACCGCCGGACGGGCAAGCGCTATGCCGTCGAGATGAAGACAAAGAGCTGGCCCGGCGTCCTTGGAAAATCCGGGGAGAGGCCGCCCGTTGAAACCATGAAAGGCAATGTCAGCCGTCAATTACGAGAGGCTCTTGCGAAGCCCGCTGATGCCGAACGCCTCATCTTTATTGACATGAATTTGCCCCCGCCGCCTCACGACTGGCAGGGGGAGGGGGTGTGGTGGCAGGGTGATGCTGTCGCATCCAAGCGGGCGGTGGAGGAGCAGCCGGGCAACGTGCCTCGTGATGCGACCGGTTTCGTTATCTTTACGAATATGCCATCCAATCACTTGCCGCTAGACGAATTCTACATCGGGTTGGAAACCGCATTTACCGGATATAACCAGCCGAATTTTTCTGCCGACATGCCGCTACTCGGGGACGCCTACCCCGAAATCGCGGATTTGTTTGACGCGTTTCGCAATCACGATCTTATGCCGCAAAAATTCTAGGCTGTTACCGTGCGACGCGTGCATTTCGGACGTCACAGCACACAAGCCGAGCGAACCACTGGAATATCTGGATAGCCTTCCGCGCGCAGCAGGGCCCTAACCATATCTTTGGTCCCGGCTTCGGTATTGGATCATCTCCGAAATCGCGCCTGGGAGGATCGAGCTCTTGCTCGATATAGGGACGGTGATTGAATTCGCGTTGCCACGGATCGAATTTGCTCGTGAGGTTCATGATGATGTCGCGGACCTTGCGCTCTTCCGCATACGTGATGCCCTTTGCAGTAAGGCAGTTCCAGATGAGTTGCGACGCAAGCGACTCGTGCGCCATGGTGATGAGGTAAGGGCTTAGCCGAATCCGGGCCTCGGTTTTGCTTCGCGGAAGTGAAGAATAGGCCATCGCGCCAACTCAGAAATACGTTCGGTTGTCAGAGAAAGGTGCAGTTGGTGATAAGCGTTAAATTTCCCCGGTGAAATTGCTCCGAAAACCCTATCTGGAAATTATTCCTATTTCATGTTAGGCTCAGAGGGTTTTATGGAGCCCACTATGAGCCTCATTGGATACGCCCGCGTTTCGACAGCAGATCAAACGCCCGACCTACAAATTAACGCACTGACATTGGCTGGATGCTCACGCATATTCCTTGAAACCGCGTCGGGTGCAGATGCCGCGCGAGTGGAATTAGCGGCTGCGCTCAACTACATTCGTCCAGGCGATACGCTTGTTGTTTGGAAATTGGATAGGTTAGCGCGTTCGATCACCAAGTTGATCGGAACCATCGAGCAACTCAACGAAGCCGGCTGTGGTTTCACATCGTTGACGGAGGCGATAGATACCACGACGCCAACGGGGAAGCTCGTATTTCATATCTTTGGAGCGCTCACGGAGTTTGAACGCAGTATCATTCGTGAACGAACTCTGGCTGGACTTGCGGCGGCTAAGGCTCGTGGCCGGCGCGGTGGCCGTCCTCGCGCGTTATCGGATCAAAGCATCGGCGCAGCGAAAGCCCTTATAAAAGATGGTTCATTGACGATCGCGGAAATAGCCGTACAGCTCGGCGTGTCCGATGCTACGCTCTATAAGTACATTCCGCATCCGCGATCGACGCCAACACGGTAGTGCAAACGGTTAGCAATCGCGCCCGATGCCTGCGGCTCTTGTAGCAATCGTCAGCGCAAGGGTTTCCAAATGCGATCACGGATAGCCAGCATCACTTCTGCTAGTCGATACACTACTTGCGCAACATAAGGCAGGCAGAAGAGTTACGCAGACGATTTTGCTGTATGCTCCCGGCAGCCGCAAAGACGGCGACGACCGAAGCCGGCTTGTGACCTCCGTCCAATCATTCATCACGATGTACATGCCGCGGGCGAAGACACTCGCCTAGCGCTGTTTCTTGTTCCTGAGTAGCACCTCAACGGCGCCGAGGCGGACTTCTGGCAGGCCTCGAAAGATCGAATGTTGCTGTCCGGGCGTTAAGAGACGACGGGTGAGATTTCAATAGCGGTCATCGGCTTCTTAGACTTCGCAGGTCTCAAATCAGACCCAAACCGAGCTGTTTAGCGGTGCGAACAAGCACTACAAGCCCAAGTACGAAGCGATGGGAAGCACATGCTCGGAAACCAATTTCAAGAAGACCTTTCTGATCGAGGATCGAGTTGTATCCCGCGGATTTTTCAAAACGTCCTGCGGAAAATTGTCGCGGCACAAACGCAAAGCCAGCGGACGCGACATGCTTCCCGGCTCAATCTTTCAGGTGGATTTTTGCGAAACGAGGCAAAGAGCCAGATCGTTACATGAGAGCCCAGCCTATAAAAACGTCGCAGTCATTTCTCGGAAAATACTTCCAAGTTCTGATTGGTGCTTTTCTTTGCTTTACGATCGCGTTGATAGCGTTCGTTTTTCGCAAGGCGGTGCCACAACTAACTATCGTAAGTCCGATGGCATTCGCTATCACGATAGGTGTCATCGCGAACAACACCGTGGGAACTCCGACAATCGCGAAGCCCGGAGTAAAGTTTTGCATGAGGCACGTCTTAAGACTGGGCATCGCTATGCTGGGCCTGCAGCTGACTTTTCCTCAGATTTTCGATCTCGGCCTGTCCGCGTTCGGCATTATAACCGTGTCTTTAATCGGCTCTGTAGCATTCACGTTGTGGCTTGGTCGAAAGATCGGAGTTGACCGCGGCCTGACTGAATTAATTGCCGCAGGCACTGCGATATGCGGCGCGTCGGCTGTTCTGGCCACTAATAACATCACGCGCGCACCGGAAGAAGACGCGATCTATGCTGTTGCCTGCGTGACAATATTGGGTTCTTTCTCAATAGCACTATACCCCGTTGTATCTTCGCTCATCGGGCTCGGACCGAAAGACTTTGGGTTATGGTGTGGTTCTTCTATTCACGAGATCGCTCAGGTGGTTGCAGCTGCCTTCCAAAACGGGGAGACGGCCGGGGAAGCAGCTACGATTTCTAAACTGAGCCGTGTGGTTCTTTTGGCGCCGCTTGTGATGTTTTTCGGGTTGGTCAAGATGTCGACGCGGAGGAGCTCGATAAACGGTCCGAGCAGTGCGCCCGGTGTGCCGTGGTTCGTGGTCGGTTTTATCGCGATGGTGGGATTAAACAGCGTAGTACATATTCCAGAGGAAAGTCGCACAGTCATAGTTCTATTAACGGCGGTTATGCTAACTGCGTCACTGGCTGCGATGGGATTAGAGACCGACTTTTCGAAACTCAAGGCAAGAGGCGCTAAACCATTCCTCCTGGCCATTGCATCTTGGGTTTTCATCGCAAGCTTTAGTTTGATGCTGATAAAGTTTGTACGGTCCTGAAGCAGGGTCGGTACCTCCGAGGTTTTCATATGATCAAAGTGGTGATTGTAGGTGCAGGACAGGCAGGTGCACTTTGTGCGTTGAACCTGAGACGGCACGGCTTTGAAGGTGAGATTGTCCTGATTGGCGATGAAAAGCATTATCCGTACGAAAGACCGCCGCTTTCTAAGGCTGCTCTGTTAGGAGCAGGAGTTGTACCTGTTTACGTTGGCTCGAAATCAAAATTTGAATCGCAGACAATTCAGCTCAAGCTGAATCTTTGTGCTTTGAGCGTCTCTCGAAACGAAAAAACGATAGAGCTTTCGAATGGTAGCCAGGAGCATTATGACTATTTGATCTTAGCAACCGGCTCTCGCCCAAGGCCCTTCAGTATACAGGGTGGCGAACTACCCGGAATTCACACTCTTAGAACTCTAGACGACGCAAACGAATTGAAAAGGTCCCTCGATGGTGGCGGCGGAGTTCTGATCGTTGGAGGTGGCTGGATTGGTCTAGAGGTCGCTGCATCAGCAAGGTCGAAGGGTTTGCAAGTGACGGTTGTCGAGGCCGGCAGCAAGCTGTGCTCCAGAGCGTTGCCTTCCGAGTTGAGCGACTATCTCTGTGCAGTTCATCAGAGCAAAGGTGTGGAAATCGAACTTGATACCACGGTGTCTACGATTGACGGCCAGGATCGAGTGGAAGTGGCAGCCCTTTCATCCGGAAGGCGGATACCCGTCTCTACTGTCGTTGTCGGGATAGGGGCAATTCCAAATGCAGAAATTGCTCTTCAAAGCGGATTGATTGTAGAAAACGGAATTGTCATCGATGAATACTGCAGAACGTCTGACGCATCAATTTTTGCCGTGGGTGATGTCGCCTGTCAGTTCAACGCGTTTGCCCGTCGACCATTGCGCCTCGAGTCATGGGAAAACGCGCAGCTCCAAGCGATGAAAGTTGCTAAGACCATACTAGGTATGGCCGACACAGCTGCGAACATTCCATGGTTTTGGTCAGACCAGTATGATCTCAGCATACAGATGCTAGGATTACCTGGAGAGTTCGACTCAACCGTTAGTCGCGGATCAATTCAAGCTTCTGAGTTTTCGCGGATCTACCTAAAGGACGGAAAAATCACCTACGTCTGCACCGTGAATCGTCCAAAGGAATTAGCTATGATCAAGAAGCTAATGCTGAAAGGTATAACCATTGAGCCCGACAAGCTGGCGTCGGTCAAAAGCATAAGTGAACTGGCGGCCTAGGACTCTACCTCAGCTCTCATCACGGCGAATCTGACTCGTCAGCCGTCTAAACATTGCTAGTGACGTTGATCGGTCATTTGACCGATAGCTCATGATGATAGGCGAAACGATATCTGTATCAGCAAGCGGAATATATACTACGTCGTCTCGACCAAAGCGACTTACAGAGTTCGGCACGATACAAATTCCTGCACCGGCAGCAACTAATCCTAACGCTGTTTGGAGCTCGCGCACTTCGAAAGCGACGGGCGGCTCAACGCTTCGATCGCGATAAAACGAAAGGACTTGGTCTGCGTAACTCGGCCTCGGCATCTTTGGATAGATAATCAAGGGTTCGCGAGCTGTATCAATCAGCTTCAGTTCTTTTGAGGGATCACTCAACCGGTGGCCTCGAGGTATTGCCGCGGATAATCGTTCTTCGTGTAGCACCTCTCGAGTGATTGTAGGGTCATCAAATCGGATCCGTCCAAATCCAATATCAATTCGCCCATCTTTGAGGGCCGACACTTGTTCGAGCGTAGTCATTTCGAAAAGCGAAACCTCGACAGCAGGGGCAGCTGTTCTGAACTGCCCAATAAGCTTAGGTAAAGCGTCGTACAGAACTGAACCCACGAACCCGATGTTCAAGTGGACGTTCCAGCCTTTGCCAATACGTTTCGTCATCGATTCAATTTCATCAGCGCGTTGCAGCAACTGACGGGATTGTTCGTAAAAGAAACGACCAGCCTCAGTGAGCTTGATTGGCCGTTGGCGTTCCAACAGCTTTACGCCCAACTCCTCCTCGATCTGCTTGATCTGACGGCCTAGCGGCGACTGGGCAATGTGCAACTTCTCCGCCGCGCGGGTGAAATTAGCTTCAGCTGCGACTGTAACGAAATACCGAAGGTGCCGAAGTTCCATCTTTGCGTTCCTAGACCCGAAAGGTCTGAAAGTAGACCAAAATGGAGCTATCCTAAAGGGGCGCTGCCCCCTAAAAAACTCGAAATAACTTGATTGGTCAGTCATGGCAAGCAAACTATCAATTGACGAGATTGAGACCGTTCTGGTCGATATCCCGACTATCCGCCCCCATAAGCTATCTATGACGACGATGAACGTTCAGAGTAGCTTGATCGTTCGAATCCGAACATCTGACGGCGTGATCGGCATAGGTGAAGCAGCGACAATTGGCGGTCTTAGCTACGGCCCTGAAAGCCCAGAGGGGATAAAGCTGGCCATAGATACGTACGTAACTCCTGTCCTGAAGACCTGCGACCCGGAAAATGTATTGGCAACGATGAATGCGATCGACGCGCACGTGCGCGATAATCGATTTGCGAAGAACGCTGTTGAAACTGCGCTCTGGGATGGCATTGGAAGACGATCAGATCGCTCTCTCTCCGATATTTTCGGTGGTCGATACCGGGAGCGGTTACCGATTGCCTGGACTCTCGCAAGCGGTGACACGCACGCGGACATCAAAGAGGCGGAAAATATGCTCGCTTCCCGCAGGCACAACACCTTCAAACTTAAAATTGGCCGTCGCAGCGTCCAAGAAGATGTTGAGCATGTAGCGCAAATCAAACGAGCTTTGGGAAGTTCAGCAAGCGTGCGCGTAGACATCAACCAAGCTTGGTCAGAAACTGAAACTGCTTCGGCCTTGATCAGCCTGCGAGATGCGGGCGTCGACCTCATTGAACAGCCGATCGCCGGTTGGAATCGCGATGGGTTGGCTAGGCTGTCTCGCCAATCCGTTGTACCGATTATGGCTGACGAAGCTTTGTGTGGTCCAGAAAGCGCATTTGACCTCGCCAAACGAGAAGCTGCGAATGCGTTTGCGGTCAAAATTTCTCAATCAGGCGGGCTGGTAGCTGCATCAAAGGTCGCTGCAATCGCGGAGGCTGCCGGCATAGGATTGTACGGTGGAACCATGCTGGAGGGCGCGATTGGCTCTATTGCGTCAGCGCACCTCTTCTCCACCTTTCGAAAGCTTGATTGGGGAACAGAGTTGTTCGGCCCCCTTCTTTTGACGGAAGAGATTCTCACTACGCCGCTAGACTATTCCGAGTTTAGCTTAGGAATTCCTACGGGTCCCGGGTTGGGCGTCGAGATCGACGAAGATCGCCTATCATTTTTTCGACGGGATGCAGCAAGACGAGTGGTTGTGCCGGTAACGTCCCTAGCCGCGCGAGGTTGAAATGCTGTTTCAGGTGAAAATGACAGTGACGATTCCGGCGCATTTGGCCAGTGGCGAGTTTGATTCACTTAAGAAGCTAGAAAAGGCCCGCGCTCAGGAACTTCAGATTGCGGGCGTTTGGCGTCATCTTTGGCGGATTGTTGGAAACTACGCCAATATTAGCGTTTTTGAAGTTACGAACGGCGAGGAACTTCATGAAATTCTCTCAACGCTGCCGCTGTTTCCTTACATGAACTTAGAAGTGACACCTTTGTGTCGGCATCCATCATCGATCGAAGCGCGGGGCTAGCGGTTGAGCGCTTACCAAAAAAGTAAAGGGAAGAGACAATGAGCGATAGGTTCGTATCGGATGAAGTAATTACCAAACTGGCCTCCGAAGCATCAGGATTGAACGCTTCCGGAGGAAATCTTCGTGTCAAGAAGATCGTCAATCGCCTTCTAGCCGATCTGTTTCGCGCGATCGACGATCTAGATATTCAAATGGATGAAGTTTGGGCAGCAGTTGCATACATCGGCGAAGCCGCCAAAAGCAACGAGCTCGGTTTGATCGTTCCCGGCATCGCCTTGGAGCACTTTTTAGACCTTCGCCTAGATGAGGCTGAGCGCCGAGCAGGGGTCATCGGCACGACGACAAGAACAATTGAGGGCCCGCTATACATTGCCGGCGCACCTATGTCGGACGGATATGCCCGGCTTGACGACGGGTTAGACGATGGAGAAGTCCTTTTCATGGAGGGTCAAGTAAAGGACGTTTCAGGAAAACCAGTGGGCGGCGCTGTCGTCGATGTCTGGCACTGTAATACTATGGGTTTCTACTCGCACTTTGGCCCTGAGCAAACGCCATACAACCTGAGGCGGCGCATCAAGACGGGAGCCGACGGTAAGTATAGCTTCCGTTCTATTATGCCAAGCGGGTATGGCGTTCCTCCAGGAGGTAACACTGACAAACTTATGTGTTTGCTTGGACGGCATGGGCAACGGCCGGCGCACATCCATTTCTTTATCACTGCTCCCGGCTACCGACAGTTGACAACGCAAATCAATATTGCCGATGACAAATACCTACACGAGGACTTTGCTTTCGGCACGCGCGAGGGACTTATCCCAGAAATCGAACGTGTGAGCGACTCAGCAGAATTCAAAAGTAAAGAACTAAACCGACCATTTGCGAAGATTAATTTTGACTTCGCAATCGCCAAGGAGACGAAAGGCCTCGTCGACACCATCGTCCATAGAGAACGGGCGTCGGTTTAGACCATTCTTCCGGCCGCGCTAGGGAATGAATTCGGAGTAACCAATGCAATCAACATCGATCCAAGTTTCTCATAGCCTTCGTTCTGATCACTATGTGGACAATAAGATCTACTCTGATCCGGCCATCTTTAAGATTGAGCAGGAGAAGATCTTTAAGAAAGTTTGGAAGTTTGCTTGCTGCGAATCGGAAGTCCCGAACAAGAACGACTACCGCTCGTTGAGTGTTGCCGGTGTTCCATTATTCGTCGCCAGAAGTCCTGACGGTAAGCTGCGGGCATTCGTAAATTCGTGTTCTCATAGGGGGGCAAAAATTGTTGATGTTCCTCGCGGGAACGCCCGCGAGTTGGAGTGTCCTTTCCATCGTTGGACATACAACACCTACGGTGAGTGCACGACAATTCCGAGAGAAGAGGCATTTGCTTCTGCTGGGATCGACAAGAGCAAATGTGGGCTGCCGGAAGTTCGGTGCGAGTCACTACACGGGCTGGTGTTCGTAAACCTGGATCAAGAAGCGAAGCCCTTAGTCGAGTGGCTTGGTGGATGCTTGGAAATCTTTGATGATCTCTTCGGGAAGGCGGAACTGGAGGTTTTTCATTTTCATGAGCAAGTAGTGAAGTCCAACTGGAAGCATTGGCAGGAAACAAACATGGAGCTCTATCACGAGTATCTACATGTCTTGAATCGCCAAACGAGCATGCGCGAACCAGCGTACTTCAAACGTAAATGGCGGGGATACTCTGGCGGACACGCAACACTCGATCCTCTGGTCGTGGATTACAGCAAAATGAAGGGGATGAAATCGCGCGGAGGTTATGAGCTTCCTGGATTGCAGCCGAACGAGTTTCGTTTGGTCGACATATTCCCCGACGTGATGTTGAATTGCCGCGCTACTGTTATGCGAATTGATACGCAAATGCCTATCAGTCCCAGCGAAACCCTCGTGCAATTTCGTGGCCTTGGCGTTAAGGGCGAACCGGCAGACGTGCGAAAAGCGCGGCTACGCGACCATGCAGAATTTTGGGGTCCATTTGGACGCAACTTGCCGGAAGATCAGTTTGCGGCCGAGCGCCAAACAGAGACGATGAAAGGCGAGGCGACTCCGATTTCCCTCATGGCGAGGGAAGAAGACAACATGACGCAAGATGATTTTCCAATTCGAGAATATTATCGGGAATGGTCTGCTCTGACTGGCTTAAATCCAGCCGATCCACGGCCTGCCGCGACAGGTGCTTAAATGCAAAAAAATGCGCCACTGGAAGCGGAACATATCCGAAATAAACTCTCTCGCCCCGAGGTTGTCGGAGAAATACAGAGCACTATCGCCCACGCGAATTATCTGATGGACGCAGAAAAGTTCGTAGATTGGTTGGCTCTCACTCATTCGACTTTCACTTATGGAATCTACGCCTTTAGCCCAGAAATTCAGGGTGAGGTGGTTTTGATGGAAAAGGATCGAGCAGGTCTGAAGTTGCTCTTTGATCAACTGACGATGCATGAACGATATCCGGATAAGTTTCGTAGAATCGTCGGAGGAAGCTTTCTCAGCGGAATGTTTGATAACGGATGCAGCGCGGTGACGGCAATCTCAGTCTATCATACCAATGTAGCTGGCGTATCAGCGTTATTTTGCGTTGGCACCTATGAAGATACCTTTGTGCTCACCGAGGAGTCACGATTTGCTCTGGCTGCTCGCAAAGTTACTCTTGATACTCGTCGACTTCCGTTTGGGTCACACATTCCAATGTAGGAGCAACTAGTGACCTGGCAGTTTGTTATTGATCTCGATGAGCTTGAAATTGGTGAGGTCAAGGAAGTTTCCTTGGATAGCAAAATTTCGGTTGTTGCCCTTCGGACGGATGACTTCGTGAGAGTCATTCCCCCGCTGTGTCCGCATATGGAAGAGCCACTTCGGCATGGTTTCTGCGAGGGAAACACCGTTACCTGCAGTAAGCACTTTTGGGAGTGGAATGCGAACGATGGCTCTGTTCTCGAAAGCGCCGATAAGCCACTTCATATGTATGAGTCTAAAGTAGAAAACGGGAAAGTGTTCGCTTTCATAGAAGAAGAATTCTCATACGAGTACGATTGAATCAAAAGCGAACCATCAAACGGGAGGATCGAGAGTGCTTATCAAGCAATCCAAGACTATAGCTATTGTTGGTGTGTTGATCGGCGGTCTACTAGTAGCGATGATCGAATCAGCCGATGCTCAAGATAAAAAAGCTATGGGTCGTGGGGAAACGGTTCGAATAAACACTTTTCCTGGTTCGATCATTAATCTGCCGATTTGGGTTATGAATGACCAGGGCTTTTGCCGAGAGAGAAACTTAAAATGCGACCCCACAGATATTCCTTCAGCGCCGCTAGCGTTGCAGGCACTTGTTGGAGGTAGTTTAGACCTCAATTTTTCGGCGACCGATGTGGCGCTTCAATCAGTGTCTCGCGGAAACAAAATTAAGATCGTCGGAGCGCTTGCGCCGAATAACATCTTTACGTTGAACGTTGGCAACGAAGTCCCGCTCCCAAACCTAAAGGCAGGCTATCCAGCTGTAATGCAAGACCTAAAGGGTAAGAGAATCGGAGTAACGGCCCGGGGCGCAGCAACTGAAATTATGACGCGCGCCCTTTTCGCTGGAGCCGGTGTAGACCCGGATAGTGTCACTTACGTTGCGGTGGGCTCACCCGCCACCTCTTATCCCATGCTTGTAGCAAAGCAGCTCGACGCAGCAATGATGTTTGAGCCTTTCGCTACGCTATGCAGAACGCAGAAATCATGCGTGACGGCAGTCAGCTTAGCTAATGGCGATGGACCTGCGGATGTTAAAGCTCTTAACGGAGCGTTTCTACCCTTGCTTGCCACGGACAGTTACATCGCCGCGAATCCGCACGTAGTTAAAGCATTTGTCGAAGGCATGGCCGACGCAATCGATTGGACTCAAAAGCCCGAAAATTTTGCAAAAGTTCTTAAGATTGCTAAATCGCACATGTCGCTCGGTAATCTCCCTGATCCTGAAACGCTTCTTGAAGAACTTGTTAAAGCCGAGATTCCAACACTGGGTGTGCGTGTCGATCGCAAATCAGTGGCTGCATATTCAGATCTTCTTCTGAAGTACAAAGTAACTGACAAGCCAGTAACCGTGGATGCGATTGTCTATGCCGATGCCCCATAAAGCTAATGTCACTCAGCTTCGGCAGCAATCCATGTCAGCCCCGCGAAACGCGGCATTGGAGATGAACGGCCGTATCCAGGTAGATAACGTAAGCCAAAAGTTCGGAGGGGTGGTCGTTTTAGACGATGTATCACTCGCGGTCGAGCCGAGGCAGTTTATCTCACTTATCGGACCGAGCGGATGCGGAAAGACCACGCTATTAAACTTAATAGCAGGGCTAATACCTCTAGCAAGCGGCTCCATTGGAGTGTCGGGTACCTCGCCGAATGCCGGGCGTCGCGATGTGGCTTACATGCTCGCCAGGGACTCGTTACTCCCTTGGAGAACCGCGCAGCAAAACGCAGAGTTCGGTTGCGAAATCAGGGGCGTTGAGAAAGAGATCCGTCGACTAAAGGCGGAGAAATTGCTCGAGCAAGTCGGTCTTAAAGGGTTCGAAGACTCTTTCCCAAAAATGTTGTCGCACGGAATGCGGCAACGCGTTGCTCTTGCGCGAACGTTTTGCCTAGACGCCCCAATTTTGCTGATGGACGAGCCCTTTGGCGCGCTGGACGCGCAGACCAAACTTCAACTCGGGGAGATACTTTTATCGCTTTGGAACAAGGAGCAGCGCACGGTCGTGCTTGTCACGCATGACCTCGGTGAAGCAATTTCCCTTTCGGACCGTGTTATTGTTGTGAGCGCACGTCCCGGCAAAATTCTTGCTGATGTTGCGATCGATCTTCCCAGGCCCCGTTCTGCTCGTGCGTTGCAAAAAGACCATCGCTTCCACGAACTCTATGCAGAATTGTGGAGCAAGCTTGAGATTGCTCTGGGAGGATCGATATGAGCCAACTTATCCGCCCACCCCTTTGGATCGGGCAAGTAATCTTTCTGTTTGCGCTTGGTGCCCTCTGGCAGGCCTTGGCCAATTACGGTTTCATAAACCCGATTTTAATCGGCGATCCGGTTGGAATCCTGCTATTTCTCTATAATGGGCTTTTCACTAATTACACTCTTGTTCCCCACCTTCTTTGGACGCTTTGGGCGACAGTCTCCGCATTTTTGATCGGGAGCATTCTTGGGATCGGCGTCGGCTCGCTCTTTGTCGCCTATCCCGGGCTCGAAAAATTCTTGGAACCGATATTTGCCGGGCTGAATGCTTTGCCGCGCGTAGCGCTTGCGCCGCTCTTCCTCCTGTGGTTTGGACTTGGAATATCGTCAAAGATTGCGCTGGGTGCGAGTCTAACGTTCTTCATCGTCTTGAGCGGTACGGTCGCGGGTGCGCGAAGCGTTGATTCTGATCATTTAACGCTGTCGCGAATGCTAGGGGCAACGTCCACTCAGATTTTTACCCAGATCACGCTTCCAGGTGCGGTGCCAACGCTTTTCTCCAGCTTACGTCTTGGGCTGATTTATGCTCTCCTTGGAGTCGTCGCCGGCGAACTTCTCGCTGCAAGGGCGGGCCTCGGACAAGCATTGAGCCTATTTGCAGGGAGTTTCCAGACCAACGGAGTGTTTGCAGTTTTGTTTCTTCTCGCTTTGATCGGAAGTTGCATCCTAGCCGCTATGAACCGTGTCGAAGCGCGATTTCTGCGCTGGAAATAGATCAGCCTCGTTCGACCTACCGACGGCCGCCTTCTGAAAGTTGCTGTCGATGGGCAATGCGACCGGCCGGCTATAATGCTATCAAACTCGCTCGGTACGCGATGGAGATGTGGGAGCCCCAAATGTTCGACGCCGATCCGCAATCGAGCCGGTGATCGGCCACCTCAAGGCCGAAGGTCACCTCGGCCGCTGGGCCGATCACGCGCCGGCTTTCAATGCACAAAGTCTTTGCGTCCGGCCGACCCGGACCGTCACGCCGCGGATCTTGACCTCGATCGTTCCGGCACGGGCCTCGGCCTTGCACCGCGGCGCCCTCCGTTGCGGAACAGGAGACGGTCCCGCATTCACAACTGCCGGCACGAACTGCAGCCCGTCAGCCTCAGAACGTTCAGCCTCGGAATCTCGCAATTGACGTCGCCAGCCAAACAACTGCTGCGGTGATAATCCATGGCATCGAGCCACGGCACAGACCGAGTCTCCGCTGGTCGCGATCTCAGCGACAATCCCGGCCTTGTCTTCACGCCATGTCCGCCGCGCCCGGCACCGGTGAACACTTCCAGCCGGCGGACCGGCTCTGTGAGAGCAATATGTTCAGTGTCCATTCTAAGCCTAACGGTCAAAACCAGACCGCAGACTCGCAGATCACGACATCATCCGGAAGGCGGCCGCGGGACACCGCTTACCCTTTAAATTGCTGCTTGCGAGTTGCATACAGGAGCGGCTGCGCAACCAAACTTCCGGCAAGAATAAGTCCGCTCGCAAACGCAAACCCGGTTTTGTAATTACCGAGTGCGTCTCTGAATAATCCGCCCGCCCAACTACCAAATCCGGCGCAGATGAACGATAAGCACCACATCGTGGCCAACCAAAATCCGAACTGTCGAGCTGGAAAGTTAGCACGCGCTGAGGTTCCGTAAGCCGGGAAGGCTGCCCCGAAGCCGATGCCAAAGATAGCCGCTCCTGTGGAAATCAAGAATACAGATTGTTCCGAAAACGCGACAACCATAATTCCAATTGCAATAATTAAATTGCTAGCGAGGATGACTCTTGAGGAATCTATCGATTTTAACAGATATCCCGCTGCCAATCGGGACACGATAGTGGCGCCTAGTGTTGAACTCATCAACGCGGACGACGTAAATGGATCAATTGCGCTCTCTTCGCAGAAGATCATGAAGTGGCCAATGAACAGAAAACTACCAATGCTACAGACAGCGAAATGTGCCATCGCAAAATAATAAGTAAACCAATTTGTGCTCGGTTGCTGTTCAGTCTCTGGTTCTATGGACGCCGAAGTTATCGGCGGCTCACGGATAAACACGAGACTCGCGAGCCCGATTACTGCAGTAGATGCAATCCCATAATTTAGCAATGCGCTACGCCAGCCATTATGCAACGCCATATCGCGCAAGATTAGCGGGACTACTATCCCGCCCACACCTTGGCCGCAGGTAACGATAGCGATCGCATAAGTTCGGTTATGGTCAAACCACCGGCTGGCCGCAGCGGTGATTGGGCTAAAAAACGTACCTTGCCCAATTCCGCCAACTAGAATTCCGTACGCAAGCGCGATTTGCCAGAATTCATCGGCGCGGCTGGCAATTAGCAATCCCGCACCAATTGAGATTGCTGCCAACAGGGCGAGCCTTAAGAAATTCATTCGGTCGGATGCGTATCCAATCACCAAGCTTCCGACAGCTGCGCCAACTAAGGCTGCCGTATGAACCAGTGAAAGCTTGCCGCGAGACCAAAAGAGCTCGTCCGACATGGGTTTCATTAAGATAGGAACTGAAGTCACCGCGCCGAAGCTCAGGGATGTCATCAACAATGAAAGGCAAGCGACAACCCAACTATAGGCACCCTCCGACGTCTTCACTTTCGCTGATTCAGAATATTCGATCACAATGAGCTCGATGCGCGACACAAAACGGGGTGTGGCCTGAAACAATCATTTCCACTGTAGTAAGCGCTTCTTAGCGTTAGTCATGATTAGGATGATTACGCTGCCAACCACCGCTAGAAAAGACGTCGCCGGACGCTCGAATGCGAATGATTAGACTCGTCTGACCGTTAGTCGTTGTCATGGAAAGATGGTGGAGGGAATCCGGCTTAATGGGTAAATACTAAGTGCATTCTCCTTACCTTCACAGCGCCGTCTGGGTCTATGTGAAGACCTAGCAGGTCTAAAGCGCTTCATTTAGGCTTGGAGCCGTAAGGCGCGGCCTCTGCGATCTTCGCGCTAACGCTTAGGCTTTAGAATGCTGCCTACACACGTTACCAACACGATGGGGGTCAGGGAGGCGACGATTTCGGCTCGATACAATCGTTCGTGCGTTTCAGGTGTAGAATCGCCGATAGTTCTGGGGATCGAAAGTGAAGCCGCGAAACATAAGCGCTGGTTTCCTGTTTAAGGCGGTCTGGAACTATGTGCATTTTTTGGCTGACTTGCGAGCTAACGGCTTGAGGAATGTGTCGGGTGGCACGTCCAGCACTGCCGCAAACTTCCCGATAATCTCAAGCCCGACGTAGGCAACCCCTCGCTCCAGTTTGCTCACATGGGCTCGGTCCACGTCAGAATCGTGGGCCAGCTGCTCTTGGGAGAGACCCCTTTCATGCCGGATGCGGCGCAGATTGGCTGCGAATGGCTGGCGGATATCCATGCCGCCAACCAACCGCGCTATCGCGACACGCTTGATACCGCATTCCTTTGGTCTGCATTCTTCGGCGTCTACGCCGATGCTTATGCTGTCAGAGCGGATAATCAAATTGATCGTGGCATAGATCCTATGCCGGAGCTGATGGATGGCGTGCGCATGCTGGTCGCTTACGAGAAGCGATGCATGAGCGATACCAGACGCTTCGCACTCCAGCCGACAGACTCTGACGTTCTGATTGTCCTCTATCCGGGCTTTTACGTTCCCGGCTGCATGCCGACTCCCACGAGCAATAAGACAGAGTCCTTCCTGCTAGGTGCGCGGAACTGAACGAGCGACTGTCATTCAATAAGCGAGAGGGTTTTACGGGATGTCAGAAGTTGCGAACATTGCACTGGAGATCGAAAATCTCGACGAGCTGCGAATTCGAAAGGTCATTACTGACGAGGAATTTGCAGACCGAAAAGCAAAGCTTCTAGCGCCAACTAAACCGGGCAATCCGCCAACGCAAAAACGACCAGGTACAATACTGGCAGTCTCGGTTATCGCGGTGTCGTTGCTGGTGGGTGCTGCTTACGGCGGAAACGGTGCAGTCATTCTCGGGACTATGTTCGGCTTATTCATTTATCTGCTACCGGCCTTTATCGCGTATCAGCGCTGGCACACGAACAGGCACGCCATTCTGGTTATCAACCTCTTCTTGGGCTGGTCGATTATTGGTTGGCTCGGGGCGTTGATCTGGTCGGCGACCTCCGCAACGACAAAATCGACAACGGCGTCAGTCGCACTCGTAGGAGGAGTCTTGGCTGCAAGTTCGATGTTCTCGGCAGACGTGCGGGCTCAAGAACTCTATCCGGACATTGCTCGGGAACATATCGCAGCTTATCGGGACCTAGATGACAAAGCTTACCTTTGTGAAATATCTGCGGCTAAAATTTGCTCCCCGTTTGAATGGCGAGCAAGCGGCGATCATGGCGTCAAATGAATTTGCGGTACACAACCACCGGTCGTTTCTATCAACTAATGAGCAGCCATGATCTTCAAGCTAAGGCAGGATTACATTTTGCCGTCGTCACGAGCTTTGCGCTCGTACCCAGCAATCTCTTCCTTCGTGAACTGCCGTACCGGAGATGCTGGACCGTATTTGTTTCCGCGAAAGCCACGCGTGCGTGCTGATCCAGGACGAACCTGAGGATTAATCTTATCCCGCTCTTCGTATGGATACTCGCCGGAGGTTTTAATGTGGGTGAGATCTGAAGTGGTCTTTGTTTTACTGTAGCGACTATCGTTCGGCATATTCGTTTGACCTGTAAATTAGCTGATACTGAGTGAGCTGTTAAAATTTCAATGACTATCATTTTGACAACTATTGTACGTAGCCGCAGACCAGAACGATCTGCAGCTTCTCGGAGTTCATGACAAAAGCGACGGGGAGACTGGCTCGACGTGCCGTTTAGTCGAGGAGGTCGATCGGCCACATCGTGCGGTCGAAAACCCACTCTAAGTCAAGTTGCTTCAGGTTATAGCGATCTAACCTGTCTTTGTTTTTGATCGGGGACGAATGAATCGAGCCCTTGATATTGTGGGCCCGGCAAACGCTTTCCCAGATGCTTTTGGCGCCCGCGTCGAATGACGGCAGTCCCGCTGTTGGGATATCGATCAGCGCATGGAAATGAAGCGGCGCAAATGTTCCCATCTTGCTCCATATCTCCGGCACAACAACGAAGTTCTGAGCGGCGAAATCAAGTTCCAATTTTGCAGACCGGTGTATGCCTCTCAACATGCGCACCAAAAATTCGCGAATACATTCCCGCGCGATATTTGCGTCTTCAGGTTGAAAGACTTCGTGCCAATCTAACTTGAAAACCAACTCACGGTTCGCTGGCATGGAATTGAGTTTAAAGACTGCATCCTTTCGGATAGCTGCGTGCTGATCGGCGAGCGTACGCGCTCCCCTGGCTGCAATCGTCAGTTCAAACGGCGTTTTTGCCTGCTTGATGCGCTTAATGGCTTCCGAGCGGGAAGTAGGATTCTTGGTGCCATATTTGCCGGTTGCGCCGCGATCGGGCACGTCCTTTGAGCCGGATGCGATAAGACGGCGGAGTTCTTGCTTGAGGCTGAGTTTAGTCATGTCACGCATATTTATATCGGCAAGTCGCATGAACTGGCGGGCAGGCCTAAAAAATTACAGGCAAGAGGGCGAAATGGCGTCCCAGCCGTCCCAGCCGTCCCAGACGCGCTCGTTCATAGCCTATTCGTCCGACTTCTTCGGGTAATGCTTAAACAGCTCGTCGAACTGCTCGCGGCGGTATCCCTTGGCTTGTATCGGGGTGCGAACGTTCATGGGACGGATGTGACGGGGCAGGAGCTTGGCCAATCGAAGCTGACCGTCACTTCCCCACTGACACCATGGCCGATCCTTGAATCCCTTGAGATGCGCAACAAGAGCGGCAGAGCTGATTGCGGCTGCGCCGGTCATATCGAAGCCGGCGCGTATGTCGTGAAGAAGCATCTCTTCTAAGGAAGGCTCGTCCAAGTGGATAGGATCCAGCGCCAAGGCGTCTTTGCGAGCCTGCTGCGCCCACTCCGGACCTGCAAGTTCCGCGATAGCCAGTAAAGGTTCCCATTTGTCGATGCGGCGTGAAGCAAATCCAGTCGGCATTTCTGGAACGGCGTCTAGAAGGTTGCTGACAGCGGTCTCGGCCCAAAGCTTGCAGGTCGCAGCGAGTTCTGCGATTTCGCGCTCATGATTTGGAAGAATGCGCTCGACGTTTTCGCCAGGCAACTTGCGGTGCATGTAAAAAGTTATGCAGCGGCTGGCAAGTGCCGCATTCGGCATCTTGCCAATGCGCGCAATGACTTTAGGACACCACGCACTATAGCTCTTTCCACCCGCACGACGGATTCGCGGGCCATTGCGCTTGCAACCTGCGTTGAAGAACTTGATCAGCGTAATATTCGACGAGGTAAAGTTGAGATCGCCTTCATCGTAGATGATTGTCGCGCCCTGATCGGCAGGTTCAAACAACGACGCGGGCGTCGCGTCGAAGACTTTTTCAACGCTCGGCGAAAGTCCGGCCAAAATGTCGATGAGTACTGTCTTTCCGCTTTCCTGCGCAATCGACTGCACTTCAATGATTGGCGACGTGCGAGCGGCACGAAACGCCCAAAAATGAAGTAGGGCGAGTGCGCTGACACGAGCATACGATTCCGGCAGGATCACGTGACGTGCGATGCGCGACGCCACTGAATTCAACAGTTCGGAAGTCTCATTGGGTGTTGCAACCGTCACCGATACGTCACGCGGCGTGCCGGCTGGCGACGTCGGCGTTGAACGTCCGTCATCGTAAAGACCGCTCTCCTTCGTTGCGCGGTACAGATTGATGTGGTGGGCCAGCACGCTCAGCACGGCACGGCGATCAGGAAGGGCGGGTTTCACCAAAGCTTCCGCTTCGTCGCGAAAAGCAAGAATATCCTCGCCTCGGAAAATGCGGGAAGCCAGGCTTTTTAAGGAACTTGCAACCTCGCTCCAGTGAAGCTGATTCTTGTCATCAAACGATACCCACTGAGCGTCTGCGTAGGCCGACGCAGGCAGCGCGGTGGGATCATCGCTAATCACAACATATCCGTCCGAGCCGTCGATGCGTTTTGCCTTTAGCTCACGCACAGCGTAGCTCTCGCCGGAACTGATCTCGAAGACAGGTAGCTTGAAGTGTTCTGCCAGGTCGACGCCTGCTTCTGCAAGGCCGATATCAGCCGGGCCCGACAGCACGAATTTCCTGCCGCCGGCCGCCTTTGCATTCATGAGCTGCATGAGAAGCGCGCCGGGCAAATGGATACCGTCCTTCCCACTACAATACTTCTCGCGAAGATCATCGCCGGTCACGATGCTGGCGTCTGCCGTTTTGCTGTATACCGAATCGACGCGGCGGTCCTCTAGGGTTAGACCGCCCGGATCCGGTACAAGCGGCGGGCTAATCCCTTCTTCGTGAGAAGGGTTGTCAGTTGATTGGTTTGTAACGGAAATTCCCTTCTCAGAAATGCTGCTTGATGGTGTTGCGTCCGCTTGTGTCGGGTGACCGGGCAAGCGAGCCCCAATGTGCTTGTCATTTGAGCTATTGTTCTCGCCGCCGGTCATGATTTGGCACCGTCGGTTGCTTCGTGGCGATGACGGTGAAGTAAGCCAGCACGTTTGGCGGAGCGTCCGAAATTCTCTGCGACGCCTTCGACGGTTCGCAGGTTCGTTCCGGTGATTTCAACCCTGTGAGCGCGAGGGCGGAACTTGACCCGTACCCCCGGGTAGACCTCAAAATCGCGAACATCGCGAATCTGGAGCAGCGGCCACACTCGCGAGAAGTAGCGGCGGAACTGCTTCTCATCGCCAAAATAGGCGACGCGGGAGACGACTCTATATATGTGTACTGTTGAGCCCACTGTCTCCATGCTGATGGTGGTGTAGACCGAGCGGCGGGTTCGCAGCTCCTTTTTGAGGCGTCGCGCCGTCACAGAACGATTTTTTTCGCTATTCATGAAGAATCCTGCATTTGAAAAGGGTTTGGGAAATCGCCGCTCATGAGCGGAAATCGATATGGGTGCGTCCGAAGGGACCATGGAGAGGTGAGCGAGCCACAAACCGCGTGGACGCGCCTCCGCAATGCTTCAGATCATTTTCGAGCTATCAAGCCGCGCGGGGGCATCGTGCAGCCGATCAGCCGTTTGCGGATGCCTTAGAGACCCATCGCGATAGACTCGTTTTGCAGCGCGCTGCGAGATGTGCTCGTGCCGCATGCTCGAAATCAAAACATAGTAAGGTCAGGGCACCGCGCAAGCAGACGCGGTCCTGCGTGGTGTCCACCAGTGTCGCTAGGTGTCTCGCAACGAAAATAAATTTGATAAAGCGTCAAGAGGCGGCCCTCCGAGCCCACAAATCAGTTGAATTCGAGGTCGGCGCGATTAGGCCTGATTGATCAAGACACATGGGCCACGAGTCCCAGAGGTCCGCCGGCATCAGATTGTTCGCGGTATCGTTTGCGACCTGCTCGATGCGCAGCCGGTCTTGGCGTGGTAGCATCTTGAGGACGCGATGAATGCCGCGGATGCGCATGCTGTCGAAGATCGCGTTGGCGTGCTCCGGTATCAGCGGCTTGATAGTTTCGGTCGGTTAACGCGGATCTTGTCGAACGGATTCTGATGTTCAGCAGTTCGTGGCCGCGGCAGTTCGGTCGCAATCGGCGTTCGCCCTGAGGCGCGTGACACCGTCCTCCGTCGCTGTGCCTTTGTCGTATGCGACAGTTCCGCCGATCTTCCCGATGTAAACCGTCTCCGGGATGCCGGTCGCGCTAGATGCCGTGTTTGCGGACGCCAGAACTCCGCACAATCACCTCATCGGTCGTGATGCCCGCCAGGTCGACGGCGACATCCACGCGTGTGACCTTGCCAGTCAGGACGAACTCGAGGAAGTCTACACCCGCGATCGACAATAATAGAGTGTCGTCGCCTGAATCGCGTAACGCGATGTTGCGCCATAAGGGATGCCCCGCTTGACGCAGTAGTCCTCAAACGAACGGACGTTGCTTTGAACTTGAACCGAATCAAGGTCAGCTTTCGTATCCGACAGCTTGTCGATTTTCAGGATGGAGGTTGGTATTGAAATTGATGCAGACATGCGAAATTATTCGTTCGAATGACGTTCCCTTGAGTTTGATTGTGGTGAGTGTGAATAACCCGGCTTATTAGAGCGAGCCGCCCGAATTAGCGTCTTCAGCGATAGCTGGCTTCGCGCTGACCGGTTTCTTCCCGCGCTTGGGTGAGCGTTTTGCAGCCGCTACCTTGCGCGGCTTGCACTTCGAACGATAGAGAATAACCCACGGATCGGTCTCGCTATACGCAGGGGCATAGTTTCCTGCGCGAATGCGGCCGATGTAGTCGCTCAAGTCCTCGATATGAACGCGCGTGCCGCCGCTGTATGTGATGCGGAGTCGGAGTGCGTCGACTTCGCTGTAGAAATGCGATTTTGAAATGTTGAGCCTGGCGCAGACTTGCTGCCGGGTGAGAAAAATCTCGTTTGTAAGAATGCGATCGTCCATTGCTTTTGTCCGGTTACACCAGGAGCGGTGCCTGACCGGAAAATGGGGTCACAATGGGGGCCCAGCAGGTGCGTCAAAACCGGGGCCTATCCCAGTGCCATGTAAAAACGCAGTATCGAAGTGTGCGATGTTTGCGCTAGGGCTTGGGGGCTTCTTGTTGCCGGAGATATTCGTCGGCTCGCATAGTCAGCAGCACCCAGCGAACGACGATCCGGGCGTAACTATCCTTAAGGCTGCGCCGTTGACTAGCCTTCGAACCCCGTTCTTTCGCCGTAATCTCCAGCGCATCTTCCTGAGTCTTGCCTTCGTCCCGCAACTTCTTCATGCGGGCAGAGAAGGCGTCATCGAAGATTCGGGGGCGTCCCCCCTTTTTCGGCGGCGTTCGGATGCCGATCCGCGGTTTAATCAAAAAGTCGCGGACAAGTACCTCGGCTAGCCATCTGAAGCGATCCAGATCGTCCGGATCGATGCCGTATTTTTCAAACAGTCCCGGGATCTCGGCGTAGGTGTGAGTTGTGACAGCATCCTCCGTGCCCGGAGGCTGGAGGATCTGCTGCTCGTCTTCGTCACCCCAGACCCCCTCCAGAATAATGTCCGGGCCCAACGGCTGATCGCGGTACGGATAGATGACCTTACGGGGAGGCATCAGCCGAAATTTCCATGCAGAAGTTCGCCCAAGCCTGCATCAGGGCTCGTCGGCGATCAAGGAGATTGCCGCGTCTATAGGCGGCCTCCGCCTTGTTCTTGATGGTATGGGCCAGTGCCATTTCGACGAGCTCGTTCGGATACTCGGTCGTTTCGGCGGCCCAATCGCGGAATGTCGAGCGGAAGCCATGCACCGTGAGGTCTGAACGGTTCATCCGCTTGAGGAGGGCCAACATGGCCATGTTCGAGAGCGGTTTGTCGATTTCCTGCCCAGGAAAGACGTAGTCGGTTTCCTGACTCAGATCCGCCAAGATTTCTATGGCTCGGTCCGACAGTGGCACTTGATGTTCGACGCCCGCTTTCATGCGCTCAGCCGAGACTGTCCACACCTTCTCCTTGAAGTCGATCTCGTCCCATTTCGCGCCAATCGTTTCACCTGTCCGTGCGGCGGTCAGGATGGTGAATTCCAGGGCTTTCGCGGCCGTGCCATCACGACTTCGAAGGTCGGTCATGAACGTTGGTATGTCGCGAAAGGGAAGAGCAGGGTGATGTTGGACCTTGGCCACCTTCCGCATGGCTGGCAGCACTTTATTTAAATGACCTCGCCACCGAGCCGGATTTTCGGCGCTCCGATACTTGTGCGCCGCCGCCCAATCCAAGATGGCTTCAATACGGCCCCGAACTCTTGATGCGGTCTCGGTCTTGGTAGACCACAGCGGTTTCAGGATATCGAGGACGTTGTCGACGGTGACAGCATCGACAGGAAGCTTTCCGATTTTCGGATCGGCGTAGGTGGCCAGGGTGTTCTTCCACTGCTCGCGATGTTTCGGATTGCGCCATCCACTTTCCTGCAAGGCGATGTATTCAGTGGCGCATTCCGAAAATGTCTTCGTGGACGATTTCCCCCGCTGCTGAAGGGGATCAAGGCCCTCTCGCAGTTGCTTTCGCGCGACCTCAGCCGCCTCGCGAGCCTCCTTCAACGAAACGTTCGAAGCGCTTCCAAGCCCCATTTCGAAGAGCTTCGGCTTTCCATTTTCATAAACGCGGCCTGGAAGTCGATACAGGAAAACCCATCGGCGGCCACCGTTCGCTGAAACGCTCAGATACAGACCGTTGCCGTCTGCATGGCGGCCGAGCTCTTTAACGGTTTTGACGGTGCGGGCCGAGAGCCGATTGATCTCGCGAGCCATGTGTGCCCCAACATTCAATAATTTCTGCCCCAACAAATAACTCGGATCGGGGCAGACATCAATGGACGGGCAATGACGAGTGTAGACAATAACATATTGATAAAACTAAGATTGATAGACATCGTCGAACAAGGTTGTTCACCGTAGGACATTAGTTCGACACCCTCCCTCTCCGCCAAAATTCCCTGAACGCCAGAACTCCCGGCTTTGCGACTCAAGGTCTCCCGCCTGCGCGCGGATGCATCGGGCGAGTGTCGCACGGTGCATCCGGCGGAAGCTGGCGTCAGTTCGGATCGGCAAAAACTTCAACGGGAAGGTTTGTCGTCTTGCGGTGAAGCTCCTGAATGGGAAGCGCGGCTATCGCCGCCCTTGCGGCCGGCGCCGCGTTCGATGACGGAAAATCCATGGTCGCGGTATCGAAAGTTGCTTCGCCTTTGGCGTGCGGGTTGTTCGCGTTGAGAATGATCAGGCCGCCGGCCAGTAATCCATAAGCGCAAAATGCGCCAACGATGAAGACGAAGCGGCGGGTGCTGTAGCTGAGCCTGTTTTTCATGGAAGCCTCCTATTGGCTGCCATGAACCCTTCAACAAGGGTGCGAATCTGTCTGTGACCTGACCCACAGATCGCAAAATTCCATCATCTCGCCGCGGCAGAAACTGCGCGGCGAATGTGAGCGAGCTCACATTCGACAGCCGTCCCGAGCGGCTATTTTTTCAAGAGCGAGAGGCAATCGAGCTCCATCGGAGCGCCGCGCGCCGACATCCCCCAAGGTGTTGGCGTCATTGAAGATTTTCAGAGTGTACGCCGATGTCTTTGCCCTCCGGAAACCGTGCCATCTGCTTCTCGCGGATCAATCTCTAAGTGTTGGTCGTCCTCTGGTGGAGATGATATCTTGCTGTCGACTGCGCAGACCAATCGATTGCCGATCCAGATTTTTAGCGCGTTCATTGCCAGCGATAATTGCGGGATGTCGTCATGAGCACGCACGTTCCTGATTCAATGATCGAAGGTCCACATCGCCATTCCTCTGCGGCTCCTCGCCGCGAAAGGCGGGCGACCGATGGCGGCGCACTGACCCGATTGTTGCAAAGAATCTCGCTTGCCCGGCAAATGGCGAGCTACCGGTTCAGCTCCTACATTTTTTGCCATCTCTGGCTTCTCAAGCTTGTCTTCACGCTGCTGCGCCGTGTGCGTCCGATTTCGATCTTCGGCAAGCTCGTCGTTCTCACCAAGATGAGCGATGTTCGAGAGGTTCTCGGGCGCTTCGATGACTTCACACTGGGCGAGGTGATCGATCCGGGGATGCCGTGGGGTCCGTTTCTGATGACGGTTGACTGGCGCGAGCAACACGCGCGCGAGCGGGGGTTGCTTCAGAGTGTGGTCAGGCGAGAGATCGATCCGCAGACAATCAGGAAAGTGGTCGCTGAAGAATGCCGCGAGCGGATAACCGCTGCCCATAACGGCCGGATCGACATGGTCGCCGAGCTTGCGGAGCCCGCCGTCATTCGCATTGCCGCCGACTATTTCGGCGTTGCTCCGCTGAAAAACGACAAGCGCCGCATGGCGCGCGCCACGCGTAACCTGGCCGGGATTATCATGGTCAATCCTCCGGTCGGTTCAAATCCGTGGATCGAATCGCGCGACGATATGGCTGCCCTGACGCAGCAGCTGCTGGAGCAGATTGCGGTTGTCAGGTCGGCAATCAGCGCGTCACGCCAAGGCGAACTTCCCGACAATCTGCTGACGCGCCTGACGGCGCTGCTGCATGCCGGCGGCACGCCAAAGTGGTTCGATGAAGACTGGATACGGCGATACCTGACCGGTCTGGTTGCGACCGGTCTTGCAACGGTGGTTCGCGGGACGTCGCAGATGGTCGATCAGCTCGTGGCGCGGCCCGATGCCTTGCGGGAGGCGCAGAAGCTGGCCATCGCGCTCGATCATGCGGAAGCGGAAGAACAGCGCCTCGCGAGCGGAGCATCGGACAGTGATCGGCGTTTCGCGGCGGAGCGTGTGGCGAAGTCCCGCGAGGCGCTGACACACTACATCTATGAGGCGCTCCGGTTCCGGCCGATGCTGCCCCTGCTCGTGCGCGATTGTCCACGCGAAACAATCATCGCAAACGGAACCAGGCGCGTGCGCATCGTGCCGGCGGGCGCGCGCGTTCTGGCGGCGCCACTGGCCGCCATGTTCGATCCCGATGCATTTTCAGACCCGTCGCGGTTCGATCCGCAGCGGCCGCTGAAGAATTACATTCATTTTGGCGACGGCGAGCGCCGCTGCTTCGGCAGATACGTTGCCGAGAGTGCTCTCATGGAGATGGCGCGGGCATTGCTCCGTCTGTCCGGCCTCGCGCGCGCCCCCGGTTCCGATGGCCAGATCCGCTACGAAGGGCCGGCGCCATACTCATTCGTCCTCACATTCAACACGCAAACCACCGGGGCGCAGAAACGGTGAGCCCGAACTACACAACGATCATCACGCCGCTCGACCCGGGCCGCGTGGACGCGTGCCGTCAGCATCTGCGCGACAACGCCGAGCCGCGCCTTTCCGGCGACCTGATGGAGTGCAGACCGTTGTTCCGGTTCGACAAGATCGCAAGCCTGCACTTCTGCAGTTTTGTCATCCTCGATGCCGACGGCGAATTCGCTCCCAGCCTCGTATTCGAGGCGACCTTCGACGGGTCCAGAGAGGACTTTCTGAATGAGTTGCTGAAGATCGCGCCGCAAGGCATGCATGAGACCTATCGGCATTGTTCGGACTATCCGGTTTCCGGGCTCGCCGCGCCTCTCCTGATTGCAGAATATCTTGTGAACCATGATGTCGGCGCGAACACTTTCTTTAGCGGCAGTCCGGGTCGCACGGTGGCGCAAATTCAGGGCGAGAGTCTTCTCCGTCGCGATATTGTCACGTTCCTTTCAAAACGATGCCGGCCGGGTGATGCCATCCCCGCGCGCTCGGTGGGACTTCTCGACGAGGTGCGACGCCATGTCATTCGCGGGCAGGACGACAATCGCTGGGCCGAACAAATTGCGCCGACGCCTTGGGAGATACGGCAGCGTCCGCTGATCGTTGCTGCCGCCGTCATTGCGGCATTGGTTGTGGTCTGCGCGACCGGCATCGCTGTAGGTGCGCTGTTCTCCTGGGGGCCGTTTGTGCTGCACGGCCACATCGTTCGGGCGTTCGAGCATGTGAGCCGCATCGGGGCAAGCATCGGCAACTTTATGGTGTCGTGGTTCCCGTGGATTGCCAGCCACATCACGATCGAGCCCGCGATCCTTCATACCCTGATTGCGTTGACCGGAGTGTGGCTGATCGTCCGCATCTTTGAGCTCTTCCTGACCAGTTGGACCAGGAATCCTCACGATCAGCTCTTTATCAACCGCTTTCCGTTGCAGATCGCGGTGATCGTCAGATACACGCTGATCGTCTTTCTTGCTGGCTCTGTTGTGCTGGCCGTCATTTCGGGAATGACCGCGGTTCGATCTGGCGGCGCAGTGCAGCCCGGTCTCTGGGCGGCGATTGGCCGTCTCGTCGTTGTCGTGTTGCTCCTGGCGGTTCTGAACTACTGGGCAACATCCCTGAAGCTTGCCGTTCAGCTTCGGCCATATGATGCCGTTCGTGAGAATGTCCGGCGGCTGCTGCTTGATCTGGACAGATTCGCGATGGTTATCGTGATCGCGGTTGGCGTTCTGCTCATCGCGCGTCACCTGCCGTTTGCCGTAAGCGAGCAGATCGCGACCATCGCGCGGTTGATCGTCTTTGCTGTTCTTGTCACCGTGGCTTACGGCCTCATCGGCATCCTGGCCTATTATGTCATTGGGCTTTTTATCTTCGGGCTCATACGAACGCTTGAGATCAGGGACAGGCGCAATTTTTCCGAGCCGGCCGGACTCATCGCGCGTGCCCGGGAGAACGCCAGGAAGTATGTCCGCGAGGAAGGTGGTATCAACCGGTATCAGAATCATCTGGCCAGCATCACGTCTGTGAAGCCCGGTTTCATTCGATGCTGGCTGCTGCGCCTTGCGCTGTTTGTCATCAATCTGCTGTCGCGTTTCTGGTTCAATCGCGGCGAGCTCGGCGGCATACCGACGATCCTGTCGGCACGGTGGGTGATGATTGACGGCGGCCAGCGGCTCCTGTTTCTCGATAATTATGGCGGCGCGTGGGAAAGCTATCTCAACGAATTCATCGATCTGGCGGCGGTCAAGGGCCTCAATGCCATCTGGTCGAACACGTTTGTCACAGCGGACGGAAAATCCTACGGGTTCCCCGCGTCGAAATTTCTCTTCTGGAGAGGCGCGCAAGCCGAGCAGCCTTTCAAGGCCTATGTCCGTCAAAGCCAGGTTGAGACGATCGCCTGGTACAGCGCGTATCCCATGCTCAGCGTCATCAATGTCAACACCAACACCGAGCTGAGACAATCGCTGTTCAAGCCGCTGAACTACAGCGAGACCGACACGATATTCCGGAGCCTCTGATATGGGTCGCTGCCATGGAGAAGGTTGAATGGGATGACGTTCAGAGGCTGGTGCTGAGCGGTTATCCGAAACTGCCGTTTTCCGCTTACGTCTTCTGGCACTTCGTGCCGGGCGAGATTGGAGTCGCGAAGAAATGGCTCCGGCGGCTGTCAGATCGGCTGACGCGCGCGACGGCGAGCGGCGGTCAACAGGCGATCAATCTTGCGCTGACGGCGCATGGCCTGGAGCATCTTCGCGTCAGTGAGGAGGTGCTGAATGACTTCTCTCTCGAGTTTCTCGAAGGGATGGCCCCGAAGCCGACAGCGGAAACGAAGTTTCCGCGCCGGTCGAATGTTCTCGGAGATACAGGCGACAGTTCGCCTGAATTTTGGGAATGGGGCGGCTGGAAAGAGAATCAGAGCATCGACGGAATGCTGTTGCTCTACGCGGCCGACGAAACGAAGCTGCGATCGTTCGTCGATGCCGAGATCGAGGCCATGGGGGGCGTTGCTGCGCCGGCAGTGCGGCAGAATGGCAAGCCGCTGATCATCGGCGGCCGGATCTACGACGATCGCAAGGAGCACTTTGGATTTACAGACGGCATTTCACAGCCGCTGATTGAGGGCTCTCCGAAGACGACAAGAAACGGAAGGAAGCGAACCAGCGATACCGACCACAACAAAAGGCTGACCCCGGAGGAGAGGCGGATTCTTCTCGTCAAGCCCGGTGAATTCGTCCTTGGTTACAAGAACGAGCGCCGCTCCAGCATCTTCGACGTTTCCGGTGCGAAGGCTGAAGGGAGCGTAGACATTCGGCATAACGGAACATACCTCGTGTTCCGGCAGCTGGAGCAGGACGTGCCGGCTTTCAATGAGTTCGTCGCGAAGACGGCTGAGCGCGTTTATGGGCGAACCGATGAGCCCGCGCAGGAAATGATTGCCTCGCAGCTTGTCGGGCGAACGCGCCAGGGCCATCCCTTGGTTCCGATCGAGCGGCGCGCGGGTGCGTCGCCGCGCAATGATTTTCTCTACCACTTCGAAGATCGCTTCGGGATGGCATGCCCGATCGGCGCTCACATCCGCCGCGCGAATCCGCGAGACACGATCGGTCCGGATGCAGATACAGCGCTGCGACTTTCAAAGATGCATCGTATCATCAGGCGCGGCAGGCCCTATGGAGAAAGACTTTCCGAAGACGGTGCAAACGGGGAGGCGGCGCGTGGAATGTCATTCATCGCCCTCAACGCGGATATTGCCGGGCAATTCGAGATGATCCAGCATTCATGGCTTAACAACACGCACTTCGGTGGTCTTTACGCCGGTACAGATCCGCTTGGACATTTCAGTTGCCCCGGGGATGTAGCCAGCATTCAGGATCGGCCGAACAACCACCATATCGATCGTCCGCGCCCGTTCGTCCGGGTCCGCGGTGGCGCCTACTTTTTCCTGCCGGGGATTGAAGCGGTTCGCGCGCTGGCAAGGTAGATTCAGCCGAAGCAGGCCGGAGAGTGCGAAGCGTTCTATCTGTCCGCGATGCTGGGCTCTTTGTTTCGATCGGCTGCGTTCTCCATCGCATGGCGACAGGCAGCTATCATGGCTTTCATGCCGCATTTTTCTGCGAACATGAGCGCACGCTTGAAGTAGGTGTTTGCCAAGGTGCGATTCTGCGGATTGCCGGCGCGCGCGATTTCACCGAGCAGATGTGTCGCATAGGCCTGCTGCGGCGGTTCTCCGCGCTGTTCTGCAAGCGCCAGGGCGCGCTCGGCTGCAGCCTGCGCCTCCGCAAGACGGCCCGCAGCGAGCAGGGCCCGGCCTTGTGCGATGAAAAGATAGCGCCAGCCGAACGAATGCTCCGCCAGCGGCACGTCGAGCCGTTCAGGGATCGACAGGATGTTGAGGGCGGTCTCGATGTCGCCCGTTGCAAGATGAGCCTCACCCATGCGGGCTGCGAACACCGGATACATCTGGACCATTTCGAGATCGAGACAGGTCTGCCAGCTTTCGCGCAATAGGGGGAGCGCCTCGGCATGCCGTCCCTGAGATGTTCGCAACCGGCCGAGCACATGATTAATGTTGGCACGAGAATAGGCGTGATCCAGGATTTCGGCGCGCCTGCTGGCGTCCTCCGCCACACTTTCCGCGCGGGGAAGGTCGCCAAGTTCAATCAGGGAATCCGCCATGAAGGTTCGCAGAAGGACACTGGGATAGGCAGCCCAGCCGGCGCGCTTCTGGTCAAGCTCGGGGGTTTCGATCGCAATGCATTTCTCGTGCATCTCGATTGATGTGGCGAAATTGCCGAGTTCGTGATGAACAATGCCGACAATGAGAAGTGAAGCAAACTGGAGCGATGGATCGCCGATCTTGTCCGCGATGCGGCTTGCCATTTCGGCGGCCGCCATCGCGGGCGCGTGCTCTCCGAGTCGCCACAACGCTACGGCAAGCTGACAGTTGACCGCGGCTGTGCGCAGGGGGTCTCCCGAAGCGTCGGCCAGACGGCTCGCCTCGCGCAAGACGTCTGCGATCTGGCGGTGCTTGCCGAGCGGTTCGAGTGCAATCACCAGCGTCAGGCGGAAATCGATTTCGGCTTTGATCTTGGCGGAAGAGTCCGCCAGATGTGACAGGGTTTCCAGGCCGCGCTCGTAGATACTGATGGCGTCCTGATTGGCGCCGCGTTTGACTGCGCGCCGGCAACTGCGCAACTGATAAGGGACGGCCTTTTCCCAAAGCTCGGCTTTGAACGCATGGTCGGCAAGCCGATCGATGTACTCGTCAAGGCGATCGGGAAATCGCGTTTCAATGATGTCGATGGCTTTGGCGTGAAGCGAGCGTCGAAGGCCCAGCAGCATCGTGCCATATACAACTTCACGTGTGAGTTCGTGTTTGAATGAATAATCGGCCGACGTGGTGCTTCTGATCTTCCGGAGAAAATCGGCAGCCTCCAGCGTTCGAAGTTCGCCGGAAATTTCTGCAGGGGTGACGTCCAGCATTTCCGAGAGCAGGGCGACGGAAATCTCCATGCCGATGACGGCTGACGTCTGAAGAAGCGACTTCGGAAATCCGTCCAGAAGGTCGATGCGGGCCGCGAGCACCGAATGAATGGTTTGTGGAATTTCCGCGCGGCCGCTCCGTTTGACGGCCTGATAGTTGCCCGGCTGACCCCGAAGAAATCCCGTTTCCTTGAGCGTCTGGACCAGTTCTTCCATGAACAGCGGGTTACCCTGGGACTGCGCCAGTATTCTCCGCTTTAACGGGCTGAGGCTGCTGTCGTCTCCCATCAGCCAGTCCATCAGCTGGTGAGAAGTTTCGTCGTCAAGCGGTGACAGGTCGAGGCAGGTCGTGCCGCGATCCAGCGATCCGCCCTCGGGACGCTGCGTTCCGATAAGGAGGGCCCGTGTCCCGTCCAGCGCCCCGGCCAGATTTTGCAGGATGAGCTTCGTCTCGGCGTCGGCCCAGTGAAGATCTTCGACCAGAATGACAGAGGGATTCGACCGCGTGTAGTGAATAACCAGCGATCTGACGGCTTCCATGGTCTTGAGCCGCCGCTCGGACGGCTCCAGTTTCTTCCACTCTTCATCGTCTGCGTTGAGATCCAGCAACGAGAGAATAGGAGGGAGGAAACCCGACAGATTGTTGCCGAGCCGTCCAATGCCTTCCCTGACGCGGCCAATGACGGTCTCGGGACTGTCATCGATGCCAACCCCGAACAACGCTCTGATCAACAGGCCGATGGGGTAATAGCTTGAACTTGTTCGCTGCGAGGGGCAGGCAGTCTCAAGAACGGTCCATTCGTCGGAAACATTCCGGATAAAATCGTGTATCAGCCGGGACTTTCCCAGTCCGGCTGCGCCAACAATGCTCACCGACTGTCCATTTCCGGCTGCGGCACTCTCAAGCGCGCCTCTCAGGCTGCGCAGTTCGTTCTGGCGGCCCACGAGAACGCTGAGACCGCGTGCAGACCGGACCTGCCATCGTGTTCTGATCCGTATGGCCGTGAGTTCGAAAACTTCTACCGCTTCGGAGACGCCTTTTACATCCACAAATCCCTGCGGCTGGACCGTTACAAAGCCCTTCGCAAGGTCATGGGTCGCCGCGGTCAGCAGAATCTTGCCTGGTGCAGCAAGCTCTTCCATTCGTGCAGCCAGATGGACGCTCTTTCCGACTGCGTCATAGTTCATCGCCAGGTTGTTGCCGATCGAATGGATGACGACTTCACCGGAATTCATGCCGATACGGATGGCGATATCCCGTCCGGTCCTTTGATTGAGTTCGCCGACGGCGGTCCGCATCGCGAGCGCCGCGCTGCACGCCTGCACGGCGTGGTCTTCCCGCGCGATTGGAGCGCCGAACAGCGCCATGATCCCGTCGCCGAGTGTCTGGTTCACGAAGCCATCGTGATGGTGGACTGCATCCATCAAGGTTTTAAGGACGGGGCCGAGAACCTGTAGCGCCTCCTCGGGATCGAGGTGATCGATCAGGGCCGTTGAATCGCGGACATCTGCAAAAACGACCGTGACGTGCTTGCGCTCACCGAGCATCGCTCCGCCCGAGCGCAGGATGCGATCGGCAAGGTCTGTGGGTATGTTCGATTGCAGGAAGGAAAGCGCGTGCGACGCCGTGTCGCTGGAGCGGGCTTTTGGGCGTCCACAGCCGCCGCAAAACCGGGCTGTCGGTTCCATAACGAAACCGCAGTAGCTACAGCGATGATCCGTGCCGCCGATCAAGCCACGCTGCCCTGTAATCATGGCAGCCCCGCAGTTTTTGAGCCCACGCTAGGTTTAAGGGTTCCTTCGGCAATAGCAAGATGAACCCGCCCCTTGGCTGGTTTCGGACGCCCAAAAAATGGGCCGGAGGCCAAGGGGATACCGCGATTGTGTATAGAGGGCGTAGCTTCGAAGCTGCATTTGGTTGAAATTTCAACGAAGCTTGCATTGCTCCATTTCGGCGGCCGCGAGGTTCGCCGAACGGAAGAAATTTATTCATTTTGTAACCAGGCCATACGCCGATGCTTCAGGACGACGACACGCCAGCAACAGCCCGATCCGCCGCCGACAAGACGAGGGTCCTGCGCAACCATCCGCTGTTTCGCGACCTCGGCACTGAGGCGCTGGATCAACTGTGCCACTATGCCAAAAAGAGAACGTTCAAACGTGGCGCGACAATTTTTGCAAAAGGGGATCGTGGCCAAAGTCTCTTTTTTATTATCAGCGGCACGGTGAAAATCGGCGTCTCGTCCGCCGACGGCCGCGGCGCCATTTTCAATATGGTTGATGCAGGGGAGATGTTTGGGGAGATTGCGGTTCTCGATGGTCTTGCCAGGACCGCCGATGCGATTGCGAACGCGGACTGCGAGTTGTTTGTCATTGATCGGAGGGACTTTCTGGCCTTGCTGGCCAGCCAGCCGGTGCTGGCAACAAAGGTGATAGAACTGCTCTGTGTCCGCTTGCGCTGGATCAGCGAGCATGTGGAGCAAGTCATATTTCCCGACCTGTCAGGCAGGCTCGCCAAGGCGCTCATCCGGCTGATCGACAGGCCGGGCGCTGCGCTGGACAGAAAAATCACCATCACGCAGCAAGAAATTGGCGAGATGCTCGGCATGTCGAGAGAAAGCGTCAACAAGCAACTGCACGAATGGGCTGACCGGAAGCTGGTCCGCCTTCAACGGGGATCGATCACCGTTATCGACGTCGAATCGTTGAAGGGTATGGCGGAACGGTCGCAGGATTGACGCGCTGGAGCTTAGGACAGGCGTCAACGAGAAGAGGCTGGATCGGTCAGCGATCGGCCATCATAGACTTCGTGTTTTCTGGACGTGACCCAGTGGGCATGCCTTGCGGCCAGCAGCCGGGGTCTGTTGAGCCTGTTCGACTTGCGAGGATGCCTTTACAGGCGAGGCTGAGCGCGAGCTTACCGCGAATCCGACCAGGGCCATGACCAAGGCGAATTCGAGGGCCAGGACTGAAACAGACCATCTCCAGCATGCCGTCCAGTTCCGTCGACTGCCCAACCCGGAATGGGTCAGTTCTCCTGTCGGGGTGTGCATGGTTGCCTCCTTTAACGAAAGGCAACTCAGTAACCCCAATCCCTGTGGCGGTATGTGAACCAAGTCACAGATTGCCGCTCACCAGCGTCGACCCATGGGCGCTTGCACTTTCCGTCGCCGCGGCGGTTGCGATATTCCGCTGCCGGAATGTTGCAGATCCTTGCCGCCTGCGCGGCGGCAGGCGTTGCGCTTCACTTCGCCGGGGTGCTTGGATAAACCCGGCAAAGAAGGCCTCGATTATTTCCGCTGCCGCGCGCTTTCGAGCAGCGTCATGCAGGCTTCTAGACAGGCCGCAGCAATCGTCCGGCCCAAGGGGCTCGGCTTCTTGTTCAGGAGCCGATGCATCACCACGCCGTGCAGCATCATCATGACCGGATACGCGACGTTCGCGGCCCTGCTTTCATCCACACCGGCGCGCACGAGATGGGCGGTGTATCGTTTGATCTCTGCCCCTTGCGCATCTGTTGTGACACGCTCCATCCAGCCGCGCCCGTAGAGCAATTCATAATCGCGAGGGTGGCTGGTGCCGAATTCGAGATGTCGCACGCACGCGTCCCGGAAGTCGTGCGATTTTGCGAGATAGGCCGAGAAGCGCTGAAAGGCGAGCGTGCGCAATGCCTTCAGCAGCGCCTCCCGGTCGGCGAAATAGCTATAGACCGTCGGCGTCGTGGTCGCCGCTTTCGCCGCCACGCCGCGGATCGTTACGGCTTCCTCACCGCCTGACTGCCACAGGGCGTCGGCGGCCTTCAAGATTTTGTGAGGTAGCTCCGGATCGGCGGTTCGTGGCATTGGGTCCTATTGCTTTTACATTGTATAAGTTATACGTCGTCTAAATAATAACCCATCCCCAGGAGCAGGCAAATGGCCCTTCCCCCCAAACTGATCGGACCCACGATCTCCCTGATCACCGGCCTGATCACCTCGACCAGCATGTCGTTCATCGGTCTCGCCTTGAACTATGGCTTCCAGCCCGATTTCGCGTTCCGTTGGCTGAAGGCCGCGGCAACGAGCTACGTCGTAATCGTACCGATGCTGATGATCCTTATCCCGCCGATCCAGCGCTTCGTCATGCGGCAGGCCGGAGTGCCGACGCGCTAACGTATCGCCCCAGTTCGCATTTTTGAACGTAATCCAAGGTCAGCATCATGACGACGAAATACAAACTCAACAAACCGATCCTCGTGACCGGCGCAGCCGGCGCCATAGGCGGCGTCGGCCGCAACGTCACCGAATTCCTGCTCGCAAAGGGGCACAAGGTGCGCGCCCTGGTTCGGCGTGAGGACGAGCGCGCCGACGTCCTGCGGCGGCTCGGTGCAGAGGTCGTAAAAGGCGACCTGACAAACCTCGACTCGATGCACCGCGCCATCGAAGGTTGCGGGCGGATCTATTTCGGAATGTCTGTCTCGGCGGCCTACCTGGAAGCCACGATCAACACCGCTGCGGTGGCGCGCCACCACGGCGTCGAGGCTTTCGTGAACATGTCGCAGATGACGGTCTCGCAAATGAGTATCAACGAGAGCACCGAGAGTCCTCAGCACAAGCTGCATTGGCTCGCGGAGCAGGCTCTGTCCTGGTCGGGACTGCCGGTTGTCACGGTGCGGCCGACAGTCTTTTTCGAAGGCTTCTTTCTTGTCCTTGCCGGCGTTAGCGTGCGGACCTCGGACGCATTGATGCTGCCGATGGGAGGCGGAAAGATTTCGCCGATCTCTGCAGTCGATGTGGCAAGCGCGGTGGCAGCGATCCTCGACGACCCCGCACCGCATATCGGACAGATCTACGATCTGACAGGGCCGGAATCGGCCGATCTGGACCATTATGCGCGCATTTTTTCAGAGGCGCTCGGCAGGCCTATCCGATATCGCGACGTCCCGCTCCCGGCATGGAGCGAAGGTCTTCGGCAGGCGCGGTTTCCTGAGCACGTCGTCAGCCATCTTTCGGCGATGGTCGAGTTGACCCGGCAGGGACGTTACGATCGCATGACGGACACCATGCGCAAGCTCACCGGCAAACCACCGACGAGCATGCGCGACTTCGTGAAGCTCCATGCGGCTGAGTTCAAACCGCGGGAACCTGCGCATTCGTGAAACTCTCAGCGAGCGTGGCGCCTTACTTGACGGGCTTCCTGGACGAGCCCGTCAGTGATGCGCGAGATGGATGATCGCAAGCGTCAAGTTTTACGCGCCCTTGCGGTGTTTCTTTTTCTTCGGCTTCTTGTTGAACGCCGGCCTCTCGACATCGGGCCAATCCTGGCGGTCGGCTTTCTTGCCGGGCTTCGGGCCTTTGCCGCGCGGAGGTGGACCCTCGAAGCGGCGGGCGTCGTCCCGCTGGGGTTTTCCGCTGTGCCTGGGTTTGTCGTAGCGCGGTTTATCCTCAAAGCGCGGCTTGTCGTCGTAACGAGGTTTCGCGTCGTAACGCGGCTCGTCATTACGGCGCAGCTTGGCGCCGAGATCCTTGTCCTTGTGCGGCGGCTTGCGCGGACGTTTTTCAAACGTGCCGCTGTCGCCCTGTGGTCCGTTCGGCAGCGCCTCGATGCGGATATTGTCTTCCTTGTCGGGGCGCTTGATTTTCGCGGCGAATTCATCGGCCGCGGTTGCCGAAATCTCGAATTCGGTGCTGCCGTCGAAGATGCGAATGGCGCCGATGTCCTGTTTGCCGATTCCACCGCGGCGGCAGATCATCGGCAGCAGCCAGCGCGCCTCGGCATTCTTGTTGCGGCCGATGGCGGCGCGGAACCACACGCTGCCTTCCGGCATCTCGCCCCGTGATTTCGACTTCGCGCGCGGTGCGCGGTCGTCGCCGCGCGGTGCGCGGTCGTCGCCGCGCGGCTCGCGGCTGTCGCGCCTTGCGCCGCGATCCTCGCGCGAGCGCGCCCCGCCTTGGCCGGGATCGAGAATGTCTTCGGGCGAGGGCAGGCGCGAGCGATAGAGCCGCGCCAGCGCCGCTGCAATGTCTTCAGCCGAACGCTCGGCGAGCAGTGCGCGCGCCAGAACGAGATCGTCTTCGGTGGTCGCTTCACCAAACAGCGCGTCCTGCAGCATACGCTGCTGGTCGAGCGCGCGGATTTCCTCCACGGTGGGAGAAGTGCCCCATACCGCATCGATGCCCGCCATGTTCAGCAGCAATTCGGCGCGTCGTTTGCGTGCGGGGATCACCAGCATCACGCTGATGCCCTTCTTGCCCGCGCGTCCGGTGCGGCCGGATCGATGCTGAAGCACTTCGGGATCGTTCGGCAGGTCGGCATGAATGACGAGGCCTAAACTGGGCAGGTCGAGGCCGCGCGCCGCAACGTCCGTGGCGACGCAAACCCGCGCGCGTCCGTCGCGCAGGGATTGCAGTGCCTTGGTTCGCTCGTTCTGGGTCAGTTCACCGGACAGCGCGACCACAGAGAAACCGCGCTCAAGCAGCGCGGCCTGCAAATGGTTTACCGCGTTGCGGGTGTTGCAGAATACGATCGCGCTGGGAGACTCGAAAAACCGAAGCACATTGACGACGGCATGTTCGACGTCGCCCGGCGCGATACGGATCGCGCGATATTCAATATCGGCGTGGCCGCCGTCACCGCCAGCCACTTCGATGCGGAAGGGGTTGTTCTGATATTGCTTGGTAATAGAGAGAATCGTACGCGGCAGGGTCGCGGAGAACAACAGCGTCCGCCGTGTGTCCGGCGTGGTCTCGAGGATGAACTCCATGTCCTCGCGAAAGCCGAGATCGAGCATCTCGTCGGCCTCGTCGAGCACGACGGCTTTCAGTTCGGAGGCGTCGAGGCGCTTGCGGCGGATGTGATCGCACAGCCGCCCCGGCGTACCGACCACGATATGCGCACCTGCTTCCAACTCGCGTTTCTCGCGCTGCGGGTCCATGCCGCCGACACAGGAGACAACGCGTGCGCCCGCGTAAGCGTAAAGCCATTCCAGTTCACGGTGAACCTGCAACGCCAGTTCGCGTGTCGGCGCGACGATCAACGCGAGGGGCGCACTTGCCCGCGGCAGTCGTTCGGCATCGCCCATCATGTCGTTGGCGATCGCGAGCCCGTAGGCGACGGTTTTGCCAGAGCCGGTCTGCGCCGACACCAGAAGATCGCGGCCGATGGCATCGGCGGCGAGGACGGCGGTCTGGACCGGCGTCGCGTCATTATAGTTGCGCTCGGCCAGGGCGCGGGCGAGCGGGGGACTTGCGGACAGGGATTTCACGTTGAGACCTTGGCTGGCGTTGCCGCCATGAATGAGAAACGCCTCAATGCACGCGCGGTGCGCGCATCCGGCAGTTTCAAAGAAATCGATGAATTGGGGGTGCTTTAGGCCAGTTTTGGTCAAAGAGCCATCAATAAGTGCGGTGCTTGCCATCAGAATAAGGCCATTCCGCGATCTCGCTGCGCCGGGAGGAACTATTTGACCGTGGGCTACTTGTGCTCCCCGAGAATTCTTAACCGGGAGCTTTAGATATGAAGAGAACCATGTTTGCTTTGGCGATGATTTCTGCGAGCGCGCTCATTCCGGCCGCAGCCTCGGCGCAGGGTGTTCCGGGCGGCGTCGAACGCGGGGCCCGCGAGGGCGAACGCGTGGGCGGGCCGGTCGGGGCGATTGTCGGCGGGACCGTTGGTGGTGTTGTCGGCGGCGTGGCCGGCGTTCTCGGCGTCGATCAGCGCCCGCGCTTCCATAGTTACGTGGTCGAGCAGCGTCGCCCATCCTATCGGTATCAGAACGATCTCGCCGTCGGTGTCGTTCTTCCAGAGGAAGGCGTGACCTACTACGACGTTCCTCCCGAGTATGGCGTCCGCGATTATCGCTATACGGTGGTGAACGACCGCACGGTGCTGGTCGATCCGCGGACACGCCGCGTGGTTCAGATCGTCGACTAGTCTACATCGCCTGCAAAATGGAAAGGCCGCCCTAAGGGCGGCCTTTTTGGTTGTATCAATTTCGATCGATGCTGTTCAGCCAGCCGCAGTGACGGCGCGCTGCGCCATCACCTTGACCAGGTTGGCGCGATAGGCCGCGGTGCCGTGAATGTCTTCCATCAATCCGTCGGCTGAGATATTCACGCCGTCGATGGCGCCGGGGGACCAGTTGGCCTTCAGCGCTGCCTCGATGGCAGGGACGCGCATCACGCCGTTTTGCGAAGCGCCGGTGGCGGCGACACGAACGTCTCCCGATTTTGTCTTGGCGACGAAAACGCCGGTGAGCGCGAAGCGCGAGGCCGGGTGACGCATTTTTGCGTAGGCGGCCTTTGCCGGAATCGGGAACGAGACTTCGGTGATGATCTCGCCGTCTTCCAGCGCGGTGGTGAACAGGCCCTGGAAGAAATCGTCCGCCTTGATGCTGCGCTTGTTGGTTTTCACCGTGGCGTCGAGCGCCACGAGGGCGGCGGGAAAATCCGCCGCCGGATCGTTGTTGGCGATCGAGCCGCCGATGGTGCCGCGATAACGCACGGCGGGATCGCCGAGCACCGAGGTCAGATGCACGATGGCGGGGATCGCCTTCTTGGCGTCCGCACTTGAGAAGATGTCGTAGTACGTTGTCGCCGCCTTGATGACGAGCGCATCGGCGGTGGCCGATACGCCGACTAGCGCGGGGATGCGGGCGAGGTCGATCACGTCCGACGGCTGGGCGAGGCGCTGCTTCATCACCGGCAGCAAGGTGTGGCCGCCGGCGAGATACTTCGAATCGGAGCCCTTCTTGAAAAGGGCCACGGCGTCATCGACGCTTGAAGGACGGTGATAGGTTGTCTCGTACATGATGCGTCTCCCCGTCCTTACTCTGCGGCCTGTTGCTGATGGATCGCGTGCCATACCCGCGATGGCGAGGCTGGCATTTCAAGCTTGTTGGTTCCGATGGCGTCGGTGATCGCATTGATCACCGCGGGCGTTGAGCCGATCGCGCCGGCTTCGCCGCATCCCTTGATGCCGAGCGGGTTGCTCGGGCACAGCGTCATTGTGTGCGAGATCTTGAACGAGGGCAGGTCGTCGGCGCGCGGCATGGCGTAGTCCATGAACGATGCCGTCACGAGCTGACCGCTCTTGTCGTAGACCGCGCCTTCGAGCATTGCCTGTCCGACGCCCTGTGCGATGCCGCCGTGAACCTGTCCTTCGACGATCATCGGATTGATCAGGCGCCCAAAGTCATCGGCGGCGACGAAGTTGACGATATCGGTCTTGCCGGTGCCGGGATCGACATCGACCTCGCAGACATAGGCGCCCGCGGGGAAGGTGAAGTTGGTCGGATCGTAGAACGCGGTCTCTTTCAGACCGGGCTCCATGCCGTCCGGCAGGTTGTGCGCGGTGTAGGCGGCGAGCGCGACCATCGGCAGCGCGATCGCCTTGTCGGTGCCCGTCACCTTGAACTCGCCGTTCTCGATGACAATGTCGTTCTCGGAGGCTTCCAACTGGTGCGCGACGATCTTCTTCGCCTTGGCCTCGACCTTCTCCATCGCCTTCACGATGGCGGACATGCCGACCGCGCCCGAGCGTGAGCCGTAAGTGCCCATGCCGAACTGCACCTTGTCGGTGTCGCCGTGGAGGATGGAGATCTGACCGATCGGAATGCCGAGGCGATCAGCGACCACCTGGGCGAAGGTCGTCTCGTGGCCCTGACCATGGCTGTGCGAGCCGGTGAGGATTTCGATGGTGCCGACCGGGTTGACCCGCACCTCGCAGGATTCCCACAGCCCGACGCCAGCGCCAAGGCTACCGACGGCTTTGGAGGGCGCGATGCCGCAGGCTTCGATGTAACACGAGAAGCCGATGCCGCGCAGCTTGCCTTCCTTCTTCGCCTTCTCCTTGCGTGCAGGGAAGCCGGCATAATCGATGGCTTTCAGCGCGGCGTCGAGCGACGCGTTAAAGTCGCCGGCGTCATAGGCCATGATCACCGGCGTCTGATGCGGGAAGCTGGTGATGAAATTCTTGCGCCGCAGTTCGGCCGGATCGACCTTGAGCTGCCGCGCCGCGGTTTCCATCAACCGTTCCATCACGAAGCTGGCTTCGGGACGGCCCGCGCCGCGATAGGCATCGACCGGCGTGGTGTTGGTGTAGACGCTGACCACCTCGGCATAGATATTCGGGATATTGTACTGGCCTGAGAGCAGCGTGGCGTAGAGATAGGTCGGCACCGACGACGAGAACAGCGACATGTAGGCGCCGAGATTGGCGTGGGTTTTCACCCGCAGACCAATGATCTTGTTGTCCTTGTCGAAGGCCATCTCGGCCTTGGTAATGTGATCGCGTCCGTGTGCGTCGGTCAGGAACGCCTCGGTGCGATCGGATGTCCATTTTACCGGGCGGCCGGTGCGCTTGGAGGCCCACAGCGCCACCATTTCTTCCGGATAGATGAAGATCTTGGAGCCGAAGCCGCCGCCGACATCAGGCGCGATCACGCGCAGCTTGTTCTCGGCCGCGACATTATAGAACGCCGACAGCACGAGGCGGGCGACGTGCGGATTTTGCGATGTCGTATAGAGCGTGAAATGTTCTTCCGCCGAGTCGTATTCGGCAACCGCCGCTCGCGGCTCCATCGCGTTCGGCACCAACCGGTTGTTGGTGATATCCATGGCCACCACGTTGGCGGCTTTCTTGAACGCGTCGTTGGTGGCGGCTTCGTCGCCGATGCTCCAGTCATAGATGACGTTGCCGGGAGCTTCGGGGTGAAGCTGCGGCGCGCCGGATGCGATGGCGGAGCGGATGTCCGCGGCTGCCGGCAGTACTTCGTAATCCACCTCGACGGCCTCGGCCGCGTCGCGCGCCTGATTGCGGGTTTCTGCGATGACGACTGCGACGGCGTTTCCGACGAAGCGTACCGTTTCCGGCGCCATCGCCGGCCACGCACCCATTTTCATAGGCGAGCCGTCCTTGGAATGGATCATCCAGCCGCAGATCAGATTGCCGATCTTGTCATCGACGAGCTGCTGGCCGGTCAACACGTCAACAACACCCGGCATGGCCTTGGCGGCGTCGACATTGATGCTTTTGATCTTCGCGTGGGCGTGCGGGCTGCGGACGAACGACGCGTAGGTCATGCCATGAAGGCGGACGTCGTCGGTGTATTTGCCCTTGCCGGTGATGAAACGCTTGTCTTCCTTGCGCGTGACCCGTGCGCCGATACCTTCAACACTCATAATCCCGACCTTTCCATAAGGGCTGCCTTGATCGCGCGAGCAGCGCGGGCAGTTGCACATCTGACTATTGAGGCGTCGCTGCGGATCATTCCGCGGCGGCGGCAACCTTCATGCGTCCGGCGGCGTCGAGCACCGATTTGACGATGTTGTGGTAGCCGGTGCAGCGGCAGATATTGCCTTCCAGCTCATGACGAACGGTTTCCTCGTCGAGGCCGGCGGGATGGCGCTGCACGATGTCGATAGCCGACATGATCATGCCCGGCGTGCAGTAGCCGCACTGGAGGCCATGATTGTCGCGGAAAGCGGCCTGCATCGGATGCAGGGTGTCGCCTTTCGAGATGCCTTCGATGGTGGTGACATTGGCGCCATTGGCCTGGCCGACCAGGGTGGTGCAGGACTTCACCGCGCGTCCGTCAATATGGACGATGCAGGCGCCGCACTGGCTGGTGTCGCATCCGACATGTGTGCCGGTGAGACCGAGATGATCGCGCAGCAGATGGACCAGCAGAGTCCGATCCTCGACATCGGCAGAGACCGCCTTGCCGTTGACCGTTAATTTGATTGTAGACACAAGCACCTCCCCAGTGATTTCCAGAAAACGTTTTTTGTAATTGTTCTAATTAACAACCGGCGCGCAAAACTTTGCAACGTCGATTTTCGTCGCGGGTGTCATCGCACGATCATCTGAGCGTGAAGCGCGTCGCGTGTTCGATGCGCAATGTCTCTCGGTGTTGATCTCGCAGATGCGAAAGGAATTGTCCGGTGATGGCGGACCGGGGATTGCGATGGCATGCCCAATCTCTCACCAGCCTTCAGCGGCTCATCGTGATTTTCCAGATTCAATTTTCAAACAGCAGGCGCGCGTGGGGCCTGCCCCATTCGCGCCAACGAAAGGCGCGCGTCATCGCTCTCGCGCTCTAACAGCGCGAGTTGAGCTTTGGTTTTGCCCCCTCAGCGCGCGCGAGGCCTGCCTCGTTCGCGCCCTCAAATATTTGAGGGGCATGGAGCGCCGCGAGGCGCACCTTTGTATCGTTTCGCTTCCGGCATCGCGTGCGAGGCGATGTGAGGTCCGGAAGCGCATCGCCTTGCGGCGCTCCATTGCGGCGATTTTGGGCGAGGGGACCGTACTTCCGGGTGCGGACGGGGGAGGTTACTCGACCCCTGATCCGGACGGCTTTCGCCGCCTTCGTCCGCTCCGCGTCCAGCCGGCGAACGGCAGAGCCACATAGTTGGCCCGGACGGTGACCCCAGCCTCCCGGACGCGTGTGTGCGAGACACGCGCGCAGGCGCCGCATCCTGCTCCGCTTCAAAGCGCCCTCGAGAAGCGCCCCTCACGAACAGGACGATGCGGACTATATTCCTAGATCGGGACATGTCAAGCGTTGCGTCCTCCTGAGGTGCGAGCCGCGTTTGCGGCAAGCCTCGAAGGATGCGTGGCAAACTGCGGATCGCGCTGCCATCATTCGAGGCTCGCAAGTGCTCGCACTTCAGGATGAGGTTTCAGAATGTGCCGTCATTGCGGGGAGCGAAGCGGCGAAGCAATCCAGTCTTTCGCGGCGACAAGTGCAGATGGATTGCTCCGCTGCGCTCGCAATGACGCACGTGATTGCCGAGATATTGCGCATCTCTCAACGCGTCGTCCCCCCGCAGGCGGGGACCCGTGCTCCCTGAGGACCGGGTGAGGCTATTCGTGCGAAACGCCCGGAATGATGAGCGGCCATGTCGCGTGATCGGCCGGGCGGGTTCCAATTGGAACCTCCACCCCCTGTCAGTGTTGTCTCGGTGGACGGCGGCGGATGTACCCGCCGTCCGGCGGACAGGCATGGAACGGGCGGTTCCAGGCCTTGCCACTGAAATCGTTGCCGTTTCGGGGAGGCGGGATTCCAAGTTCCAGAGCCATCCCGCCGCGGCTGCCTGCCATCGCCGGTTACGGCGTCCAATCGAAAGGTCGAGAGTGAAACCGGTGAAAAGGACGGCGGGATGTCAGTTTTGACAAACATCCAAATGTCCCCGGCCCAGGTCTCGCAGCAAGGAAGCTCTCCCGTTTCCGCCGCGCTCGCAAAGGGTGCCGTCGAGACCGATATTCCCGCGCGGCTGGACTCGCTGCCATGGGGCGGATTTCATACCCGCGTGATCGCGGCACTCGGCATCACATGGATACTCGACGGGCTCGAGGTCACTCTTGCCGGAGCATTGTCGGGTGCATTGAAAAGCAGCCCGGTTCTGAATTTCAGCAACACCGACATCGGTATTGCGACCAGCGCCTATCTTGCGGGCGCAGTGCTCGGTGCCATCGGCTTCGGCTGGCTGACCGATCGCATCGGGCGCAAGAAACTGTTCTTCGTCACGCTGGCGGTTTATCTCACGGCGACAGCGGCAACAGCCTTCTCGTGGAATCTTGCAAGCTTCGCGCTGTTTCGATTTATCACCGGCGCGGGGATCGGTGGCGAGTACACAGCGATCAATTCAACGATTCAGGAACTGGTGCCTGCGCGCTATCGCGGCCGTACCGATCTGATCGTCAACGGCAGCTTCTGGATCGGAGCTGCCATCGGCGCGGTGAGCGCGATCGTGCTGCTCGATCCGGCGGTGATTGATCCAGAGCTCGGATGGCGGCTGGCGTTTCTGACCGGCGCAGGCCTTGGTCTGGTCGTATTCGTGATGCGGTTATGGATTCCCGAAAGTCCGCGCTGGCTGATGATTCACGGTCAGCCGGAGCGGGCCCTGAAAATCGTCGCGGACATCGAACGTGCGGTATCCGGCGGCGGCAAACCGGATCATCCCTTGCCGAAGATCAGGCTGACGATGCGGACGCATACACCGCTGCGCGAAGTTGCCGACACCTTGTTCCATACCTATCGTAGCCGGTCGCTGGTCGGACTGTCCCTGATGGTGTCCCAGGCGTTCTTCTACAACGCGATTTTCTTCACCTATGCTTTGGTTTTGACAGATTTCTTCGCTATCCCGGCCGCGAATATCGGCTGGTACATTCTGCCGTTCGCCGCCGGAAACTTTCTCGGGCCGCTGTTTCTCGGATCGTTGTTCGATACATTGGGACGGCGCACCATGATCGCGCTGACCTACAGCGTGTCGGGCATTCTGCTTGCCGTGTCGGGCTACCTGTTCTCGATCGGCGTACTCAGTGCGCAAACCCAGACGATCGCCTGGATGGTGATCTTCTTCTTTGCGTCGCCGGCGGCCAGCGCCGCGTATCTGACCGTGAGCGAAACCTTTCCGCTCGAGGTCCGCGCTCTGGCCATCGCGCTGTTCTATGCGATCGGCACCGGCATCGGAGGCGTCGCGGGACCGGCGCTGTTTGGAGTTCTGATCGATACCGGCTCGCGCGGCAGCGTGTTCGCCGGCTATTTGCTCGGATCGGTTCTGATGGTCGCCGCTGCGCTCATCGCGTGGCGCTACTGCATCGATGCCGAGCGCAAATCACTTGAGGAGGTTGCGCGGCCGCTCGCCGCGCAGGGTAAATGATGGATCATCGCGTGGTTGAAAAAACTCCGGCAAAGAGTGCGGGCGAGGCGTTGGCTGCGCCGGCGGGTATTGTGCCGGATCTTGACCAGACGGCGCTGCTGCTCGATATCGACGGCACCTTGCTGGAACTGGCGCCGACGCCGCGCGATGTCGTGGTGCCGCCAAATCTCGGAAGCACACTTCAGGCGCTGCACGATCGCCTGGATGGCGCGCTGGCGCTGGTCAGCGGACGCTCGCTGACCGACATCGATGTCATCTTTGCGCCGTTGCAGTTTCCGGCAGTTGGCGGTCACGGCGCGGAGATGCGGCTTTCGGTCGAGAACGAGGCGGTGGCGTCGCACGCGCCGCCCATGGATAACGATCTGAAGCGCCGCTTCATTGCGATCTCGCATCTCAGCCCCGGCATCCTGTACGAAGACAAGGGCTATTCGATCGCGCTGCATTACCGGCTGGCGCCGCAGTTCGAGCGCACGATCTATGAAGCCGTCTCCGCGATCCGGGCCGATCTTCCGCAGGCGCCGATCGAGGTGCTGCCCGGAAAGTTCGTGTGCGAGATCAAGCCCGCGGGCTTCACCAAGGCGACCGGCGTTCGGGAGCTGATGAATCATGCGCCATTCTCCGGCCGCAATCCCATCTTCATCGGTGATGACGTCACCGACGAGTCCGTGTTCGCCATCATGCCTGCATTCCGCGGCGTATCGTTCTCGGTCGGCCGCCGCGCTCACGGTGTCGATGGACAGTTCAGGGCTCCGAAGGACGTTCGCGCATGGTTGACACAATTGATCGATGACGAGGCGATGGCGGCGCAATGAATATTCCCAAGGCAATGACGACGTCCCAGGTTGAAGCGGGTACGAAAATCGACCATGGCCTCGATCTGGCGATCATCGGCAACTGCAAGACCGCAGCGCTGGTCGATCCGACATCGCGGCTGGTGTGGTGGTGCTTCCCGCGATTCGACGCGGACCCGGTATTTTCCCGCTTGCTTGCAGGCGACGAGGAAAAAGGTTTCAGCGATGTCGTGCTGGACGGCATGGTGGATTACAAATCCGACTATGTTCGCAATACGGCGCTGGTCGAAACCATTCTGACGGACGCCAAAGGCAATGCGGTCCGCATCACGGATTTTGCGCCGCGCTTCCGGCAGTACGGCCGCATGTTTCGGCCGCCGCAGTTGTTCCGCATCATCGAGCCGATTGCCGGATTGCCGCGCGTTACAATCCGCGTCCGGCCCACTCATTCCTACGGCAAGCCGCTGAAGCGAAGCTCGCTCGGCAGCAATCACATCCGCTACGTCGAGGAAGAGTCCACGGTCCGCGTCACCACCGATGCGCCGATCGCCATGATCGAGCATGAAACGCCGTTCGTGCTGACGCGGCCGGTGCACATGGTGTTCGGTCATGACGAGCCCTATCCCGGCGATCTTGCTGCGACCGCAACGTCCTTTGCCGAACAGACCAGAGCCTATTGGCTGCACTGGGTGCGACGGCTCTATATCTCCTACGACTATCAGGAAGCGATCATTCGCGCCGCGATTACGCTGAAGCTGTCGAACTTCGAAGAGACCGGCGGAATCATTGCCGCGCACACCGCGTCGATACCGGAAGCACCCGGTTCGGGCCGCACCTGGGACTATCGGTTCTGCTGGCTGCGTGACGCTTACTTCGTGGTGAAGGCGCTGAATCGCGTCGGCGCGACGCAGACGATGGAAGACTTCATCGGCTTCACGCTGTCGATCGCGGCCAATGCGGACGGGCCGCTGAAGCCGGTTTACAGCGTGGTGCCGAACCTGCCGCTCGACGAATGGATCGCGACCAATCTCAAAGGGTACCGTGGTGACGGTCCGGTGCGCATCGGCAACGCAGCCGTCGAACAGAGCCAGCACGACACCTATGGCAGCGTGATCCTCGCCGCCCTGCCGCTGTTCTTCGACCGCCGTCTGCCGACGCCGGGTGGCGAGAAGCTGTTTCGTCTGCTCGAGGATCTCGGAGAGAAGGCCGCAAGCGTCGCGCTGAAGCCTGACGCCGGCATCTGGGAATATCGCGGCCGTCAGCGCGTCCACACGCACTCTGCCGCGATGTGCTGGGCGGGCGTGAACCGCCTCGCCTCCATCGCGACCCGCCTCGGCCTGCATGATCGCGCGGCGTACTGGAACTCGGTCGCAGATCCGATTCACAAGGAACTGCTCGACAAGGCTTGGAATCCGAAGCGTGAAGCGTTCACAGCGGCTTTCGGGTCGGATGATCTCGATGCCAGCGTTTTGCTGCTGCCGGATCTCGGTGTCTGTGAGGTCGACGATCCGCGTTTCATCAAGACGGTTGCGGCGATGGAGCGGGAGCTTCTGCGGGAAAAGCACATGATGCGCTATGCGGCGGAAGACGATTTCGGATTGCCGGCGACGGCGTTTCTGATCTGCCGGTTCTGGCTGATCGATGCGTGGTGGCAGCAGGGACGGCGTGAGGAAGCGCGCGAGGCATTCGTCGATGCACTGTCGCATCGCAATCGCTATGGTTTGTTATCGGAAGACATTGATCCGAAAACCGGCGCGCTGTTCGGAAATTTTCCGCAGACCTATTCGATGGCGGGCTTGATTCTCACTGGCATGAAGCTGTCGCGGAACTGGGAAGATCGCTATTGGCGCAGTTAGCGACATCACGATGCGCGCGATTGAATCGGATTCCGTTTTCATAACGGGAGTCTGAAATATGCGAAGGTATTTTGCATAGATGCGCGTTGCGCGATTCCGAATGTGTCAAGACTAGGCAAATCGTTTTTAATCGGTCACCCTTCACACAATGGAACTCGGTTCCATCTCACGCCACCGAAATTCGACGTCAATCAGTCTGAAGGATGGCGAGGAACCATATTGATGAACAGGCGTTATTTTTGCGTTTGCAGAACTAGGGAGGGCACCCTGTGGATCTCGTCGTCGTCTCCAATCGGGTCGCACGCGCAAAAGCAAATGAGCCAATGACCGGTGGACTGGCAGCAGCGTTGCTGCCTGTGGTGGAAAAGTCAGGTGCAATCTGGGTCGGTTCGTCCGGCCGCGTTCGTGATAATCTATCCAAGGATTCTTTCGCTGAAATCGAATCGCTCGGCGCAGGCGCGCTGGCGCTGCTCGATCTTCCTGCGGCGCATTACGGCGGCTATTATGAGGGCTTCGCGAATTCGGCATTATGGCCCGCGCTGCATTCGCGCAACGATCTGATCCGCGTTTCTCAGGACGACTATCAGTCTTATCGTGAAGTGAACGCTTTCATGGCGCGCGCACTGATGCGCTTTAACAAGCCGACTTCGGCGTTCTGGGTTCAGGACTATCATTTTCTCACGCTGGGCGCGGAAATGCGCGAGCTGGGTGTTCGTAATCCTCTGGGCTTTTTTCTTCACACGCCCTGGCCTTCGCGCCGCGTGATCGCCGGCGTGCCGCATCATCGCGATCTGGTCGAAGCGATGCTTGCTTATGATCTGATCGGCTTCCAGACCGATGACGACTGCGAGAACTTCGCCGCCTATCTGCGGGCGGAGATTGGTCTTGATGTCGATGACGGCATCGTCACGTCGCGGTTTGGCTCCTCGCGTCTCGCGGTGTTTCCGATTGGAATCGATGTCGATGGATTTGCAGCGCAGGCCCAGCGCGCAGCGTCGCATCCGGATGTGTCTCGGCTGCGAAAGAGCCTGCATGGCGAGCGCCTCGCGATCGGTGTGGATCGCGTTGATTATTCCAAAGGATTGGTCAATCGCATCAGCGCATTCGATCGCCTGTTCGAAATCCAGCCTTCGCTGAAACGATCGGTTTCGTTATTGCAGATCGCGACCCCGTCGCGCGGCGGCATCGAGGCCTACAGCAACTTGCAGGACGAATTGTCGAAACAGGTGACGGACGTCAATGGCCGCCACGGCGAAGTCGACTGGACGCCGATCCGTTATCTGAACAAGGGCTTCAGCCAGACCGTACTTGCCGGATTCTATCGTGCCGCGCAGGTCGGCGTGGTGACGCCGCTGCATGACGGCATGAATCTGGTCGCCAAGGAATATGTTGCGGCTCAAAACCCGATCGATCCCGGCGTTCTCGTGCTGTCCAAATTCGCCGGCGCCGCGAACGAGCTCGACACCGCGCTGCTGGTCAATCCTCACGATATCGACGGCATGGCACGAACCATTGCTGTTGCATTGTCGATGCCCGCGACCGAGCGCCGGATGCGTTGGGAAGCGATGATGGCCAAGCTGCGTGCGGGCACCATCCATCGCTGGTTCTCGGACTTTATCGAGGCGCTGGAAAACGCGCATACGGGGGCGGGACCGAGCATCTTGCCGTCGGTCGTGCGGCCGATACGGCTGGCCGAGGCCTGCCCTGTGAGGGGCGGGCGGCTGCGCGAATCATCGCATTTCCAGCCCCGGCCGATGGTCAATTAGCCCCAGAACTTCAATTATTTACGGAATTTTTCCGGTCAGTGCCCGTGCTCTCTTGCAAAACGGCGCGTGCCCCTTCATGACAGGCGCGTGGAGAGGTGGCCGAGTGGTTGAAGGCGCACGCCTGGAAAGTGTGTATACGGGAAACCGTATCGCGGGTTCGAATCCCGCTCTCTCCGCCAGGAATTCCGGCCAACAATATGGAAAACATTAGGAATTCTGTTGGCAGCGGTTGAGCTGTTCTTCAAAAGTATCCGGCCCTGTATGGCAGCCGGTGCCAGAAACTTTCTCCAAGGATCGCTTGTTCCAGGCTCTCTTTTCTGGCGGGGGTTTCTCTCGAATGTTTTCAATCCGAATCGATTCTGTTCCTTTTATCGGTCGTGCCAGGCTTCATCGATCCGGCCAGCACGCGATCCGTCGCTCTTCAATTGTCAATGCTCGGCACGGCCGCGGTTGTTGTCGCCTCGATTGTACATTCGACGATCGTGATCGCGGCGGATCAATCGGGCCGATGGATCGCCGATAACCGTATACGCAGCATTATCCGGCGAACGCTTTCGGCGATACTGGGGCTGATGGCGCTCTGGCTGGCTTGGGGAGCTCTCACTCGCTAGACCGAAGCTCTTGTCCGCAACGGGTTTGACGACGAACGTCAGCGCCCGAAGCTCACGCCGATCCGGTTTCCCCGCCGCCAGACGACATGGCAGGGACGCCGCCGGTGCTCCATTTCAAGGACCAGAACAAACGCGTCCGGCAGGATCGACGACTGCCTGATGCTGAGCGCGGCGCCGGTGGCCGAAAGATTGTGAACCGTGCAGGTGAGCGGGCGGCGGTTACCGACAATGATCGATCCCGCCTTGTGAATCTTGCGTCTGACCGCAACGCGTATCTTTTTCATTCAAGTGGGGCTTGCGATCGGCAAGTCCATCAGTGTCGGGTTACATATCGATGCTGTGCAGCTTGCGGCGATTGCGCAGGATAATCTGGCGCGCGCCGGAAAAATCGAGCACGCCTTCGCTGTGAAGTTGTGACAGCGCCCGAGATACCGTCTCCAGGGTCAGGCCCAGATAATCGGCGATGTCCCTCCGGCACATCGGAAGAGCCATCGTGCCGGTGGCCGCCAGGCGATGGTCCATTTCGAGAAGAAAAGTCGCAACGCGCTCAAGGGCCGTCTTTCTGCCGAGCAGAAGCATATGATCCTCGGCGTGGCGCAGGTCGCTTGCCGTCATGGTCCAGAGATTGCGGGCGACGTGAACGTCGGTGGCTGCCGCCTGTTCAAGGCCGCGGCGTTTGACGAGGCGCACCGTCGTATCGACAATGGCCTCTGCGGTCAGGCGATGGACGCTGCCGGCCACCAGCCCGAAAACGTCGCCCGGAAGGTGAAAGGCCCCAATTTGACGCCGGCCGTCGGAAAGCAGTTTGTAGCTGCGAACAGCCCCGCGGACGACCTGATAAACGTAATCCGCCGGCTCGTCTTCTCCGTAGATTTCCGCGTCACGCCCGTAGAAGAATTCAGTCGCAACGAGGTTGGCGTGACCGGCGACAAGGCCGAACTGATCGGTGGCCGGCCCCCCGCCGATGACCGCTTGGCTATTGACGATTGCATTGGTGGTGGACTGGGTGAGCATGACCATCTCCTTCGGCGGCAGATGGCTATTTCTACAGGGAACAATGCGCCGCAGGATATTTCGCTCGATATCTTAAGGGCTGCACCCTAAGTAGTTTACCGGAGGCCGGTATGGCGGTTTCGCTGGACCGCAGCACGAATCTGGGAGGCCAGATTCTCCTCTGCATCCGGTTTGAGAAGAACCACATCAATTCCGGCGACTGTGGCTTTCGCCCAGATATTCTGGTCCGGATACCCTGTGATCAGAATAATCGGAGCAGGCACCTTGCGGTCCCGCAGGTGGTTGGCGATGGTGATTCCGGTCATGTTGGGCATCTTGAAATCGATAACAAAGCAGTCGAACTCCTCGGTGGCCGCGGCGTCCAGCATCGCCGCGCCGCTTCTGAAGGTCCGGACATCGAAGCCTTCCGTTTCAAGAAGAAATCGAAGCGAACTGAGGACGTCGAGGTCGTCGTCGACCACGCAAATCCTGGATTTTGTAAGAGATGAGGCCATCGTGAAGGGCCCTGACAAGTACGAGTGGCGCATACTCCAGCATAGCGATGCGCCGCTGGACCGCCTTGACCTGCCTCAATCCTTCAGAATCCCGCCACGCATCGCCAGCCGGACCAGTTCGGAGATGCTGCTGGCTTGCATCTTCGTCATGACGTTTGCCCGATAGACCTCGATGGTCCGGGGACTGATGTTGTAATCGCGGGCAATCAGCTTGTTGGAGAGCCCCGCGACAAGTCCATCCATCACCTGTCTCTCCCGCGGACTGAGCGAGGCAATTCGCGATGCGATATCCGCACTGATCGATTCGGTCTTCGATTGACTGGCCGCGTGGCTCAGGGCCGTGCTGATCATGATGACAAGCCGCTCGTCCTCAAACGGCTTTTCAAGAAAATCAATCGCACCGAGTTTTATTGCTTCCACGGCGAGGGGAATATCTCCGTGTCCCGTCATGATGACGATGGGCAGCGTCTTCGGCTCCTTCTTGAGTTGCCGCAGCAGGTCGATCCCGTCCATGCCGGGCATCCGCACGTCGGAAACTACGCAGCCGAACGCCAGGCTGGGCATGGTTTCAAGAAATTTTAGCGCGCTATCGAAAAGCGTCACATTGAAGCCCGCCGAGCCCAGCAGAAAATCGAGAGAATCCCGCATCGCAGGATCATCGTCGATGACATACACGTTCCCTTTATGCGGCATTATTCCAGACTCTCGTTCGATGCGGCGGCCGGCAGCGTGAAGCGGAATGTGGCGCCGCCTGATGGGTTGCTTTCAACGGACATGCGTCCGCCATGTGCCTCTACGATTGTCCGGCTGATCGAAAGTCCCACACCCATTCCCGTTTCCTTGGTCGTAAAGAACGTCTGAAACAGCTTTGTCCGCACGTCGTCACTGAATCCGTGTCCCGTGTCGGAGACCTCGACCTCGATCATGTCTTCCGCAGCCCTGGCATTTGCCACCACCAGTTCTCGGCGGGCGGTGTCGGCCATCGCTTCAAGCGCGTTTCGAAATAGATTGACCAGAACCTGCTGAATCTGGACTCGATCGACCAGCACCAGATCGCAGTCGGGATCCAGATTGAAGCGCAGCAGGATACCTTGTTCCCTCGCGCCCGTCAGGCCCAGCGCCCCGGCTTCTTCAATGAGTTTCGAAAGACTTTCGACGCGCTTTTCTGATTCCCCGCGCGCCACGAAATCGCGAAGCCGCCGGATGATCTGTCCTGCACGAAGCGCCTGTTCCGCTGCGCGATCCATCGCGCTGGCGATTTTCGCGGCGTTCGGGTCTTCACTCGAGGCCAGCAAGCGGCGAGAGCCCTTCATGTAGTTGCTGATAGCCGCCAGCGGCTGGTTCAGTTCGTGCGCGAGCGCGGATGCCATCTCTCCCATCGCGCTCAGGCGCGAGACGTGAGCGATTTCGGATTGAAGTTCCTGAAGCCGCGCCTGCGTTTGCTGATATTCGGTCAGGTCACGGACGAATCCAGTAAAGTAAGGTTGTCCGCTGGATTCCATTTCGCCGATGGAGAGATGCATCGGAAACGTTGTTCCGTCCTTGCGCTGGCCGGTTACGATTCGGCCGATCCCGATGATATGCCGCTCGCCCGTTGACTGGTAGCGTGCAAGGTATCCGTCGTGACGCCGTCTGTCAGGATTGGGCATCAGCACACTGACGTTCTGGCCGATAGCCTCCTGTTCGGTGTAACCAAACTGCCTTTCGGCGGCGCTGCTGAAAAACTGCATGATGCCGCGGCCGTCAATGACGATCATGGCATCGGGAATCGTCTCGAGGATGGACCGAAGGTGACCTTCTCGCGTCCTCAATGCCTCCTCAACCTGCTTTTGATCGTCGATATCGAGAATGATTCCACTCAGATGGCGAGGTGTGCCGTCATGGCTTCTGACAACGCTGCCGCGGGTGCGAACCCAGTGACTACGATCGCGAGTTCCGCGCACCCGATACTGAATATCCAGGTTGCATCCGGTTTCGACAGATTGCTTCACGGCGAGTTCGGCGCGCTCGCGGTCCTGAGGTTCAAGCAGCGAGAGAAAAAACTCGTAGCTCACAGGTTGGTCGTCTGAAACGCCGAGCAGGCCTCGTGCAGCAGCGGACCAGATCAATTTGCGGGTTGAAAGATCGAGATCCCAAGTGCCGATACCGGACCCGTCGATACCCAGCCACAAATGTTCATCACGAAAGGGCCCCTCGGACGGTGCCTCATCGGTTCTGGTCAAGATCCGTCGCCTCTAGATCCCGGGCCGGGTCTCATGCCTCAAGAAAGGAAATCGCGGCAAGAACCCATTAACCGAGTATTGGCCCAGTTGGAGACATTGCTCAAGTCCGAACCCAGGTTCTGCGGACTGGAAGGGCCGAAAAATAGCTCGCAGGGCGCTTTTTTATGGCCCGCGAGAGCTGTGTCTAGGCGATTGACTTGGTCGGGGCTTCGCCGCGAAGCGCGGCCAAAACGAGACCGGTCGAAGCTTCAAAAATTTCGTGGCCGTGCAAAAAGAGATGTTCATAGCTCCGATGAAGGCGGTCCATCTGCTCATGGCCGCAGTCTCGAAATGCGGCAGTCAGCTCTTTGACTGAATGCGCCTGAGCGATCTTTGAGATGAATTCCTGCGTAATGCTTACGCCTGAACGGGCCTGCTCCAGCGCGTCCTGATTGGCCTGTATGATCTCATAGATAATCAGTTTCTGTGCGTCGAGAGCGAGCTTTGTACCTCTGTTGGCAATCTCCGTTAGCTGTGACGACACATCATCCTCATGCTGAGTAGTCGCGTCATGGCAGATATTCTGCATAATTGTTCTCTCGCGTTAGTATGTGTTCTTATCCGGATGCCCCGATGTCAGCGATGATCAGGCCGCGCTGGGTTCACTGCTGACAAGGGCCGTCGCCGGAAAGGGTGGCTGTCCGCCCCCGGCCTGTGTTTGGTCGACAAGCAATTCGGCATCTCTGACGGCCGCGACCATGAGCCGGACGGCCAGAACATTGAGTTCAATAGCGACCTCCTCGTGGGTGCATTTCAAGGCAAGTTGCGCGCAACGCCGTGAACACTCGAGAGCAATGTCTGAAATATGCATGCGGTTTCTCCCAATGGAGAAACGCTAACTCGCGTCATGGTAGTCCGTGTTGATTTCGATCAACCGAACGGCAGAGGTGGGACCCGGCTGCCTGTCCGGCCTGATCCATCTTGTAGAGAGCCGTCGGATCGCTTGCCATTGATCCTGATCAAATCACGCCCTCCGGATTTGCGGTCAAAGGGTTTGACGGCGGCGCAAGCTGCCTTTGATCGTTCATTGTCGTTGCAAAATTCCGGAATGCTTCTTTGTACAAATTTCTTGAGGAAACGGCTGCCGATTGCATGACGCGCTCCGTGAAGACGGTGACGCGGGACCTGACCATGCGAGCGTTATTGCTGCTGTTCGAGCGCGATGACTTCAATGCCTATCCGGTTGTCGAGGGCGCCCACGCTGTCGGGCTGGTGACCAAGCTGGATTTTCTGAAGTGCTTTGCATTTACGCCGGCGCAAATAGTGCCGCATTACGACGATCTCATGAGCACAGTCGTTGCCGATGTCATGAAGCCAACGTTCATCTATGTTGGCGCGGAAACAAAGCTCACGCGAGTTTTGCAGCTCATGGTCGAACATCGCGTCAGAAGCATCCCCGTGATCGATGCGGAGAGGCTGATCGGCATCGTTTCCCGAGAGGATGTCATGAAATCGTTAAAGCGGTGCACCGGCGCAGACGGCTAAACTGTCAGTTGGCTAGAGCGGAACAACCGATACAACGCGATAGGTATGAGTGTGGCCTTCGTCCGTGATGGAGACGTACTCTCCCGGAACGAACTTTTCATCCGCGAAATGATACCCCGCCTCATCGTCGTGGTTGCCGGAGATATCGTAGTGGAATGCCCAGTGGCCGCCGGCGCGGTGAACGAGATGGCCGAGATCATCAGGCTTTCCCGGTCGAAACCGCGCGACCCGGCAGGCTTCGCGATGCTGGCGCCACATCCTTGGATCGAGCCGACCCGAGGAATCCAATGGTCCGACAAGCACGTAAGCTATTCCCGAATCGCCAAAGGGGTGCTCCGCCTCCCGCGCGAGTTCGAGCCTGATCTGGCGAAAGCTCGATGGCAGGCTTGCGTTCAAAATTCGCCGGGGCTTTGCTTGGCTCATGTCGTAAGTCTTTCCGTCTGCTGTCCCAAGAGTTTACTCGCGATGGACGAGGAGAGCCGGCAAATGACTATTCCAGGCTCTTCATGAAGGCGAGAAGGTCGTTGATATGGTCTGGATCGAGCTGAAAGGCGGGCATGGTCGGGTGACCGGTGTAAATCCCCTCCGCAAAAGCCTCTGCCAGCGTCTCGATCTTGTAGCGCCGGTGAAGATCGCGGAATGGAGGAGCAATCTTCAACGGACTTGGACTGAACCGATCGATGGCGTGACACCGCGCGCAGTATGTCTTCGCGAAAACGAACCCACGCTGTTCGCCGGGGGACGCTGCTTCGGCCGGTGCCGCTAAAATGATGGCCATCGCGAGGCAGCCGTAAAGATATCGCATCGTCGATGTTTCGGTGTGAGGCGCGGGTTTGCATATCGATCCTGCGGGAATCCTCCCTTCTCGCATTGATTTGCATCAATCCGTCACCGTCAAAGTCGTTATGGTTGCTTTTGCGGGCCGCTTGGCGGCCTGGCGGAATTTGTTGCGAAGGCGAGATTTACTGATGTGTGATCGCGTATCTCCAAGCCGTCTGGACAGCGATCTTGCAGGCTGCCTCCTGTGTGCCATCCGTTCGCTCAGCATCTGCGGTGCGCTCGATGAAACAGAGCTCCGAGAGCTGGCAAGGCTGTCACAGCGCGTGCGGTTGAGTTCCCGGACGCCGCTGTTCTCGGAGGGCGATCATTCAGATGCGGCTTACAATGTGTCGGAAGGAACGGTGCGTCTGTCCAAGTTGTTACCCGACGGCAGGCGTCAAATTGTTGGATTCGCGCTCCCGGGCGATTTCATCGGAGTTGCGCCGGATGGTTGTTACGGCTTCTCGGCGGATGCGATCGGGCCGGTCATGGTCTGTCGGTTCATGAAAGAGCCTTTTGCCCGCTTCGTGGAGAGCAACCCGCGCATCTTGCAGCGGATGAATGATTTTGCGCGGCAAGAGCTTATATTGGCGCAGGACCACATGGTCTCGCTTGGACGGCGATCTGCCGAGGAAAAAGTCGCAGCCTTTCTCATTGGCTGGCGAAACAGGCTGCAGAGGATCGGCCGCGCGGCCAAGACGGTCTACCTGCCCATGAGCAGGCAGGATATTGCGGACTATCTTGGTCTGACCGTCGAAACGGTCAGTCGGACCCTGACCAAGCTGGAGCGCGACGGTGTCATCGTCATCGTTCCCGGAGGTATTCGCCTGATAGATACAAGCCGGGCCGAAGCACTGGCTGCCGCCTGATCCCTCGCTATCCCGGTTTTGCCACGGGGTTGTAGATTCCGCCGATGGCCTGTGCGGATTTGATCCGCATCAAAGACCCCCTCGATCCGATGCTGCACGCTGCGCCCAGCCAAAATGGGAGAGCGGTTATGCCCACCAATGCAATAATTCTGTCGGCGATCATTCTGGTGATGTTCGTGGCGTTCGGTGCCGTCCTGATGTGGGCGGACTTTCAGACCAGACCCCATCGTCTGAAGAACGATGTCGCAAAGCCCCGGCGAAGGGCGTTCTGAACCGGCCGGTTATGAAAATTTGCAGCGGCTCTGCGATGTCGCGGCCCGCGGAAGAATTTCATCAGATGCAGGAGGTCTCGATGGAGCGGCGACCCGGACGTCTCGAAACTGTCCCCATGATTGGTCATATCGTCTCATGGGCGAAGAAATTCTCGCGGCAATTCAGCCGATCCAACGAATTGCAGGAGCTTGAGCCCGATGAGATCAGAAGGATTGCCAGAGACTTCGGTGTATCCGTTTCCGATCTTTTAACGCTGGCGAAGAGCGATGTTCACGTTCAAGAGCTGCTGACGCAGCGGCTCGCCGAAATGGGGTTGTCCGAAAAGCTCCTGCAAGACAAGCATCCCAGGGAGTTCGGCGATCTCTATCGTGTTTGCGCCAGTTGCGCCTCGACGAAGCGATGCACGAACGATTTCTTGCAGCACAAGTCCGGTCACTCAGAGTACTGCCCTAATACCGAGACTCTGGAAGCTCTTCGGGCAATAGGCGACGCGAACGCCGCGCCGCGCGTGGCCGGCGGCAAGAACTAGCCCGGTCAAACAAGAATGCGTGGGTTGATCTCGATCAAATCTCTCGCCGCAAAGTCATGATTGATGATGCGGACAAAGCACCGAGAAATTCAATCATGAACCGGCCAAAAGAGATCAAGTGGATGACCCTTGGAGAAGGCAGCCTTGCTGCCTTTTTTGCGGTGTCCGCGTTCGTCTGTCTGCTCGCAGCGGCGAAAGCCGAAGATGCGGCATTTGCATTTCATGCCAACGTGAGTATGGCGGCGAGTCTGATCGCCACATTCGCGATTCTCAATCGCTACTTCGACAGACCGGCGTCTCTGCCACCGCAGGAGATCGGCGGCCGGCCGAATTACAATCTTGGACCGATCAAGTTCGCGTCGGTCATGGCGGTGTTCTGGGGCATCGCCGGATTCGCCGTCGGACTGCTCATCGCCTCGCAACTAGCCTGGCCGGCATTGAACTTTGATCTGCCCTGGACAACCTTCGGACGGCTCAGGCCGTTGCATACTTCGGCGGTCATCTTCGCCTTTGGCGGTAATGTTCTGATCGCGACGTCTTTCTATGTGGTTCAGAAAACGTGCCGTGTGCGGCTTGCGGGAGATCTCGCTCCCTGGTGCGTCGTGCTCGGATACAATTTCTTCATTCTGATCGCCGGCACCGGTTATCTGCTCGGGGTGACCCAGTCGAAGGAGTATGCCGAGCCTGAATGGTACGCCGACCTTCTGTTGACGGTCGTGTGGGTGACTTACCTACTGGTATTTGTCGCGACGCTGATCAAGCGCAAGGAGCCGCACATCTTCGTCGCGAACTGGTTCTATCTCGCATTCATCGTCACGATCGCCGTGCTTCATCTCGGCAACAATCCCGGTGTGCCGGTATCGTTGTTCGGTTCGAAGTCGTACATCGCATGGGGCGGCGTACAGGATGCAATGTTTCAGTGGTGGTACGGCCACAACGCGGTCGGGTTCTTCCTGACCGCTGGCTTCCTCGCCATCATGTACTATTTCATTCCGAAGCGCGCGGAGCGGCCGGTCTACTCCTACCGCCTTTCGATCATCCACTTCTGGGCGATCATTTTCCTCTATATCTGGGCCGGCCCGCATCACCTGCATTACACGGCATTGCCGGATTGGGCGCAGACGCTCGGCATGACGTTCTCCATCATGCTGTGGATGCCGTCGTGGGGCGGCATGATCAACGGTCTGATGACCCTGTCCGGCGCCTGGGACAAGCTGCGAACGGATCCCGTTCTGCGAATGCTGGTGGTTTCCGTTGCCTTCTACGGCATGGCCACGTTTGAGGGGCCGCTGATGTCGGTCAAGGTCGTGAATTCGCTCAGCCACTACACAGACTGGACCATCGGCCACGTTCATTCCGGCGCGCTCGGCTGGGTCGGGTTCGTTTCGTTCGGCGCGCTTTACTGCCTCGTGCCATGGCTGTGGAATCGCAAGGGACTTTACAGCCTTAAACTCGTCAACTGGCACTTCTGGATCGCGACGATCGGCATCGTCTTGTACATCTCCGCGATGTGGGTGTCGGGCATTCTTCAGGGTCTGATGTGGCGCGCCTATACGTCGCTCGGTTTCCTTGAATATTCCTTCATCGAAACCGTCGAGGCGATGCACCCGTTCTACATCATCCGGGCTGCGGGCGGCGCCCTGTTCCTGATCGGGTCGCTGATCATGGCCTACAATCTCTGGATGACGGTGCGTGTTGGCGAGGCTTCGGAAACCGCACCTACGCCCGCTCTTCAGTTTGCAGAGTGAGGAGCGAGCGCATGTCACTCTGGAAACGTCATCAGATCTTCGAGAAGAATTCGGTCGTTCTCATCATAGGCATTCTGGCGGTTATCGCGATCGGCGGTCTTGTTGAGATAACGCCGTTGTTCTACCTGAAAAGCACGATCGAGAAGGTCGAAGGCATGCGGCCCTACACACCTCTCGAACTGGCCGGGCGCAATATCTATGTCCGCGAAGGCTGTTATCTCTGCCACTCGCAGATGATCCGGCCGCTGCGCGATGAAGTCGAACGCTACGGGCATTATTCGCTCGCGGCCGAGAGCATGTACGATCATCCGTTTCAGTGGGGCTCCAAGCGGACTGGTCCGGATCTCGCGCGCGTCGGTGCAAAGTACTCCGATGAGTGGCACGTCACGCATCTGGTGAATCCGCGCGCCATCGTGCCGCAGTCGGTGATGCCGGGCTATCCGTTTCTTTCGGAGACCGAGATCGACGCGGGGACCATTGCCGGTCACCTCCGTGCCAACCGCACGGTGGGCGTGCCGTATTCGGACGATCAGATCGCCAATGCGGCTGCGGACCTCAAGGCGCAGGCCGATCCGGATAACGGTGACGTCGACGCACTGGTCAAGCGTTATCCGAAGGCGATTGCGAGAAATTTCGACGGCAGGCCGGGGAATCCAACAGAGATGGATGCGCTGGTGGCCTATCTGCAGATGCTCGGGACGCTTGTGGATTTCAAGCTGTACGACGAAAAAGCAAACCTTCGCTAGGAAGCCGGGATATGAAAGCGATCCTTACCGTCCAGAACGCCGTCTCGGGTTTCGTCGTGACCTGGTGGACGCCCATATTCGTCGGCATCTTTTTCGCTATCGTCGTCTACGCATTGTGGCCTCGCAACAAGGCGATGTTCGATGCGGCGTCGAGACTTCCGTTGCGAGAGGACTGACGGCTCATGACCGACCACAAGGACGAGATTGATTCCGTAACCGGCACCGCAACAACCGGCCATCAGTGGGACGGGATCAAGGAGTTGAACACCCCGCTGCCGCGGTGGTGGATCATCACATTTTACGCGACCATCGCATGGTCGGTCGGCTACTGGATCGTTTACCCGGCATGGCCGCTGGTTCAGAGTTACACCACCGGTGTCATCCGGTATTCGTCGCGCGCAGATGTCGCCGTCGAGCTTGCGAACCTCGAGAAACTTCGCGGCGGCAAGATGGTCACTCTCAATGCCACGCCTTTGGCGGATATCGAGAAGGACCCGGCGCTGCTTGCGTTGGCGCGTGCACGGGGCAAGGCGGTATTCGGCGACAATTGCGCGCCTTGTCATGGCAGCGGTGGAGCGGGGGCAAAAGGCTACCCGAATCTGAACGACGACGAATGGCTATGGGGCGGATCGCTCGACCAGATCGGCAAAACCATCGAGTTCGGCGTGCGGTCTGGCCATGCCAAGTCCCACGAGGGAGCGATGCTTGCTTTCGGCAAGGATGGCATCCTGAAGCAGGATCAGATTGTCACGGTCGCAAACTATGTGAGGTCTCTGTCGGGCCTGTCCACGTCAAAAAGTTTTGACAGCGGCGCGGGACGAAAGATCTTCGCGGAAAATTGCGCAGCGTGTCATGGCGATAATGCCAAGGGTAACATCGAGCAGGGCGCGCCTGATCTCACCGACAAGATCTGGCTTTATGGATCGGACGAGCAGACCATTGTCGAGACCATCACCAACGGCCGGGCTGGCGTCATGCCGGCATGGACCGGCCGCCTCGATCCAGCAACGATCAAGGCCCTGGCGGTTTACGTCCATTCGCTCGGCGGCGGAAAATAATGCGTTCCGGCCGCATCGTGGCTATCCGGGTCCGGCTTGAGTTGGATCAATAGCGTTGGAGCGGTCACGTCTATCGTGAGTGATAGCGCGAGATCCATCCTTCATGAACAAGATCACCACACCTGACGATCTGGAACCCGATGACTATGGGCCGCTATATGCGGCGCATAAGAAGGTCTATCCGCAAAGCGTCTCGGGAACTTTCCGCAGCATCAAATGGAAGCTGATGGCTGTTTGCCTCGGCATCTATTACTTTCTGCCGTTCATCCGCTGGAATCGTGGCGTGGGCGCACCGAGCCAGGCGGTGCTGGTGGATTTGCCGAACAGCCGCTTCTATTTCTTTTTCATCGAGCTGTGGCCGCAGGAGGTCTACTACTTCACCGGTCTTCTGATCCTCGCCGCCCTGACGCTGTTCCTGATGAACGCGGTGGGCGGTCGCATCTGGTGCGGCTATCTGTGCCCGCAAACGGTCTGGACCGATCTGTTTTACGCGGTCGAGCGTCTCATCGAGGGAGATCGCCGCGAGCGTATGAAAAAGGACGCCGAGGGCTATACGCTCCAGCGTTATTCCGAAATCGTGCTGAAGCATTCGATCTGGATCATGATCGCCTGGTGGACCGGCGGAGCCTGGGTCCTTTACTTCAACGATGCTCCCACGCTTGTGAAGGAACTCGTGACCTTTCAGGCGCCAATGCTGGCCTATGTCTGGATCGTCATCCTGACATTCACGACTTATGTGCTCGCCGGTTTCATGCGCGAGCAGGTCTGCGTCTACATGTGCCCGTGGCCGCGAATTCAGGCGGCCCTGACCGACGAATGGGCGCTCAACGTCACCTACAAGTACGACCGGGGCGAGGAGCGGACGTCGCTGAAGAAAGCGCTGGAGCGGCGGGCTCATGGTGAGACGGTCGGCGACTGCATCGATTGCCGGCAGTGCGTCGCAGTGTGCCCGACCGGAATCGACATCCGGGACGGCGCGCAACTGGGTTGCATCCAGTGCGGTCTTTGCATCGACGCATGCGATACCGTGATGACCAAGATCGGCAGGCCGACCCGCCTGATCGGCTATGACAACGATATCAACATCCAGCGTCGGCTGGCGGGCAAGTCCGAGATATTCAAGCTCATTCGGCCGAGGACCATTGTCTATGCCGCCCTGATCGCCGGTGTCGGAAGTATCATGCTGTACGCGCTTCTGACGCGCTCGCTGCTCGACATCAACGTGCTGCATGATCGCAATCCCATCGCCGTCAAGCTGAGCGATGGTTCGATCCGCAATGCGTACACCGTGCGCCTGCTGAACAAGCGTGGCTTCGATCGGACGATCGCGATCGATGTCGAGGGCGTGAGCGGCGCGGTGGCTCATGTGGTCGGGGTGGATTCGATCACACCGGACAGGCCGGCGATCGTGCTGGGGCGCGATCGGACGACTGAGCTGCGTGTTCTCGTCACAGCCAAGCCGGCCAGCGAGCTTCCAAAATCAACGCCGCTGACATTCCGAGTCACCGATATCGGCCTCGGTGAGGCGGCGTCCGCGACAGACAATTTTGTTACGCCATGAATCGCGAATGGATGGTCTTATGAACAGCTCGACCACTCTAGGAAAGCCTCTCACGGGACGTGCTGTATTTGTCATGCTCGTCGCCTTCTTCGGGGTGGTGATTGGGGTCAACTTGCTGATGATGCGGTTCGCGATCGATACAATGTCCGGAACCGATGTGGACAGTGCGTATCGTGCAAGCCTGGCCTATGAACGCGAAATTCAGACCGCGCACGAGCAGGATACGCGCCGTTGGCGGGTCGAGGCGCATGTCGCGCGCGGACCCGCCAATAGCGCCAGCGTTCGCATCGTGGCGCACGACAGCAAGGGCGCGCCGCTAACCGGGCTGGATTTTTCCGCTCGTCTGGAGCGCCCCGCCGACAAGCGGGCAGACCGGACCATAGCCCTGACGGAAGTTGAAACCGGCATCTACAAGGGAAGCGCCGAAGGAGTTCTCACGGGTCAGTGGAATCTCGTGCTTGAGGGCGACACGGGCGGCAAGCGCGTATTCAGGTCGCGAAATCACGTCATGCTGAGCGATTGAGGAGGCGTCATGGCTCTCAACCGGGACTTCTCGTACTACGTCAAGGATCTTGGCTCAGGTCTTGCCCATCTCGATCTTGCGGTTGAGGGTGTCAGTTGCGCCGGCTGCATGATGAAAATCGAGCGCGGACTGTCCGCCATTCCGGACGTGACCCTCGCGCGGGTCAACCTGACCGACCGCCGTCTGGCGGTGGAGTGGAAGAAGGGGGCACTTGATCCGGCGCAGTTTGTCGATCGTCTCGCGGCGCTCGGATACAAGGCTTATCCGTTTGAGCCGGTCCGGGCGGAAGTGGTTGAGGCCGAGCAGTCGCGATTTCTGCTGCGCTGCCTTGGCGTGGCGGCCTTCGCCACCATGAATGTGATGATGCTGTCGATTCCGGTGTGGTCGGGCAACGTCACCGATATGATTCCGGAGCAGCGTGATTTCTTCCACTGGCTGTCGGCCCTGATCGCCCTGCCAGCCGCAGCCTATGCCGGCCAGCCGTTCTTCCGCTCGGCATATACCGCGCTTCGCTCGCGCGGCGTCAATATGGATGTTCCCATCAGTATCGGCGTCGTGCTGGCGCTCGGCATGTCGATCGTCGAGACGATTCATCATGCCGAACATGCCTATTTCGATGCGGCCATCATGCTTCTCACCTTTCTGCTCGCGGGCCGCTATCTCGATCAGAACATGCGGCGCCGCACGCGAGCCGTCGCCGGAAATCTTGCGGCGCTGAAGGCCGAGACCGCGACCAAGTTCGTATCTCCGACCGAGATCAGTGAAGTGCCTGTTGCGGCCGTCGTTCCCGGCGACATCGTGCTTCTGCGTCCAGGCGAACGATGCGCCATCGACGGCAAGGTCATCGATGGGAGATCGGAAATCGACCAGAGCCTGATCACGGGTGAGACACGGTATGTCGCGGCGGAGGCCGGCACTGCGGTTTATGCGGGGACAATGAATATTTCAGGCACGCTGCGCGTCCGGGTCGGGGCGGCAGCGGAAGGAACGCTGCTGTCGGAGATCTCCCGGCTGCTTGAAAACGCGCTGCAGGCCCGCTCGCGCTATGTGCAACTGGCCGACCGGGCGTCACGGCTCTATGCGCCGGTGGTGCACGCGACAGCGCTGCTCACAATGCTGGGATGGGTTGCGCTCGGCGCGAGCTGGCATGATGCAATCGTCACCGCGATCGCGGTTCTTATTATTACCTGTCCATGTGCGCTCGGCCTGGCGATCCCGACGGTGCAAACGATCGTGGCGGGTGCGCTTTTTCGCGCCGGTGTCCTGCTCAATTCCGGCGATGCGGTGGAGCGCGTCGCTGACGTCGATACGGTCGTCTTCGACAAAACGGGCACGCTGACCTTGCCTGAACTCGACGTGGTGAATGTCACTGCTATTCCGGCGGATGTCCTTCAACTGGCGGGACGGTTGGCTCTGGCCAGCCATCATCCGGTTGCGGCAGCAGTCGCTCGCGCGTCGAGAGCGACGTCTCCGCTGGAAGGAATCGTGGAAGAACCGGGGCAGGGCGTGAGAGGTCTGATCGATGGAGTCGAACTCAGGCTCGGCCGGCCGTCGTTCTGCAACGCAGACCGGATGGCGAACGAGATCCTGAGCACGGATCCGGAGATTTCCGTGGTCGCTTTCAGCAGGGGGCAGGAGCGATACGTTTTCGCTGTGCGGCAACAGCTTCGGCCGGATGCGGCAGCTACGATACGCAGCCTCGTCAAACGCGGCGTTGCAGTCGAAATTCTCTCCGGCGACAGAGAGCCTGCCGTAAAGCATGCCGCGACGGCCTTGGGGATCATTGCGTGGCGTGCGGGTCTCACGCCGACCGACAAGATTGCTTATATCGAAGACCTGAAGCGGCGCGGCCGCACGGTCATGATGGTCGGTGACGGCCTGAACGATGCACCGGCGCTTGCGGCAGCATCGGTTTCGATGTCGCCGGTGAGTGCGACCCATCTCAGCCAGGCGGCTGCGGACATGATCTTTCTGGGCAAGGATCTTGTTCCGGTGCTGGCCGCCGTCGATTTCTCACGCAAGGCGCTGCAACTGATGCGGCAAAATCTGGCGCTGGCGATCGGCTACAATGTTCTGGCTGTTCCGATCGCGATCGCGGGATACGCAACGCCGCTGGTTGCCGCGGCGGCCATGTCGGGATCGTCGATCCTGGTCATGCTGAACTCGCTGCGCGCACGCCGCGCCGCGCCGGAGATGACGTGATGGAAGTTCTCGCTTATCTCGTGCCGCTCGCTCTGGCGCTCGGCCTCATCGGTCTCCTGGGTTTCCTGTGGTCGCTCAGGAGCGGACAGTACGATGATCTCGACGGCGCTGGATGGCGCGCGATTGCCGACGACGAGCCGCCTCTGCCGCCCTCATAAGGTTTAGCGGATTTTAGCCGTGAGATCGCCGGAGGGCTACCTGCGCTTTTCGCAGCTTGAATAGCCGATCAGGCTGTAAGCCGGGCAGGTCGCAAAAAGTCCCGTAAGCAACGGCACGAATCCGATCAGCCCGGCCCAGTCCCAGCCTTTGATCGGAAGGCCGTTGCGAAGCGCGAACGCGATCAGTGCAAGCCCCACCACGATACGGACCATTCGATCCGCCATACCCACGTTGCGCGACATACGACAGCCTCCATGACAATCGGCTGCGGCAAGCAGCCTTGTTGGAGGTTGAGCTGATTGGCTTCGAAAGGCCTTGATGTGCATCAAGAAGACAGGCTCCGGGCTGCGGCATCCTGTGGTTCAGCACAAGAGAGGTCACAACGATGTCGCTCGCAAATTCGGCGTTTGCACTAAAGCCGCAGGCGCAGCCGTCTGTGAAATTTTGCGACGTCGTCAAGCAGGCCGGGACGACCGATTACGAAGCTCTCTTCAAGGCATCACTCCGCCGGCTTCACGAAGAACAACGCTACCGGGTGTTTGCCGACATCGAGCGTGTCGCAGGCGAATATCCTCACGCCATCTGGCATTCAGCAACGGGGCCTCGCAAGATCGTGCTGTGGTGTTCGAATGACTATCTCGGGATGAGCCAGAATGCTTCTGTCGTCGGAGCGATGATTGAGACCGCGAAGCGCATGGGCACCGGAGCCGGAGGCACCCGAAATATCGGCGGCACCAATCATCCGTTGGTCGAGCTTGAAGCGGAGCTGGCCGACCTGCACGGGAAGAAGGCGGCCCTCGTATTTACATCGGGCTATGTTTCCAATCAGACGGGGATCCCGACCATTGCAAAGCTGCTGCCCGGCTGTCTGATCCTGTCGGATGCGTCCAACCACAATTCGATGATCGAGGGGATTCACCAATCGAATTGCGAGAAGCAGATATTCCGTCACAACGACCTCGATCATCTCGAACAGCTTCTGAGGGCGGCGGGCAGGCAACGGCCGAAGCTCATCGTGTTCGAAAGTCTCTATTCGATGGATGGGGACATCGCTCCCATCGAGGAGATCTGCGATCTGGCCGGGCGCTATGGCGCGATGACGTATTGCGATGAGGTCCATGCCGTCGGGATGTATGGCCCGCGCGGCGGGGGCATCAGCGAGCAGCGGGGGCTGTCCGCCCGCATTGATGTGATCGAAGGGACGCTGGCGAAAGCGTTTGGCTGTCTCGGTGGATATATCGCCGGCTCCGCTGCGCTCGTCGATGCCGTCCGCTCCCATGCGCCGGGATTTATCTTCACGACCGCTCTGCCACCGGCGGTTTGCGCGGCTGCGACGGCCGCCATCCGGCATCTGAAGGCATCGGGCCGGGAAAGAGCGCGGCACCAGAACCGCGTCGCGCGCCTGAAGTCGATGCTGGATGCCCACGGACTTCCACAACTGCGGAACGGATCGCATATCGTGCCTGTTCCTGTTGGAGACGCGAAGACATGCAAGGCCGTCAGCGATTACCTGCTCAATGATTTCGGCATCTACATTCAGCCGATCAACTATCCGACTGTTCCGCGCGGAACAGAACGGCTGCGCATCACGCCCACGCCGCTGCACACTGACGAACACATCGATCAATTGGTGGCGGCCTTGTCGAGCGCATGGCGCAGGTTCGGGCTTTGAAGTGAACTGAACGGGCCTGTATCTGGCGACGATCCCGCGACTGTGGTCCCTCAGCCGCAACAGCAGAAATAGGTCATGGCGGGCCACTTACGCCAATGTGTTGGCGAGATTTCAAGCCGTCTCATCGTCTCGGCGTTCAGCCATCCGTCGTTCGTCAGAACGCACGGAAAGGTCATCGCGTGCACCTCATCATCAATGGTTGCAACTGCGAGATACTGCTCGAGCGGCGCGGTTGATATGTTTTGCCACATATCTCCAATCTAGGCCGGAGACCGAACTCAACCTTGATTCAGATCAGTCGTCGACCGTTCGAACCGATGGCTGATCTGTAGTGTCGGTAGGGCTTGAGATAGATCAAACTTGGGCCGGATTGTCTGATCCACAATTTTGAGATGGCTAATTTGATTTACCGGTGCCCTCAGACGGGTCTTAACGTGCAGGCATGGATGCCTGACGATGAGCAGCCTGAAGCGGAGCAAGTGTACAAGGCAGTCTTGTGTTCTGCCTGCACGCGGCTGCACTTCATTCACAAATCAACCGGAAGACTGCTGGGCGAGCCTGACTGAGCGTGCTTCAAGGCCTATTGTTGATCCTGTTGTTCGGAGTGGAATTGCTCTACTCTCACTACGTTGCAATTTACAGGACGGCGGGAGAAGCTTAGCGGCTTGTCGCGGAATTGCGTTGCTAGGCGTTCTACTACGATTGTCTACGCAGAGACGGTTCGATCTAAGTCTCTCTCCCTCCGCCAGAAAACCTGCCGCCGGGCATCTCGCCTAGATTTATTCGATGGTCTGCAGAAATCGGGCGGCACACACGTCATGCCAGTGGGCGTGGCGATCGGCTCCGCGGAATCCGCAGTGTCCGCCGGATTGCGCAAGCAAGCGAACCAGTTTTGGATTTCTGTCCCATCTGTACTGAAGATAGGCCTCGCTCGGGACGATCGGATCGTTGGCCGCATGGATCATCAGTGTCGGGACCGCGATGTGTTCCAGAAATCCAGCGCACGATGAACGCGTGTAATAGTCCTCAGCATCGCGAAAGCCGTTACGGGGAGCGGTAAAGGTCTGATCGAAGTCCCAGACGGTGCGAGTCCCGAGTACCGCATCCCGCTCCTGCTCTGAAAGCTCCGCGGCGGGTTTGATGCTTTCCGTCCTCAACTGGGACAGGATTGCGTATTGAAACAGCGTGTTGTCCCACCGCATGAGCCGGCGTGACACCGCCGCCAGATCGAGGGGAGACGATACGGCGATGGCAGCCTTCAAGGGCACCGATGATCTCTGCTCGCCCAGAAACTTCATCAGCACATTCGCGCCGAGGGAGTAGCCCATCGCGGCGATTCCATTGGGCCGTAAGTCGGCCGGCACCATAGACACCAGATGGACCAGATCGTCGGTCGTGCCGGCATTATACTGAAGCTTGCAAAACGGCCGCGACGGGCCGGCGCCGCGCAGGTTGGCGCGCAGCACCGGATAGCCGAGGTTCAGAAAGTAAATCGCCGAGCGGAGAATATAGCTGCTGTCTTCGCTGCCGCTCACGCCATGAATCAGGATGACCACGCAGCGTCTGGTGTCCGGGATAGCTGGACGGTGAAGCGTTGCCACCAGACGGTCTCCTGTTCCGTCCGGAACGAGCGCGGATAGCCGCTCGCCTGGATACGGATCGAGATCACGCGGACTGGCGGGCAGGGCACTGGCGATGGTTTGAAGGTGACCGCCCCACCAGGGCGCTCCCGCTTCAAACCTTGGAAAATCCGGCTGTGTTGAAGGTTGGCGTGTCACCAAATCGAGCGTCATTTGATGCTCTCCCCGGATGCGGTGAATGCTGTCACGGGCAGTTCCCCATGGTTATCGCGCGCGTTCGAACCTTGCGCAACGGCTGGGTGGGCTTGCGGCAGGAAACCGGCTTCCGGCACGGTGTGATCGCTGCTGCTGAAGGGACCCGCGCGCCCGTGTCGCAAGGGCGTGCCCCACGTTATGCTTAACCATTCGTTTCGAAGTCGACCCGCTCCGTGTCTTTTTTGTCACGTCAGAAGAGAAAGCAATGGCACGCTCCGTACGCAGGAACCGATCCGGCCCGCTGTACATTTCTCATTAACTGGGGGGCCAATAGGGTCCGCCCAACTCAACATGGGGAGAAGAGAGATGGGTCATCGTTTCGCACTCGCGGCTTTTTCGGCTGCTTTGCTTGCTTCAACTGCGTCATTCGCCGCTGACATGGGGCCGCGCACCTACACCAAGGCGCCGGTTTATGCGCCTGCACCGATCTATAACTGGACCGGCTTCTACGCTGGTGTGCACATCGGTGCCGCTTTCGGTGGTGACGACGGGTTCGCAACCAACATCGTCGGCCTGACTGGTTCGAGCCGCGACGCTGCGTTCCT